>DASYEC010000028.1:0-29324 GCA_036499225.1 Conexibacter sp.
AGGGTGAGTGATGGGACTCGAACCCACGACCGCCTGGACCACAACCAGGAGCTCTACCAACTGAGCTACACCCACCAAGGGATACGAGAATCTACCAGCACGGGGGCGAACGCGCCTTTGTGGGTCGTGCATGACCGCGCCCAACCCTTTGCGCAAGGCGTCGCGCCGCCGATAGGGTCGTCTGATGGCAGAGACGATGTACGAGGTTGGGCGGGGCGTGACGATCTGCGCGGAGACGTTCGGGGACCCGAGCGATCCGCCGGTCCTGCTGATCATGGGCCTGGGGATGCAGATGGTCCGCTGGCACGAGACGTTCGTCGAGCAGCTCACGAGCCGGGGCTTCTCCGTCATCCGCTTCGACAACCGCGACAGCGGGCTCTCGACCTTCTGCTCCGACGTGCCGCTGCCAACGTTGCGACAGCTGATGCGCCGGCGCTTTGACCCGCGGCAGTACAAGCTGACCGACATGGCCCGCGACACCGCTGGGCTGATCGACGCGCTCGGGCTCGACACCGTCCACGTCGTCGGCGCCTCGATGGGCGGGATGATCGCCCAAACCGTCGCGGCCGAGCATCCGCGCCGCGTCCGCTCGCTCACCTCGATCATGTCGAACACCGGCAGTCGCTGGAGCGGGCAGCCCGCGCTCAAGAGCTATCCGATACTGCTCGGCAGAGCGCCGCCGCCCGAGCTCGACGCCTACCTCGCCCGCCAGATCGCCGTGCACAAGACGATCGGATCCCCCGGCCTGCCTGGCGACGACCCGCTCTTCGTCGAGATCTCTCGCCGCAGCTTCGAGCGCAACTCCGACCCGCGTGGCACCGCCCGCCAGCTGGCCGCGATCCTCGCCTCGGGCGACCGCACGCGCCAGCTGCGCACGATCTCCGCCCCCACGCTCGTGATCCACGGCGACAGCGACCGGCTCGTCAACCTCTCCGGCGGGAGGGCGACCGCCCGCGCCATCCCCGGCGCCGAGCTGCACATCGTCCGCGGCATGGGCCACGACCTCCCCGCGCAGGACTGGCCCGAGGTGATCGGCTCGATCGCCCACCACATCCGCTCGGTCGAGACCGGCCGCGACCGCCCACGCGGCCGCGCCACGGCGTAATCGCGCAGCCGCTGACGCGCCGAACCGTCGGGTGCTCGCACGGCCCGACGATCAGAGCAACCGTGCCGGGCGCACCCGGCAGCAGCCAAAACCGCCACAGGCCGCACTCTGCGCCCGCTCTACCCTCACCTGATGGACTCCCCCACGCCGGGCTGGGCCGCGCGGCTCCGCCAGCTGTTCGTCGACGCGCGCGCGCAACGGGACGAATGGATGGCGAGACTGCCTGAGGACCTGCGGGCGCTGCTGCCGCTCGACGCGACGCCGCTCGCGCAGGGGATCGAGCTGCTTGCCGACGCGGTCGGGATCGGGCCGAGAATCGCCGCCGCGCAGCGCGAGCAAAGCCACGCCAACGCCGCCGTCCTGCACGGCCGCGTCTTCGGGCGCGGCGCGCCGCTGTCGCAGGACACCGCACTCGCCGCCTTCGCCGACGGCGCGCACGTCCGCGACGGGCTGCTCGCCCAGCTCGCCGAGGCGGTCGACGGGCCCGAGCTGCGCCGCGAGGTCGAGGCGCTGCTCGACCACGCGCCCTCGCCCTCGCCCGACGCGCCGGTCGAGACCCGCAGAGCCGCCCTCGCGGCGATCTTCGCGGCGCAGGAGCAGGCCCTCCTGCTCTGCGCCGAGCGGCTCGACGGGATCGTCGGCAGCTGAACGCGCGCGGCACGCCGCGCGAAGCGCAACCTCGTAACGCGCAACGCCGCCAGCGCGAGCAGCCGCCCCCTCGAGCGCCGCCCGCCCAAGCGAGCGGCGCCTGCCAGCTACTCCGCGCCCAACCGGTCCCGCGCGCGCCCGCGGGCCATCTTTTGGCGGGTCGTCTGGTCGAGGTAGACCTTGCGCAGGCGCACGGCGCCCGGGGTCACCTCGACGCACTCGTCCTCGCGCACGAACTCGAGCGCGGCGTCGAGCGAGAGGATCTTCGGCGGGACCAGGCGCTCGAGCTCGTCGGCGGTCGAGGAGCGGATGTTGTTGAGCTTCTTCTCGCGCACGGCGTTGACGTCGAGGTCCTCGGCACGCGCGTTCTCGCCGACGATCATGCCCTCGTAGACCTCGGTGCCCGGCCCGACGAAGAGGATCCCGCGCTCCTGCAAGGTGAAGAGCGCGAAGGAGGCGACTCTGCCCGAGCGGTCGGCGACGAGCGAGCCCGACGGGCGGGTGCGGATCTCGCCGTGCCACGGCTCCCAGCCGTCGAAGACGTGGTTGATGATCCCGGTGCCGCGCGTCTCGGTCAGGAACTCGGTGCGGAAGCCGATCAGGCCGCGCGCCGGCACGATGTAGTCCATCCGGACCCAGCCGGTGCCGTGGTTGATCATCTGCTCCATGCGGCCTCTGCGCAGCGCCAGCAGCTGGGTGACGACGCCGACGTAGTCCTCGGGGATGTCGATCGTCATCCGCTCCATCGGCTCGCAGAGCTTGCCGTCGACCTCCTTCGTGACGACCTGCGGCTTGCCGACGGTCAGCTCGTAGCCCTCGCGCCGCATCAGCTCGACGAGCACCGCCAGCTGCAGCTCGCCACGGCCCTGGACCTCCCACGTGTCCGGCCGCTCGGTGTTCAGCACGCGCAGCGAGACGTTGCCGACCAGCTCGGCGTCGAGGCGGCCCTTTATCAGCCGGGCCGTCACCTTCGTGCCCTTCTCCGTCGCGGCGAGCGGCGAGTTGTTGACGCCGATCGTCACCGACAGCGACGGGTCGTCGACGTGGATCACCGGCAGCGGGCGCGGGTCCTCGGGGTCGGCGAGCGTCTCGCCAATCGTCACCTCGGCAAGGCCGGCGATGGCGATGATCTCCCCCGGCCCAGCCTCGCTCGCCTCGACGCGCTCAAGCGCCTCGGTGATGAACAGCTCCGCCACTCTGACTCTCTCGATCGAGCCGTCAGTGCGGCACCAGGCGATCTGCTGGCCCTTTCTGATCACGCCGTGGCGCACGCGCGCGAGCGCGATGCGGCCGAGGTAGGGCGACGCGTCAAGGTTCGTCACGAGCGCCTGGAGCGGGTGGTCCTCGTCGTATCTCGGCGCGGGGATGTGCTCGAGGACGAGGTCCATCAGCGGTCTCAGGTCGGTGCCGTCGACCGGGTTCTCGGGGTCGAAGTCGACGGACGCCCAGCCGTCCTTCGCGTTCGTGTAGACGATCGGGAACTCGATCTGCGTCTCGTCGGCGTCGAGGTCGAGGAACAGCTCGTAGACCTCGTCGACGACCTCTCTGATGCGGGCGTCCGGGCGGTCGACCTTGTTGATCACGAGGATCACCGGCAGCTTCGCCTGCAGCGCCTTGCGCAGCACGAAGCGGGTCTGCGGCAGCGGGCCCTCGGAGGAGTCGACGAGCAGCAGCACCCCGTCGACCATCGTCAGCCCGCGCTCGACCTCGCCGCCGAAGTCGGCGTGGCCCGGGGTGTCGATGATGTTGACCTTCACATCGCCGTACTGGACGGCGGTGTTCTTCGCGAGGATCGTGATGCCCTTCTCGCGCTCGAGGTCCATCGAGTCCATGACGCGCTCGGCGACGTCCTGGTTGGCGCGGAACGCTCCCGACTGCCACAGCAGGCCGTCGACGAGCGTCGTCTTCCCGTGGTCGACGTGGGCGACGATTGCAACGTTGCGGAGATCTGATCGGATAGCCATGGCGACCGGCCAGGATAGAGAGTCTTCGCGCGTAGCTCTATCCGCCGGTCTGCGTGCGCCAGGTCTGGCTCTCTATCCGCCGGCCTTCGCGCCCAGCGCCGCCTCGATCCGCGCGAGGCGGGCGGCGACCTCTCTCAGCTCCTGCTGAAGCCCTTCCTCGGTCACCACGAGGTCGCTGTCGACCTCGTGCGCGACGAAGCGCTCGGCGATCGCGCCGATCAGCAGCGTGCCAAAGCCGATCCCGACCGTCATCACGACGATCCCGATCACTCTGCCGGCGACCGTTCTCGGGTAGATGTCGCCGTAGCCGACGGTCGTCATCGTCTCGATCGCCCACCAGACGCCGTCCCACTCGTTTGCGCGGTGCTCGACCGCGGCGAAGGCGCTGCCGCCGCCGAGCAGCACGAGGAACGCCAGCACGGCCGCGTAGCGGACCGTCGAGAGCGAGAAGAATCTGCGCATCAGCGGCGCCAGCCGGTACAGCCGCAGCACGCGCAGCAGCCGCAGCAGGCGCGCCGCCGCGAGGCTGCTCGGCAGCAGCGGCGGGCTGAAGATCGTCACCGCGACGTCGATCAGGTGCTCGCGCAGCCACCGCTTGCGGTCGTGCACGAGCGCCAGCATCACGACGATCTCGGCGACGAAGACGAGCCACGTGCCCCAGTCGAGCACGACCTCGACCGCCGTCCACGGGCCGCCGAGGTCGGACTGGTCGATCACCAGCATCGGGATCACCAGCAGCGCCGCGATCAGCAGCGGGACCTCGAAGCGGTGCGCCCAGCGTCTGCTGCGCACGTCCATCCAGTCGGTGTGCGGATCCGGAACAACCGGACGTTCGGGCCTGGCCGCCATCGCGGATCGCTATTCGACGGGCACGGGGGTATCACCTGGCGAGATGGGATCGATCGAGACGACCTTCGCCAGCCTGATGGCCGAGCTGGACGCGCCGATGCTGATCGTCACCGCCTCCGCCGTCGGCGAGCAGGCCGGCTGCCTCGTCGGCTTCGCGACGCAGACCTCGATCCACCCGCCCCGCTTCCTCGCATGCATCTCGCGGGCGAACCACACCTTCCGGATCGCCTCGGCGGCCGAGACGCTGCTCGTCCACTTCGTGCCCGAGGACGCGGCCGACCTCGCGGAGCTGTTCGGCGGCAGCACCGGCGACACCGTCGACAAGTTCGCCGAGGTCGAGTGGCACCGCGGCCCGGGCGGCGCGCCGCAGCTCGCCCGCCTTGACACATGGTTCGCCGGCCGCGTCGTCGACCGCGTCGGCCTCGGCGACCACGTCGGCTTCCTGCTGCAGCCGATCCAGGGCGCCGCCAAGCGCAGCGCGAGCCCGATGCGCTTCCACCGAGCGCGCAGGATCGCCCCCGGACACCCTGCGTAGCTCGCCTCGGCGCGGGTACGCTAGCTCCCGCCTCTCATCCGCTGCAACGCTCGCGGCGGATCCCCACCACCCCACCGAGGGAGCAACAAATGGAGTACCGCCAGATCGGCTCTAGCGAGCTGAAGGTGTCGACGATCGGGCTCGGCTCCTGGCTGACCTACGCCGGCGGCGTCACGCGCGACCAGACCGCCGCGTGCACCAAAGCGGCGTTCGACGCCGGAATCACCTTTTTCGACACCGCCAACGTCTACGGCGGCGGCGCCGCCGAGGAGGCGTGGGGCGAGATCCTCGCCGATTACCCGCGCGCGGACTATGTCCTCGCGACCAAGCTCTACTTTCAGATGCCCGACGGCGACCACGGCCTCTCGCGCGAGCAGGTCCACAAGCAGCTCGACGCCTCGCTGCGCCGCCTGAAGGTCGATTACGTCGACCTCTACCAGTGTCACCGTTACGACGAGGAGACGCCGCTTGAGGAGACGATGGCGGCGCTGACCGAGGTCGTCGACTCCGGCAAGGTCCGTTACGTCGGCTTCTCGGAGTGGACTGCCGAGCAGATCGAGGCGGCGCGCGCGATCCCCGGCGTCGTTCCGTTCGTCTCCTCCCAGCCGCAGTACTCGTTGCTGTACCGCGCCCCGGAAACGAACGGCGTGCTGGCGACCTCGCGCGAGCAACAGGTCTCGCAGGTGGTCTGGTCGCCGCTCGCGCAGGGCGTGCTGACCGGCAAGTACAAGCCCGGCGAGCCGGTGCCGGAGGGCACGCGCGCCGCCAGCGAGCAGATGGGCCGCTTCCTCGGCGCCTCGGCGTTCATGCGCGACGAGGTGCTCGAGGCCGTCCAGCAGCTCGGCACGATCGCCGACGGCCTTGGGCTGAGCACCGCCCAGCTCGCGCTCGCCTGGGTCCTGCGCGACGACAACGTCGCCTCGGCGATCACGGGCGCCACGCGCCCCGAGCAAGTCAACGCGAACGTTGCCGCCTCGGGCGTGAAGCTCAGCGACGAGACGCTGGCGGAGATCGACGGGCTGTTCGAAGCGGCGGTGGTGGAGTAGCGGAGCTACGCCTCCGGCAGCGCGCCGCGGAAGGGCGTTGCTGCCGGGGCGCCGACGCCGGCGCCGACGTGGCAGGCGAAGAGGCGGCCGTCGCCAGGCTGGCGGGGGTCGAGGCTCATCGCGGCGGTCGTGATCAGCAGCGTGTCGCCGGCGAGGCAGCAGCTCGACGGCTGGCCGGCGGCGACGGCGACGCGCGCGAGCAGGCGGCCGTCGGGCGCGTGGCGCTGGACGACGCCGCCGCCCCAGCAGGCGATCCACAGCGCGCCGTCGTCGTCGACGCACAGGCCGTCAGGCGCAGCTCCGGGCGGCCAGCCCGCGTCGATCAGCGCGCTCGCTCTGCCGATGCCGCCGCTGTCGAGGTCGTACGGGTGCGACCAGACGACGCCAGGAACCGAGTCGATCACGTACATCGTGGCGCCGTCCGGCGACCAGCCGATCCCGTTCGTGATCGTGAAGCCGCTTCTCACGGCGGTGACGTCGCCGTCGAGGTCGACGCGCCAGAGCGTGCCGGCGCCGGGCGTGTCGTCGTGCGCCTTCGAGCCGGCCCACAGGCGCCCGCGCGGGTCGGCCTTCGCGTCGTTCATGCGGACCGATCTGCCATGCAGCGCCAGCTCGGGCTGTGCCAGTTGTGTCGCGGTCCCATCAAGGGCGAGGCGAGCGAAGCCCTGATCGGCCGCGAGGATCCAGCCCGCACCGTCGGGCAGCGGGATCGCCGCGCCGACGTCGCCGCCGACCTCGTGGACCGCCGCAAGCTGAACCGCCTGCTCCGCAACCCGCCCGTCGAAGACCCGCCCGGCGCTGATGTCGACCCAGCTCACCCGCTCGCCCCCGAGCCACAGCGGGCCCTCGCCGAGCTCCATCGGCTCGAGCGGGCTGTCGAGCGGCTCGGCGGTCAGCTGCTCGACTGGCCTCATGCGATCGACCTGTCGGTCTCGGTGGGCGCGCCGGCGAGCGGCGAATGCGTCGGGGAGTGGTCGCGCGGCGGGCGCGGTGCGCGCAGCATGGCGTCGTGCGCCGTACTCATCGCAGCGTCGTCCCGGGCTCGTAGTCGAGCAGCGCGAGCTCGTCGCGGCGGGGGAGCGACTCCCAGTCGCCGTGGGCGGTGACGGCGAAGGCGCCGACGGCACAGGCGCGGCGAAGGCGATCGGCAAGCGGGAGGCTGTCGAGCACTCCTGAGAGATACCCGGCGACGAAGGCGTCGCCCGCGCCGATCGGGTCGACCGCGACGACCTTCGGCGGCCGGGCCATCGCCCCCTCCACCCCGGCCCGCGCCTTCGCCCCCGCCGCGCCGAGCTTCAGCACGACCTCGCTGGGCCCGAGCGCCTGGGCCGCCTCGATCGCTCGCTCGTGGTCGTCAGGCTCGCCGTTGGGTGCTGGCGACCCAGCGCTTGGCCCGACCAACAGGCTCAGCTCCTCCGGGCCGGCGAAGAGGATGTCGGCGCTCGCCGCGAGCGAGCGCAGCGGGGCGGACGCCTCGCTCGCGCTCCAGAGCGCGGCGCGGTGGTTGACGTCGAAGCTGACGCGCGCGCCGACCGCCCGCGCCCGCTCGACCGCCCGGCGGACCGCTGCGAGCGGGCCGGCGCCGAGCGCCGGCATGATGCCGGTGACGTGGAGGATGTCGCCGGGGCGCAGCGCGAGGTTTTCGACGTCGGACGCGTCGAGCTGCGAGCCCGCGAGGCCGCCGCGGTAGTAGCTGACATGCGTGACGTCGGAGGTACGGTGCTCGCGCAGCATCAGCGCGGTCGGCAGGTCGTCGACAACGCGCGCGTTGACGTCAACGCCCTCGCCGCGCAGCGCGGTGACGACCAGCCGCCCGAGCTCGTCGTCGCCGACGCAGCCATGCCAGCTTGCCGGATGGCCGAGCCGAGAAACCCCGATCGCGACGTTCGACTCCGCCCCCGCGACCCCGAGGTCCAACGAACGCATCGCCCGCAGCGGCCCAACGGTCGGCGCACGCAACAGCCCAAGCGTCTCGCCCACGGTCACAACCCGCCCCCGCGCCCCCGCGCTCATCCCGCCGCCGACAGGTTCGCCACAAGCTGCCGCGCGCGCTCGGCCAGCTCGTCGAGCGAGCCGCCTCTGATGGCGTCGCCGACCAGGGGCGAGCCGAGGGCGACGGCGCGGACGCCGAGCGCCATCCACTCGGCCGCGGCGTCGATCGAGACGCCGCCGGTCGGGACGAGCGGGATCTGCGGGAGCGGCTCGCGGACCGCCTTGACGAAGCTCTGACCTCCAAGCGAGGCCGGGAAGACCTTCACCGCCCACGCCCCGCCCCGGTACGCGGCGAGAATCTCGGTCGGCGTCATCGCGCCGCACAGCACCGGCACGCCGCGCTCTGCAGCCGCAGCGATCGCGTCGGGCGCGACGACAGGCGTGACAAGGAACTGCGCGCCGGCGTCGATCGCGGCGCGCGCGTCGGCGGCGTCGAGGACGGTGCCAGCACCGACCAGCGCATCGGAGGACCGCTGCAGTTCAACGGAGTCGTTGATCGCCTCCAGCGCGCCCGGCGTCGTCAGCGGCAGCTCGACCGCCCGAACCCCCGCGCCGGCGAGCACGTCGACGATCGCCGGCAGAAGCTCCGCCGACTGCGCCCGCACGATCGCGACCGCCGGCACGGCGTCGAGCGCCGCGCTGAGGCTCTCCCCCAGGCTCACCATTCCGCCAGCGCTCCATCCTCGTGCCGCCACAACGGGTTGCGCCAGCGGTGGCCGCGCTCGGAGGCCTCGCGCACGGCGCGCTCGTCGATCTCGATTCCCAGGCCAGGCCCGAGCGGGCGCGCCATGTGGCCCTCGACCACGTCGAAGACGCTCGTGTCGGCGAGGTACTCGAGCAGCTCGACGCCGCCGTTGTAGTGCATCCCGAGCGACGCCTCCTGGATCAAAAAGTTCGGCGCGACGAAGTCGACCTGCAGCGAGGCGGCGAGCGCGATCGGCCCGAGCGGGCAGTGCGGCGCCAGCGCGAGGTCCCACGTCTCCGCGAGCGCGGCGATCCGGCGCACCTCCGAGATGCCGCCGGCATGCGACACGTCCGGCTGCACGACCGCGATCCCGCTGTCCAGCAGCGGGCGGAAGTCGCTGCGCGAGTAGAGCCGCTCGCCGACCGCGAGCGGAACTGACGAGCAGGCTGCCAGCCGCCGCAGCGCGCCGGTGTGCTCGGGCAGCACCGGCTCCTCGACGAACAGCGGGCAGAACGGCTCCAGCTGCGGCAGCAGGCGCGCCGCCATCGCGGTCGAGACGCGCCCGTGGAAGTCGATCGCGACGTCGGCGTCGGGGCCGAGCGCCCCGCGAGCCGCGGCGGCGCGGTCGACGGCGGCCTGCGTCTTGCTCGGCGTGTCGATCAGCCGCAGGCGCCCGCTGCCGTTCATCTTCACCGCGGTCATGCCGACGGCGCGCTGCGCGGCGGCGGCCTCGGCGATCTCGCCCGGCTCGTCGCCGCCGATCCACGTGTAGACCCGCACGCGCTCGCGCACCGGCCCACCGAGCAGCTCGTGGACGGGCACGCCACGGACCTTGCCGGCGATGTCCCACAGCGCCTGGTCGATCCCGGCGACCGCGCTCGCGAGGATCGCCCCGCCGCGGTAGAAGCCGGCCTTCGTCAGCACCTGCCAGTGGTCTTCGATCCGCAGCGGGTCGCTGCCGACCAACAGCTCGGAGAGCTCCTCGATCGCCGCCTGGACGGTGGCGGCCCGTCCTTCGACGACCGGCTCGCCCCAGCCGACGACCCCCTCGTCGGTCTCGATGCGCAGGAACAGCCAGCGCGGCGGGACGAGGAAGGTCTCCAACGACGTGATTCTCATGCGGGTGTCACCTGTGATGCCTCGTGCGCGGCCCTGGCAGCCTTGGCGTCGCGGACGCCGCGCTCGAGCAGCGCCTCCATCCGTTCGCGCGCGCGATCGGCGTCGCGCGCCTGCACCGCCTCGAGCACGGCGGCGTGGTCGGGCGTCGCGTCGTCCCAGTCAGGACGCTCGTGGACGAGCCGGTCACGCACACGCAGCCCGGCGGCGATCACCATCTCCATCTGCTCCAACAGCTCGTTGTGGCCCGCGGCGAGCAGTGCGCGGTGAAAGACGAGGTCGGAGGCGGTCGCCGCCTCGGCGTCGCGCGCCGCGTGCGCGCGCTCCATCTCCGACAGCGCCTCGCGCAGCGTCGCCAGGTCGGCGTCGGTGCGCCGCTGCGCCGCCAGCGCCGCGCCGGCCGGCTCGATGATCTGGCGCACCTCCGCAAGGCTGTCAAGGAAGGCGAAGTCGGTCGCCGTCTCGTAGCGCCAGCGCAGCACGTCGGGGTCGAGCATCCGCCACTCCGAACGCTCGCGCACGTGCGTGCCGACCTTCGGACGAGCGGCGAGCAGGCCCTTCGCGGTCAGCACGCGCAGCGCCTCGCGCACGACGGTGCGGCTGACGCCAAGCTCCGTTTCGAGCTGCTCGGGGTCGAGCAGCTCGCCGGGCGCGCGACGCCCGGCGATGATCTCGCGGCCAAGCTGCTGGACGGCTTGGCCGTGCAGCCCGCGGATCGGCTGGTCCATCGACAGCGGGCGCGGCAGGACAGTTCTCTCGCTCACCAGTCTCCTCTCAGGTCAGGCGGAGTTCTTGTACACGTTCCACCCGCCGTCAACGACGAGGCTCGCGCCAGTGATGAATGATGCGTCGGATGAGGAGAGGAAGGCGACAGCAGCGGCGACCTCCTCGGGCCGGCCCATGCGGCCGACGGCCGTCTCGGCGGCCGACCGCTGGCGGTCGGCCTCAGATATCGCGTCCCACGCCGCGGTCAGGACGGGGCCCGGCAGGACAGCGTTGACCCGCACCTGCGGGCCGTACTCGACGGCGAGCTGCCGCGTCATCGCGGTCAGCCCGCCCTTCGCGGCGGCGTACGCGGGCACGCCGCGCAGGCCGACGAGCGCGTGGACCGACGAGCAGATCACGATCGCGCCCTCGCGCTCGGCGAGCAGCTCGACCGTCGCCCGCACGCCGTAGAAGGCGCCCGACAGCGAGACGCCGATCTGGCGCTCCCACTCGGCGTCGACCAGCTCGTGCGCCGGCGCGAGACGGCTATACGCGGCGTTGGAGACGAGCACGTCGAGCCGCTCGAGGCTGCCGGCGACGCGCGCCCACTGCGCTGGGTCGCTGACGTCGAGCGGCTGGAAGGAGACGGACAGCCCTTCGGCGGCGAGCGCGGCGGCCGTCGCAACGCCGGCGTCAGCGTCGACGTCAGTCAACACGACTGTTGCGCCCTCGAGCGCGAGGCGGCGTGCGGACGCCGCTCCGATGCCGCGAGCGGCACCGGTCACGAGCGCCACGCTCCCCTCCGGGCGTGGTTTCATCGCGCCAGTTGTCATTAGGCATCAAATACTATTACTCTCCTCGCCACGCCGCCACCGTCAATCGCGGCGGCCATTGTCAAGGGAGTGAGGAGAACATCTATGCGTGTCGGAAGCGCCCATCGAGCTCACCGCGGCCACGCGTTGCTTGGCATCGCCGCAGTCACCGGAGCCCTGCTGGTCGCGGGCTGCGGCAGCAGCGGTAACGGCAGCGACGCGAGTAGCGCCGCCCCCTCGACGACGGCCTCGTCCGGCGGCCAGCCGGTCGAGCTGCACTTCGCCTCGTGGGTCCCCAACATCAGAAACGCCGTCGACCTCTTCAACAGAGCCCACAGCGACGTCCACGTCACGCTCGACGACATGACCGCGGGCCCCGACGGCGGCTACGCGAAGCTGCTCGCCGCCGTGCGCGCGGGCAACGCGCCCGACGTCGCGCAGGTCGGCTACGACGAGATGCCGGCCTTCCTCGTCGCCGGCGCGCTGCAGGACGTGACGCAGTACGCGCAGGACAGCGAGTCGAAGTTCGTCCCATGGCAGTGGAAGCAGGGCGTCTTCGGCGGCAAGGTCTACGGCATCCCGCAGGCGTCGGGGCCGATGGCCTTCTACTACCGCAAGGACCTGTTCGACAGATGGGGCCTGACGGCGCCGAGAACGTGGGCCGACTTCGCCGCCGACGCGGCGAAGATCAGAGCAAGAGGCTCGAGCATCGTCACCTTCCCGCCGACGCAGGCGCCGATGTTCCTCGGCCTCGCCCAGCAGGCCGGCCAGCAGTGGTTCACCCCCAGAGACGACGCCTGGGACGTCACGGTGAACAACTCGGACACGATGAGAATGGCCAATTACTGGCAGGGCCTCGTCTCCAGAAGACTCGTCCAGACCGAGCCCGACATGTCGACCGGCTGGTTCAAGGACCTGCAGACCGGCAGCATCGTCGGCTGGATCGGCGCCTCGTGGGGCGACGCGCTGCTGCGCCAGGGCGCCCCGAGAACCGCCGGCAAGTGGCGAGTCGCCGACCTGCCGCAGTGGGCCAACGACGGCAGAACGGTCTCCGCCAGCTGGGCCGGCGGCTCGGCCTCGGCGATCCTCAGAGGGACCGACCACCCCGAGCAGGCGACCGAGTTCGCCGTCTGGCTCAACAGCAACCTCGACTCGGTCAACTCGCTGCTGACCGACGGCTACGGCTGGCCGGCGATCGCCGACCCGTCGCACGTCAGATCGCTGCAGGACGACCCGACCGTCTTCAAGTTCTACGGCGGCCAGAACATCTGGGACACGTTCGCGAGAGCCGACGCCGGCGTCGACGTCGACTGGGCGTGGCCGCCGACGACCGACGAGCTCTACGCGACGGTCACCGACCAGCTCAAGAAGGCCGTCACCGGCGGGTCGATCCCCGATGCGGTCAACACGATCCAGCAGCAGTCCGTGTCGCAGCTGAAGGCCAAGGGCCTGTCGGTCGCCGGAGGCTGAGATGAGCGCGGCCGTGGTCGACCAGACCGCCGAGCCGGCGGAGGCCCCGCGCCTGCGCCGGCGCCGCCGCGTCAGCCCGGCGCTCTGGTTCGTGGCGCCCTTCGGGATCGCCTTCGCACTGTTCTTCCTCGTCCCGATCGGGTACGCGGTCTACCAGTCGCTGTTCAAGACGACGAGCAGCGGGCTGGGGCTGACGGCGCCGACGCGCTCGTTCGTCGGCCTCGACAACTACGGCGACGCGCTCTCCTCGAGCGACTTCCGCTCCTCGATCGGGCGGGTGCTGGTCTTCGGCGTGATCCAGGTCCCGATCATGATCTTCGCCGCGACCGTGCTCGCACTGCTGCTCGAGTCGGGCCGGACGTATTTCACGCGCTTCTTCCGCGTCTCGTACTTCCTCCCCTACGGCGTCCCAGGGGTGATCGCCTCGCTGCTGTGGGGCTTCCTCTACGTGCCGGCGACCAGCCCGATCGTCGACGTCCTCGGCCACGTCGGGGTGCACGCCGACTTCCTCAGCTCAAGCTCGATCCTCGGCTCAATTGTGAACATCGTGACCTGGGAGTTCGCGGGCTACAACATGCTGATCCTGATCGCCGCGCTGCAGGGGATCCCCGGCGACCTCTATGAGGCTGCGCGCGTCGACGGTGCCGGGCCGTGGCGGATCGCGTGGCACATCAAGCTGCCGCTGCTGCGCCCCGCGATCATCCTGTCGACGGTCTTCACGATCATCGGCACGCTGCAACTGTTCGCCGAGCCGCTTGTGCTCAAGCCGCTCACGACGGCGATCAACTCCAATTACACGCCGAACCTCAGCGCCTACAACCAGGCCTTCTCTAACGACAACTACTCGTTGGCGGCCGCGCAAGCGGTGATCGTCGCGCTGATCGCGTTCGTCCTCAGCTTCGGCTTTTTGCGGATCGTCAACCGGAAGGGCCGGCGCGCATGGTGAGACGGATCGACAGCGGCAAGCTGATCGCGACCGCCTTCCTCGTCGCCTTCGCGCTGTACTTCCTGCTCCCAGTCGTCTGGGTGCTGATCGCCGCGACGAAGAACACGAGCGACCTGTTCGGCTCCTTCGGGCTGTGGTTCAGCCACCCCGACCCGATCGGCAACATCAACCACCTGTTCAGCGCGCAGGGCGCGATCTTCCCGCGCTGGATGCTGAACTCGTTGATCTACTCCGGCGTCGGCGCGCTCGTCGCGACCGTGCTCGCCGCGGCGGCGGGCTACGGCCTCGCGAAGTTCCCCTTCAGAGGACGGGAGCTCGTCTTCTCCGTCGTGCTCGGCGGCGTCCTCGTGCCGACGACCGTCGTCTCGCTGCCGCTCTACCTGCTGTTCAGCGACATCGGCCTGACGAACACCTACTGGGCGGTGCTGCTGCCCTCGATCGTCAGCCCCTTCGGCGTCTACCTCTGCCGCATCTACGCAAGCGAGTCGGTCCCCGACGAGCTGCTGGAAGCGGCGCGGCTGGACGGCGCAGGCGAGCTGCGGATCTTCTTCTCGGTCGTCGCGCGCACGATGACGCCTGCGCTGGTGACCGTCTTCCTCTTCCAGTTCATCGCGATCTGGAACAACTACTTCCTGCCCCTCGTAATGCTCTCCAACCAGAAGCTGTTTCCGATCACGCTTGGCCTGACGCAGTGGAACTCGCAGACCTACCGTGACCCCGGCTACTACGAGCTGGTGATCACCGGCGCGGCCGTCTCGGTGATCCTGCTGTGCGGCGCGATGGTCGTGCTGCAGCGCTTCTGGCGCGGCGGGCTGACCGCGGGGAGCGTGAAGGGATGACCTCGATGATCGACGCGCTGCGCGCTCGCCTGGCCGGCATCGGCTACGGCGCCGACTACAACCCCGAGCAGTGGGACCCGGCCGTATGGGAGGAGGACATCGCGCTGATGCGCGAGGCCGGCGTCACGATCGTGACGCTCGGGATCTTCTCCTGGGCGACCGTCGAGCCCGAGCCCGGCCGCTTCGACTTCACGTGGATGGACCGCGTGATGGACCTGCTGCACGAGGCCGGGATCGCCGTCTCGCTCGCGACCGGGACCGCCTCGCCGCCGCCGTGGCTGGCGCGGCTGCACCCCGAGTCGCTGCCGGTGACCGAGGACGGCGTGCGCCTGTCGGTCGGCTCGCGCCAGCAGTACTGCCCCAGCTCGCCGGTCTACCGCGACAGGTCGCGCGCCTTCGTCGAGCAGCTTGCGCGCCGCTACGGCGACCACCCGGCGCTCGCGCTGTGGCACATCAACAACGAGTACGGCTGCCACCTGCAGCACTGCCACTGCGACGTCTCGGCCGCCGACTTCCGGCAGTGGCTGAGAGCGCGCCACGGGTCGCTCGACGCGCTCAACAGCGCATGGTCGACGACCTTCTGGAGCCAGCGCTACGCCGCCTGGGAGGAGATCGTCACGCCGCGGCTGGCGCCGACGCTGCGCAACCCGGCGCAGGAGCTCGACTTCAAGCGCTTCAGCTCCGACGCGCTGCGCGAGTGCTTCCGCGTCGAGCGCGACCTGCTGCGCAAGCTGACCCCCGACATGCCGCTGACGACGAACATGATGGGGCTGTGGGAGTCGGTCGACTACTTCCAGTGGGGACCGGAGCAGGACGTCATCTCGCACGACTGCTACCCCGACCCGCTCGACCCCAACGCCAACGTTGACGCGGCGCTCGCCTACGACGTGATGCGCGGCGTCGGCGGGCAGTCGCCGTTCCTGCTGATGGAGTCGGCGCCGAGCGCCGTCAACTGGCGCGAGCGCAACCCCCCGCGCCTGCCCGGCGCGATGCGGCTCAACTCGCTGCAGGCGGTCGCGCACGGCGCCGACGCGGTGATGTTCTTCCAGTGGCGCGCCTCGCAGGGCGGCGCCGAGAAGTTCCACTCCGCGATGGTCCCCCACGGCGGCACGTCAACGCGCACGTGGAAGGAGACGAGCGCGTTCGGCGCCGAGCTGCCGAAGCTCAGCGCGGTCGTCGGCGCGCCGGTGCGGGCGGAGGTCGCGCTGCTGCACGACTGGTCGAACTGGTGGGCGCTGGAGCTGGAGGCGCGGCCGTCGTCGGCGCTGAGGCTGCCCGAGCGGCTGCGCGATCACTACGCGCCGCTGTGGCGGGAGAACGCGGCGGTCGACGTCGTCCATCCCGAGAGCGACCTGTCGCGCTACCGGCTCGTCGTCGTGCCGAGCCTCTACCTCTGCAGCGATGCGGCGGTCGCGCGGATCCGCGCCTACGTCGACGGCGGCGGGCATCTGCTGATGTCGTTCTTCAGCGGCATCGTCGACCCCGACGACCGTGTCCGTCTCGGCGGCTACCCGGCACCGTTCCGCGACCTGCTCGGGCTGCGGATCGACGAGTTCTGGCCGCTTGGCGAGGACCAGCGGATCGACGTGCGCTTCAACGACGACGTTGACGTTGACGGCGACGCCGACGCCCACGCCGCCGAGCTGTGGGCCGACGTGATCGTCCCTGAGGGAGCGCAGACGGTCGCGGCGTACCGCGACGCCGGCCCGCTCGGCGACGTCCCGGCCGTCACCGTCCACGATTTCGGGGCCGGCCGCGCCTGGTACGTCGGCGCCCGCCTCGACGAGGCGGCGATGCGGACGGTCGTGCGCCGGGCGCTTGACGAGGCCGGCGTGCAGCCGCCGCTGCCCGGCCTGCCGGACGCGGTCGAGGCGGTCGTGCGGACGACCGCCGAAGGCCCGCTGCTTTTCCTGCTCAACCACGGCGACGGGGAGCGGACGCTGGCGCTGCCGGCGCCGATGACCGACCTGCTGGCCGGCGA
Source organism: Conexibacter sp. (assembly GCA_036499225.1). Taxonomy (GTDB): domain Bacteria; phylum Actinomycetota; class Thermoleophilia; order Solirubrobacterales; family Solirubrobacteraceae; genus Conexibacter. The sequence continues at coordinate 16,694 of DASYEC010000028.1, forward strand.
CGAGCCCGCGCCGCAGGTGACGTTGGCGCCGCGCGGCGTCGCGGTCCTGCGAGGTGACCACGCATGAGCGAAATCCGCTTCGACCACACGACCAAGGCGTTCGAGGGCGGCGTGCGCAACGCCGTCAACGACCTCTCGCTGGAGATCAGGGACGGCGAGTTCATGGTGCTCGTCGGCCCCTCCGGCTGCGGCAAGACGACCGCGCTGCGGATGGTCGCCGGGCTGGAGACGCCGACGAGCGGCGCGATCCGCATCGACGGGCAGGTCGTCAACGACCTCGAGCCCAAGGACCGCGACATCGCGATGGTCTTCCAGAGCTACGCGCTCTACCCGCACATGACCGTCGCGCAGAACATGGCGTTCTCGCTGAAGCTGGCGAAGGTCGCGCGCGAGGAGCGTGACCGCCGCGTCGCCGACGCGGCGCAGATGCTCCACCTGACCGAGCTGCTTCAGCGCAAGCTGGCGGCGCTCTGCGGCGGCCAGCGCCAGCGCGTCGCGATGGGCCGCGCGATCGTCCGCCACCCGCGCGCCTTCCTGATGGACGAGCCGCTCTCCAACCTCGACGCGAAGCTGCGCGTCGACATGCGCGCCTACCTGCAAGAGCTGCGCACGAGGCTCGGCGTCACGACCCTCTACGTCACGCACGACCAGGTCGAGGCGATGACGCTCGGCGACCGCGTCGCGGTGATGCGCGACGGCCACCTGCAGCAGGTCGCCCCGCCGCAAGAGCTGTTCCAGTCACCGGCCAACGTCTTCGTCGCGACCTTCATGGGCTCGCCGACGATGAACATGACGCGCGCCGCGGTCGTCAAGGACGACGGCATCGCGCTGGTCGCCGGCGGCATCCGCCTGCCGCTGCCCGAGCGGCTCGCGGCGCTTGTCGCGGACCGCGTCGGCGGCGAGGTGATCATGGGGCTGCGCCCGTCGGCGTTCACGTGGCGCGACGGCAACGGCGACGGCCCGGGCGCCGACGACGGGATCGCGGTCTCCGCGCCCGCCGCGGTCGTCGAGGCGCTCGGCACCTCGATGAACGCCTTCTTCCGCGTCGAGGCGCCGCCGCTGAGCACCGCCTCGGTCCAGACGGACGTGCCCGACGGCGCCGACGGCAGCAGCCTGTGGGTCGCGACGCTGCCGCCCCGCGTCGGCGTCCAGCCCGGCGACGTGCTCAAGCTGAGCGCCGACCCCGAGCTGCTGTACCTGTTCGACCCCGAGACTGAAGAAGCGCTCTAGCCCGGCACAACGCAAGCGGCCTGCCTCGCGCGAGCGTGAGGCAGGCCGCTGTGCGTCGGTCGTCGTCGTGCCTTACGCCAGCGTGAACCGCGACGCCAGCTGCTCGAGCGTCTCGGCCGTGCGGGCCAGCTCCTGCGCGGTCGCGGCGATCTCCTGCGTCGAGGCCGTCGTCTCCTGCGTCGATGCCGACACCTGCTGCGTCGAGGCGCTCGTCTCCTCGGCGATCTGCGCGACTGACTGGATCTCGTCGCGCACGCGGCCGCCGCTCGTCTCGATCCGCCCGACGGCGGTCTCGATCTCGCCGACGCGGGCGTGCACGTCCTCGACGCTCGTGCGGATCCGGCGGAAGGCGTCGCGCGCCTCCTCGACCGTCTCAACGCCCGCGCGGGTGCGCTCGCCGCCGGTCTCGACCGCGGTGACCGCGCCGGCCGTGCCGCTGCGGATCTCGGCGATCAGCTCAGCGATCGACGAGGCCGCCGCGCGCGACTCCTCAGCGAGCTTGCGGACCTCCTCGGCGACGACGGCGAAGCCGCGTCCCTGCTCGCCAGCGCGCGCCGCCTCGATCGCGGCGTTCAAAGCCAGCAGGTTGGTCTGCTCGGCGATGCCGGTGATCGTCGAGACGATCCCGCCGATCTGGTCGGACTTCGCGCCGAGGTCACGGATCACGGTGGTCGCCTCCTCCGAGGAGCCGCGCACCGCCTGCATCGCCTCGGTCGCGCGTGCGACCGCGTCGGCGCCTTCCTGCGCGAGCTCGCGCGCCTGCTCGACGGCGTCGTTGGTCGCCCGCGCCGAGTCCGTCGAGCTGGCGACCGCGTCGAACACCTCCTGGTTGGCCTCGCGCGTGCTGTCGACCGTCACGACCTGGCGCTCGGCGCCCTGCGCGACGTCGGCGATCGCGTTGGCGATCTCGCTGACGGCACGGCCGGCCTCCTCCGAGCTCGTCGCGACCTGCTGCGAGGAGGTCGACAGGCGCGCTGAGGTCTCCGAGATCTCCCGCAGCATCCCGTTGAGCTGCTGGCGCATGCTCTCGTAGCTGCGGACCGAGGAGCCGGCGCGGTCGAGCATCCCGTCGAAGATCTGGGCCAGGCGGCCGTCGCGCTTCAACGGCTCCGTTGACACGTCGGCGGCGTGCGTCAGGTCGCCGTTGGCCATCGCCTTCAAGCCCTCGTCGAGCTGCGCGAGGTCGCGATGCTCGAGCGTGTCCATCCGCTCGGTCAGCGCTTCCAGCGACGACTGCTCGCCGAGCGCGCCGCGCAGCTCGCTGGACATGCGGCCGAAGGCGTGGCCGAGCACGTCCTCCTCGGACTTCGGCTGGACCTGCTCGGAGAGGTCGCCGCGGGCCATCTTGTCGGCGATCCCGGCGAGGCCGCGGAGGTAGGCGACCATCTCGCCGAAGGCGCTCGCCATCCGACCCAGCTCGTCGCGCGAGCGGACCGGCACGTCGATGTCGAGGTCGCCCTTGCTGATGCGGTCGGCCGCCTCGGCGGTCTCGCGGATCGGCCGTGACAGCCTCGCGGCGACCCACCAGACGACGGCGGCGGCCAGCAGCAGCGCGATCAAGCCGCCGATCAGCAGCAGCGTGCGGAGGCTGTGCGCCTGGGCGAGGATCTCGCTCTTGGGCGCGACCGTGACGAAGCCCCAGCCGCCGGTCGAGACCGGCGCCGTGAACATCACAGCGTCCTCGCCGGTTATCGGGTCCTTCGTCTCGATCCGCGCCGTTCTGCCTTCCGCGACCGCCCGCTGCACGCGGGCGAGATCGGGGTTGCCGAGTCTTCTGCCGAGCGCGGCGAGCGTCGTCTTGCCGACGGCTCTTCTGTCGGGGTAGGAGACCAACAGGCCTCTCGGGCTGATCACGAAGGCGTAGCCGGTGTCGAGGAATCTGACGCTTCTGACCTGCTGGTCGAGTCTGTCGAGCAGCTTGTCCACCTCCGAGACGCCGATGAATCTGCCGTCGCGCAGGATCGGGGTCGCGTAGGAGGTGATCAGCGTGCCGTTGAAGAGGTAGGGCTCGACGACGGTCGGTCTCAGCGTCGCCTTCGGGATCTGCCAGTAGTCGGCGGTCTCGTCGAGCACCGAGGAGAACTCGACTCTGCCGGTGAGGCGGTCCCAGTACGGCGCGAAGGTGCCGTTTCTGAGCGAGCCGGTCGCGCCGCGGTTGCTCGCGTCTCTGCCGTCGAAGGCGTTGGGCATGAACGCGAGGTAGGCGCCGGCGACCTGCGGGTTGTCGAGCAGGACCCGTCTCAGCTGGGCGATCATCTCGCCGCGGTCCTGGGACTGGTTGCCTTCCGCCATCGCGGCGATGCCTTGAGCGACCGACTGCGTCGAGCTCGCCTGAGCCTCGAAGTCGTTCGCCTGGCGTGCGGTCAGCTCGGAGGTCGAGTCGTAGACCGCTTTCTGCTGGGCGTCCGTCACGCGGGAGACGGCCAGCAGCGTGAGCCCGCCGATCGCGATCGCGACCACGGGAAGGATCGTCGCGAGCAACTTGGCCCGCACCGATCGAAAGTGCAGGGGCAGCGAAGGTACTGACATGCCCAACGTCATCGGTGCAATCGTGGGCGTCTTGAGAGATTGGCAAGACGTTTTTGCAACATCCGGCCAGAGAACGGATACGCGCCACATAACGGTCGAGTAGCCAACCTGTGCCTGTGTCGAGGCCGGCCGGCCGCGGTTCGCACTTGCGCCAGGGGGCGCAAACAGCGCAGGATGCGACATTCGCGTACTCCCGACCCCTACGAGGTGTTGAATGAGGAAGTCGCAGAAGCCGGTCGCGCTGTTGCTGGTCGCTGTCGTCGCACTCCTCTTCGGTGTGACGATCTCCGCCTGCGGGTCGAGCGACGACACCAGCGCGAGCTCGACGCCCGCCGATACGACCGCGGCGACGGTCGAGCAGGGAGGCACGGCCGGCAGCCCGCTCGCCGCCTCCGTCCCGGACGCCGTCAAGAGCAACGGCACGCTCGTCGTCGCGACCGACCCGACCTATGCGCCGAACGAGTTCGTCGACAGAGACGGCAAGACGATCATCGGCGCCGACGTCGACCTCGCGAACGCGATCGCCAGAGTGCTCGAGCTCAGAGCAGACGTCCAGAAGGCGACGTTCGACGGGATCATCCCCGGCCTCGCGGCCAGAAGATACGACGTCGGCATGTCGTCGATGACGGACACGAGAGAGCGCCAGAGAGCGGTCGACTTCGTCACCTACTTCAACGCCGGCACGTCGTTCTACGTCAGAAGAGACGGCCCCGACGTCGAGGACCTGGCGAGAGTCTGCGGCGAGAAGGTCGCCGTCGAGAAGGGCACGATACAAGCGGACGACGTCACCAGACAGAACAGAAGCTGCTCGACGCCGGCCGACCTCCAGGTCTATCCAGACCAGAACGGCGCGAACCTCGCGATTCAGAGCGGCCGGGCCGACGTCGGCATGGCTGACTCGCCGGTCGCGGCCTACATCGTCGAGCAGTCCGGCGGTCAGTTCAGACTGGACGGGCAACCGTATGGGACCGCTCCCTACGGCATCGCGATGCCGAAGGACAGCGGGATGGCCGAGCCGGTGCTGGAGGCGATGAGAGTGCTGATCAGAGATGGGACCTACGCGACGATCCTCAGAAGATGGGGCATCCAACAGGGCGCGATCGACGATCCGAAGATCAACGGGGCAATCAACTAGTGGCGTGTCACTGACCCGGGAGCCTGACCCTGTCTACGCCGTCATCCGCTGAGCCTGCCGGCACCGCGCCGGCAGGCTCAGGCGGACCCCCGCCCGAGACGATCCGGGCGATCCCCGTCCGGCACACCGGGCGCTGGATCAGCGCGGCGGTCGTGCTCGTGCTGATCGCTGACGCGATCTACTCGATCGTCACCAACGACCGTTTCGAGTGGAGCGTCGTCGGCGACTTCCTGTTCGACTCGCGCATCATCGACGGCCTCGTGCTGACGCTCGAGCTGACCGTCTGCGCGATGGCCGCCGGCATCCTGATCGGCGTCCTGCTCGCGGTGATGCGGCTGTCGGCCAACCCGCTCGTCTCCGGCGCCGCCGGCTTCTACATCTGGCTGTTCCGCGGCACGCCCGTGCTCGTGCAGTTGCTGTTCTGGAACTTCATAGCGGCGATCTATCCAACCTTCTCGATTGGGATCCCGTTCGGCGGGCCGGTCTTCGCCTCGGTCAGCGCCAACGCGCTGATCACGTCGTTCGTCGCCGCGCTGCTCGGCCTCGGCCTCAACGAAGGCGCCTACATGGCCGAGATCGTCCGCGCCGGGATCCTCTCCGTCGACGAGGGCCAGACCGACGCCGCTCAGTCGCTCGGCATGACGCGGACGCAGACGATGCGGCGGGTCGTGCTGCCGCAGGCGATGCGCGTGATCATCCCGCCGACCGGCAACGAGACGATCTCGATGCTGAAGACGACCTCGCTCGTCTCCGTGATCGCGACCGCCGAGCTGCTCTACAGCGCGCAGCTGATCTACGCGCAGAACTACAGAACGATCCAGCTGCTGATCGTCGCCTCAATCTGGTACCTAGCGATGACGACGATTCTGACGATCGGCCAGTACTACCTTGAGCGGCGCTTCGGGCGCGGCTCGACGCGCGCGCTGCCGCTGACGCCGTGGCAGCGGCTCAAGCGCGTGATCGTCCCCCAGCACACGGACCCGGCGACGCTCCCGCAGCGCGCGCCCGGCGGAGGGATTTGATGAGCCCCGCGGGCGCTGCCGCCGTCGTGCCGATGGTCCATGCCGAGGGCGTGCACAAGCGCTTCGGCACGCTGGAGGTGCTGCGCGGCGTCTCGCTGACGGTGCTGCCAGGCGAGGTGACCTGCCTCATCGGCCCGTCGGGGTCGGGCAAGTCGACCTTCCTGCGCTGCGTCAACCACCTCGAGCAGATCAACGCCGGGCGCCTGTCAGTCGACGGCCAGCTGGTCGGCTATCGCCAGGAGGGCGACAAGCTCTACGAGCTGCGCGAGCGCGAGGTCGCGCGCAAGCGGGCGGACATCGGGATGGTCTTCCAGCACTTCAACCTGTTCGGCCACATGACCGCGCTGCAGAACGTCTGCGAGGCGCCGGTGCTGGTGAAGGGCGTCGCCAAGCGCGAGGCACGCGACGCCGGCCTGGCGCTGCTCGACCGCGTCGGCCTCGCCGACAAATGCGACGCCTACCCGGCGCAGCTCTCCGGCGGCCAGCAGCAGCGCGTCGCGATCGCCCGCGCGCTGGCGATGAGACCGAAGCTGATGCTGTTCGACGAGCCGACCTCGGCGCTCGACCCCGAGCTGGTCGGCGACGTGCTCGCGGTGATGAGAGGGCTCGCCGAGGAGGGCATGACGATGATCGTCGTCACGCACGAGATGGGCTTCGCGCGCGAGGTCGCCGACGCGGTCGTCTTCATGGACAGAGGCGCGATCGTCGAGGCCGGCAGGCCGACCGAGGTGCTCGCCAGCCCGCGTGAGGCGCGCACGCGCGACTTCCTCTCCAGAGTGCTGTGAGCGGGATTGCGTGGTGAGCGCCCGCGCGCCCACTGTCGGTCATCCGAGCAGCTTCTTTTCGGTGGACTTGCGCACGCGCCCGCGGGCCGCTCTAGGATGCCGCTCCGTTGCGCTGTCGGGCCACCCCCGGCAGGCGGCCGCCAGGAGGCTTACCCAGTGTCGATGAAATACGCCGTCCTCGGGCTCCTCATCGAGCGGCGCGCCTACGGCTACGAGCTCGCCAACCGGCTGCACGAGCGGTTGGGGCCCGGCTTCAGAGCCGCGGTCGGCGCCGTCTACGTCTCGCTCGACCAGCTCTCCAAGGAGGGCCTCGTCGTCGAGTCCAAGCGCGTCCAGGTCGGCCGGCAGGTGAAGGTCTACTACGAGGCGACGGAGCTGGGCCAGCGCCGCTTCGCGCAGTGGATGGGGCAGCCGCCGACGCGCGAGCCGCTGCGCGGGGAGCTGTACCTGAAGCTCGCCGTCGCCCGTGACGACGACCTGCGCGCGCTGCACGAAGGGCTGGAACGGCTTGAGCGCAACTGCCAATGCGAGCTTGAGGAGCAGGCGCGGACGCTCGACGTGGAGGCCGACGACGGGGTGTCCGCCGCCGCGGCCGGCGCGGGGATCGCGATCGTCGGCGACGAGGTCCGCTGGCCCGACGCCGTCCGCTGGCTCGCCCACGCCGCCGCCGTCGAGCGGCTGCAGGCCGACCTGCGCTGGCTGCGCCTCGCGATCCGCGCCGTCGCCTGCGCGGCCGACAGCGGCTACGTCCCGCGCGGCGAGCTGCGGCGCGACGACGAGCTGGCGAACGCGTAGCGCGGCTCACGCTCGCCAGCTCGTCGGGCTGGTGCGCGCGCGGCGTCTCCTCGCGGGGCGGCGCCGCCGGCCGCGGCGCGCCCGGCTAGCTCGCTCTCTCCCCCGCGTCCAGCCGCCGCTCCGCCACCCACGCCGCGATCAGCGACTGGGCGACGGCGGAGGCGAGGCGGTCGTCGAGCATCGGCACACGTTGCAGCTCGTCGGCGTGCAGCGCCTCGTCGAGCCACAGCGCGGCGAGCGCGAGCGAGACGGAGCGCACGAGCGTCAGCGTCCCGGCCTCGTCGAAGGAGCTGGCATCGCTCGTCAGCTCGCCGACGGTGATCTTCTCGGCGGCGAGGTCCTGAATGCTGCGCCAGCGCTCATCGTGGCTGGCGCGATGCTCATAGGCGTCATGCGCGAAGACGAGCGAGGCGGCGACCTCGAGCCACAGCGCACGCAGCCACGGCAGCTCCTCTGGCCCCTGCGCGTGGCGCGTGATCTGCTCGATCTGCCAGGTCGCCTGCTCAACGTGGGCGAGCGTTGCCCCGGGTCGCTCGAAGACGCCGTTGCCGATCGCCGGCGCGCCCGTTTCCAAAAGCTCCGCCGCAGCGCGCAGCTGCGGCTCGACCAGCGCGCGGGAGGCGATCCCCTCCTCGACGCTCGTCGTGCCGGCGAGCTGGTGAACGGCGACAAGCTCGGCGACGGCGACCGCGACCGTGTCGTTCCCGATCACGGCGCCCGGCCCCTGCGCGGCGCTGAACATCGCGACGCGGGCGTCGACCTCGGCCGGGCGCGGGCGCGGGCTGGCGGTGCCGGCGTGGCGGCCGCGCTCCCAGCGGCGCAGCGGCCGCTCGAGTCTGCGCAGCCAGGCGTAGGCGCGCAGGTCGCGCTCCTCGCGCGCGGCGTTCGCAGTGCGAGCCAGGGTCAGCAGGCGTGCGATCAGCGCGACGCGGTCGGCGTCGCGTCCGCCGAAGGTCGTCTCGACGACGTCGCCGAGATAGCGCTCGATTTCCTCGGCCGAGAGGCCGTCTTGTGGCGGAGCCGTGTGCTCCATCGCCTCGGCGACGTCGTGCAGCAGCTCGACGATCGCCTGCTCGGTTGTCGTCAGGTCGGCAGCCACCTTCAGGCTTTCTCCGAGGGAACGTCTCGGAAGATCATGACTTGCTCGTCGGCTGGCGCCGTGACGGGCTCGAAGGTTCTTCGTAGAAGGTGTTAGCAGGCGACGTAGGCTTCGTCACCGTTGCGCGCGAGATGGCGCCGCAGCGAGACGAACCCGATCGCGCCACCGATGAGCGGCAGCCAGAAGAGGATCACGCGGTAGACGAGCACGGCTGCGGCCGTCGCGGCGGCCGGGGCGCCGAAGAGGACGAGCGTGCCGATCAGGCCACCGTCGATCCCGCCGACGCCACCGGGGATCGGCAGCAGTCCGCCGAGCTGGCCGATCAGGTAGCCGAGCAGGATGACGCTCGGGTCGACGTGCGCGCCGAACGCGTGGAAGGTCGCCCACAGGACGGCGTTGTCCCAGATCCAGTAGCCGAGCGCGCCGGCGATCAGGCTTGGGTCGCCGCCGCGGACTATCTCGACCGCTTCTCTCGTGCCGACGATGATGCTTCTCCGCGCGGCGGAGGCGGCGCGCTTGACTCTGCTCGCGTCGGCGGGCGGCGGCTCGCCCGGTCCCAGGCGCGGGATCAGCAGCACGAGGCCTATGACGATGGCCGCGAGCACAGCCGGCACGGCTGTCAGCCAGAGCGAAAGGCCCGGGCCGAACAGGCCAAGCGCCATCAGCGCGCCGATCACGGCGACCGCGACGAAGTTGACCGAGCTCTTTATGAGGAAGAACGCGACCGAGCGGCGCGCGACGCGCTCCGGCTTCATCCCGCCCTGGACGAGCGCCCAGGCGCCGAGCGCGAGGCCGGCGGCGCCGCTGGCGGGCACGATCGAGCCCATGCCGAGCTCCGACCAGCTAATGCGCGAGGCGGCGCGCCACGACATCTGACGGCAGAAGACCGGGCGGAACATCAGCACGTAGGAGAGGCAGGAGAACAGCTCCAGCACGACCGCAAGCCCGATCCACCACGGGTTGGCGTCGCCGAGATGGTGGCGCACCTCCCCCAGGCCTGGCGCGAGCAGCGCGACGAGCACGAGCACCCCCAGCAGCACGCCAACCTGGAGGGCGTGGCGCAGCAGCACCCGCGGCGCGAAGGCGTCGGGAAGCGTCTCGCGCTGGTCGCGCGGGTTTTCCGTCCCCGATGCGCCGGCCGCCGAGTGGGCCACCTTGCCCCGCAGCGGCGCAGGCGAATGACGTGGTGCGAGCGGTGTCACTACCTAAATGATTGCATGAGCATGCAAACCTGTACAGGTTCTTAATACGAGAACGTGACGCCTGATACCCACTTTCGCCCTGCTGGTGACAGAACGGGCGTAGTGGGTTGGCATGCGGGCGTGGGGTCTTGTTGGGATGGTTGGCACGAGGGCGCTTGCACGGGCGGTTCGCCGTCCTCCTGCGACGCGCGCCACACCCTTGACTTCAGGCGCGCGCCCCTCGCACCACGCGCTTGACTTCAAGCGCGCTTGAAGACGTACGGTCCTCGGACGCCAACGCGACCGACCTGGGGACTCATGCACGCAATCCGCCTTCACGCTTTCGGCCCGCCCGAGAACCTTCGCTACGAGGAGATCCCCGACCCTGAGCCGGCGTGGGGCGAGGCGCGGATCGCGGTCGCGGCAGCCGGCGTCCATCTGCTCGACACGATGCTGCGCGCTGGCAACGCGGGCCCGCCGATGGGGTTGCCCCAGCTGCCGCACATCCCCGGCCGAGAGGTCGCGGGCGTCGTCGACGCGGTCGGCGGCGGCGTCGACCCCAGCTGGCTCGGCCTCCGCGTCGTCGCCCATCTTGGCCCGACGCCGGCGGTCGGCGGCTACGCCGGCAGGACGGTCGTCGCAGCCGACGCGCTGCACGCGCTGCCCGACGAGCTCGGCTACGAGGCCGCGGTCGCGATGGTCGGCACCGGCCGCACCGCGCTCGCGGTGCTGGAAGCGGCGGACCTGACGAGCACCGACGTCGTGGTCGTCACGTCGGCCGCGGGCGGGATCGGCACGCTGCTCGTCCAGGCCGCCCGCAACCTCGACGCGCTCGTCGTCGGCCTGGCTGGCGGCGAGCAGAAGGTCGCGCGGGTGAAGGCGCTCGGCGCCAATGTCGCGGTCGACTACACGCTCCCAGACTGGCCCCAGCGCGTCCGCGACGCGCTCGGCGACTTCGAGCCCACCGTCGCGATCGACGGCGTCGGCGGCGATGTCGGCCGCGAGCTGATCTGCCTGCTGGGCCCGGGCGGCCGCCTCGTGCTCGCCGGCTGGTCCTCAGGATCGCCGACCGAGCTGACGAGCGGCGACCTCTATGCCAACGGCCTCACCGCGACCGCCGCGATCGGCCCACGGATGCTGCGCCGCACCGGCGGCCTGCGAGACCTCGAAACGGCCGCCCTCACCGCCGCCGCCCGCAACGAGTTGCGCCCGGCGATCGCTCCCTTCCCCCTCCACGACGCCGCCTCCGCCCATACGGCCCTGGAGGGCCGCCAGACGACCGGCAAGGTCGTGTTGCGCGTGTAGCGCCGTCGTCCCACCTGGAACATGCCCGTTCCACCGCGCACGGCGACGTCCCACCGCGACTGCCGCCGTTCCGCGTGCGACGACGATGTCCCGCCGCGCACGCCGCCGCACGAGCGCGGGCTCTCCGGTTCCGCGTGCGACGCCGATGCCCCGCCGCGCACGCCGCCGCACGAGCGCGAGCTCTCCGGTTCCGCGTGCGACGCCGATGCCCCGCCCCGCACACCGCCGCACGAGCGCGGGCGCTCCGGTTCCGCGTGCGACGCCGATGTCCCGCCGCGCACGCCGCCGCACGAGCGCGAGCTCTCCGGTTCCGCGTGCGACGCCGATGTCCCGCCCCTTGCGTGCGCGCGGCGATGGTGATCACATGGCTGCGATGGATGGGATTCCGCTCGGGCCTGAGGACCGCGCGATCCTCGCGTTGGAGAGCGAGACCGTCGCCGGGCACACGTGCAAGATCGTCCGGGTGGGCGCTGGCGCGCCGGACCTGGGCGCCTTGCGGGCGCGTGTCGCGGAGCGGATCGCGCGCGTCCCCTTGCTGTCGTGCCGGCTCGGCGGGCTGCCCGGCGCTCCGTGCTGGGTCCCCGACCCCGACTTCGCCGTCGAGCGCCACGTCGGCGCGCTCAAGCCCCCGCAGCCATGCGACCGCCGGGCGATGCTCACAGCCGTCGGCGCGCTGTTCGAGCAGCGCCTCCCCCGTGACCGCCCGCTGTGGCGGATCGACACCGTCCCGCTCGACGACGGCGCCGTCGCGCTCGTCTGGCGAATCCACCACAGCCTCGCCGACGGCACCACCGCCCTGCGCTACGCCAGAGAGCTGCTGTGGGACGACGCCGACGCCCCCAGCGCTGACGCCGCGCGCCGCACGGTCGCTTCGACCCGGCCCGGCGCAGAGGCGGCGGCTCGCGACGCTGCCCCAGCGCCGCCGCCCAGCGAGGACGCGGCACGTGGTGCCGAGGCGCACGCCCGCGACGACGCACGACGACGGCGCCACCTCGCCGCGTTCTTGGAACGGGAGTACGCGCGCTCGCGGGCGCCGTCGCCGTTCGACGGGGCGATCGGGAGGCGGCGCGAGGTCGGATTGGCGACCGCGTCGCTGCCCCAGCTGCACGACGCCGCTCAGGCCCAGTGCGGCGCGACCGTCAACGACGCGGTGCTTGCGGTCGTCGCGGGCGCGCTGCGACGGTGGATCGAGCGCCACCACGGAACGCTCGACGGCGTGCGCGTGCGCGTCCCGGTCTCGCTCCACCACGACGGCGACGCGACCGCAAACAGCGACTCGTTCTTCGCCCTCCAACTCCCGCTCGACGAGCCCGACCCGTGCACCCGCCTGAGCGCGATCCACGCCGCGACCACGACCCGCAAGGCCGACCACGACGCCGAGAGCCGTGCAGAGCTGCTGCGCGAGCTCGGCCGGGCTTCGCCGCGACTGCGCGACTTCGCAACGCGATTGGAGCGCAACCCGCGTCGCTTTGCGCTCAGTGTCTCCAACGTGCGCGGCCCGCGCGCGGCGGTCCGGCTGCTCGGCGCGCCGGTCGAGCGGCTGCACTCGC
>DASYEC010000029.1:0-95624 GCA_036499225.1 Conexibacter sp.
CACCGGCGGCCGAGCCCGCGCGCCCGGAGGACCGCCGCGCGAAGCGTGAATTCAAGCGGCGCCCGCTCACGCGCGGGTTTCGCGGCGGAACCGTGCCGGGCTGCTGCCCGTCGCGGCGCGGAAGTTGCGCCCGAACGCTGACACCGACTGGTAGCCGACGTCCGTCGCGATCTCGCCAATCGTCTTCTCGCTGCCGGCGAGCAGATCGGCGGCGACCATCATCCGCACGCGGCCGAGGAAGTCGCCGACCGTCACGCCCGTGCTGTTGCCGAAGTGACGGATGAAGGCCGCCCGCGACATGCAGGATCGGCCGGCGAGCTCGGGGATCGTCCAGCGATGACCGGGGTCGTCGATCACCGCGCACATCGCGTTGTACATGCGCTCGTCCTCGACGGCGGTCCAGAGCTTGGCGCCGTTGAGGCGTCGGCCCGGCGCGCTGCGGAGCACCATCGCAAGCAGCGCGTCGCACAACGCGTACAGGACCGCCTCCGTGCCCGGCCCGTCCTCTTGCGCCTCGGCGAGCATCAGCGTGCTCAGCAGCCGCATCGGCTCGCAGGCTCTGGTGTCGAACGAGACATGCACCGGGTCGGGCAGGCTGTTGAACAGCAGCTCGCCAGCACCGGGGGAGTAGTCGTAGTGGCCGGCGAACAGGTCGATCTCGGCTGACTCGGCGCTGGCGTGGAGACGATGCGCCTGCCCGCGCGGGAGCACGACCACGTCGCCGGGCGTCACGGTGATGTCCCGGTCGGCCAGCTCGATCATCACCTCGCCCGCCGAAAGGAGGTACAACGGCGCCGTTGCAGGGGCGGCGGGCACGTCCAGCGGCGCGTCGCCGGCGCGGAGGCTGCGGCGATCGATGCTCCCTTGCAAACGTGCGAGGCGGAGAAGGCGGCTAATGGCGTCCATGAGACGATCGAGCTAAGAAACAAGACTCTAGCACCCAAAAGCCTCGCAAATGCGTCCTAGGCTGTCAGCCGCAACGTGATCCGGGCGATCTCCACCGATCCCGTTTCAACGCATTGGGAAGACACGAAGCATGCGAGGAGCACATGATTAAACTCGGCCTGCGATTGCCTCAACAAGCCGGATACGACCTGCGACGCGACGTCGCGGAGGTCGCCCGCACAGCAGAGCAGCTCGGTTACACCAGCCTCTGGACCTTTGAGCGGCTGTTGCTCCCGGACGCGCCCAAGGACGCGTACTTCGGGGAGCCGTCGTGGCCTGAGGGGTACCGGCAGACGGCCGATGCGCTCGCCGTGCTCACGGTTGCGGCGATGGCCACCTCCAGCGCGCGGCTCGGCACGAGCGCCCTCGTCGCGGCGACGCACGCCCCAGTCCATCTGGCCAAGAGCTTCGCGACGATCGACCAGATCAGCGGTGGGCGGATGCTTGCCGGCATCACCGCGGGCTGGTCGAGCGACGAGCTGCAGACGCTGGGGGTGACCCGAGCGGATCGCGGCAGGCTGCTCGACGAGACGATCGACGTGTTCAACGCCGTGTGGGGACCTGACCCCGTCGAGTACCGGGGGCCTCGCGCGGTGATCGATCCCGCCACCATCCGTCCCAAGCCCGCTGCGCGAATCCCGATCCTGCTCGGCGGGACCGCCGGGAGCACTCGGACGCTGCAGCGGATCGCGACGCGCGCCGACGGCTGGCTCCCGGTCATCGGCGCTGGCCAGTTCCAGGAGACGAGCCGGACGTGGGACCAGATCCGTGACACCGCCGCCGCGCACGGCCGGGACGCCAGCCAGATGGAGCTCATCGTGGTCGGCAACGTGACGTTCGCCGACGGGCAGTCGGGCGATGACCGCGTACCGTTCATCGGCACGATCGATCAGGTCGTCGACGACATCGACGCAGCCGCGGCCGCCGGCGCGGACGAGGTGATCATCGATCTCACGCTGCAGCGGTGGGCCACCACGGCGGTACAGGTCCTCGAGGCCGCCCAGCAGATCCAGGAACGCGTCCGTGAGGCGCGGATCTGACGTCGTCCTCATGACGACGGGCGGGGTGACCGCCGCCCGCATCGCCGACCGCGCAGCCGGTGTTTCGCGCCCACGCTGGCCAGGGCAAGCCGAGGGTGTTGTGCGTCATGCAACTCGCCAGGTCGCCGCGGCCGTGCGGCACCGCTTCACGGGCTCGCCGGCCGACACGTGGGCGCTCGTCGCGCTTCGACGCGCGCGCGAGGAGGCTCGCTGATGGACAGCATCAGGCTCCCGGAGCTGAAGCGGTTGCTCGACAGAGGCGCTCAGCTCGTGGACGTGCTGCCGGCAGGCGTGTACGCCAACGGCCACCTGCCCGGCGCGATCAGCCTCCCGCTGACGATGCTGGACGCGGGCACGGCGCAGCGGCTTGACCAGGCCAGGCCGGTCGTCGTGTACTGCCACGACAGCCTCTGAGACTTGAGCCCGCGAGCCGCGTTGCGGCTCGAGACGCTCGGGTTCGAGAACGTCTACGACTACGTGGCAGGCAAGGCCGAGTGGCTCGCGAACGGGCTGCCGCGCGAGGGCCGGACCGCAGACGTCCTGTACGCCGGCCAGGCGGTCGACGCCGACCCGCCGACATGCAGCCTCGACACGCCGCTCGACGAGATCCGCGCCACGCTGGAGAACGCCCGCTTCGGGTTCTGCCTCGTGCTCGGCGCCGGCCGAGTCGTGCTCGGCTCCGTGCGCCGCAGCGCGCTCGACCGAGCCGACCCGTCAGCGACCGCGGACTCCCTCATGGCGCCCGGGCCCAGCACAGCCCGCTTCGACACACCGGCCGAAACGCTTGTCAAGCGCCTCGCCCGCCGGCGCCTCGCGACGGCAGTCATCAGCAGACCCAACGGCTCCCTGGTCGGCGTTTTCTCCCGCGCGGACGTCGAGCAACAGCTCCACTAGGAGCTTGCGGGTCGGGCGGGCCGGCGAGGCGGCTTTCGCGAGCCGATGACGATCACGACCGTGGCTGCCCAGGCGCTGAGCGCCATCAGCGCCCAGCCGCGATGGAACTCGCTGAGGCTGTTGGGCGTGTTGGTCGCAAGCAGCGCCACGAGCAGCGCGACGCCGACCGCGCTGCCGATCTGGCGCGACATGTTGAGCACGGCGCTGCCAGTCGTGGCGCGATCGGGGGGCAGCGTGCTCGCGGCTGCGAAGAGCGGCGCCTGCAGGAGGGCCTGCCCCGCCCCGCTCATGAGCGTCGCAGGCAGCACGTAGAGGTAGTGGGGCGTGCTCGTCGCGAGGAGGTACCACAAGACGCCGGCCGCGCCCATCATGAGCGTCCCGATCACGGCGGGGGCGACGGGGCCCAGCCGCTTCGCGAACCGTCCGGCGTTCACCGCGATGGGGGCGGCGATGGCCGGGCCGGGAGCGATCGCGAGGCCGGCAAGCAACGCGCTGTAATGCCACTCGTCCTGGAGGAAGAGGACGGTGACAAGGAGCCACGCCGCGAATGAGATGAACGAGAGGAAAAGGGCGATCGTCGAGGTCGTGAACGGCCGGCTGCGGAACAGCGCGCGCTCGATGAGCGCGTGCGGATTGCGGAGGCTGCGCGACACGGTGAGCGCCGTCGTGGCCGCCGACAGGGCGAACAGCGCCAACGTCCGCGGATCGACCCAGCCCCACACCGGGCCCTGGACCGTCGCGACCACGAACAACGTCACCGCAGCGAACAGCAGGATCGCGGAGAGGGCGTCCGGCAGCCGGGACCCGGGCCCCGCTTTGACCTCCGGCAAGATCCGGCGGCCGTAGAGCAACGTGACGATGCCGATCGGGACGTTGACGAGGAAGATCCACCGCCAGCTCGCCGCGACCAGCAGGCCCCCGATCGGCGGGCCGGCAGTGGCCGCAACGGCCGTCACGCCCACCCAGATGCCGACGACGCGCGCGTGCTCCTGTCTCGGGAACGCGGGGTAGAGCAGCCCGAGGGAGGTCGGGACGATCAGGGCCGCTCCGACCGCCTGCAGCGCGCGCCCGCCGATCAGCACCCCGAGGTCGGGGCTCACGGCGCAGATCGCGGAAGCGACCGTGAAGATGGAGATGCCAGCGAGCAGGAAGCGCCGCCGCCCGAAGTGATCGGCGAGGCGGCCAGCGGGCACGAGCAGCGCGGCGAAGACGACGGCGTAGGCGTTGAGCGCCCACGACACCGCCGAAAGATCGGCGCCCGGAAACGAGCGCCCGATCGATGGCACCGCGATGTTGACGATGAAGAGGTCGAGCTGAGCCATGAATGCGACGGCGCCGAGCACGACCAAGATCCGCCAGCGGGCGGGGTTGAGCGTCGACGCAGGCGGCCGAGCCGCCGCTTCTATGACGGGACGACCGCGGGACGCGGCCTTTTTCGCGGTCACGACGTGCTGCCTTTCATTCGTTTAATCAGCGACCTCTCGGCCACTGATCGATCGTTGATCAGTTACGAGCTGCCGAAGCCCGCGGGGCTCGCGGCTGGCGTCCGGCCAGCCAGCGCAACTGTCAGCTCCGCGCGGGTGTTGACGCCGACCTTGCCGAAGATCGACTTCTGATGATCGAGCAACGTGTGGCGGACGATCGACAGCCTCTTCGCGATGACGTCGTTTGACAGCCCGCCCAGCAGCAGGCCGACGACCTCGCGCTCGCGTCTGCTTAGGCCATATACGCGCATCATCAGCTGCGCCAAGTCGCTGCCCTCCGTGAGCGTGAGCGTGACGACGGTCAGCCCGGAGCGGCCCGGCACGTCGTCCAGCGGCGCGGAGTGCATCGTCAGCCATTCGCCGTTCGTCAGGCGGACGCGGATGCGCCGGCTGCTCTCGTCTGCGGCGGGATCCTGCGCCCGCACCGCGACCGACTGCACCGCCATCGCGGCGTACGCGGGCATCAGTCGCTGCCAGCGCTCCGCGGACGCGCTCATCGAGGCGATCTGCAGGTCGCTGTTGACGAGCATGACCCCCGGCGTTGCTGCGCTCTCGACAGTCGTCCGTCTCGTCAGCGACCGCTGCAGCGCCGGCGCGGCCGCAGCGGCGATCTGCCGCATGAACAGGACCTCGTCGGCGTCGAACGCATTCGTGTCGCTGGCCCGGCTCATGCAAGCGAAGCCCCACGACGAGCGGTTGTGGCGCAAGACGACGCGCAGCTCGTCACCGACGCCGATCCGGTCCAAGATCTCCACACGCCGCTCGCTGCTTTCCCATGCCAGGGCGCCAAGCGAGCTCATCGTCGCGATCGGCAGCTCCCGTTGCGCCAACTCCCTGAGCTTATGCACGTCCGAGGAGAGGAGCTCGTTGCGAAGCATCAACGGCACGTGCCTGCCGATCGGCCCGAGCGTCTCTCCGCCGGCCATCAAGAACGTCTCGGGATCGAGCAGCACCAGCCCCGCGGACTCGAACGGCACGACAGGCATGACAAGGTCGGCGATCTCCAACAGCAGCTCGACACCGTCGAGACTGCTGAGCGCCAGTCTGGCGACCGCCTCGTGGGCGATTGCAGCACGTCTGTGATTGATGCCGAAGCGGTGCATCGATATTCCTGCTGTGTGCATAGTGGCAGGACCGGTTAGGTCTTCTCAGCTGCTGTCGTCATTGCAGCGCAGCGAGTGCTCGCAGCGCACCCCAAACCGTTGGGGGGCTGTTCACGCCATCTCCGGCGAGGCCTAGGTCAGCGTGTCCCAAGACAAAACGGGCTTGACGCATGCCGATATCGGAATATGATGCACCCATGGCACGAGCAGCCACGACGTCGGACGTCTTCAACGCGATCGCCGAGCCGCAGCGCCGGGCGATCCTGGCACTGCTGCGGACGGGCGAGCGGCCCGTGACCGAGATGGCCCAGGAGCTGGGGATGACCCAGCCGGGGGCGTCCAAGCACCTGCGGGTGCTCCGAGAGGTCGGGCTCGTGCAGGACCGCAAGGTCGGCAAGCAGCGCCTGTACGCCCTTGACGCCGGCGGGCTGCGACCGGGCCACGAGTGGACCGGCGGGTTCGAGCGGTTCTGGAGCGAGAGCTTCGACCGGCTGGACGCGTACGTGCAGGACCTCAAGCAGGCAAGGCAGGAGGAGTGACCGATGGCAGCGACAGGACACAACACGCCGATGCAGTCAGCGACGGCCGACCGCGAGATTGTGATCTCCCGGATCATCAGTGCCCCGCGAGAGCTCGTGTTCGAGGCCTTCACCGAGGTGAGGCACGTGTCGCGGTGGTGGGGACCGGACGGCTTCACCACCACCACGCGGGCGTTCGAGTTCCGCGTCGGCGGGGAGTGGGAGTTCGTGATGCACGGACCGGACGGGACGGACTACCCGGAGTGGATCTCCTGGACCGAGATCGTCCCGCCCGAGCGGATTGCGATGCTGCACGGCGAGATCCGCGACGACCCGAACGCCTTTGAGTCGGTCGTCACGTTCGCGCCCGACGGCGCGGCGACCCGGATCGAGATGCGCACGGTGTTCCGCACGAAGGAGCAGCGCGACGAGGCGGTCGAGAAGTACCACGCGGTCGAGGGTGGCCAGCAGACCCTGAGCAGCCTCGCCGCCTACGTCACCGAGATCGTTCGCAAGGGAGTTGAGAGCTGATGGCCGGGAAGGCGTTCTTCAGCGTGACGATGTCGCTGGACGGTTTCATCGCGCCCGAGGAGCGCAGCGACGACCCGGACTCGAAGCGTTGGATGGCGTGGTGGATGGAGCTGCAGCAGTGGATCTTCGGGCAGCGGTTCTTCCGGGAGAACCTGAAGCTCGGCGAGGGCGGGGAGGAGGGGCGCGACAACGACATCGTGCGGGAGACGTTCGAGCGCACCGGTGCGAGCGTGATGGGCAAGCGCATGTTCGACCTCGGCGAGCAGGCGTGGCCGGAGGAGGCGCCGTTCCACACGCCGGTCTTCGTCGTGACGCACGAGCAGCGGGACCCCTGGGAACGTGCGGGCGGGACCTGACCTACGCAGTCCGGGAGCGGTAACCCGCGCCGGTTTTGACAGATGCGTGCGGGCACGCGGCCGAGCGGGTAGCGAAGGAGGGTGCAGGCCGACATCGTCCTCTGGGTCAATGACACCGAACATCGGGTGACCGTGGACACCCGCACGTCGCTGCTTGACCTGCTGCGCGAGCAGCTCGGCTTGACGGGAGCGAAGAAGGGCTGCGACCACGGCCAGTGCGGCGCATGCACTGTGCTGCTCGACGGCCGGCGCGCGAACGCGTGCCTCGCGTTCGCCGTCGCGCACGACGGCGCGCGAGTCACGACCGTCGAGGGCCTCGCCGACGACCCGAGCCTGCACCCGCTGCAGCGGGCGTTCATCGAGCACGACGCGTTCCAGTGCGGGTACTGCACGCCGGGGCAGATCTGCTCCGCGGTCGGCATGCTCGACGAGGTCGCCGCCGGCGCTCCGAGCCACGTCAGCGCGGATGTCGCGGCGGACGTCCCGCTGCCGCTCGCGGCCGACGAGATCCGCGAGCGGATGAGCGGCAACATCTGTCGCTGCGGCGCGTACGTGAACATCGTCGCCGCGATCGCGGAGGTCGCGGGACCGCTCGGCAGCACGCCTGGGGATCCGTTCGACAGCTCGCCGGGGGCCCGTTTGCCGGACGGTGGGAGGTGAGGCCGTTCGACTACGAGCGGGCCGCGACCGTGGCGGGCGCTGTCGCCGGGGCGCAGGCCGAGGGCTCAACGGACGGCAGCGCGGTGAAGTATCTCGCCGGCGGCACGAACCTGGTCGACCTGATGCGTCTCGGCGTCGAGACGCCAGCGCGGCTTGTGGACGTCACGGGGCTGCCGTTGGACCGCGTCGAGGAGTTCGCCGCCGGCGGCCTGCGGATCGGGGCGCTTGCGCGCAACGCCGCCGTCGCCGCAGACGCGCGCGTGCGCACGCGCTGGCCGGTGCTCGCGCAGGCGCTGCTGTCCGGCGCTTCGGGGCAGCTGCGCAACCTCGCGACGACCGGGGGCAACCTGCTGCAGCGGACGCGCTGCTCGTACTTCCAGGACGTCTCGAAGCCATGCAACAAGCGTCGCCCCGGCTCCGGCTGTCCGGCGCGCGAGGGTGACCACCGCAACCTCGCGATCCTCGGCCACTCCGAGGCGTGCGTGGCTACGCATCCGTCGGATATGGCGGTTGCGCTCGCGATGCTCGACGCGGTCGTCCACACACAGGCGCCAGACGGTGGGCGCGCGATTCCGATCGACGCGCTCTACCGCCTCCCGGGCGACGAGCCGCAGCGCGACACACGCCTCGAGCCAGGCGAGCTGATCACCGCGGTCGAGCTGCCGCCGTCGCCCATCGCTGCCCGCTCGCGCTACCGCAAGGTGCGCGACCGTGCCTCGTTCTCGTTCGCGGTCGTCTCGGTAGCCGCCGCCATCGAGCTGGCGGACGACGGCACCGTGGCGGACGTGCGGATCGCGTTAGGCGGCGTCGCCCACGCGCCATGGAGGGCACTGCGCGCCGAGGAGGCGCTGCGCGGCGCGGCTCTGAACGAGCGCTCGCTCGGACGCGCTGCCGACGCCGAGTTGGCACTCGCGCTCCCGCTGCGCGACAACGGCTTCAAGGTGGGCCTCGCCCGCAACCTGATCGTGAGGACGCTGACAGAGCTGGCGGAGCCCGGCAGCCAGAGGGCTGGGACTCCGTCCAAGGACTCGCGATCGAGCCCGAGCCGCGAGGCGACGGATCCACAAGCTCGTTCCCGGGACACGAGAGGTCCGGCGTGAAGACCGCCGTCCGCGGCATCGTCGGCGCGCCCGTCGACCGAATCGAGGGGCGCGAGAAGGTCACGGGCCAGGCCCGCTACGCGTTCGAGCACCTGCCCGACGACGTCGCATACGCGTGGGCGGTCCTGTCGCCGGTCGCACGCGGCGAGATCCGCGCGATCGATGCGTCGGCGGCGCTCGCCGACCCGGAGGTCGTCGCCGTCATCAGCGTCGAGAACTCCCCGACGCTCGTGCGCGTCGACGACGGCGAGCTCGCGCTCTTCCAGGACCGCACGATCCACTACCGCGGCCAGATCGTCGCCGCGGCCGTCGCCAACAGCCTCGAGGCGGCGCGCGAGGGCGCGGCGCGTGTGCGCATCGACGCCGACGCGCAGCCGCACGACGTCGAGCTGACGCCCGGCCACCCGAAGCTCTACGCGCCCGAGGTCGTCAACGCCGGCTTTCCACCCGACAGCGTCATCGGAGACGTCGACGCCGCGCTGGCACGGTCGGAGACGGTCGTCGACGTGACGTATCGAACGCCCGCCGAGCACAACAACCCGATGGAGCCGCATGCGACGCTCGCGATCTGGGAGCCCGACGGCAGCCTCACGCTGCACGACTCCAACCAGGGCGCCGTGGTGGCGCGCGACACGATCGCGCAACTGCTCGGGCTCGATCCGGCGCGGGTGCGCGTGCTCTCGCCGCACGTCGGCGGCGGCTTCGGCTCCAAGGCCCGGCCGCGCCCAAGCGCGGTCCTCGCCGCGCTCGCCGCGCAGATAACGGGCCGCCCAGTCAAGCTCGCCGTCACCCGCCAGCAGATGTTCGCGTTCACCGGCTACCGCACGCCGACGCTCCAGCGGCTGCGGCTCGGCGCTGACGCCGACGGGCGTCTGACGGCGATCTCGCAAGAGGTTTCCGAGCAGACGTCGACCGTCCGGGAGTTCGTCGAGCAAACCGCGACCCCGGCGCGAGTGATGTACGCCGCACACAACCGCCGCACCACGCACCGGGTCGCTGCGCTCGACGTACCGACCCCCTCAATCATGCGCGCGCCGGGAGAAGCTCCGGGCATGTACGCGCTCGAGTCAGCGATCGACGAGCTGGCAAGCGCGACCGGGCTTGACCCGATCGCGCTGCGGGCCCGCAACGAGCCGCAGCTCGATCCCGAGCGCGGGGTTCCCTTCAGCTCCCGCAACCTCCTCGCGTGCCTTCGCGAGGGCGCCGCCCGCTTCGGCTGGGACCGGCGCGAACCGGCGCCGGGAACGCGGCGCGACGGCCGCTGGCTGCTAGGCACCGGCGTCGCCGCTTCGACGTACCCCGTCTACCGGTATCCAGCGCAGGCGACGGCGCGCCTGCGCCCCGACGGCGGGCTCGTCGTGAGCATCGCCGCCGCAGACATCGGCACGGGCGCGCGCACGGTGCTGACGCAGCTGGCCGCCGACGCGCTCGACGTGCAGATCGGACGCGTGACGGTAGAGCTTGGCGACAGCGCGCTTCCGAGAGCCTTCATGGCGGGCGCGTCGATGGGCACCGCCTCGTGGGGCTCTGCCGTCGTCCGAGCGTGCGAGGCGCTACGCGCGCGGATCGCTGAGCACGGCGACGCACCGCTGGAAGCGGACCTCGAGGCGCACGCCGACACGACTGAGGAGATCGCGCGGCTGGAGAACCTCTCGCGCCACGCGTTCGGGGCCCAGTTCGCCGAGGTCCGCGTCGACCCGGACACTGGCGAGATCCGCGTTCCGCGGATGCTCGGCGTGTTCGCCGCCGGACGGATCATCAACGCCAAGACCGCGCGCTCGCAGATGGTGGGCGGCATGACGATGGGCCTGTCGATGGCGCTGATGGAGGAGTCGGTGATGGACCGCGAGTTTGGCGACTACCTCAACCACGACCTGGCGCAGTACCACGTCGCAGCCAACGCCGACGTGCGCGACATCGAGGCGATCTTCCTCGACGAGGAAGATCCCCACCTCAACCCAATAGGCTCGAAGGGGATCGGCGAGCTCGGCATCGTCGGGACTGCCGCCGCGATCGGCAACGCCGTGTACCACGCCACGGGCGTGCGCATCCGCGAGCTCCCGTTGCGGCTCGACCGCGTGCTCGCCGTGCTGCCCCGTGCCGTCCGCTAGCGCTGGCTCCCGGCCCGGCGACAACGTATAGGCCGCCAGCGCGCTGCCGGCCTACCGCCGCACGACGTGACTGCCACTGTGGTGACCAGCGGTCCGGTCAGGGGCCGTCGGCGCGGCGGCGCTTCGCTCAAGTTAGGTGCTCATGCGTGCTCATCGGCGACAGGCCGCAGAGCTTGTGCGCGCCAGTCAAGCGCTAGGGGACCTTTTGCTGCTTGAACCGCGCTTTGCTCTCTTGCCGCTTCTCGCTCTGGCGAACGAGACGGCGTGCTTGGCGCTCGCTCTCTTGACGGCATCCGTCCCGGCGAAGCTCACCGTGACGGTCCCATTGCCGCGCGCCGCTCTGCCTCTGGTGAGCGATCTCGGCAGCGTCAGCGTCGTGCTCCACTTGCCCTTCGCGATGCTTACAGCCTTTCTCACCTTCACCGTTTTGCGGCCCACTCGCTGCGCGTAGACGATCGCGACCTTGCCGCTCGCGCTCTTCGCGATCGTGCCGGCGACCGTCACCTTCGCGCCGCTGCGCGTCGCTTTTGTGATCTTCAGGCTCGCTGCAGCGCGCGCGGCCGCCGGCGGCGGCGTGTCTCTGCCGCCGCCGTCGTCGGACTTCGTTGGCGGCGTGCCTCTGCCGCCGCCGTCATCGGATGTCGGCGCGGCGACCACGATCGCTCTCGTCATGGCAGTCGTGTTGTCGTGCTCGTCGGTCGCGCTAGCCGTCACCGTGTAGGTGCCGGGAGTGGCGTAGGCGTGGTCGACCCGCAGGCCGGTGTCGCCGGAGCCGTCGCCAAAGTCCCAGCTCAACGTCGCCGTTGACGGGTCGGCGACCGTGCCGCTGAAGGTGATTGGCGCAAGCGGGGCGCCGGTTGCCGGGACGTCGGCCGTGACCGTCGGGCCGGCCCCGTCGAGCCGGAAGGTCTGCACGCTCCACGGGCCGCCGGCCCCGGACACCCCGCCTGTCAGGTACCCGATCATCCCGCCGTTGAGGTTGTCCGCCTGGGTGCTGAACGTCGCGGCCACCGCCTGGGGCTCCGGGGTGTCGAGCGACGAGACGGCTGTCGACGGTGACAGCGCCCCGTCAGGCGCGATTCGGCTCCCCGCGAGCGCCGACGTTGGGCCGCCGTCGCCCTGCAGGGAGGCTGCGATCACCGAGCCGTCCGGGGCGCCGCCGATCCCCAGCCCATAGGCGAGCATCGCGTCGCCGCCGATCTGCTGGGCGTTGGCGGTCATCGCCTCGGGCGCGAAGCGGCTGATCTCCGTTTTCCCTCTGGGGAGGGCATCCGCCAAAAGGAGACCGCTCGACTGGACCGTGATGGTCCCGTCCGGCGCAGCCACGATCCCGAAACCGCTGCCGAGCGGGCTGAAGCCGGAGGTGGTCGGCAGCGAGCTGGTCTGGAACGAGGTCCCGGTCAACGCTCCGCTCGTCGGAAGCCGGACGCCCGCGACGCTGCTGTCGGCGATCGAGACGTCGTCCGGGTCGAGCGGCAGCGCCTGCCAGGCGATCGCGCCGCCGGCAGCGGAAGCCGTGATGTCGATGCCCGGCGTCGGGGCGCCAGACGGCACCGCGCTGGAGTCGAGCGTGCCGTCGTTGTTGAGCCGAGCGACGGAGGCGACGTGGTCGCTGCCGACCCAGCCGGCCCACGCGGTTCCGTCGGGCGTCATCGCGGCGCCCACCGTGTCGCCGGTGGCGCCGAGGAGAGCGACCGTCGAGCTGCCGAGCGTCGGATACGACGTCACGACGCCGTCGGCGGCGGAGACGCGAGCGGCGTGGGCGTGGCCACCGCCGCCAGCGCTGTTCCCGCTCGTCCAGGCGACGGTCGCGTCGCCGGCGCTGTCGACGGCGACATCGCCGAAGATGCCGTCCTGCGCGTCCGCGCTCGTGAACGTCGTGACCAGGGTGTCGCGCAGGAGGCCGCCGCCCGCGTCGATCAGCGCGACTCGCAGCGTGGGGGCGGCGGCGGGGGACGAGGCGGTGCTGAGGTAGGCGACGGCGGTCATGCTGCTCGGCGCGGTCGCGACCTGCGGAAAGCCCTGGACGGCGGGGGCGGCGGGGCCAAGCGTTCGCGGCGGGCTGAGCGCGTCGTCGGGCCCGGCGTGCTGGAACCGCACCGTCGCGGCGGTGCCGGAGGTCTCGATCCACGCTGCGGTCGACGAGCCGTCGGGCGCCTCCGCGAAGTCGCCCGCGACCGCTTGGGGCCCGGATTGGAACTGCGGCCCGCCAAGCCAAGCGGCGGCGTGCGCCGCGCTCGGCGCGGCGCCCAACAAGGCGACCGTGGCGAGCGACGCGACGATCCGCGCGGATGGGGGGCTCAGGCGGCGGCGCGACGGCCCACTGGCGTTCTCGTGCGTGCTCATCCGCCACACGCTGCCGAGCGCAGACGCGCCAGTCAAGCGCCCGTGGACGTATTGGGCTTGCTCAGCCGTGCTTCTTGTGGCGCCGGCCTTTCTCGCGACGAGTCGGTTTCCTACACGCCTGGGGTCACGCGCCAGAACACGCCCTTTGGGAATGGACAGGTGGGGGCTATGTGGCCGAGCGAGCCGCTCGTGCGTGCGGCGTCGCACTGGCCTCGTTCTCGCCTCGCACGAAACCGACGTCACTGCGCGCGGCAGGCAACAGCGCCAGGTCCACCTGCCGACCGTATCGTCGGCCCACCAACACGACGCAGGGCCGCTGCCCGCAGTGGGCAGCGAACGGCCGCAGTGACATGCGTCGTCGCGCCGTCGGGCCTGACGACCTACGACGCGCGCGAGATCTCCAGATGGGACGTCGTGCACGACGAGTTCTCCGCGGTGAAGGCGCGCCGACCGCAACACCGCCGAGGCGTACGGGCGCGACATCTTGCGCGTGTCGTGCCCTCGCCGGCAAGCTTGGCGCGCGCCCCTTTCTTCCGGGCTGACGATCGACCAGGGACATGCGCGCCAACTGCCGGCGCCTGCCCCCAATCTTGGGGATGCGCGCTGCCAGCCGGCCTTTCTACCGTGAGACGGCATGAAAAGCACGCGCGCTGTAATCGGGCTGGAGGCGGTCGAGAGAATCGCGCGCAGCAGCCTCCCTGAGGGCGATTTGATGCTCGAGGTAGGCGAGCGTGTCCGGCAGGTCGTGCCGTTCGATTCGGCGGGGATGCTTCTGCTCGATCCCGACACGTTCCTGCCGCTGCGCCTGGATGAGCTCGGGTGGAGATCCCCGACGTTGCCGATGCTGCTGGCCCGCAACGAGCGCCTCTCCCGCGACGTGCACAAATGGCGCGAGCTGGCGTCCCGCAGGGCGCCGATCGCGACGCTGAGCTCGCTCGGCGCGCGCGCCTCCGCAAGCGAGCGGCGCACAGAGATCCTCGACCCGATGGGCATTGGCGACGAGCTGCGCGTCGTCGCCCGCCACGACCGCACGTCATTCGGCGCGGCGTGCCTCTTTCGAGGCGTTGACGCCAGAGCGTTCGACGACGACGAGATCGCGTTCGTCCGCGAGGCCGCCGCGGTGCTCGCAGGGGGCCTGAAGCGGGCGCTGTCGAGACGAGCCGCAGCGTCTGCGGCGCGAGCGCCGGGCGTCATCCTCCTGGACCGCGAGCTCGCGGTCGCGTCGATGACCGCGCAAGCGCAGCACTGGCAGCAGCTGCTCACCGAGCAGTCGATGATTGCCGTGCGGGCCGTCGCGATGCTCGCGCGCCATCGCGCCGATGGCGAGGCGGCACCGCAGGCTCGCATCCGCCTGAGAGACGGCGCGTGGCTGACGGCACGCGCCGCCTCGCTCGACGGCACGGACGACCGCGCCTCGCTGACGGCCGTCACGCTCGCACCCTCAGACGGGAGCGACCTTTGCCAGCTTTTGCTGCGGGTGCACGGGCTCACCGCCCGCGAACGCGAGGTGGCCAGCCTGATGATCAGCGGCCTGCCGACCAAGGCTGTCGCGACGAGGATGTCGATCAGCCTCCACACCCTGCGCTCCCACCTGAAGCGGATCTTCGCCAGAGTCGGCGTCAGAAGCCAGGCCGAGCTCATAGCGGCGCTGACCGGCCAGGCCGCCGTCTACGCGTAACCCCGATCGACTTCTTCGTTCGACCAGGCCTCGACGACCAGGTCGGCTACATCCGCGGGCGACTGACCCGCTACCCGTGTCCCGTCTACCTCAGCAACCAAACGACCACGCCGTGATCGCGCTCGCGATCAACAGCGAAGTGCCGCTGCTGGGGCTGACGACTTCCCATAAAACGGGACAGCGAGAAGCGCGCCGCTTGATCGACGAAGTCAACGACGCGAGCCAGGCACGCGTTCGAGACCTGCGAGTGGCGCTGGCCTTCGAGCACGAATGCGTGCACAGCCGAACGTGGGTTGCAGCCGCGCTGGCCGCCGTCGCCTAGGAAACCTCAGACGCGGATCCGCGAGTACCCGCGTCTTAGCCGCGCCATTCCAGTGAGACACCCGCGACAGAGCGATGAGATTCCACCGCGACAAAGTAATGAGACGCCACACCGTGCGGCGTCTCATCGGTTTGACATAGGCCGTCTCATTATTTTGGCGCGGCCCGTTTCTCATGTTTTTGTCGCGAGTCGGCGCTTGCGCGTCGCGCACGGCCGGGCGAAGCTCAGAACGCCGTGTAGGCGATGACGAGAAGGATGGTCCCGATCGCGGGGCTCGCAAGCGAGCGTTGCAGCCAGCTGCGCTCACGCAAACAGACAGCGCCGGCGATCTGAAGCTTTTCCGAGAGCTGTCGCCGTTGTTCTGCGGGTGTCACCTCAGCCAGTGCGCGGGCGATGTCGCTCGTGGAACGCTCGGAGAGGTGCCCGAAGTAGACGAGTCGTTCACCGCGAGTCATCTAGTGCGAGATCGCTCCAGCCGAGCGAAGACGACCCCAGAGCCGAAGTGACCACGATGGCGAGCGCAGTTGCAGCGGTGATCGTGCAGGCGAAGCGCAACCCTACTGCTTTGTGCAGCATCGTTGCTCATGACGTTGTCGTAGCCACGAAGGACGTCCACGTCCCGTCGCTTGCGACGTACACCGACAACGCAAGCCGCAGCCTGCCCTGTCGCTAGCTAGGTAGCGTCCTTTGCCGTCAGGGCTTCCACGAGCTCAGCCGCGAAGCCGTAATCGCCGGTCCGCGCAAGCACGTCCAACTGCTCGAGCGCGATTGCTCGGTCGCGCTCGAACCGCTCGGGATTGCGCACAAGGCCGATAGTCAACAAATTGCAGGTCTTCTCCACGATCGCTCGGCGCCCTTGGTCGCCGACTCGATGCAGACAGCGAATGGCTTGGCCCAGTTGGTCCGTCTTCAGGCGAACAGCCCCATCCTCGTGCACGAAGCACTCCATGACGAGACCTTCTACGAACGACGTGGGCCAGACGGTTTCGGACGCCGCGATCTCTGCAATCAGGTTGATGGCGCGGTACGCGGTGCCGTCGGCGGCAGCAAGCAGTGCACGACCGATCGCAATCTGTTGTTCTGCGTCCGTTTCCGCGACCTGCTGCGAGCCTGCCCGGGTGAGATGGGCGACGGCAGCGTTCTGGACGTCCCAGGTCTTGTACGAGAGTTCCGTCGTCAGCCGCTCGGCCCACGCGGCCAACGGAAGTCCACTCGACGCGAGGCGCGACAGCCCGGCGCTCGAAATGTTCGCCGCCACCAATTGCGAATGGCGAGGCAAGAGGAGGCCATCTTGCTCGAGCGAGTACAGCAGGGCCAGCATCGTCGGCTCTGTGCTCGTTCGTTGAAGCAGTACGTTGACGACGATGTCCCGAGCGTGAGCTGAAACCAGTGGGAAGAGTTGTCTGTCGGCCAGTATCCCCGGAAGGGCCAGAGGATGGTCCGGCAGATCTTCCACGGGATCCCACACATCGAAGACTGACGTATCCTCAAGCAGGAACGCCCGGAGGAACCACACGGATCGTCGTTGAAGGACGTCGAGTGAGGGGTCCGCGAAGATCGCCTCATTGGCTCTCAGCAGCTTCCGGACGAAGTAGATACGGCAATCGGCTGCTGTGCGGGCGTGGACCGTGCGTGCATAGTCGCTGACGACCTCGCCATCGTCGGCCAAAAAGGTAATGTCAGTCGACAGTCGGGCCGACTGGTTCGAGAGATACCCCTCACGCAAAGCGAGCGGCCGTCCCAGGACGATCTCGACGACTTCTGATACGGCGGTCACGATCAGTTGCTCGCTGGGCGATTCTTCGTAAGGGTGCCCGAACACGTTTCGGTTCTCGTAGATGTGCGTGAGTCGAGTCGCCTCAGCGTCCGTCACCAAACCGTACAGTCTGGCCTTCTCGATGAGCAACTTGTCGACGGCTCGGTGCTGACCTTCATAATCAGCGATCTGTCTGGCGACCGATGCCGCCTGGTGATCGCGCACGGCAGCTTCCGTGAACTTGCGACGCAGCGACTCCGCGCACGCGAGCCACACCGTGATGTAGGCGGCACGCAACGCTCCGGCTTGCAGGCAATCGGAAGCTTCTTGCAACAGGACTCTGTCTTGTGCGTTGAGCACACGATCGAGGTACTCGTCGAGCTTCACCCGTTGAACTCCCTTAGTGGTTCGCGACCGGCCGACATCCGTAACCGGCGCCTAGAACCTTTGCAGAGCAAGTCAGGGGCAGCTCCAGTAGCTAGGCCTCAGGCCGACTGCCTCGCTCTCGACATAACGCCGAATCCGAACGTCCCGCCGCTACCGGATCCCAGGGGTCAGCGGCCACCTGCCCGTCTCGTCGATCAACGACGCCGCCACCATCGTCAGCCAGTAAGCGCCCGGCGCGGCGGCACGTCGCGGCCGCGCCGGCGGTCTTCTTCGTCCGGGTGCGGCGTCGCCATATGTTTGACGTGGGCGGTCTCATTACTTTGGTGTGGCCCGCTTTCCGCGGGATCGGCCGCTCGGGATCTCGAGACGCGTGCGAGCGCCGCCGCGAGCGCCGATAATCGGGCCGGCCGTTTCTACGACAGGAGGGGTTGTGCGAAAGAAGATCTCGTCGGCCATCGGCGTGGCGTTCGCGGTCACGGCCTTAACGGCAGCTGCGGCGCCGGCGCGGGAGCGGCCGACGGAGACGGTGCGCTTCGGCTACGCCTACGCCGGCATTCCCGGCTCGCTGAAGGTGACGGTGCTCGCGATCGTCGACCCGGTGCCGCGGCCGGCGGATGACAGCTTCATCTCTCGCGGCCCAGCGCGAGGGTCGCGCTTCGTGACGCTCAGGCTGCGACTCGCAAACGTAGGCCGCAGCGAATACGACGCCGACCTCTATGGCGGTGACACGACGGGCCCGTTCCTCTACGGGTCGGACGGCGCCGTGCACAGCGCTGCCAGCCTTTTGGGCTGGGGATGCGACCGGGAGCCGCTCAACGACAGGCTGCTCCCAGGTGAGGTCGCGCTCGGCTGCAAGACGTTCGAGTTGAGAAGAGGCGTGCGGCCGACGCTCCTGGCAGTCAACGGGGTCCTCTGGAACCTCGCCGCGTTCGACCCGCAATCTCACGGTCGGAAGGCGACGCTCCGCGAGTCGTCGATGATGCAGGTCCCCGCCGCCGAGGCGACGATCCTGAGGTACCCGCCCGGATGCGCCCTTTTGAGCTATGCGGTCGACTCGCGCGCGACCTCCTGGGGGACGATCACGGCCCTTCCACTCACACCGCGGTGCCGATCCGTGCGGATGACCGTCCTTGCCATGCACCGCGCCGGGGGCAGATGGCGCGTGCTGAAGGACGGCGCGAACGCTGGTTGTCACCTGCCAGCGAGCGTGCGCGAAGACCTCCGGGCGGCTTGCAGCCGCTGACATAGCGCCGAGGCCGATCCCGCTCCGGCAGCGGCGTCATCCAGGCGAGAGCATTCGCCTGGTGCGGTGGTCGCCTTCAGTCTACGGAGAGCGTCGCTCTCGGCTAGCGGCAGCCGCGCTCATCGGTCTCTGCCGCCGCGATGTGGTGGGCCTGTCTCAACGTCGCGCTCACGTTCGACCCGGCTCTGCCGAGCGGCGAATGTAGACCGACAGCGAATCGCGACGTATCGAGGCGACCGTCGACTATCGAACTGCGGCAACGGAGCAGCGTTTGCGGTGTGATGTCGTTCCATGTTGTCGTCCTTGGAATGCCGGAACTTTCGATGCCTCGAGAGTTTCGAAATGCCGTTAGGGCCGTTGGTCGCGTTGGTCGGCCCGAACGGCGCTGGTAAGAGCGCGATCCTTCGCGCGATCGACATGGTCGTCGGGATGTCGTGGCCGACCTTGCAGCGGATCCGGCTTCCACACGATTTCACGGCCTACGACGACAGCCGCGAGATGTACGTCAAGGTCTCGTTCGACGAGCCGCTCGTGAGCGATCCCGACAAACTCGGGACACGGCACAACATCCATTCGCTGCGGGTTCGCTGTCGACCCTATAAACGACGGACCGGAAATTCTCTCGCTGGGGATCCCAACTTCGACTACGACCCTCTTGATGTTCTCGACGACGTCCCGTTGGAATGTCTCGCAACCGCTGGAGGTCGGCCGAGCATGCAGCGGCCGCTTCGCGTTTCGACACGAATGCGCGAGTCGGCGATGGCGTTGTTGATCGATCATCGTCGCGCCGTCGCACAGCACCATCCGGGGGTTCGCGGCTCGATCCTTACGCGGCTTCTGGCGCCAGCAATCAGAGACCTCGAGAAGCCGCATCCGGAAGCGGACGATGGGCGCAGCCGCCGTTCGGTCTTCGAAGAGCGCTTCGAGCACGCGGCTGAGGTCTTGCGCACGCCTTACGTACAAGAACTTGAAGCGACGGTCGATGAGACGACTCGGCGCGCGCTGGGCTTCGCGGGTGGGCAGGCTCGGAACGCTCGCGTCGCGTTCAAGATCGCGGATCCAGTCAATCCCTACTCGTCATTGCGGCTGGTCTACAGCGAGGAGGGCGTCGAGTTCCCCGGCGACCAGGTCGGACTCGGGGTCCAAAGCGCGATGGTCGTCGGAATCTTCGAGGCTCTCCGCGCGCAGCGCTCGGGCACCCTCGGCACAGTCCTCATCGATGAGCCTGAGATGTACTTGCATCCTCACGCGCAACGACACTTCTACGCGATCTTGCGCGAGATCGCCGAGCGAGGCGACGCTCAGGTCGTGTACTCAACGCATTCCTCGGTTTTCGCCGACGCGACGCGGTTCGAAGCTCTCCGTTTGGTGCGGCGGCCCGCAGGAGGCTCATCGTCGGCCACGTTCGTAAGAGACGAAGACCGGGCTCAACTTGAGGACGCGCGGGGCAAGCTCGAGACCGAATACGACGCCACGCGGTCCGAGGCGTTGTTCGCAGACGCAGTGCTCCTCGTTGAGGGCAAGGCTGATCTCGTTGCAGTGCAGTCGGTTGCGAGCCGACTTCAACTTGATCTCGACGGTTGCAACCTCAGCGTCCTCGAATGCGGTGGGAAGACGAGCATCCCCTTCCATGCACGCGCGTGCCGGGCTCTCGAAATTCCCGTGTGCGCGTTGTACGACGATGACAACTATGACCTGCCCGACGACGCCGACGACTCTCTGCGTAAGAAGCTCGTCGAAGAAAACGCCCGCGCACAGCGGGAAAGCGCGGCGATTGAGGCCGCGCTCGGTCCCGAGAACCGGTTCGTGTGCGAGCCCTCACTCGAGGCGTTGGTTGGCATCGGCCGCAATGCCTCGGAAAAGCCGCGGAAGATGAAGGCGATCGTCCGAGGGATGGCTTCGCGCAAAGACGTGCCGCCACCGCTTCTTAGAGCAGTGCTGCGCCTCGCTGAGCTTGCCGAGGTCGAAGTCCCTCTGCCACTGGACGCGTCGCAAATGCACGTCTCAACCGCCGACTGAAGCCGGCGCGGGACCAGATGCGCTCGGGCGACACCCTCAAGAGCCTCTCTGGCGCACCACATTTAACTGGTAATCCGCTTCTCGGTTGTCATGCACCTGTTTGCGGGGCTAAGCTCCACGGCTGCATCGAGGTGCGAGTCGGTGGCGGTGGTTCGGGGAATGGGGTGGCTGTCGGGTGATCAGATCGAAGGTTGTTGGCGCGACGCTGACGCTTGTGCGGGAGCAGCCTCGGCATGGGATGGACGTTTATCGCCGAGCTGCGGCGTCTCATCGGTTTGAAGTACGCCGTCTCGTAACGCCGGCCGGTGCCAAAGCGATGAGACACACCGTCCCAAAGCGATGAGATTCCTGTGCCAAACCGATGAGACGCCGCACGCCGCAGCCGCACGAGAGGCTGCGGCGTCTCATCAGTTTGACATGCAGCGTCTCACGATTTGTCATGGCCAGTTTCTCATCGGTTTGTCGCGGCCACGGAAAGCTCGCCGCCGGCCTGGATGACGTCCTAGTGGGAGGACCTCCGGTCGCTATTCGCCCAACGGGGCTGCCGGTCCGCGGTCCATCGCGATGATCACTGGCCGTTGGTGGCTAGGTCCAGCCACGCGGTCGGGAAGCACGGCCACATAGGCCGACACGAGCGCCTGGGCAACAAAGACCAAGTCGGTGGTGAAGTCAGCGAGCGCTCGGATGTCTCGACGTGAGGGCTCGTCCTCTCCCGGAAGGAGATAGCGCGCGACCTGGTCAGCGAACGGATACCGCGTGTCGCCGAAGTTCTCGCCGTACACGATCTCGCCGGTGTGCCTGCTCGCACGCTGGAGGGCCCCCGTGATCTCTTCTCTGCCGCTTGTGGCCCGGCCCTCGTTCACGATCGGGTAGTGGAACATGACGTTCCGATGGTCCTTGAGCCAGCTCGCCAGCGCGTGGAGTGGCGAGCGCTTGCTACTGGAGAGGACCCGATCCAACCGCTCTCGTGCTTCATCAGAGTACTTCAGCAAGGACTCGAACTCATCAGGCCAATCGCGTTTGGCGTTCTGGAGCCAATCGACCGCTTCGAAGTACGAAGCTGCGCCGTAACGGAAGAACATCATCCGCAGCGCGTGAGCCTCGTCGGTTTCGCCTTTGACCTGGTCGAGGAGCGCGACGATCCGGTTGGTGTCGTTTGAGATCATCGCGAGCACAGTCGCAATGCGCGCGCTCGGCTCCTCAGCCCGGAACGCTTCCCCGATCTGGAAAGTGTTGCGAATCGTCATCGCTGCTTTCTTCTAGGTGATTGGCGACGGATCTGCCTTGGTGACGCGCGTTCGGAGGGCCAAGGTCGTCACGCCGCGATTTCGCCGGCGTTTTCCAGGGCGTCAGCGTCGTCGAGCCTGAGTTCGGCCACGAGTTGTTCGAACTCTCCGAGGCGTTCGAGGAGGCGCGGAGGGGAGGGGGCGTGGACTACGGCCGGCGCTTCGTGGTGGGCTTTCCCGGAGAGTTGACGGAATGCGTCGTGGACCTTGTCGACCGCCCCGTCGGGCATATGAACGAGCTTCAGTTTGCTTGTGTAGATGCGCGGGTCGTAGCGGCGAACGACGCCGCGAAGAAGCCCTTCCTCGACGAGCATCTCCCAGGACTTGCGGAGGTCTGTGATCCAACGGATTGCTCGTTCGTCGTACAGGTCGCGGTTGTAGTCCCACAGCGGGGTCAGTTGCTGCTCGACCTGGTGCCGCAGCTCTTCGGCGCGCTTGGAGAACGCGATCTGGACGAACGGCGCCTTCGTCGTGACGACGCCTGCTTGATGGTGCTCACGGTTCAGGAACCTCTGGCTGAACGGAACATCGGCGTAAGTCGCGGCCGCGGACAGCTGGGCAAGGAACGCAAGGTCGTGCGTGAACACGATGACCTGTCGATTGACCGCTTCCGAGGCGAGGCGCTCCGCAATCTCTTCTCGCCAGAGGTGGTCAAGAGAGCTGACGGGGTCATCGAACACGATCGCGCTTCTGCTGGCGCTCTCGCTGGCTTGGGCCAAAAAGAATGACAGCGCGACAGCACGGTGCTCCCCCTCGCTGAGGATGTGCCCAGGTCTGGTGGTTGAGTCCTTGAGCTTGACGCGCAGGACCGTGCGGCCGCCCGAGCCGCTGGTCCCGGCCTCGACACGTCCACCGAGCCCGCCGAAGCGGCCGAGCTCGCGTCTCACCGCGTCCACGAGCCGGTCGCTGATCGCGAGCTTGGCGAGCGCTCTTTGCTGTCTCGTGATCGAGCCCGTGTCTAACCGCGCGGCGGCTGCGAGCAATCCGTGCTTGGCGCGGAGAGCATCAGCCTCTGCACCGATCGTCTGCCGTCTGTGAAGATCAGCGATCCGGTCGCTCAACGACTCGCGCTCGGGGTCCGAGCGCAGGGCCTCGTAGTCGGCAGCACGTGCCGTCTCGGCATCGGCTCGGTCGCGAAGCCGCGCGACCGCCGGTCCGATATCGACGACCTCCGGTGCGACACCGGCCTGCAGCGCGTTCTTACGTGACGAGAGCGCCTCGATGCCAGTGAGCACGGCCTCTCGCAGAGCCTCGTCGAGGGTCGCGAGGGCTCTGACGGCCTCGGTGAGGATCTTCTGTGGGTCAGGGAGGCCGTCGAGCGTTTGCCGCTCGTGTCGCGTCGCCGTCGCGACACGCGCTTCGAGGTCGCTGGTGACGAACGCCTCGAACCCGGCAAGCCGCTCGCTGGTTTGCCGATCGAGCTCGCGCTGGCACAGCGGACACGGCGCGCCTTCTTTGGGCGGGAAGCCCTCCGCGACGAAGGCGCGGGCGGCTTCCCACATCGCGCGCCATGGCTCCGTGCCGGTGCCGGACACGGGCTGGCCGTCGAGCACGTCGCTCCGCATCTGGTCGAGTGTGAAGACAGCCGCCGCGAGCTCTCTACGGGCGCGTTCTAACCTGGACGCTACGGTGTCGTCGAGGTCGTCGGCGGCTCTTGCGAGGGACCCAGCAAGTCGTGTTGAAGCGGCGGCGTTGGCGCGAGCGGCCGCGATCGCGGGTTCCAACTGCTGATTCTTGAGCAATGCAAGCCGCTGCTCGAGGTTCTCAAGGTCGATCTCGTCTTGTGGAGTGAGGGTGGCGGCGCTGATCGTCGCCTCGATGTCGGTCCTGGCCGAGACCTCTGTGGACGTGTTGATCTTGGCGGCGCGGTCGCGAATTCGTGCGGCGGCGGCGCTCTGAGCGTCGGCGCAGCGGCTCAGCACGCCGAGCGGCTCGGGAACGTGCTCGACGGCCTCGCCGGACGTGATGTACGTGTGGGCGCAGTCGCCGTCGAAGACCTTCACCGCGGACAACCATTTCGGCGGCTCGTCGGCAAGGTCCAGACGCACGTCTTCGTCTTGGTCGCCGCGCCTCGCTCTTATCCGGGCTGTCTGTGTCGCGTGATCGACGACGAACGCGTTCGGTCGAAGCGGCGACGCCGCGACCGTCTGGCAGACGAGCCGGAGAATCCGCCCGAAGCCGCTCTTGCCACTGCCATTAATGCCATAGACGACGGTAAGACCGCTCGGGTCGAACTCGAGGCGTTGGTTCGGCGCGAGAGCGTCGACACCGTTGACATCGCGGACTGCCCGCAACGCCACCGGCGCCTCCGAGGCGCCTTCACCGGGGAGATCGCTTTCCTGCAGCGGCCGAGGTGATGGGGCCGTTTCGCTGCCGAGGACAAGCTCGATGACCTCGTTCAACGCTTCATCGCTCAGCGGTCCGCGTGCTACGCGCCGGAGCAGGTCTCGTTGCCACAGCGGCTGGGCGTCTGCCCACGTCGTAATTTGCTTTCGCAACAGCTCCACGGCTACCTCCAGCGCGGTCAGCTCGATGCCCGCGCGTCCGTCGCGCCGGCGGATGGTGATTCACTGATCGCGTGGCGAACGCCTCCCGGTCCGGCACACTCGATCATCCGTTTTTCAGCAATTTACGAAGCAGAATAGCCGCGGTCGGATCCAGCCGCCGATTATGAGGCGTCCGTCCGTTTACGCCGCTCGCCCGCGACGGGTCCGCTTGGCGCAACGGGGACTCTGTGGGAGCTCTTGCTCGAGTCGCTCAATCCAGGCCGTTTTCTCGTTGACCTGTGTGGGCCAGAGTCGGTAAGACTCGACCATCTCGAACGGAAAGGTCCGTTCGACGGCCTGGTCGAACATGACGGTCGCTGCCGTGATGGTCCGCTCGACACCGTTGACATCACGGACGAACCACCACAAGTCCCCGGTGTAGCGAGCGGCGGTGACGATGTCGCCTTGAGCGAGCGCGAGAAGCGCGTGTTCAGCGTAAAGGTCATAGCCGCGTGCCCGGCTGATGCGTTGCCATTCGGCTTCCTCCTTGCGACGAAGGAGCGTCGCAGGCGAGACGACCTCCATGGGTCTCGCGATTCCGATGTGGCGGATCGTGACGTCGGCCGGAGCGATCGGAGGGCGTCTTCTAAGCGGGCGGGGCATGCGGGACCACACAGCTTTTCAACTAGGTCGGATGTCTTCTCTGCAAACGGTCTTTTGAGAGCCCGTCACGCCGCTCCACGTTTGCGGCCCGACGTAGTCGTGCGGCGACCAGACCGTCTAGCGCCATGCCTCGATCGCCGAGCTTTGCCTCCCCAACAGGAGCGTTTCCAGACCGTGTGCGGTTTCCCTCCGATCCGCACAGCACACTGCCTGCGTGGAGTTTGACCGCAACCACATCGTCAGCAGGGGCTATATCCGCAATTGGGCCGTCGGCGATGCCGTCGCGTGCGAGTTCGTCCCTGGCGGACGGCGGTTGAGCCTCGCCCCAAGCCAGGTTTGTGTCCGTTCGAAGTTCTACGCCCGCTCGCCCACCGCAGAAGGCGTGCGGACGGCGGCGGCCGCGGAGAGAGCGCGCGGCAGCGTCGAGAACATGGCGTTGCCGCTGTTGGGCGACCTGGTGGGGCGATGGCCGCTCGAGGACGGCCGTGATCGTGCATGGGTCGCGCTGTGGGTGGCGATGACTTTGTGCGGAAGCCCGCGCTCGCGGCGGGAGATCCCGCGCAACACCGAGCGCTTCTTCGCGCATCTCGATCGCGAGAGACCGATCTTCGCGGGGGTGACCGCCGGTCACCGGGGTGAGTTCAGCGAGCCTGACTATGAGTTGGACGCGATGTTCGCGGAGGTCAGCACGGTCGCGTCGGTGATCGGGCAGATGCATTGGACGCTGCTGACCTTCGGCCGCCCGGCCCTCGTCTCGTCCGACCATCCCATCACTCGCATCCGCTGGACCCGCGACAGACAAAGGGACGTCGGCGCGCCTGACCTCCTGCTGCTCGACAGCTCAGAAGTCCGCTTGCCGATCGGGCCTAGAGCGGCGTTGCTGCTGACGTGGGCCGACGCCGACGACCGAGTCGAAGTCAAGCGCGCGGCCCGGCATCACATCGGCCTGCTCAACCGCGGGGCGTGGGTGCAGGCGGAGCGGCATCGGTTCTGGCAGCCCGGAACCACGCCGAGCGGCGTCGATGACCGACGCGCCGGGAAGCCGATCGCCCGTGAGCTGTTTCGCGGCTACGACCCCGAGCGGAGCAGCCTGCGGCTGGACGTCGCGCTCGAATGGTGCAAGCGGCGCCGACACGGGCAATTGGCGACCGGGCCAATCGGCGGCGACGACCGCGCTGTCGTGACCACATGGTTCGAGCAAGGCGGAAGCGGTGGGCCGCGGATCGTCGCCGAGCGGCACGACCGCGAGCACGCTGAAGCATTCGCCGACTTCGTGCTGTAAGCGCTCGGCCACAGGGGCTGCGGTGCCCGTCGACGTAGTGACCCTTTCGAGTGGACCGGCCGGGGCTCGGCGCGAGCGCCCGCGCGGGTCTCGGCGCCGCCGTGCCACCGGCCAGTCGAAAGGGCCTGTGCCGCAAGCCGTGCTCGAGCCGGTTTCCGCCGCGGTGCCGGGTACTGTTTTTCGGCTGGTCGTTGCGCCAGCCGAATGTGTCCTCGCGAAGGGAGCTGTGCTTGGCCAGAAAAGGCAAGCGGAAGAACCGCCAGCGCATGTTCAAGAACTACAGACCGCCGCAACCTCAGCGCACAGAGCGGGAGCGCGTCGACGAAGCGGGCCGGAGGCGGGTCAGGTGGGCGCGCGAGATCCTGTCGGCTGTTGACGCCCCGCCAGAGGCGATCGAGGCGATCGCTGTCGACCGCAGGCTGCGCGGCGAGGGCTGGAGCAAGGTCGTCGACGATCTCGTCGCCAGACACGCGCCCGAAGCGGTCGCCGGCGCGTTCGGGCGTTACTTCGATCCCGTCGGCCTGAACGTCAACATCAAGCGCGGCCCAGGATGTGTGTTGCTGTATCGCGACGGGAGCGGCGTCGCGTTGATCACGGCAACGACGGCCTCGCTGCAGCGCCAGATAATCAACGGCAACTTCGTGGCCGACGGTCTGCAATGGGCGCGGCTCCGCGACTCGCTGGTCCTCCAGAGAGATCACCCGAAGCCGACAGCGTTGCGCGTGGTCGAAGCTGAGGGCTGGCGTGTGGTCACCGAGTTCCCCACTGGCGCCGAGAGCGGCTTGCGCGAGCGCGCGATCGCGGCGAGCAAGCGGATCCGCACCGAGCGCGTCCTCGACTACGGGGACGTCCCAGTCATCTTGGACGGGCCGGACTACGCGATTCGGTTTGAGCCGATCCGTCAGCGTCAGGACGGGCCGGTGGAGCTTCCGTTCACGTTCTGGGTGGAGAGCGCGGAGCCGGTCCGAGGCGCGCTGCGCCTTCGGACGCCGGCTGACCCGCTCGCGATCGTCTGGCCCGGAGAGCGCGGCGAGCAATTCCTGCCTCGCGTCTGGGAGACGGCTCTCGTCGGGTTCTCGACGTTGACGTGCGAAGCCGCGTACGTCAACGAAAGGCCCGCCGCGCATCGACCCGCGTCGCCGGGCCGCAGACACGTGAGCGACAGGTCTGTGCCGGCCGCGCGGTCTAGCCGGTCGGGCCAGAAGCGCCTGGTGACTCCGGGACTCGTTGCGACGCCGGCCACCGAGCGCGTTCTGGCCTCGTTCGTGGCAGGCCACCGTCGCCGCCTGTCGGGCGACGCCCATGCGCGCGACGAAGCGAAAGCGGCAGCCGCACAGCTCGGCATCCAGCTCAGAGAGCACGAGACCTGGGTCCGCCCACACATCCGCGGAGTTCCCGAGGGAGTCGAGCTGCACTTCCGGCTGACAGGGCCTGAAGCGAGATCAGCAGCAGCGTGAGCCCGCGCTCGGGGCCGAGGGTTGGGGGGACCCTTGGCCCCGAGCTTGCGGGGTTCGTCCGTGAGGGGACGGACGGTTGGGGCCAGCAGCTGCAGGGGACGCTGGCGCGCACGATCGCGGAGGTCGAGCGCGGCTGGGAAGCAGTTGGTGGTCGTGGATCGGCGTCTTTGCCGTGCGCGTTTACCCCTCGAGAGGAGGTAAGTCTGCCCCCGGGAAGGGGTAAAGCCGGCCGCTGTGTCGCACGTGCCGCCGGCGGTTTGGTCCTATCCCTCGCCGTCGGGTGGCGCGACCGGCCCGTGCTCGGCTTCGAACTCATCGAGCGTGGCGGGCGCCAACCCGTTCCGGGCGTTCATCGCCGCGGCGCTGTCGTTGGGCCGGACCAGCATGCGGCCGTCGGGAAAGACGTGCTCGATGATGAAGTCGCCGGCGAGATCGCCAGTGAGCTGAACGCGGCGGGCCTCGGTCACGCAGCCCATCGTCGCACGGCACAGCCGCCGGTCGTCGCTAGATTTAACCGTCGGTGAGGTCGGCGGGTCGATGGGAGCGTTGGGCAGACGCTGCTGCTTAACCCGGAGCCGCGGCGCGATCCCGCGTCGTCGCGAGGCGGAGGGCGTTAGGTTGACGGCGTGCGGATCGCCGTCTGCAGCGACGTCCACGCGAGGTTCAGCGCGTTCGGAGCGTTCGAGCATGATGCTGCCGCCGCTGGCGCCGACGAGCTGTGGTGCCTCGGCGACATCGTCGGCATTGGCGAGCAGCCGGTCGAAACGGTGAGGGCGGTCCGCGACGCCTGCGCGCTCGTGATCGGCGGCAACCATGACGCCGTCGTCGCCGGCAAGGACAACGTTGCGGCGCTTGGAGAGCTGGGCTCGCCCGCCGTGATGGGCGCGATCACCGCGATTGAGGCGATCGAGGCGTCCGGTGACGTCCCGTGGCTGCGCTCGCTCCCGTCCACGGCGGCGCGACACGGGGTCGAGTGCGTGCACGGCTCGCTTGCCGACCCGCTATGGGGCTACGTCGACGGGCCGGCCGCAGCCGGCGCGTGCCTCGAGCAACAGCGCGAGCGCCTGCTGCTGGTCGGCCATACCCACCAGCCCGCCGCCTTCTGGCGCGCGGATGGCACCGCCGCCGTCGTCGCCGTCCCGGCGGTGGGGGAGGTGCCCCTGGTTAGCAGGGCCGCCGTATTGAACCCGGGCTCGCTCGGCTGTCCGCAGCGGGACGGAGCGCCGCCGGGCTCGTGGCTGCTGCTTGACCTCGACCGGCAGCGCGCGAGCTGGCACCGCGCCACAGTCCCGTAGCGCCGTCGGCGTCCTCGTGTCTAGGGCTCGAGCGCGCCGAGGAGGCGATGCGTCGGGTGCCGCGCGAGGTTGTTGCGGTCGCGGTCGTACCGGCGCGTTGTGTGAGGGTCGGCGTGGCGGGCGGCGTCCTGGACGTCGCGCAGCGACGCGCCCTCGTTGAGCGAGAGCGTCACGAACGTGTGGCGCAGCGCGTGGGGGTGGAGGGACGGGAGCCCGATCTGCTCGCCGAGCCGCTTCACGATCTTCCCTGCGTGCTGGCGCGTCAGCCGTGCGCCCGTCGATGTCGAGAGCAGCGGCCCCTGCTCGCGGCCCTCCGCACGGACTGCGGCGATCGCGGCTTGGAGCGCGGGGTTGAGCGGGACGGGCGTTCTTTTCTCCTTCTCGCCTTTGCCCTTGATCCGCAGGACGGCGTGGCCCTGCTCTTCGCCAAGGTCTTCAACGTCGGCGTTGACGGCCTCGCTGACGCGCAGGCCGAGGTGGAGCAGCAGCAGGACGAGCAGGTGCTCGCGCGGCCCTTCGTGGCGGGCGGCCTGCAAGAGGCGCTTGGCGCGGGCCTTGCTGAGCCCAAGCGTCGAGGATCTGTCAGAGATCCGGGGGCGCTTGACCCGCGCGACGGGGTTCTTGTCGATCAGGCCCTCGTCGAGCGCGTAGGCGTAGAAGCCCGAGACGGCCGCGAGCCGGCGCGCGATCGTGGAGGGCTTGGGCTTGGCGGCGTTGGGCAGCGGCTCGTTGGTGAACGTGTCGACCGCGACGCGGGTGACGTCGAACGGCAGTCGGCCGTGCTGGTCGAGCCACACGAACCACTGCGCGAGATCGCGCGCGTAGGCGGCGCGCGTCTCGCCGCCGGCGGCATACCCGCGCAGGAACGCCTCCGCGACTTCGCCTGGAAGCCGCGGCGCCCGCGGCGGCTCCGGCCGGGAGGCGCGCTGCAGGAGCAGGGCAGCGAGCTCGCGCCGCGTCGCGCGCAGATCCGTTCCGGCGGCGATCAACTCGCCGACCTCGACGGCCAGTTCGTGGTCGGCGGCTTCGCTCATGTCGAGCGGCCCCTCGTGCAAGACCGCGCCAGACCGCTATCGAGCCGAGACGACACTCCGCAGTCTCGGTCGCGGCGGCTCGAAGAGAGTCGGGAAGAGCTCGTTAAGAATCTCGGGCGTCACGTGGGCAAAGACGGCCAGGTCTCTGTCGTCGTAGTCGTGCTCTTCGCGGTGGACCCGCAGGACGTCGGGCCACAACTGGGGCTGCTCGATCGCGATGGGGTCAGGCTCTTCGGTGCGCCACTGACGCGCCGAAAGCTGCTTGTACAGGCTGGTGTAGCGGGCGCGGCTGATCCGTTTCCGGTCGTGGGCGGCGCGGATGATCGCTTGCATCGACACGCCGTAGGTCCGCTTGAGCGCGCGCGCGTGCTGGAGCGTGAGCGCGTCGAACGGCACGGAGCGGTCGAAGCTGTCGGGCGGCAGCAGCAACGCGGCTGCGAACCGGAACGCCTGTGACTCGACCTCGGCCTCGTCCACGCTCGGAATCAGCCGGTGGAGTACCGCGTGACCCAGCTCGTGTGCGAGGCTGAGCCGCACGCGGTCGCCAGCCGTCTCGCGGGTGTTGATCAGGAACCACAACCGGCCGTCGTTGCGGGTCGCGATGAATGCGGCGGTCGCGTCGCTGGTGCCGAAATCGACGTGCAGCACGAGCCCGGCCGCGCTTTCGATGACTTCCGTGAGGTCGTCGACCGGCCCGGCGGGCAAGCGCCAATCGCGCCGAAGCGCCATTGCGGCGGCGCCGGGCTCGTCGGGCGCGAAGTCACCCGGCTCGGGGAACCGCTGTGGCGCGTCGAGATCGACGCCGGCGGCAAGCAAACGCTGCGCAATCAGGACGGCGAAGTTCAGACGAGCCTGGATCGCCGCGACTCTCTTCGCGGACCGGATCGCGCGCTTGCGGAACAGCGGCGCAGCTGCCGGCGTCGCTTCCTGCTCCAGGAAAGACAGGGAAACCTCCAGCGCGCAGGCGAGAGCATCGGCCTCTTGCGGGGAGACGGTCACGTGCTGGCCGGACTCGAGGCGGCTCAGCCGCGCCTGGTGGATCCCGGTGCGCCTCGCGACCGCCGTCTGCGTCAGCTCCAGCTTCTCGCGGGCGAGCCGCACCATCCGGAAATTGAGCTGCCCCTGCTCCATTACTGGGCCGGCGGCGGGCTGTCGGCGGCGGCGGAGCGCGTACCGGGCATCGTGGACTCGCGCGTCGAGCGCGCGCGCGCTCGTTGGCGCTTGGGACGGGAGGCGACTGGCATCGGAGCGGGGACGAGGTCGTGGA
Source organism: Conexibacter sp. (assembly GCA_036499225.1). Lineage (GTDB taxonomy): Bacteria > Actinomycetota > Thermoleophilia > Solirubrobacterales > Solirubrobacteraceae > Conexibacter. The sequence continues at coordinate 31,264 of DASYEC010000029.1, forward strand.
CGGGGATCTTCATGATCTCAGGCAGCGTGGAATGGCGGATCTTCAGCATCGCCGAGGTCGCGGTCACGGCAAGGTAGACAACGATCGGCGCGTCGGCCTCGACGTCGGCCGCGAGCTCAGCCTGCGCGAGCAGCTCCACGAGCGCTTCCTGGATGTATCTGCCGTCATCAGGGTCGGCCTCGTCGTGGGGCTCCCGCTTCACCGTGAAGACGCCGCCCGGGAACGAGAACAGGTACTGGCCCTGGTTGTGTTGCGCGTCGCTGCTCAGCACGCCGAATCCGTCGACGACCGCGATCGTCGCGACGACGCCGTCGGCGAGGAGGATCCAGCGCGCCTGACCGGCGCGGCGCTGCAGCGCCGCCTCCCGCGTGATCTCGGGATGCAGCTCAGCGAACCGCTCCAACGTCGTGAGGGCGCGCGCGTTGTCGATCACGTCCTGAAGGACCCCGCGCGCCGGCGCGAACGTCTCGATCATCTGCTCCCGGGTGATCACCCGTTTCGCCATGTGAAAACCTCCGTGTGATTATGCAGCGACTTCATGCAGGGTAAGCCGGCGTCCGGACGGCGTCCTTCAGAGCGCCCCCAAGCGGCCAGCCGGGAACTGGTAGCGGTCCGCCGCGGACGACCGCTCCCGCCTATGGTCCGTAACGCCCGTTACGGAGTCTTGGTGAGCCGGCGCGGCGACCGTCCGGCCAAGCTCCGCTTTGCACGCGACCTAGCGCCAACATCGCACTCAGCGCATTCAAAGTTGCCTCAAGCTTGCATCAAGCTTTGCTTGTGCCGCCGCTCGGGCGAGTACGATGGCAGGCGCCAAGGTGACTGAGGGAGGCGACAGCTGATGGAGCAGGTAGAGGAGTTCACGCCGGCGAAGCGGGCGACGAGATACCCGTACGATGAGTGGCTCGTCGGAGGGTCGAAGATCGCGCGCATCACCGCCGGGAGTGACTTCTTCGGCACACCGGCGTCGGTCGCCGCGAGCATCAACGCGTACGCGAGAAGCCACGGGTTCGTGGCGGTCGCGTACCCGGCGCGGGAGAGACCGGGAGGCCCGTTCAACCGCGTCGAGCTGTGGGGCGACCCGGCCCGGCAGATCAGCGAGGGGCTGCCCGAGGAGATCGTCGAGAAGCTGCGCCGCGCGAGACGCAATCCGGCGCCTAGCCTTCTTCCTGCCTCAATGAAGCCTTGAGCTTGCTTTAGCGCTCTTTGCTGCGCTGCCGCTCGCACGATCGGCTTCTTCTGGTGTCTTGGCTGTAGCTGCGGTATGCCTTTAGGCAGGATTTGGTCTGCCGCGAGGAGCCGGGCGTGGTGTGCGCGAATGCTGGTTCAGGGCTGCCGGTCGTGACCGGGGCGCTCTGGCGTGTGCGTGACCGTTGAGCTATCTAGAATGCTCGATAATCGATCTTATGTGAACTACTAAGAGAAGAAGGGGCCTCAGAGGTCGGGTGCTGATCGCGGACGGAGCTCAGCGACTCGAGCGTCGCGGCGACGTTGAGGATCGTTGACTCTGCGTACCAGGTGGAGACAAGATGGACCCCGATCAGTCCAGAGGTCGAGGGGGTCGTCCCGCTCGAGCGCCGGGATGCTCACAGGCTCGACCTGAAGCCCGCTCCGCGGAGCGCCTCGGCCGCTGCTTCCACCGTTGCCGCGACCTCCGCGTCGACTGGGCCCAGACCCGGCGTAGCGCGGCTCAGGCTCACGCCGGCGAGCCGATCGTGTCCTGATCGCGTGGGACGGGAATACTCATAAAAGGCCAGCTCACGCGCGTTTCCCGCCCGTTGCGGGCGACCGCCGTCCCGGAGGTGCGCCATGCCCGAACAGGCCCGTGTCCTGCTTGTCGCCAACCGCACGGCGGCGACGGAGCCGCTCTGCGATGCGGTCCGTGCCCGCGTTGCTCGCGGGCCGGCGAAGTTCCACCTCGTCGTCCCGGCGCATCCCCACGGGATCCACAAGGTCGTCGACCCGCAGGAAGGCGACGCCGGGGAAGCCGACCGGACGCTCGCGACGGCGCTGCCGTTGCTGAGCGCTGCAGCTGGCTCGCACGTGACCGGCCACGTCGGCGACGCCGAGCCGCTGATGGCGATCTCCGACGCGGTCAACCTCGGACAGTACGACGAGATCGTGATCTCGACGCTCCCGAGCCGGATATCCAGATGGCTGCACCTCGACATCATCAGCAAGGCGCGCGGGCTCGGGCTGCCGGTCACGCACGTCGAAGGCGTGGACGCGCACGTTCCCGTCGGGTGATGGATCGCGGCCGTGGCGCCGTCGCTGACTGCGGGGCCCTAGGGCATCATCATCGGACTGGCCGCGCCAGTAGTCCCCGGCCCGGGCGCAACGCGCCATGTCGTCGGCGGCGGGCGCGGCGTGCGCGAGAGTTCGAGCGCGCTCCACAAACGCACCGATCAGTTTGCGCCGTTCGACCCGTCTGACTCGACATGACCTCGATCGAGACAGCGGGCCGCGAGCTCGCTCCGGGCTTTACGCGCATCGCGCTGGACGACGTGACGGATGCGGCTCCTGGGCTTGGGCTCGCTGACAGCGGGATTGAGATCCGTTTTGCGCAGCGCGAGCTGGGCGCCGAGGAGACTGGCGTGACCTTTCACCGACTCGCACCCGGCGTGCGGCAGCCGTTCGGGCACCGGCACAACCTCGCTGAGGAGGTCTACGTCGTCGTCTCTGGCTCCGGACGGATGAAGCTCGATGATGAGATCGTCGAGCTCGCGCCGCTCGTTGCGATCCGCGTCGCGCCGCCGGTCACGCGCAGCTTCGAGGCCGGGCCCGACGGTCTTGAGCTCGTCGTCGCCGGGGCTCGCCACGACGGCGACGGAGAGCTCGTGCACGGGTTTTGGAGCGAGTAGGGATCCGCGCGCCAGCTTTCTGACTCTCAGGGTTCGCTCAGGGTGCTCTGCGGTTGCTCTGACCGAGGGCGAGGAGGGTGAACCCCATGATTCGGTCACTCAAGTCAAAGACTGCAGGCGTTGCCGCGGTCGGCGTGCTCGCGCTCGGCGGCGCAGCCGGCGCCTACGCGGCAACCTCAGGCTCAAACGCGCCGACGCCGCTCACCGGCAACATCACTGACAAGGCAGCCGACGCCGCGCTCGCGAAGTACCCGGGCGCGACGCTTGTCGGGATCGAGAGCGAGCCCAACGGCAGCTTCGAGGCGCGTGTGCGCAAGAGCGACGGGAGCGACGTCGAGCTGACGCTCGACAGAGACTTCACCGTCACCGCGACGCACGCCGGCGGCGGTTGGGAGCACGGCGGGCCAGGCGGACCCCAGCCGTTCGGCGCGCCGGGCGGCCGAGGTGCCCCGGGACCCCCCTTCGACACCGCCGCGCTCGCGAGATCGCTCGGCGTCACCGAGGCGCAGCTCAGAGACGCGCTCGATCAGATCCGCCCCGACAGAGGCGGCCCCGCCGGCCCGCCCCCAGCGCCGCCGAGAGGCCAGGCGCCGCCGGCTCCCAGAGGCCACGCGCCCGGCAGAGGCCGCCCAGGCCCGAGAGCCCACGACGCCGATCTCGCCGCTGCGCTCGCCAAGCAGCTCAACATCGACGTTGACAAGGTCAGAGCGGCGCTCGAGGCCAACCGGCCACCCAGGCACCCCTGAGCGAATTCGTTGAGCCGCGCGATACGCCAGCGCGCGGCTCGCCCCGGCGGCGTCTACCTCTGCGGACGGATGAGGCGGTCGAGGGCTCTGACGACTGCGACGCGTGAGGTCGCGTTTCGCTCGGCGACCAGCCGCGGTCGGCTGCCCCGCCGGCTGAGGACCATGCTCGGCACGCCCGTCAGGCGCTTGTTCGAGAGGAAGCTCCGCGTTTCGCGGCGAACGACACGCGCCACCGCTCTCGCTCGTGACGCCGTGACCGCCGCGGCGACGTCGAGGCCAGCGACCTTCGCTCCCTCGCGACGCAGGTAGCGGCTCGTGACGTAGCCGGTGTTCTCCTCGCGCTGGTCGAGCAGCAAGCGGACGCTCATGCTCCACGCGAGATCCTGCAAGCGCGCGGCCACCGCGAATCTCGCGGCGGTGACGGAGTCGTTGCCGATGAAGCTGACGAGGTGCAGGTCGATCCGCGCCTCCCCCGTCCGCACATAGCGATCGACGACCGTCGGCAGCACCTCGCGCGCCCATTCCGCGCAGAACGGGCACTGCAGGTCGACGTACTCGGTCAGCAGGTACGGCGCCTTCGGATCCCCGAGCGTTGCGCCGTGCTGTGGGATCCCAGCGAGGAAGGCCTCGCTCGTGGCGCTCGCCGAGGCGGTCGTCGGCAGCGCAAGCGCCGCGACTGAGGCGGCGAGCACGAGCGCCGCGAAGACGTGCCGGAGGACTCCCGCATGTGGCTGCATCGGCGAGAACCTACCGGTCACGCCGGCGCGCGGCCACGCTTGATGCGGGCCTCAGCGAATCGTGATCTTTGCGCTCGTGGTGATGTTGCGTCTGGCGTGGCGGTAGTGGAGCGTGAGGGTGTAGCGGCCGGCGAGGATGCGAGCGTGGGCGCGGAGGCGCAGGCCGTGCGCGCGGCTGGCGGTGCCCGTCGCGTAGACGTGCCCTCGGCGTGTGAGCGTTGCGCGCGCCGTCGTGGGGTTCGCGACGACGGCCGTTCCGGCGACGCGCATCGCGCTGCATCTCCCCTGCGACGTGCAGGTCGCAAGCCGGATCTGGCGGAGTCTCGCCGCCGGGCCCGCGGGGCTCGCAGCGCCGGCTGGCCCCCTCCTGCCCCTAGCGCCCCGCGGGCCGGCCGGACCGCGGGCGCCGGTCGGGCCGGCTGGGCCCGGCGAGCCCGCGCCGTCGTCGTCCCCGTCCGCCCCGCCGGGCCCCTGCGCCAGCGCGCCCGTCGTCCCCGTCAGGGCGAGCGACGCGGGCGTCGCGGCATTCGAGATCGGCGTCAGCGTCGCGTCGCGCACGCCCTCCGCCTGCGGCGAGAAGCGCACCTGCACGCTGCAGGCGCCGCCGGGCGGCAGCGGCGCGCGACAGGTGTCGCTGCCGATTGTGAAGTCATCCGGGTCCGCACCGCCGAAGACGAAGCCGGAGATCGTCAGCCGCGCCGCGCCGTTGTTCGTGATCGTCGCGCTCTGCGGCGCGCCGACCGTTCCCTGCGGCGTCGGCGGGCCGGCTGAGCCGAAGGTCAGGCCGGCCGGTCCGATGTCGGCGGTTGGCGCGTTGCGCAGGACGGACAGCTCCTGCGCGTCGTAGTCGGCGAACGCCAGGTCGAGCGCGCCGTCGCCGTCGAAGTCTCCCGGCACGATCCCGAAGACGCGCGAGCTGGCCGGGAGGACTGCGGGGGCCCCGAACGTGCCCGCGCCGGTGCCGGGCAGCACCGAGACGGTGCTCGCGTCGAAGTTGCCGGTTGCGAGGTCGGGCGTGCCGTCGTGGTCGAAGTCGCCGACCGCGACCGACGATGGTGCCCCGCCCGTTGGGTAGGCGACCGCCGCGGCGAACGTGCCACTGCCCGTCCCAAGCAGGACCGAGACCTCGTTGGAGCTGTTGTCGGCCGTCACGATGTCGTCGTTGCCGTCGCCGTCGAGATCGGCCACCGCGACCGACATCGGTCGCGATCCGACCGGAAACGTTTCGGAGGGCGAGTACGAGGTGGAGCCGGTTCCGAGCGCGACAGTGACGCTGTCGCTGTCGCGGTTGGCGGTGACGAGGTCTGCGATGCGGTCGCCGTTGACGTCGCCTGGCGCGATCGCGACAGGCGCGGTGCCGGTGGAGAACGTCGTTGGGATGCCGGCGACCGTCCCCAGGGTTGTGACCGCGGCGGCCGACACCGTGTTCGCGGAGCTGCTCGTGATCGCGAGGCCGAGCAGCCCGATCTGGTCGGAGCCGCCGACCGCCACGTCCGTCGGGCCGACGATGCCGGAGAAGATGCGCATCGTTGCTGAGAACCTTCCCGTCCCCGTGCCGAACAGCAGTGAGACGTCGTCGTCGCCGAAGTCAGCGATCGCGAGATCCGGCCGACCATCACGGTTGATGTCGGCGACCGCCATCCCCATCGGAGTCGACCCGGTTGGGAACGCTCTCGGCGCCGAGAACGCACCGTTACCGGTCCCGAGCGCCACCGTGACTGTGTTCGACGACTCGTTGGTCGTCGCGAGGTCGAGGACGCCGTCGCCGTTGAAGTCCGCGGTGACGACCGCGTGCGGGCGCTGGCCCGACGCGATGGCCGGCAGCGGAGCGAAGGTCAGCGCCGCGCCGGCGCTCGCTGGCAGCACGGCGCCCGTGGCGGCGGCCAGCGTCGCGGCACAGCAGAGAGCTCGACGTTGCATTCGGATCCGATCTGGAAAGGGGTCAGCCGGACAGATCGGCCGCCCCGCGGAGTTCTTGAGGAACGCTCGACCAGCACCTTCGTCCCGCCCGGCGCCTCGACGAGGCGGTTGCGGATCGTCGCCCGAGCTTCACGTTCATCGCGCCGCGGAACAGGCCGTCCTCGCCGCCCGGCGCCGGGAGGCAGTCGCGGCGTCCTAGGCAGGCTCCGGCGGGAGCGCGCGGCTCACGCGGGGCTCAGTCTTCCTCGCTCGCCACGTCGAGCAGCAGCTGCGCGGCGATCGCCGCGCCGTCGGTGGCGATCGTCGCAGCCACGGCGGTCGCGCGGCCGCGGGTCTCGGCGGTCAGCGCCGTCGCGAGCGCGGCTGACAGCGAGTCGGTCGTCAGGGTCGGGCGGTCGTGCGCCGCGCCGATGCCGAGCTCGGCGACGCGGCCCGCCCAGTACGGCTGGTCGGCCAGCTGCGGCACGACGACCTGCGGCGCGCCGGCGCGAGCGGCGGTCGTCGTCGTGCCCGCGCCGCCGTGGTGCACCACGGCGGCGACGCGGGTGAACAGCGCCTGCTGGTTGACCTCGCCGACGGCGAAGCAGTCGTCCTCGTCGTCGATCAGCGCGAGGTCGGCCCAGCCACGGGCCAGGATCGCGCGGCGGCCGTGCGCGCGAGCCGCCGCGATGACGACCTCGGCGGCGTCGCCCGACGCGTGCATCGGCATGCTGCCGAAGCCGACGTAGACGGGTGGCGTGCCGGCGTCGAGGAAGGCCGCAAGGTCGGCTGGCAGCGGACGCTCGTCGGGCACGATCCACGCACCGGTCTGCACGACGTCGTCGACGAACGCCGGCTGCTGCTCCCACGGGTCGAGGACCGGGTCGCTCGCCAGCCACGGCTGCTCGCCGATGACGTAGTCGCGGACGTTGGCGATGGGCGGCAGCCCGATCGACGCCCGGTTGGTGTTGAGCGCCTCGCCGAACAGCGCGTTGATGCTCTCAGCGTCGAGCTCCCACAACGCATGGCTGTCGGTCACGTCCGGTGGGAAGGAGCGGCCGGGATACGCCAGCGGCCGATGGTGCGGCGACGGCAAGGTGAGCTGCTGGAAGGTGACGAAGACGGACGGGATGCCGAGCTTCTCGGCGACCGATCGTGCTCCGGCGGCTGCCGGCATCACCCCGGTCGCCACCAGCACGTCGCACTCCTCAGCCGCCGGGAGCACCGCCTCGAGCTGGCTCGCGATCACCGCCGCCGCACGCTCGGGCAGCCCTGCAGGCCCGGGAGCCGCTCTCGTCAGTGCCCGGGCCGACTCCCCGACCGGCACGAGCGTCACGCCGACGCTCGCCAACCGCTCCGTAAAGTCGTGATCCGGCGGAGCGCAAACCCGCACGTCGGCCCCAACGTCTTGCAGCTCGACTGCAAGCGCCACAAACGGCTCGACGTCGCCCCGCGACCCATACGTCGACAACAACACACGCATTTTTCTGTGACTCCGGTTCCGCAGGCTCTAACAGTGAGTGGGCGATTATGCAGCACGCCGCCTGGCTTGATTCAAGCCCCGCCGTCGGATATGAATTGGAGGCGGACGCGGGCGGCGCGACTCGACCTGTCGCTCAACGCGCCCACCGCGGGACTCTCGGCTCAGGCCTCTTGGAAACGAGCGCCGGCCCTCGGAGGCTTTCCGACGGCGAACATCCCCCGCCTCCCGCCGCGGCTGCGAGACTGACGCGATGACGACGTTCATGCTGATCGACGGGCCGACCGTGCTGCTCGACCATGGCGGGCTCCGGCTGCTCGTCGACCCGACCTTCGACCCGCCCAGAACGTACGAGGGCGGTGCGACGGTGCTCAGAAAGCTCAACGAGCCGGCGGTCGCGGCCGACCAGCTGCCGCCGATCGACGCCGTGCTGGTCTCGCACGACCAGCATCCCGACAACCTCGACGTCGCCGGTCACGAGCTTGTCGCGCGGTCACCGCTCGCGTTGACGACAAAGGCCGGTGCCGAGCGGCTCGGCGGGCGTGCGCGCGGGATCGAGCCGTGGTCGTCGGTCACGCTCCAGCGGCCTGACGCGCCGGCGCTGACCGTGACCGCGGTGCCCGCCCAGCATGGGCCCGACGGCAGCGAGCCGCTCGTCGGCCAGGTCATCGGCTTCCACCTCGCGGCGCCCGACCTGCCGACCGTCTACATCAGCGGCGACAACGCATCGCTGAACGTCGTCGAGCACGTCGTCGACCGCCTTGGAACCGTCGACATCGCGATCCTCAACGCCGGCGCCGTGCGCGTTCCCGGCATCGACGGCGAGCTGACGCTCACCTCGGCGAACGCGGTCGAGGCGGCCCGCCTGCTCGGCGCCCGCTGGGTTGCACCGGTCCACTACGACGGCTGGGGCCACTTCACCGAGGGCAGAGACGAGCTGGTCGCGGCCTTCACCGCCGCCGGCGCGACCGACGGCCTCGTCCTCCCCGAGCCGGGCGTCACGGTCGAGCTGGCATGAAGGGGCTTGGCGGGAGACGTTGGGGCGTCGGCCGCTTCACCGCAAACGCTGCCGCTGTCGGCGACGGCCCCGTTGGGGTTGACGGCAACTCGCTTGCTCCGCGAGGGTCACAGACTCGTCGGCGAACCTCGCCCGCCGACGAGCTCGCGCAGCTCACTTCTTCAGCGTCAGGACGCTGAGCTCCGGCTGCTGCACGCTCGACCCGGCGCCGCCCACGGTGGCGTCGTCACCGCTCGATTTCAACGCGTAGACGGCGATCGTGTGGTTGCCCTCCGACAGCGACTGCGTGGTGCTCATCGACCAATACGCGATCGTCGGCGACGATCCGCTGGGTGCAGTGATCCGACGGTAGCTGCCGCTAGCCGGGAGCGCGCCGTCGATCTTGATCATCACGTCGATGACCGTCGACTGGTCCGGGACCGGGCTGGGATCCGACAAGCCGCCATCGGTTGTGATGAAGAGAACGCTGTCCGCCGGCACTGAGACGGTCGTCGTCAGGCCCGGCACGAGTGCATCGTTCGTCGTGGAGGACACGATCACCCCTCCATTGCCGTAGACGGTGATGGCGTCCTGCCCGGTCGTCCCTGCTGGGCCCTGCGGGCCGGTCGCGCCTTGCGGCCCGGTGTCGCCTGGATCGCCTTTCTGGCCTTGTGTGCCGGCGTCGCCCTGGTCGCCCTTCTGGCCCTGCGGGCCGCTCGCGCCCTGCGGGCCCGTGCCGCCTGGGTCGCCCTTCGCGCCTTGCGGCCCGGTGCCGCCTGGGTCGCCCTGGTCGCCCTGGTCGCCCTGGTCGCCCTTCGAGCCTTGCGGCCCGGCATCGCCCTCGTCGCCCTTGTCGCCCTGCGGTCCGGCATCGCCCTGATCGCCCTTGTCGCCCTGCGCGCCGGGCGGACCTTGCGCCCCCAGGTCGCCCTGCAGGCCTTGGCTGCCCTGCGCGCCCGGCGCGCCTTGCGCGCCCGGATCGCCCTGCGCGCCCGCCTGCCCCTGGGGCCCCGGATTGCCCTGCGCGCCCGCCTGCCCCTGGGTACCGGGATCGCCGTGCGGCCCGGGGCCGCCCTGCGGTCCGGCCTCCCCCTGCGGGCCCGAGTCGCCCTGCGCGCCTGCCGTGCCTTGCGCGCCCGCCGCGCCCTGCTCGCCCCGCGCCCCGTTCGCACCAGCCTCGCCATCATCGCCCGCCGGTCCGAGCAGGCCCGCGGGCCCGGTCGCGCCTCGGGCGCCCCGCGCGCCCGTCTTGCCAGCCGCGCCCCGGGCAGCGTCGGCGCTCCACGAGATCTTCGTCTGCCCGCTCGGGCAGACGGCGCTCGCCGTCGTGTAGTTCAGCGTGCGATGTCTTCCGGCCACGCACGCGTAGATCTTCGTCGACGCCGGCCCATCGCCAACGACGCGGTCACCAAGCGCGTACGCGGTCGAGGCCAGCAGCAGGAACAGCGCGACGAACGCGACGACGTGACGACGGACGAACACCAGCAGCTTCGAGATCATGGGCAGCTCCAGCACGCGGCACGAAACGGATCGTCAACGTTGCCGTTGACCGCTTGGCCGCCGCCAGGCCGGCGGCGACACGACCGGTAGCGGTCGACGGGGAAGCCGGCGACCATGCCGCGCCCGCCCCTACCGGGTCGTCGCCTCGATGATCGGCGTCGCTCGCGGCGACTTGAGCCCGAGGCGCTTGTCGGTGCATCGGTCCGGGCTGGAAATCGATGCCTTGGGCGCGATCGGCGAGCCCCCGCCCGGCCATACGGGCGACGACGAGCGCGGTGCTTTCGCGGATGCCCCAGGCCGACGAACAGCGCGCGCGAGCGCCGAGAGTGATAGGAGCGGATGGCGCCCCTCTGGTTGCGGCGCCGGCGCCCGCGAGCTCGGTGTCGAGCTCGACATAGACGGCGCCCGGGAGATGCCCGTCGAGGCAGAGGCCGTGCCCCGGCGGGCCGTCGAGCTGCCGGCGGACGTCGAGGACGACGGTTCACTCGGGGGCCCGTCGAGAGCGTTTGGGCCAGCTCGTCAACGGTGATCAGCACCCTCATGACGAGAGATGTCAGCCGATTCGCGCGTTCGTCGCCGAGCACGCGGGTAAGACCGGTTTCATGAGCGTTGCGCCGCACGATCGCCGGACCCTCACGCCGCTGGAACCGTTGGTCGACCGCGTCGAGGCCACGAGAGAGCTTGACCGGGTGGGGACGACGGTCGGCAAGCTCGTGCGTGGCGTCCTGTCGCCAGGCGCGTTGAAAGACGCGATCGCCGGAACGTGGCTCGGCCACCCCATCCACCCCACGCTGACCGACGGCGTGATCGGCTTCTTCCTCAGCGCGACGGCGATCGACCTGCTCGGCGGCAGCCGCAGCGGCCGCGCGCAGCAGCGCCTGATCGGGGCCGGCCTCGCCGCGGCCGTCCCGACGGTGGTGACCGGAGTGACCGACTACGCCGACAGTGAGCGTGGCAGCGGCGCAGTGCGGCGCGTCGGGGTGCTGCACGCGTTTTCCAACTTCAGCGTGATCGCGCTGTACGGGGGTTCGCTGATCGCCCGCGTGCGCGGCGAGCGCGGCACGGGGACGGCCCTGTCGCTCGGTGGCGCGGCGATGCTGACCGTTGGCGGCTACCTCGGCGGCCACCTCACGCTGGCGCGGGGGATCGGGACCAACCAGACGGCCTACGACCCCGGTCCCGACGACTGGGTTGCCGCCGCCGACGTCGCGCAGCTGCCCGACGGCCAGCCGACGCGCGTCGTGATCGACGAGACCCCGGTCCTCGTGCTGCGCAACGGCGACCGCATCCTCGCGCTCCACGACCGCTGCGCCCACCGCGGATGCCCCCTCCACGAGGGCGAGATCGACGGCGACCACGTCATCTGCCCCTGCCACGGCTCAACGTTCGACCTGCGGACCGGCGCAATCGTCCGCGGCCCCGCCACACACCCCCAGCCGGCCTTCGAAGCCCGCGTCGTCAACGAGCGCGTTGAGCTGCGGCGGGCGTTTGGGTAGCGGTCGACGCGTGTGGCGACGGCCACCCGGTCTACACCCAACTGCGCATGTCGGCCGGCGCTTGTAGAGCCGCCCGCTCTACGACAGCAAGCCCACCACCTCCACGCCGACGACCACGATCCCGAGGCACACCACAACCTTCGGCGCGTAGGTGATCACTATGCCGCGCCCGGCTCGGTCGAACTTCTCGACGTCCCCGCCGGAGGCAGATACTCGGTCTCGTATGTCGAGCCATTTGCGGGGGAACCACCAGCCCCACAAGATCAGGACGGCGCCGATGACGATCGGTATGAGGTCGCTTGCCACGGCGCCTGTCTTACCAGAATGGTGATGGCTTGAGCGACGCTTCGCCTCGGATCAGTACCAGATCACTCCGTGCTGGCCGCGGGGCGCGTCGGCGGGGAACGAGCCGTTGACGCCTGTCGCGTAGCGGCGGGCGCTCCAGGCCGCCGCGGCGGCGTCGAGGAGGTCGGCCGGTGGGATGTCTCCGCCCGCGGTGAGCTCATCGGGGAGGACGATGCCTTCCTCGGCAAGCATTCGGCGGCGAAGCATCTGTCCGTTCCACGTCGTCTTTGAGTACAGGATCTCGGCTCCCGCCATTGTGCGGAAGGAGACCTCGGGGTGCACCTCGATTAAGCGACGATCGGCTGCCGCGACCCTCGCGACCCTCGCGATGTTCTGACGTAGGGCCCACGCCTGTTGGGAGATCTTCTTGCCTCCGGTGATGTCCGGGGCGATCACGTTCGCCTCCGCGTACGTCACCGACTCCAGGACGGCGCGCGGCGGCGTCATGAAGACGCTGCTGCGCCGACGGCCGACATAGGCCCGCGCCAGCGTGTCGGCTTCGCGCTCGCCGTCAGCCGGCAGCCCAATCGGCATGTCGATCCCGATGCAGGCGAGATCACCCGCCTGCTTCACCAACGCTTCGAGGCCAGCGCCGACGACGATCTCCGGCAACGGTGACCGCCCGAGCAGGACGCCCACCCATCCTCTTCTGTGCCAATCGATTCCGAGCACGGCTGCGTCAGTCATCTCGACATCGTGCCGCCTCGGCCCCCGGGTGCGCCGGACCGAGCGGCGCCGTCGCCCTCCCAAATGTCGAAAACGACAACCGACTCGTGAGTAGGCTCGCCGTCGGAACGCCCACGTAGTCACCGACACCCACGAACGGGGGAGCATTGCGCCGACGGCGGGATGCAGGCGACGGGCTGAGCAGGCACGGGCACGCCGCCGGCCGCCGCCGCGCGGCGCGAAGGCGCGGCTTTGCCCGTAGCCCCGCGAGAGCGCCGAGCCAGCCGTTGCGCCTCGCGGTCGGTCAGGATGCCCCCATGCGCGTTATCAGCGACGACGAGCGGCGGGCACGGCTGGGGGCTCGGCACGCGCTCGCGGGCGCCGCCGCGGCTGCTTCGGTCGAGGAGGCGGTTGCGGCGGTCGTCTGCTTGCACGCGACGGAGCCGGCGAACGTGTACCTCTCGGCGTTCGCCCGCTGCGGCGCGTCGAGGGACGAGGTCGGTCGGGCACTCTACGAGGACCGCACGGTCGTGCGGCAGCTGGCGATGCGGCGGACCGTCTTCGCCTTCCCGCGCGACCTGCTGCCGGCGGTGCACGGAAGCGCGTCGGCGCGGGTCGCCTCACAGCTCGCGGCGCGGCTGGCGAAGGAGGTCGAGTCCAACGGACATGCCGACGACGGAGTCCTCTGGGTGAGAGATACCTGCGCGGCGGTCGTTGCTCAATTGAACGAGCGGCCCGCGACGAGCGCGGAGCTGCGCGCGGCGCTCCCGGCGCTTGGCCTTCGCCTCGTGATGTCGCCGGGCAGAAGATGGGGCGCGGAGATCCCGATCGGGCCACGCGTCTTGTCGACGCTCGCCGCCAGCGGGACCGTCCTGCGCGGCCACAACGACGCCGGCTGGAAGGTCTCGCGGCCGTTCTGGACCACGACCGAGGAGTGGCTCGGCGAGCCACCCAACCCGCTCGAGGAGCGCGCTGGCTACGCCGAGCTCGTCGCCCGCTGGCTCGAGCGCTTTGGGCCCGGCACCGAGGCCGACATCGTCTGGTGGCTGGGCGCGACGAAGGGCGCGGTCCGCCGCGCGCTCGCGGACGTCGACGCGGTCGAGGTCGCGCTCGCCGACGGCAGCCCGGCGTGGCTGCATCCCGACGACACGGCGGAGGTCGCCCCGCCGGCGCCGTGGGCCGCGCTGCTCCCCGCGCTCGACCCAACGACGATGGGCTGGAAGGAGCGCGGCTTTTACCTTGGCGACCACGCAGCGCTGCTGTTCGACCGCAACGGCAACGCCGGGCCGACCGCCTGGTGGGACGGCCGGATCGTCGGCGGCTGGGCCCAGCAGGACGACGGCACGGTCGTCGTCGTCCCCTGCGAGCCGCTCCCGCCGGCCGCCGAGTCGGCGCTGAGCGCCGCGGCCCACCGTCTGACCGACTGGCTCGCCGGCGACGTCGTCCGCACGATCTACCAGTCGCCGCTCGTGCGGGCCGGCGTGGCGACGGACGCGCCTGCCTGACCGAAGCCGGGCCTACCCCGTCGGCTGCTCGTCCTCGGCGGACAACACCGCGGTCGGGGCGACGACGATCCTGCGCGAGAGCGCTCTCGTCAGTCTGAATCTGCTCGCCAGCCGCATGCGGCTGAAGAAGTCACCGTTACCGTGGATAGCTGATGGCGCGCCTCGGATCGATCAGTCACCCCGCCCACCACTGATCGAGCACGCGGCGCCAGTTGTGCCAGGCGATGGCGGCGACTTCTTCGGGGGAGAAGCCGACGGTGGTGAGCTCGGCGAGCAGGGCGGGGAGGCCGGTGACGTCGCCGAGGGGGGCGGGCATCGTGGTGCCGTCGAAGTCGGAGCCGAGGGCGACGTGCTGCGCGCCGATGCGGTCGGCGATGTAGCGGGCGTGCTGGGCGATCAGGGAGATCGGCGTGTCGACCAGCTCCTCCGCGTCGGGGCGGATGAAGCGCGGGCCGAAGACGATGCCGACAAGGCCGCCGGTGGCGCCGATCGCGTCGATCTGTCTATCCGTCAGGTTCCGCGAGTTGGGGCAGATCGCGTGCGCCGCCGAGTGGCTCGCGACGAGCGGCTTGACGTCGAGCTTCGCCACATCCCAGAAGCCGGCCTCGTTGAGGTGGCTCAGGTCGATCACGATGCCGAGCTCGGCGCAGCGGCGGACCAGCGCCTTGCCCGCGTCGGTCAGGCCGGGGCCGAGGTCGGGGGACGCGGGCGCCGCCAGCGGGATGCCGGTCGCGAACGCGTTTGGGCGGCTCCAGACCGGGCCGATCGAGCGCAGGCCGGCGGCGTGCCAGAGGTCGAGCGCCTCCAAGCCGGGGTCGATCGCCTCGGCGCCCTCCAGGTGGAGGACCGCGACGGGCGGGCCTTCGCCTGACTCCGCCGCGTCGACGTCGGCGATCGAGCGGGCGAGGCGGACAGCGCCAGCGCGGTCGAGCACGATGACGCGACCAGCGGCCGCTGTCGCGTCGGCCGCGGCGAGCGTGTGGTCGAGCGGCGCGCCTCTGACGCGCTTGCCGCCGCGGCCGGGCGGGGTCGGCGAGAAGATCGCGAAGATCCCGCCGCGCATCCCCCCCACCTTCATCCGCGGCAGGTCGAGGTGGCCGCCGCGACGACCGGTGACGAAGTCGCCGTAGTCCTCGCGCGTCAGCGTGTCGTTGTGCCCGTCGAAGACGGGGATCTGGGATGCGTTGCTCATGCGCTCACCGTGCTTGGCTCGTAGATCTCTTCCACCCGGACAGCAGCCCTCTGCGCCCGCCGCCCGACAGGAACATCGGCGCCAGGTGGCGCTCGTTGCCGAAGAGGCGGGCTGCCAGGGCGAGGGCGACGACCGAGAAGATCACCAGGAAGGCGATGTCAGCTATGGCGCTGAATTGGACCGGGCTCAGCGTTTGGCGCTCACCTGACAGCAACGTGGCTCGCATCAGGTCGACGCCGTACGTGAGCGGGTTGATGCGGACGATCGGCTGGAGGAACCCGGGGAGTCTGTCGGCCGGGTAGAGCGCGCCGCTGAGGAAGAACATCGGGAAGATCACGAAGTTCATCGCGACCGCGAAGTCCTCGAGCTTGCCGACCAGCGAGGCGCCGAACATCCCGAGGCTCGACAGCGCGATCGACGTCAGCAAGACAGCTCCGACGAAGCCGAGGTACGACGCAACGCTCGGCTCGACTCCGAAGACCCACGCGAGCACCGACATCACGATCGCGAAGAAGGCCGCAAGCAGCGCGGAGCTGACCGTCTTGCCGAGCACCACAAGGCCACGCGACACTGGCGCGATCAGCAGCATCCGCATCGGGCCGAACTGGCGGTCGTGGACCGTGCCGAGCGAGCTGAGCATCGCCGAGAACAGGATCACCATGCCGATGATCCCGGGCAACAGATAGGTCTGGTAATCGCCGCCGGGGATCAGCGACTCGAAGCCGTACCCGATCGCGAGCAGCCACAGCAGCGGACGCGCGAAGGTGCTCGCGAGCCGGCCCCGTTGCCGCAGCGCCCGCTTGAACTCGCGCTCGATGACGCCCGCGATCGCGCCTCCCGGCAGCTCGATCCCCGCCCGCGCCGGAGCGACCTCGCCTCTTCTCGCTCTCGGCGTCCCCGCCAGGAACATCGGCGCCAGCCGCTCCTCATCCCCAAACCGCTGTGCGGCCAGCATCAAGGAGACGATTGCGAAGGCGACCAAAAAGGCGAGGTCGGCCAACACCGTGAACTGCACATGGCTCACGCCGGTCAGCTCGCTGCCGAGCATCGCGTGGCGGATCAGGTCGACGCCGTAGGTCAAAGGGTTGAAGCGGACCAGCAGGTGCAGGACGTACGGGAGTCTGTCGGCTGGATACAGCGCGTCACTCAAAAAGAACATCGGGAAGATCACGAAGTTCATGACGACGGCGAAGTTCTCGAGCTTGCTGAGCCGCGCGGCGACGAGCATGCCGAGGCTCGACAGCGCGAAGCCGGTCAGCAGCACAGCGCCGACGAAGGCGACCAGCCGCAGCGGCGTCACGTGGATGTCGAAGGCCCACGCCAGCGGCCAGAGGATCACCGCGAAGCCGGCGCCGATCAGCGTCGAGCTGATCGCCTTGCCAAGCACGATCAGGCCGCGCGGCACGGGCGCGATCAGGAACATCCGCATCGCGCCGAACTCGCGGTCATGGACGCTGCCGAGCGCGCCCAGCAGCGAGGAGAACAGCACGACCATCCCGAGGATCCCGGGCAGCAAATACTTGTGGTACGAGAACTGGCCGCCGGGGATCAGCGCGGAGAAGCCCGAGCCGATGATCACGAGCCAGATCGCCGGCCGTGCGAACGTGCTCGCGAGCCGCGCCGGGCTGCGCACGACGCGTTTGAACTCGCGCCCGACCACGCTGGCGAGCACGCCCCCTGTCATCGCCTGCCCGCTCCGTCCGACGCGGTCACGGCGATGAAGACGTCGTCGAGCGTCGGGCGCCGAACGCTGAGGCTTTGAATCCCATTGCCGATCAGCGGCAGCAGGGTCGGCATCACGGCCTCTGCCGAGTCGACCGACAGCACGACGCGTCTCCCGCTCACCCGTGGCTGCACCCCGGCGAGCCCCGCGATCTCGAGCAGCAGCGCGTCGCTGTCGCCTCCGCGCAGCGCCAGCTCGACGCTCTCCTGGCCGCCGAACTGGCGCTTGAGCCCGTCCGGCGTGCCGTTCGCGATCACCGTGCCGTGGTCGACGATCACGACGCGGTCGCACGGCTCGGCCTCTTCGAGGTAGTGCGTCGTGAGGAAGAGCGTGATCCCCTCCTCGCGCGCGAGCCGCTCGAGGAAGACCCACACGCGCTGGCGGTTGACCGGGTCGAGGCCGACCGTCGGCTCGTCGAGGAACAGCACCGTCGGGCGATGGAGGATCCCGCGCGCGAGGTCGATCAGCCGGCGCATCCCGCCCGAGAAGGTCCGCACGCGGTCATGCCGGCGGTTGCCGAGCTCGAACAGCTCGAGCACCTCGTCGATCCGGCGCGAGAGGTCGGCGCGGCCGAGGCCGTAGAGCCGGCCGGCGAGCCGCAGGTTCTCCTCTGCCGACAGCTCGCCGTCGAGCGTCGTCTCCTGGAAGACGAGCCCGATCTGCTCGCGCACGGAAAGCGGCTCGTCGACGATGTCGTGCCCGGCGACGGTCGCGCGCCCGCGCGAGGGCTTCACGAGCGTCGTCAGCATGTGGATCATCGTCGTCTTGCCGGCGCCGTTGGGGCCGAGAAAGCCGAAGAACTCGCCTCGCCCGACCGCGATGTCGATCGCGTCAACGGCCTGGATCGGGCCGTAGTCCTTCCCCAGCCCGACCGACTCGACGACCAGGTCGGTAGGGGTGGCGGCGGCGGACCCGGGCCCGGCCGACTCAGCGGCCCCGGCCGACTCAGCGGCGCCGGCCGACTCAGCGGGCCGGGCCGACTCAGCGGCCCCGGCCGACTCAGCGGCCCCGGCCGACCCGATGGCCGCCTCAGCGGCCCCGGCGCCCGGTGAGGAGCTCGCGTCCATCGTCATGCACTCGCCGAAGCCAGCCCGTGCAGCGTCCGCGGCACCAGCTTCCCCGGCTCAAAATCGGGACGGGCGGCGTTCGCCGCCTCGCGCGCGTCGACGATGATCTGGTGGTTCGGCGAGAGGTGGCAGACCGGGTCGGTCGCCGTCGCGTCGCCGGTCAAGGCGAGCGCCTGGCAGCGGCAGCCGCCGTGGTCGACCTCCTGGCGCCCGAGCGGACAGGAGCGGCACGGCTCCTGCATCCACTCGGTCCCGCGGAAGCGCTGGAAGACCTCGGACTCGAACCAGATCTCAGCGAGCGAGCGGTCGCGCACGTTGTCGATCGGCAGGCCCGGGATCGACGCCGCCGCCTGGCAGGGCAGCACGTCTCCGTTGGGCTGGATGAGGATCGCGTCGGCCGCCCAACCGCCCATGCACGGCTTCGGCAGCTCCTCGTAGTAGTCGGGCAGCACCCAGAGGATCTCCATCCGTGCGCCGAGCCGCTCGCGCTCCCGCTGCACGACCTGCTCGCCGTGCTCCAACTGCTCGCGGGTCGGCATCAGCGTCGCGCGGTTGAGCGCGGCCCAGCCGTGGTACTGCGTGTTCGCCAGCTCCAGGCGCCGCGCGCCGAGCTCCTCAGCCATCGCGATGATCTGCTCGACGCGGTCGAGGTTGCCGCGATGCAGCACGACGTTGACGGTCAGCGGGAAGCCGAGCTCGCGGGCGATCGCCGCCGCCTTGACCTTGCGTCTGAAGCCCGCCACGCCGGCGATCGCGTCGGCCGCCACGGCGTCGCTGTCCTGGAAGCTGATCTGCACGTGGTCGAGGCCCGCTTCCTTCAGCGCCTGCGCGCGTCTGGGCGGGAACGGCAGCGCCGAGGTCACGAGCGTGCTGTAGAGGCCGCTCTCGCGCGCGGTCGCCGTCAGCTCGACGATGTCCCTGCGCGCCATCGGCTCGCCGCCGGTCAGCGCGAGCTGCAGCACGCCCAGCTCGGCCGACTCGCGCAGCACGCGCTGCCACTGCTCAGTCGTCAGCTCGTCGCGGTATCTGCTGTTGCCGATGTCGGTCGGGTTCGAGCAATAGGCGCAGTGCAGCGGGCACTTGTACGTCAGCTCCGCGATCAGCAGGAGCGGGTTAGGCGCTGGCATCGACGACCAGGCCTCGCTCGGCGATCGCAGCGAGCAGCTCCCCCACGTCGGCGCGCACGTCGGCGCCGCCGTACTTCTCGCTCAGCACGCCCGCGATCTCGTCAAGGCTGCGCGCGCCGTCGCACAGCTCGAGCACGTCGACCGCCGTCTGGTTGAGCGTGAGCGCGCCCTCGGGGTAGAGCAGCGTCTGCCGCTCGCGGACTCTGTCCCAGTGCAGCCGGACGCCGGGCGCGAGCTGCGGCCGGGTGAGCGCGGTCTCGCTCATGCCTGCGCGCTCGCGTGAGGCCGCGTGTCGCCGTGCTCGATCGCCTCAAGCTGCGCCCACAACAGGTCGAGCTTGAAGGCGAGCGCCGCGACCGCAAGGTCCTGCTGCTCGCGCGTTCTGCAGCGCTCGACGACGACGTCGAGCGCGAACTGCGCGTCGCGCGGGGCGAGGTGCAGGCGGGCGCGGAAGTAGTCGAGGCCCGCGGGGTCGATCCACGGGTAGTGCTGTTCCATCGCCGCGATCCGGACTCTGATCGCGCCGGGGCCGAACAGCTCCGTCAGCGACGCCGCGACCGCCTCGATCCACGGCCGCTGGCGGCAGAAGTTGATGTAGGCGTCGACGGCGTAGCGCACGCCGGGCAGCACGAGCCGCTCGCTCGTCAGCTCCTCGCGCGAGATGCCAAGCGCCTCGCCGAGCCGCAGCCACGACTCGATCCCGCCGTTCGTCGCGTCCGTGCCGTCGTGGTCGAGGATCCGCGAGATCCACTCGCGACGGATCGCCGGCTCCGGGCAGTTGGACATGATCGCGGCGTCCTTGAGCGGGATGCTGCGCTGGTAGCAGTAGCGGTTCGCGACCCACCGCTGCAGCTCCTCGCGGGAGAGCTCGCCGGCGTTCATCCGCACGTGGAAGGGATGCTGGTCGTGGTATCCGGCACCATGCGCGCGCAGGGCAGCGATGAACTCCTCGGGGCTCCAGGGAGCCGCCGAGGCGGGTGAAGCGGGAGCTGCGCTCACAGCTCGACCTCCAGGCCGTCGTAGCCGACCTCGACTCCGCGCTCCTCGACGAGCGCGCGCTGCGGCGAGCGGTCGAGCAGGATCGGGTTCGAGTTGTTGATGTGGACGAGGATCGTGCGGGCGTCGAGCGCGGAGAGCGTCTCGAGCGTGCCGTTCTCGCCGCTGAGGGGGGCGTGGCCCATCGCGAGCGCGTCGCGCGTCGTCAGGCCGAGGTCGACGAGCTCGTCCTTCGTCCAGAACGTCCCGTCGGCGAGGACGACGGCGCTTTCGCGCATGCGGGCGGCGAGCGCGTCGTCGAAGTCGAGGATCGCGGGGGCATAGCAGAGGACGCCGCCGCCGGCGCGGTCGCGGACGGTCAGGCCGATCGCGCCCGGGCCCTCGTCGTTGCCCATGTAGAGCGGCGCGTCCCCGCCGGTGTCGAACGGCTCAAGCTCGAGCGTCGTGCCGTCGATTGCAGTGACGGCGCCGGGCTTCAGCTCGTGCCAGTCGACGCCGCAGTAGTTCTCCAGCATCCGCAGGACCGGGTAGCGGTCGGTCAGCGCGACGCGGACCGCCTCGGTCGAGTACACCTGCAGCCGCGCGCTGGACTCGCGCAGCAGCAGCAGGCCGGCGGTGTGGTCGATCTCGGCGTCGGTCAGGACGACCGCCTTGACCGGCGAGGCGCGCAGGCCGGTGCGCTCGAACGGCAGCGCGGCGAGCTGCTGGCGCAGGTCCGGCGAGGCGTTGACGACCACCCACGGCTCGTCGGCGGCTGGGTCGTTGCCGCCGCGGAGGGCGATCGACGACTGCGTGCGCGGCTGCGCCTCACCGGCGCGAGCGCGGGAGCAGACGTCGCAGCTGCAGTTCCACTGGGGGTAGCCGCCGCCGGCGGCGGCACCAAGAACTCGAAGACGCATCAGGGGGCCAGCAAAACGTCAGACGGCGCGCGGTCTGGAGCCCGCGAGGGCACCGGGGTGCCCAAGCGGGCTTCAGCCGACAAGGTCTCTACCGCGTGTAGCGGTACGAGGTGACTTCCGACGACAGTTCGAGAACCTCGAACACAGGCTTCGTCCACGTCATGTTTCCGACCTCCTGATTGGTGTGCCGACAACGATCTATAGCGGAAATGCGACCCTCCGCGTAGATCGTCAGTGAACAATTTTGCACCATACTGTCCAGCAATGTCGGCTTCCGGTACGCGCCTGCCTCATGTCGAGCCGCCGAAACCGGCTGCAAGATCGCCCATTGGCGAGCGAGCGGCGGCGCGCCGGCGGCGCGCCCAGCGGCTCAGACCGCTGGCGTGGGTCGTCACGGCCGGGCTGGGCGGCCTGCTGGTCGCGCTCGCGACAGGGCTGATCCAGACCGAGGTCGACCCGACCGGCACGCCGGCCTCCGTCGTCCCCCACCGCGTCGACCCGACGCAGGGCTTCGGCAAGCCGTCGAGCTACACCGGCCGCTACGAGGTCCGCGGGCTGAGATCGGTCGGCGGCGGGGAGCCGGCGGAGGGGTCGCTGCTGCTCTTCCTGCGCTCGGAGTCGCCCGACGACCTGCTGCTGCCGAGCGGGACGCTGAGCCTCTCGACCGGCAGAGGCAACTTCGTCGGCTACGTGACCGACATGCACGTCCGTAGCGGAGGCGCGATCTCCGCCGACATCCGCGGGGGCACCTTCCAGGGGCCGGTGATCGGCTCGATGAGAGGGACCGCCTCAAGAGCCGGCATGTTCACCGCAACGGTGAAGGCTCCGGGGATCGGGGCCGTCACAGGCGAGTTCGTGCGCGTCGCGAGAACGTCCGGCTACGCGCAGGCTCAGCCGTTGCCCTGAATGCACTCCCCGCGGTCGTAGCCGAAACAGGCGTACTTGTCGCCGAGCGGGATGTCGTACCCGACCGTCTTGATTCTGTAGCCGCCGGTCACCTGACGGGCCTTGGGCAGGTCCGTGCGGACAGTGAGGCAGAGGTGCTGCGCCCCGGCGCTCGCGTCCGAGCGGCGCGAGCAGACCAGGTAGGAGCTGCCGACGCTCTCGCTCTCAACGACCCCCGGCCCCTGCTGCCAGCGAACCGGCAGCCTCGCTCTCGCCGCGTACGCGCTGAAGGCGTCGACCGCGTCGTGCTTGCCGTTTTGGCGAGGCGCCCAATACGCGAACCAGAAGACGGCCGCCGCAACCACCAGCACGCCGACCTCGACGACCAGCGCCCGTCTCCCAAGCATCGTTCGCACGCGGGGAGATGATGGCCGAAACGGCGGGTGGGCGTCAGGCTGGCTTGGGCGGTTCCCCTCCGAGCAGCGTCACTCCCGCGGCGGCCCGCGCGCTGGTGCGGGGGCCGGGTGGCCTGGGAGGTGGCGGGTGAACCAGAGCGAGAGGAGGGCGATCAGGGCGACGGCGCCGAGCGCGAGCTTGAGCGCGTCGAGCTCGGCGTCGCCGTAGTCGTTCGCGATCGTCGTCGCGTGCTGGGGCGGGATGCCGCGGTCGAGCGCCGCCTGCTCGACGTCGCTGACGGGCGCGACCGGGATGCCTCTCTGCGCCGCCTCAGCGACGGCCCGCTGTACGTTCGGCGGGATCGTCGGGTTGCGCTCGACGTTCGTGACGAAGCCGCTCGTCAGCGCCGCGATCAGGACGGAGCCGATCAGCGCGGTGCCGAGCGAGGCGCCGAGGTTCTGCGCCGTGCCCTGCAGCCCGCCGGCCTCGTTCGTCATCGAGGGGTCGACCGACGACATGATCACGTTGCCCAGCTGGGACATCAGCAGGCCGGCGCCGACGCCGAACAGCCCGAGGGCGATCGCGAAGCCCGCGTCGTTGAGCTCGACGTCGATCGTCGCGAGCAGCAGGATCGCGGCGACGACGAGCGCGAGCAGACCGAGCTGCGCCACGCGTTTGGGCGCCACCCCGACGGCGAGCTTCGGTCCGAGCATCGCCGCGGCGAACATCGTCACCGACATCGGGAACAGCCGTTTGCCCGTCTCGAACGCGTCGAGTCCGAGCACGACCTGCAGGTAGACGGGCAGCACGAAGAAGGTCCCGAGCAGGATCAGCTGCTGCGTCATCAGCGTCGTCAAGCCCGCGCGCAGCGGCACGATCCGCAGCAGCTTGCGGTCGAGCAGCGTCGCCTGTCTCTGACGCTCGCGCCGCTCCTCCCACAGCACGAACAGCGCGATGCAGCCGAGGCCGGCGAGCACGACGAACGGCACAGCGGAGAAGCCGAACGGCGTGATCTCCGTGCCGCCGATCGTCAGCGCGCCACGCGGTCTCACCCAGCCCCACTCGCTGCTCTTGAGGATCCCGAAGACCGCGAGCCCGAGCCCGAGCGCGGACAGCACGACGCCGACGACGTCGAGCTGCGGACGGTGCTCGGCGCGCGGGGTCCGAGGCATCGCGCGGCGGACCAGCAGGATCGCGATCACGACGACCGTCTCGCCCGCGAAGACGTAGCGCCAGCTCAGCTCGGTCGTCACCCATCCGCCGATCAGCGGCCCGGCCGCGATCGCCGCGCCGGCGACGCCGCCGATGATCCCGAACGCGACCGCGCGCTGTCTGCCGTCATAGGTCGCCGCGATAAGCGAGACGATTGCCGGGATCACGAGCGCGGCGCCGATGCCCTCGATCAGGGACCAGCCGACAAGCAGCACGCCGAGGCTCGGGCTCAGCGCGGTGATCAGCGAGCCGAGGCCGTAGACCGCCAGGCCGATCGCGAACGTGCGGTCGCGGCCGAGGATGTCGCCGAGCTTCGCGCCCGCGAGCATCAGCGTCGCCATCACGAGCGTGTAGGCGGTGATCGCGAGCTGGACGCCCTGGATCGTCGTGCCGAGGTCCGCGACGATCTGCGAGATCGAGACGTTCATGACGCTGCTGTCGAGCACCATCACGAACTGCGCGGCGCCGAGCACCGCGATCGGCAGCCACGCCATCCCGCCCGAGCCGGCCGTCTCTTTCGCCCGCGCGCTGCCCGCCAGGCTCATCGCCGCGCCTTCGCGCGCGCCTCGCGGCGGGAGACGGTCATCTGCGCATCCTCGACTGCGGCGGCGCGGCAGTGCAATGGCGCACACCAGCGTCCGGGGGTGGTGTGCACACACCTAGCCCGGCCTGGGCGGAATACCCGTCCACGACGCTGAGCTGAGCGTCGGCGCGCCACTACGATCGGGGGATGAACCGCCGAGCCGTCGCTTCACTCGTCTGCGTGCTGGGCTGTGGGGGCGCTGTCGGTGCGCCAGCCGCTGATGCCGCCTCCCCGGCCGCGGTCGTGCGGCGCTTCGCGGCCGCGATCGACAGCGGGCGCATCGACGCGGCGGCGTGCGAGCTGCTGACCACCGACCTGCGCGACGCGACGCTCGGCCTCTCCTGGGGGATCGACGACGGGGCGGGGCCTGACGGCGCCAGCGACGCGGGGCTGGACCGGCATTGCGACGCCGACGTCGCGGTCTACAACGGCTGGACTGCCGCGGGCGGACCCGGCGCGGCGCGGTTCCGGGTGACCAGCGTCCGGACGGTCGCCAAGCGCGCGGGCGTCGTGCACTTGCGCGTGACCACGCACTGGCGCGGTAGCGGCGATGGCGGCGGGGACGTCTTCCTGCAACGGACGGCCGCGGGCTGGCGGCTGGCATGGCCGGGCCTGCTGTGGGCGCTCAGCCCGCAGCCGACCGTCATGCCCGTCGACCTACGCACCTTCAGACGCCACCTGTGGGAGCTGAGAGCGCGGGCACGGGCAGCACGCGCCACGCGCGCACGGCTCGCAAGGGCGGTGAGCGGCTCGGGCGTCGCGCTGACGCAGGGCGCGATGGCCCCGCTATCCGGCCGCGCGAGTCAGGCAAGCGACCTGCTCAACGACCTCGTTGACGACGGCGGGACGCGGCTGCCAGGCCAGCCGGCCGACCCGGTCGACCTGACCGGCGCCGCACTGAGCCTCGACGGTGCGACGCTCATGCTCCAGCTGCAGTTCCGCGGCCCCGTCCCCGATGCTTCGCTCCACCTCGAGCTGTCCCAGAACTTCGACCACCCGACCGCGACGCGGCCGCTGAGCGTCGGCGGCTTCGACGCGCGGCTGAACGGCGGCACGGTCAACGTCTGGGCTGACGCAGGAACGCCAGCTCCCGTCGCCGGACCGGCCGTCCATGCCGTCGTCGACGGCACCACGCTCCAGCTCACGCTCCCGGCCCTCCGAGCCGCCGGATCGGTCGACCTCTCCAGACCGTTGCGCTGGAGCGTCACCGCCCGCTCGACCCAGTCCGGCGCGACGGTCGCCGCCGACACCGTCCCGCGGCTCCCCGCGCACGGCGTCGGCGGCGTCGCGTACATGCCCGGCTGACGCGCACGGCGTCGGCGGGGCCGCCTGCGTCCCATTGACGCGCGGCAGGCCGGCACGGCGTCGGCTGGGCGTCTCGGCTGCCGTCGGCGGGGCGCCGGCGTCGGCGGCGTCCCGCCGACGGCAGCGCCCCGCAGGGGGCGCCGCGGAGGAATCCGGTGTGCCCTCGCGCGCGAGCGAACGGGGTCGCTGACGGCGGGTAGCTCGTCCGCTGAAGCGGCACGACTGGCAGAGGCGGAGGCACCCTTGAGTCGGCGAGCGCGGCGACGCCGTAAGCGCAAGCGCCATCCATTGCTGAAGACGGCGATCGCCCTCGGGGTAGTGCTGCTCGCCTGCGTCGCGGCCGGCGCTGCGGTGCTCGCCACCTGGGTCGTCGGGATCATCGACGCGACGCCAAGCGTCAACGCGCTGCGGCCGGACCGCCAGCCGTCGGTGTCCGCCGTTTACGGCGCCGACGGCTCCCGCCTCGGCTTCATCGTCGGCGACGAGCTGCGCGCGCCGCTGCAGGGGCGCGGCGTCCCGGCGGTCATGCGGCAGGCGACGATAGCGATCGAGGACCGCCGCTTCTACCAGCACGGCGGCGTCGACCTGATCGGCATCGCGCGCGCCGCGACCGAGAACCTGCTGACCGGCAAGACGGTGCAGGGCGGCTCGTCGCTCGCGATGCAGCTCGTGCGCAACGTCTACCTGCCGCACACGAGATTCCAGCGCACGCTCGAGCGCAAGCTGCGCGAGGCGAAGCTCGCAACCGAGCTCGAGGACGAGCGCTCCAAGCGCTGGATCCTCAACCAGTACCTCGACAACGTCCCCTACGGCACGGTCGGCGGGCAGACGGCAGTCGGCGTGCAAGCGGCGGCGCGGGTCTTCTTCGACCGCCCGGCGAGCCGGCTGACGCTCGCGCAGGCCGCGCTGCTCGCCGGCCTCCCCCAGGCGCCGACGCTCGACAACCCGTTCCTGCACCCGCGCCGCGCGCGCGAGCGGCGCGCCGAGGTGCTGCAGGCGATGGTCGGGACGGGCGCGATCACTTCGATCGAGGCCGGCCAAGCGCAGCGGGCGCCGCTCGGCGTGCGCGCCAACGACTTCTACGCCCGGCGCAGCGAGCCCTACGTCGTCGACTACGTCAAGCGAGAGCTGACGCAGCGGTGGGGCCCGGGGCTGCTGCGGCAGGGCGGGCTGCGGATCCAGACCTCGATCGACCCGTCGCTGCAGCGCCTCGGCCGACAGGCGATCGCCGACCACCTGAACGAGCCAGGCCAGCCGTCGGCCGCGCTGGTGACCGTCGACCCGCGCGACGGGCGCGTCCGCGCGCTCGTCACCTCCACCTCGTATGTCCAGAGCCAGTTCGACTACGCGACCGACGCTCACCGCCAGCCCGGCTCGACCTTCAAGGCGATCGACCTGATGGCGGCCGTGCGGCTGGGCGTCGACCCCAAGTCGACGTACTACGTCTCGCAGCCGCTGGGCGCGGGCTGGCTGCCGATCGAGCCGACCTGGAGCGTCGCGACCGACGACAACGTCTACCACGGCGCGATCAGCCTCGCCGAGGCGATCGCGCTCTCCGACAACACCGTCTACGCGCAGCTCGGCGCCGACCTCGGAGGCAAGACGGTCCGCCAGGCGGCGTACGACATGGGCGTCACCTCCCACCTCGACGCGTTCCCGGCTGAGTCGATCGGCGGGCTGCGGATAGGCGTCACGCCGCTGGAGATGGCGAACGCGTACGCGACGATCGCCGACGGCGGCTGGCGCAACACGGAGACGGTCGTCGACCGCGTGTCGCGTGGCGGCAGGACGGTCGCGCCGCGCGAGCCGGCGACGCGGAGAGCGACCTTCACCGACGGGGAGGCTTCTCAGGTGATCGCGGCGCTGAAGGGCGTGCTCGACCACGGCACGGCGGCGGGCATGGGGATCGGCTGCCCGGCCGCGGGCAAGACCGGCACGACCAGCAGCTTCACCGACGCCTGGTTCGTCGGCTTCACGCCACGGCTGTCAACGTCGGTGTGGGTCGGCTATCCCGCCGAGACGACGTCGATGTACGCGGTGCCCGGCTACGGCGAGGTCTTCGGCGCGACGATCCCGGCGCCGATCTGGCAGCAGTACATGGAGAGCGCGATCGGCGGATCGTGCGACGACTTCCCCAAGCCGGCCCATCCGTTCGTCGCGCGGCCGTTCTCGGGAGCGCACCAGGCAAGCTCGGGGGCGACGGCGGTCGGCGGCGATTCGGCTGCCGCTGGCGCGGTCGCGCCGTGAGTGGGGGCGGCGCGAGCCGGTGCGCTTCGCCTTGGGCGCCGGCGACGGCAGCGCCTGCGCGAGACGAGATCCGCTGCGTTTCGCCTTGGGCGCCGGCGACGGCGCCTACGTCAGCTGGTCTGGCCAGATCGCGCGAGCTCGCGCGGCTGCCTCGCGCAGCGGGGCGGTGTCGAGGTCAGCGTGCGCCTCGTCGATGCCCCACAGCGGCCAGCGGCAGGCGAAGGTCATCGTGCCTTCAGGCGGCAGCGGCGACAACCAGTACTCACAGCGGTATTTGCCGCCGCCACCGCCGCCTCCGCCGGGTGAAAGCCAGATGCCATCGGCGTTGGGCCCAGGTCTTCCGTTGAACGAGTAGGTCTCCGCCCGGCCGCCGTCCGGGTACTGCACGCCGAGCCGGAAGACGGCACGCGGCGGCCATTCCTCTTCGAGCTCAGCTGGCGGGCGCCCGTGGCCGTGCCCGCGCGGATCGAGGCTCGCACCCATGTCGCGCGCGATCATCGAGAGGCTCAGCTGCAGGCCGTTGGGCCAAGCGAGCACTGGCCCGAGCTGCACCGCGACATGATCGGTGACCGCGAGCAGCAGGTCGATCGCGACGCTCCCCGGCAGCACGCCGTGCGGCGGCCCCATCCACGGCTCGTGGCGCGGCTCAGGCGGACGCGGCGGCGGCTCAGGGCGTCTGATCTGCTCGAAGAACGACATCGCCGGTCAGCTTACGCCCGCGTGGCCGGGCGGGAGCAGCGCGGGCGGCTTGGGCTGGCGACGCTCGGGCGGCGAGTCACGGCCCGACCTCGTGCGAGCTCGCGTACGCGGTTGCCTGGCTCTGCGAGTAGGCCTCGACCGCCGCTTCGGGGAAGCTGACGCGGCTTCCCTCGACGCCGCTGCAGACGACCCGCGTCCCTGACTGGCAGGTGACGTCGACGTAGCGCTGCAGCGCCGAGCTCCACGCCGAGACGGGGGCGACCTGGCCGCCGGTCCAGTACTCCCAGAAGACATTGTTGGCGAAGGGACAGGTCGTCGAGCGGGGGTCAACGGAGATGTTGCTGTCGCACGCGGTCATCGCAACGGAAGCGCCGTCGGCGCCGTTGTCGGCGCTGCTCGGGGGCGGCTCGGAGTCGTCGTCCGCCGGCGCGCTGCTCGCGGGCGGCTCGGAGGCGTCGTCGGCCGGCGCGCCGCTCGAGGCCGCTCCGACGATCCGCCACTCGCCGGTCTGGGCTGCGAAGCCGCTGTCGAGCGTGAGCTGGAACGTCTTCAGCTGCTTGCCGCTCGGCACGTCGAAGGCGATGCAGCCGACGCGCGCGGAGCCGGGCGCGATCTTCGTCGAGGAGGAGAACGAGCCGGCGCAGTTGCCGCCGCTGACGAGCGTCGAGTCGGACTGCTCGTCGTCGCGCGTGATCAGCTCCACCCCGTTCGATGGCGCGTCGTCGTACGCGCGATCGCCGACATTGGTCATCTTCAGGCGCACGCCAACGAGGCGGCCGTCGACCGTGTCGTACTCGCCCGCGGTCGCCGGGTCGACGACGCCGAGCAGCTTGACGCGCATCGTCACGTCGGAGCCCTTCAGCGTCAGCGCGTCGCCCACGGTCGGGACATGCGGCTTGGGCGGCGGCGTCTCGTCGGCCGTCGTCGCCGTCGCCGTCGCCGTCGCCGTCGCCTCCGGTGTCGTCGCCACCGTGTCCGCGGTCGTCGCCGGCACCTGCACCGTCTGGATGATCGTCGTCGTCGAGCCGCCGCAGCCAGCGACGCCAAGCACGACAAGCAGGGAAAGTGGAATCGTCTTCTTCATCGGTGAGCGCCGTGGATTTGCGCGGCATCGTACTTGGCACGGGTGCGGTCGCGAGCCAGATGCCGGCCGCTTGCAGGGCCGGCCGAGCGCGGCCGCGACTGCTGGACGCCGGGCAACGGCGAGGCTCGGTCCGGTGCGCTGCACGGGTAGGGTGCCGGCATGGCGGACGGCTCGCAGCATCGCTACATCGCCCACGCGTGGGTAGAGCGCGAGGGGGCGGTGCTCGTTATGCGTCGACGCCTGAACGGGTACCTCGGCGGGCAGTGGGACATCCCGGGCGGCCAGGCCGAGCCAGGCGAGGCGGCGGCTGACGCGGCGGTGCGAGAGACGGCCGAGGAGGCCGGGCTGCGCGTGAGCGTCACCCGCGAGCTCAGTCACTATGAGAACTGGGACACCGAGGGCGAGCGGATCTGCTTTCACACGGTGACGTTTCGCGTCGCCGAGAGCGACCGGCCGCTCGGCGAGGTGAGGCTGTTGGACGGCGAGCACGACGAGTACATCTGGCTGACGCCCGCCGAGATGCTGTCGCTCGACCTCGTCTGGCACGTGCGCCGGACCGTCGAGCACGTGCGCTTGGGGCGCTGAGCGCGGGGCACGACAGCGCTGCGGCGAGGAGCTGAGCCGTCGCGGCGGTCGCGGCGCACGGGCGCTCGCAGGGCTGCGTCGCCCGCTCGGCGCGTCGTACGCGCCGCAGACGCCAACTTCGGCGATTGTGTCGGCAGTCACGGTGGGGACAGCTATTTTTCACCGCTCGCGACACTGCGTTTGCGGCCGCGCCGGGATGGCCCCGCAGATCGCTTGTTCATTAACTGAAGATGAAACACCTGAAGGAGTGACGTATTGCACTGCTTTGAGTGCAGCGTGATCGCCGTCAGCACGCCAGCGGTGGCTCTGTGCAGCGACTGCGGCGCGGCTCTCTGTTACATACACCTCGTCGAGAAGCCGCCGACGCATGTCGTCGTCGAGACGGTCGGCCCGGTCGGGCGCCGCGTCGAGACCGGCTCGCGCGTGCGGCGGCTGATATGCCATCCCTGTGACAGATCCCGCCGCGCGGGCGCTCCACCCGTGGGCCGCCGCGCGAACGTCCAGGTCGCTCCTTCGGCGCGCTAAGCGCCGCTGCGCTCGGCCCGCTCGCGACGACTGCGGGCGTCGGAAAGCTCCCCCTCCGCCGCCCGCAGCTCCTCCCGCCGCTCCTTGAGCGTCGCCTCGACCTGATCGACCGCCCGCCGCGCTGCCGTCACCGCCTCCTCTGCCGAGGCCTCGCCTTCCCGCGCGAGCCGCAGCTCCTTGGCTCGCGCGGCCCGCGCTTCCGCGGCCCGACGTGCCTCCTCCGCGCGCGCTCTCTCGGCGCGGCGCTCTCTCTCGGCGCGGCGCTCTTCCTCGGCGCGACGTCGTCTTTCTTCGACTCGTCGCTCGTCGTCGACGCGCCGTCGTCTCTCCGCTGTCCCTCGCTCTGTCTTCGGTGCGCGTCCATCCTCGGCTGCTGGCGCCGGCTCGGCCGGCGCCTCCCGCGCGGCACGCCCGCGTCTTCTCGGCCGTCTCGGCCTGGCCGGCGCCGACGCCGGCGCCTCGCCGACCCTTCCCGCCATCAGCCCGCCAAAGCCGCTCGCGACCTGCTCGTGCGTGAGGCGGCCGGCGGTCACCTCGGCGAGCACGTCGGGGTCGACTGTTGCTGCGCGGAGGGTCGCGCGGACCCTCTCGCCGGTCGCGCCGTCCGTTGCGGGCGCGAGGGCGGCGAGGTCGTCGACGGCTGAGCGGGCGCGCGCGTCCGCCGATCGCAGCGCCGCGGCATCGCCGCCCGCCAGCAGGTCGCGCTGGGCGTCCTGGAGCGCGCTCGCTGCCTCGGCCAACTCGGCCGCCGCGTCGGGGTGGTCGCGCACGGCGACGTTGATCGCCCACGCCGCGCGTGTCGGCTTGCGCACCGCTCTGACCCGTCTCGCGCCTACGCTGTCCCCCGCCTCTCTCAGCGCCTTCGCGATCCGCTCGCGCTCGGCGACGAACTGCTCCGGCTGCTCCGTGTAGAGCGCGTCGGCGGCATCTCTCTCATGAGCCGGCATCGCACGAGACGCTACCCGTCACCGGCGCCGTTGACGACCGCGGCTCTGCGTACGCGGCGACGACGGCGGTCTCGCTGGAGGACCATCGCCTCACACGCGGGGTCTCGAGCGACGACCTGCCCATGCTGGCCGCGCTCCTGAGACCGCGCGTTCGTCGCCGGTGAGCAGCGGCAGTCGGCGACAACGCTGGCGAGATATTCCTGCTGATGCGCGGCAACATCTCGTTCAAGAGCCCTGGCATCGGACGTTCGTCTGCCCTGGCGACAACTGCTCCCTCCCCCGCCTGCGGAGGCCGAAAGACGGTCTAGCATCGCCCCCTCCGTCCTGGATTTCCGCCCGTAGGAGCATTGATGAGCAGGTCGCGCTCGATCCGCCGTTCAGTCCTGGCCACCGCCGCCGTTGCAACCGCGCTACTGGCCACCGCGTCCGTAAGCGAGGCGGCGGCGACGAGAAAGCCGAGCGGGCCTCCCTCGCTCCCAGGTGCGCCTGGCGTGCAGCTCGGGCCCGCCGGATCCGCCTTCTACAACCCGCCGGCGAGACTGCCGAAGGGCAAGCCGGGAACAGTGATCTGGGCCCGGCCGATCCAGGCGCCGAAGGGCGCGTGGGCGTGGAAGGTGCTCTACAAGTCGACGCTGCTCAACGGCAAGACGGTCCCCGTCTCCGGCCTCGTGATCTCGCCGAGAGGCAAGGCGCCGAAGGGCGGCCGGCCGGTCGTCGCGTGGGCGCACGGCACGCTCGGCGGCGCGAGCAACTGCGCCCCGTCGATCCCCAACGACCCGGCGCACAACCTCGTCGACTACTACACCTACGGCGCGAGAGACTTCCTCGACGTCGGCGTGCCGGCGTTGACGCAGATGTTGAAGTCCGGCTACACGGTGACCGCGACCGACTACCAGGGCCTCGGCGTGAGAGGCGTCCACCAGTACACGGTCGGCGCGACCGAGTCGCGCAACATCTTCGACTCGGTCAAGGCGGCGCAGAACCTGCCGGCGACCTCCGCCGGCAAGAGAGTCGTCCTGCTCGGCTGGTCGCAGGGCGGCGGCGCGGCGATCTTCGCCGGCCAGTCGAGCGAGGCGAAGTACGGCAAGCCCCTCAAGGTGATCGGCATCGCCGCGCTCGCGCCGGCTGCCAACACCGCGCCGGACATCGAGGGCCTCGCGCCGGCCGGGCCGGTCTCGGCGATGTCGCCGTCGACGCTCAGCGTCCAGCAGCTGAACGCCTTCCGCGGCTTCGCGGCCGCTTACCCGGAGCTGAGCGTCAACGACGTCGTTGCCGCACCCGGCATGCCGGTGCTGCGCTCGCTCGGCGTCGAGTGCACCGTCCACCTCGCCGACGTGATCCAGGAGCTCGAAGTCGATCCCGCGACCTTCTTCAAGCGCCCGATCCCGAGCGACTGGAGAGCGCGCTTCGAGCAGAACACGGCCGGCAACGAAGCGACCGTTGCACCAGTGCTGACGATGCAGGGCACCAACGACATGGTCGTCAACCCGAACGGCACGACGCAGTACATCCAGCGCGCGTGCAGATTCGGTCAGCCGGTCGAGTACTCGACCTATCAGGGCGCCGGTCACCAGACGATCCCGTTCGTGGCCCAGAAGGAATACGTCCGCTGGATCGCCGACCGCTTCGCTGGCAAGCAGGCGCCGTCGAACTGCGGGTCGTAAAGCGCATGGCGGGGCGGCTCTCGGGCTGCCCCGCCGTGCCGCGGGCCTTGGCCGCGCCGCGCGTTACTGCCCGCCGACCCGCGTCAGCGAGCCGGCCATTCTCAGCATCTGCTCGTTGCTGAGCAGGTCCTGCAGGGAGTTGGAGATCCAGTACACAGCGCGCGGCGTTCTGCATGCGACCAGCTGCAGCTTCTTGCCGTTGTAGTAGAGGTCGAGGCGTCTGCCGTTGATCGTGCGGTGATCCGATGAGGGGTTGGCGAGGATCGGCGGGTCGGTCCAGGCCAGGCCCTGGACGCCGACGTAGTTGCCGGGCGTCGCCTCGGTGCTGATATCAACGACCAAGCGGTAGGCCGCCTTCATCTTCCCGTCGGCCGCGTGCATGCGGTACTTGTGCGGGTAGCCGCCTTCGTTGAACAGGTCGACCATGTAGCCGGTCGCGCTTGGCAGCCAGCGCGGGACATAGACGGGGATTCTGACCTTGCCCATCTGCTGCGCCTGGGCTCTGCCGGACTCGAGCATGTCGTAGAGGCCGTCGTTGCCGGTGGCCGTGGCGGGCGGGGCGGCTGCTCTGCCTCTGCCGCGGCCCTTGCGCTTGCCGGGCTTGGGCTTGGCACGCGCCGGCGGCTTCGGCGCGGCGACTGGATGCAGGAACTCGTGTCTGACGCGGGCGATCTCGGCTGGCGTCGACTCGACGAACGACTCGCCGGTGACGAGGTCCCTGTCGTAGATCGGGTCCATCGCGATCTGCTGGATCGGCTTGCCGGCCGAGAAGACGATCTGCTTGCCGAGGTCGATCAGCGAGCTGACCGTCAGCAGGTTCTTGTCGGCTTGGATGTGGTTGCCGAGCACCTTCGTCAGCTTGTGCGGGTCGTTGATGAAGTCGTCGGTGCCGTACTGGCCGCGGAGCTCGCGCAGGAAGTCCTGCTGGCGCGCGGAGCGAACGAGGTCGGTGTCGAGGTGGCGGTAGCGCACGTAGCTGAGCGCTCTCTCGCCGCACATCAGCTGGTAGCCCGGCATCAGGTCGATCTCCGAGTACTGCTCCACCGCGCCGGCGTTGGAGTGGTAGTAGCGGTGGTCAACGTCAACGTAGACGCAGCCGATCGCGTCGATCACTCTCGTGAACCCTCTGAAGTTGATGTTCACGACGTCGTTGATCTCGATCCCGAACTTGTCCCTGATCACCTTCGCCGTCAGCGCCTCGCCGCCATATGTGTAGGTGTTGTTGATCTTGGAGCTCGAGTAGAGGTTGCCTCTTCTGTCTCTGAACGTGACTCTGAGGTCGCGCGGGATCGAGAGGACGGTCGTCGCGGGCGCGTCGGGGTCGATCCGCAGCAGGATCATCGTGTCCGAGCGGGCGTCGGTCCCGGGGTCGCCGAAGCGGTGGTCGGAGCCGATCAGCAGCATCGTGCGCGGCTTGCCGACCTCGGCGCGGGTGATCGTGTTGCCGAGGTTTCTGATCGTGCCGCCGGACTTGAGGTCGTCGACGAAGCTCTGCACGTTCAGCAGGCCCGCCGTCGCTGTCGCGCCAGCTGTCAGCACGATCACGAGCAGCGCAGCGACCACGAAACGGGCGGATGTGCCGAGGTACGCCGAGCGTGGAAACTCCCCCTGCTGTCTCATCGACCGCTCCTGCCGCCTGCGTCGCTTCGCGGGCTAAGCCCCGCCTTTGGCGCAGAGACAGTAGCAATCTCGGTGGAGGCCGCCGAGGGCGGGCGCGCAGGGCGCGCGGCGGTCAGCCGCCTTTCAGCTCATCGGCTGGGCTGCGCCTGCCACGTCCAGTTCGGTCGCGCGTACAGCACCTCAAAGCCCAGCCGGAGCATGTTGTGGAGCGAGCTGTTGTGGCCGTCGGGCGGCTCGACGCCGGTCTCGGCGACGAGCCAGCGGCAGCCGGCGCTCTGGGCCGCGCGGGCGCGGGCGGCGAGGATCGCGGACTGAGCGCCGCGCCGGCGGGCGTGCGGGAGCGTGGCGGCGGCGAGCAGCTGGCCGACGGCGCCGCGGACGTACAGCGTGCCGGTCGCGACGAGCTCGGCGTCGTCCCATGCGGCGAAGGCATGCCAGCCCGGCCGCCCGACCGACGCGGCCGCCATCTCGCCGATGCCGTCATCGGGCATCCCGAAGCCGCGCAGGACTGCCGAGGCCCAGGCGCTGGCATCGGTCGCTTGGACCGGACCGACGGTTACGCGTGGCGGCGGCCGGTCGGGATCTGCGGCCGCTCTCACCGCCGCCTCGACCGGGCAGGCGAGCTTGATCCACGCGCCCGCGGCCGACAGCCCGACGCGCGCGCAGATCTCCTCCCAGTCGTCGGGCAGCAGCGACGGCGCGATCTGGAAAGTCGTCACCGGCGTCCCGCACGCGCGGTAGAAGTCGCGGACGGTCTCGACCAGCTCAAGCGTGATGGGACTCTCGACGCCGAGCCCGAGCACCTTGCTCCAGAAGCGCGACGGGTCGCGGCGGACCGACAACGCCACCCCGCCCCCGACCCGGATCGCATCGATCCCCAGCGCGTCGCAAGCCCGCTCCGGCGCCGCCGCCTCGAAGTCGAACAGCGCCTCGGCCTCCGACAGCTCGGCGTCCGCGACGGAGATCGGTTCCATCAGCTGAGTCTTCCCACGGCGCTCGCCACGGCCCCCACCGCTCGCACGCCAGCTTGAGGCGGCCCCTGGCGATGGCGGGGAGGCGGCGGGCTCGGACCCCGGTTGGCCAGCCCGAGCGCCGCCACGCCAGCCCGCCCCGTCTGTCCTGACACGTTCGCGCTCAAGCTCCTGGCGTGATTGGACGATCTCAACCACGCGCGTCGATGCGCGCGGTTTCTCAACTCGTTCCCACCGTAGGGGTCTGCCGATGCCACGAAGCTCCACCCGCCGCTCAGCCCGCACCCGTGCCGGGGCAGCCGTCACTGCGCTCGCGTCGTTGGCGCTGCTTACTGCCCTGCCTGCCGGCGCGCAGGCGAGCACGTG
Organism: Conexibacter sp.; assembly: GCA_036499225.1. GTDB lineage: Bacteria > Actinomycetota > Thermoleophilia > Solirubrobacterales > Solirubrobacteraceae > Conexibacter. The sequence continues at coordinate 67,586 of DASYEC010000029.1, forward strand.
GAGCGCTGGGCCGCAGTTCTCCGTCCCCAGCTTGACTCTCGGGGCTGACTTCGCTGAAGCGTCCGACGGCTCGTCGACCGCCGCGTGGGTCGGCACCAACGACGTCCTCGGCGCCTCTCAGGCTATGCCGGTGCAGGTCCAGCGCGCCGCTCCCGACGGAACGCTCAGCGCTGCGCAGACGCTTGGCGCGGCCAGCACCGCGTGCGGCTGCATCGCCGGCCCGACGGCAGCGCTCGCGACCTCGAGCACCGGCCTGACCGCCGTCGCCTGGGTTGGCATTGCCGACGACCCGTCCGATACGGACCTCAAGGTCCACGTCACCCTGCTGAACGCGGCCGGCGCGGAAGTCTACGACGCGGTTGCCGCGAGCGTGCCCGACGGCGCCAAGCTGCCCGACGGCGTCGACGTCGCCGTTGACGCTTCCGGTGACGCGACGGTCGTCTGGGTCCAAGAAAACACGGCCGACACCGGGGTGAAGGCGGTCCATCTGGCGGCCAACGGGACTCCCGGCACCCCCGCCGACTCGCCGATCCCTCTCTCGCCTGACGGCCTCTACCCCCATGTCGCGATGGCCGACGGCGGCGTCGCCTGGGTCGTGTGGGAGGACGCCAACGACGAAGTCGCCCGCCTGAACAGCGACGGCACGCTCGACAGAGGCGGCCTTCTCGCCACGAGCCTGCACAGCGACTCCCTCGTCAGAGTCACTGCCGGCGCGAACGGCGCCGTCGCGACCTGGTCGGAGACGGACAGCGACGGCTCGCACGTCAGAGGCGCTCGCCTCCCGCTGAGCGGGGATCTCGTTGACGGCGCCACATTCCACACCGAGCCCGTCCCAGCGCTGTTTAGCGGCTTCGACGCCTCGATCGGGCCTGATGGCACGGTGACGGTCGTGTGGAACAGCCTCACGCTCTCCCTGGACGACCCGTCCGCCCCCGCGACCGCGGCCACCGTCAGCCTGAGCCGTTTCATCGGGACGGCGGCGACCGCGCCAGCGGTGCCGCTCCTGAGCCCCACCAACCTGCCCTTCAACCTCTTCCCCGCGATCGCGAGCGCGCCCGACGGCTCGTCGGTCGTCTCCTGGCTCACCGTCGCTGATCTGCCGAGCAGCTCGCTGCCGCAGGTCACCATCGCCGCTCAGCCCATCGCGTCCGACGGGTCGCTTGGGACGGCGAGCAACGTCACCGACTACATCCCCAGCCTCACGAGCCCGCCCGATCCGGGCATGCTTCTGCAGCCGCAGGCGGACAACATCGGCGGAGGGACACTCGCCCTTGTGAGCCCAGGCTTTGGCGGGCCGTCATCGCTGCAGACGTTCGTGCTCGACACGACTGCGCCGCAGGCGACGGTCACCGTCCAGGCGACAGCCGTCGTCGGGACGCCTGTCCGGATGAGCGCGGCCGTCTCCGACCCCCGCGGCGTCGCGAGCGTCTGGTGGGACTTCGGTGACGACAGCGGCTCCAGAAGAGCCGCCGTCAACCACGTCTACGGCGTGCCTGGCACCTATCAGGTGACGTTGACGGCGACAGACACATACGGCAACGAGACCGTCGTCACGAGACAGCTGACGGTGACAGCGCCGGGCGAGCCCGCGCGCCCGGGCACGACGAAGCCGGCCGCGGCTGGGTTGAGGGTCGCGAGAGCGACGCGCAGAGGCGCGATTGTGACCGTCTCCGGCACGATCGCCAGAAGCGCGATTGGAAGAGTGACGATCTCCTACGCGCAGAGAGTCGGCCGCAAGACGATCAAGGTGAAGGCGACCGCGAAGATCGCCAAGGGCCGCTGGAGCGCGAAGGTGAGACTGCCGCGCTCGATTACGAGCGCGAGAACGGCGAGAGGCAGATCGCTCAAGCCGGTCGTGACCGTCACCTACGCCGGCAACAAGGCGATCGCCAAGGCATCGGCGAAGCGGACGGTCACGACCGCGAAGGCCAAGCCGAAGCACAGAGCGGCGAAGCACAAGAAGCACTGAGCAACTGAACGGCTCACTGCGGCGCGCGTGACGATCGGTCACGCGCGCCGCGCGAGCGGGGCTGAGGTGAGTCTCGCGGACGTGCTCGATGTAGCGCCGCATATCGACACCGACAAGGCGCCGAGAGCGCGGCGGGAGCTCGTGGACGGCGGCATGCGGGCCTGAGCGATCGGCCTCTCCCCGAGACGCGCCTGTATCGCCTACACCGGGCGGCAGACGCGCGTACGAGTCAAGCCGCTGATCAAGGCGCCCCCAACGTGTATCTGCTGACTTCGAGTTGGTCCTGCTGGCGTCACGCTGACGAGTCGGTTGGTCGATGACGCGCCTCATGGCGCCTCGATGATCGACCGCGAAGGTTTCGGAGGGTTCACGTCCTCGCCCCTAAATGCGACGTTCGAGAGCGCCTGGATGCCGCTCGGATCGAGGACGTACTTCACCGGGCACTCAACGACCGGGTTCATGATTGGCCAGATCGGAACAAGTGGTTCTTCCCACGGCCGCAGGCGAGGCAGCGGGAGCGGCACGTCGCGCCAGGACGCGACCCACACCACGAGGTAGCCGACGCTTATTAAGGCGGCGTAGGCGGTCTGCGGGAACGGCATTGGCCCGAACACGTCTGTGACGCGCATTGGCTTGAAGTCGACCATGCTGAACCTCGAGTCGACACCGCCTGCGAGCGCCACCAGCGTTCCGGCGGATGGTCTGCGGTCGTTGTAGAAGTCGGCATAGTGCTCGCGCACGACGCCGTATCTGCCCATCGTGGAACCGAGGACGAGCGCGGTCTTGACGGCCCAGGTCGCGACAACGGTCTGCTCGGCCTCTGAAAGGCGGATTGCATTCTTTCTGAGCAACGGCTCCAGCAGCGGCTGCACCTGTGTCTCTAGGTCGCTCATCCAGCCGTTGTTGCAGTCAGAGCAAACGGAGCGGACCTTTTGCGACCCGCCTCTCGTCGGATACGCGCTCCGTTCGTCCCGGCGCCCACGCTGCACCGACCAGCGCTCCAACCGGCCCGGCTCGCCATCGGGACTCTGCTGGTAGCGAACCATCCATACCGGGATGATGTGCTCCAACGTTAGGGAAGCCTCGCTGCCACAAAAGACGCATGCAGCCATCGCGCGCATCATGCCGCAAGTCGACGCAACCGAGCGTCGACTGGCATCGCCTCACGGGACCGACGCACCGCCCGGCATGCGCCTGCGAGTGTGTTTGGCATGCACGGGCTCCCGCTCTGCCTCACCCTTGGCGGTGCTGCAACAGAATTCTTCGGTCTGGGAGTCGTCTTCGTTGAGTTGGCGATCGTACGCAGCCTGGAATTCGAGCGTCTGACGCCGTGGCGCGGATGGTGGATCAAGCTGCGGGGACCACAGAGGGTCGCCTTGCAGGGCACGATCAACGCAAGCTTCAACGCCACCGGCAAGCTGTCTGTCGGAGATGGCAAGGCTCGTCCCGGCACGCTCTCTCCCGACGACGATGCCGAAGCTCGAATCAGTCGTCTTGAGCGATACGTCGATGCCCTCGACCGAGATCTCTCCGTGACCAACGCTGCGATCGTCGAGAACACGACCGACGCGCTCCGCAAGGCGACTGAGAACGATCAGGTGCTGCAAGACCGCTTCGACCAGAAGGACGCCCGACGCAAGGAGCACTTGAAGTGGTCGCTCCGACGGCAGTTAGTCGGTGCCGTGCTCGTGCTCGTCGGACTGACTGTAGGCACCGTCGGCAACGTCATGTGAGGCGGCTCCAAGACGCCCGTCGCCGGGCGCCTCTTGAGGAGCGACTTGGTGTGCAGGCACCCACTCGGTCGCTATGCGCCGCATCTCGACCTGCCCGCTCGGCGTCTCGCCGCCGGTCGCGTCGTAGATCTCCTGCGCGTCCGCCAGCCGATGCGCTTCGACGCCATCAGCAAGACATTCGTGAATATCGAGCAGCACAGGCTGTAGAGCTGCACCGTGTCCGACCATCGAGGTCGACCCGTCTGCGCGAAGGGTTCACAGTCGCGTTGCCGTACGTGGACCTGATCCCGGTTGACGACCCCAACCCCGTGCCCCTCGAATGGCTGCTGGTCCGCCCCGCCTCTGAAAGGGAATCCCGACCACGTCCAGTCTGGAAACGGTGGCATCGTCTTCGCTCGCTCCTCTCCGACGGCTTTCGGGGCGCCAGGGCGGTCAAACGACTCCTCACGCCTCGTAGCACCGGAAAGCATGTGGCGCGGATGCGGCGCCGGCCGTCCGACAACCCGGCCCGGCCAGCGCCCCGCACCAAAGCCCCGCCTACTTCTTCGCGAGGAACTCCATCAACGCCGGGTTGACGATGTCCGGGTGAGTCCAGGCGATGTTGTGCGGGCCGCCCTCCACGGTGACAAAGGTGAGGTCTCTGATCAGCGCGGGCAGGCGCGCGGCGGTCGAGGCGTACGGCAGGATGCGGTCCTCGTCACCGTGAATCAGCAGCACCGGCACGTCGATCTTTGCGACGTCGCCGCGGAAGTCGGTCAGCCATGAGTCGACCGCGGCGTGCGCGGCGTACGGCGAGGCGGTGACAGCGGCGATGAAGCTGGCCTGCCACGCCTGCTCGCTGATGCGCGTGCCGCCGAGTCTGTCGACGTTGTAGAAGTTGTCGAGGAAGTCCTTGAAATAGGCCGGGCGGTCGGCGATCACCGCCGCCTTGATCTGCTCGAAGACCTCGCCCGGGACGCCCTCGGGGTTGTCGTCGCTCTGCAGCAGGGCCGGCGGGATCGCGCCCATCAGCACAGCCTTGTCGACGCGCGCGGAGCCGTACTTGCCGAGGTAGCGCACCACCTCGCCGGAGCCCATCGAGAAGCCGCACAGCACCAGCTCGTCGAGGTCGAGATGTCTGATCAGCGCGTCGAGGTCGTCGACGTACGTGTCGTAGTCGTAGCCGACCGTCGGCTGGCTCGACTTGCCGAACCCACGACGGTCATACGCGATGACGCGGTACTCGGCCGGCAGGAGCTCCCGCTGCTGCTTCTCCCACGAGCGCCCGTCCAGCGGGTAGCCGTGGATCATCACGATCGGCTGGCCGCCGCTGCCGTGGTCCTCGTAGTAGATGTCGATGTCGTGTCCGTTCTCTTCGCCGACGGTCACATATGGCATTGGGTGTCTCCTGTTTGACGAGCGATGTGCCTCGCTTCTACCCATGCTCATGCCGGAGCCCGATGCCGCCCGCACGCCAGCCACGAGACCCACCGTGCATAACTCTGCCCGGTGTCAAGAGACGACTCCCTTTCTCGATAATGTGCCGGTGCCATGATCGACCCCGAGGATCGACGCGCTCAACTGTCACCGCAGTTGGCGATGCGCGTGGCGGTGCTCGGCGGGATCGCGTTCGTAATCTTCGCCGTGATCTTCTTCCGCCTGTGGTTCCTGCAAGTCCTCTCCGGCGATCAATACCTCACGGACGCCTCCAACAACCGCGTGCGGACGGTCGTAATTCAGGCGCCGCGCGGCGAGATGACCGACCGCAACGGCAACGTGCTGGTGACCAACCGGCGCGCCGTGGAGGTCCTCGTCTCACCGCCGAGGCTGCCCGCCGGGGAGGCCAAGCGCGAACAGCTGTTCAGGCGGCTCAGCTGGGTGCTCGGCAGATCGCGCAAGCTCAAGAGCTGCCGGTTCGGCCCCGACGACAGAGCGACGTTCAAGCAGCTGATGCCGCTTGAGTGCAAGATCGAGCAGGCGATCGGCGCGCTGCCGTACGCCGACGTCGTCGTCGACTCCGATGCCAGCCCCGCCGAATACACCTACCTCTCCGAGCGCGCCGAGCGGTTCCCCGGCGTCTCGACACAAAACGCCTGGCTCCGCGAGTATCAGTACAGAGAGGTCGGCGGGCAGCTGTTCGGCACCGTTGGCCAGATCAATGCCGAGCAATTAAGCGACCCAGCGTTCAGAGGGATCAGAGGCGGCTCGATCGTCGGCAAGACGGGCCTTGAGGCGGTCTATGACCATTACCTGCGCGGGATGGACGGCGAGCAGCGCGTACAGGTCAACGCGCGCGGGCTGCCGACCGGCAGAAGGCTGAGAGAGACGCTGCCGACGCCGGGCAACCAGCTCAAGCTCTCAATCGACCTTGGCCTTGAGCGCGTCGGGCAGCAGGCGCTGCGGACCGGAGAAGGGCTCGCCGCGACCAACGGCAACGCGGCGACCGGCGGCGCGTTCGTCGCGATGGACCCGCGCAACGGCGAGATCCTCGGGATGGGCTCTGACCCGTCGTTTGACCCCAACCTGTTCGCCGGTCCGATCGTCCCGGCGTCGATCTACAACCGCCTCTTCAGAGACCCGCGCACGCCGCTGGTCAACCGCGCCGTCGCTGGGCAGTACGCGGTCGGCTCGACCTTCAAGGTCGTCACCGCCGCGGCGGCGCTCGCCAACGGCTGGTCGGCCGGGAGAATGTACGACGACGTCGGCACATGGAGAAGCGGCGACCAGACACGCAGAAACGCAGGCGGCGCGGTCTACGGACCGGTCAACTTGGTCACCGCGATCTCTTACTCGGTCGACACCTTCTTCTACAACCTCGGCGACTTCCTCAACGTCGCGCCCGAGGGCCATCCGCACGGCGGCCAGCTGCAGGCGTGGGCGCGCAAGCTCGGCCTCGGCAGCCTGACCGGCATCGACCTCGCGCCCGAGGGCAGCGGCGCGGTGCCCGACCCGCACGCGATCACCGTGCTGCAGAACGCGCAACGGGCATGCCTGCGCAGAAGACATGGAGAGCCGTGCCAGATCGCCGACCTGACCGACACGTGGACGGTCGGCGACAACGCCTCGTTCGCGATCGGCCAGGGCGACTTCCTCGCGACGCCGTTGCAGATGGCGGTCGTCTACGCGGCAATTGAGAACAACGGCGCGATCCTCACCCCGCACATCGGCCTCGACGTGGTGAACGACAGACAGGAGGTGATCCAGCCGATCGAGCCCAGACCGGCACGGCACATCACGATCCCGGGGCTCGATGCAATCCAGGCGGGGCTGCTCGGCGCGACGACCGATGACCGCGGCACCTCGACTGACGTCTTCAGGGGCTTCGGCAAGCCGGTCTACGGCAAGACCGGCACCGCCCAGTACGAGTACAGACCCGACACCTCGTGGTACGTCGCGTACGTCCCGGACCCGGTCAGACCGATCGTCGTCGCGTGCGTAATCGAGAACGGCGGCTTCGGCGCCGAGGCTGCCGCGCCCGCGGTCCGCCAGATCCTCTCGCAGTGGTTCTACGGCCACCCGGGCAGAGTCGTCGCGGGCAGCTCGACGACTGCCTGAAGCGCCGCCTGGCGCAGACGCCCAGACGCGGTCGCCAGTGAGCCCGCGCGGTCCGCGAACGCTGACCTCGGGTAAGACTCGGCCTATGTCAATCGTCATCATCGGCGCCGGCCCCAACCTTGGGCTGGCGGTCGCGCGCCGCTTTGGAAGAGAAGGCTTCGCCGTCGGGCTGATCTCGCGCAGACAGGGGATGCTCGACGACCTCGCCGAGCAACTCAGACGCGACGGGATCACGGCGGCGGGCGTCGCTGCCGACATCCGTGACACGACGGCGCTGACCGGCGCGATCACCGCGCTTGCCAACAAGCTCGGCCGGGTCGAGGTGCTCGAGTACTCGCCGCTGCCGTCGCCGGAGTTCATGAAGCCGATCCTCGAGACCTCCGTCGAGGACGTCCGCGGGCCGCTTGAGTTCAGCGTGCTCGGCGCGGTCGCGGCCGCGCGCGCCGTGCTCGGCCCGATGCGAGAGGCCAGACGCGGCACGATCCTCTTCACGACCGGCGGCGCGGCGGTCAAGCCCTACCCGCAGCGCGCCGGGGTCGGGATCTCGTTCGCCGCCGAGGTCGCCTACGCGCGGATGCTGAACGAGGAGCTCGACGGCTCGGGGGTCCACGTCGGCCACACCGCGATCGCGGGCCGGATCGGGCCCGGCATGGACCACGAGCCCGACGAGGTCGCCGACGTGCTGTGGCGCCACCACGCCGAGCACGGGCCGTTCCAGGTGCGGCTAGGGCTCGACTGAGGGCGGCGCCGCCCGCCAATCGTTATGCCGAGACCCCGCGCAAGAGCCACCCCCGCCGCCGCGCCCGCCCCCAGCCGCCGCGGCGCCGGTCGCGAAGCCGCACGCGACCCGATGCCCGAGCACGTCAAGCCGATGAACGCGACGTTGCGCGCTGCGCCGCCGGCCGACGCCGACGAGCGCTGGCAGTGGGAGGTGAAGTGGGACGGGATGCGCGCCGTCATCCATGTCGTCGACCGCACGCTGCGAATCGAGACGCGCACGCTGCACGACGTGACGATCGACTACCCCGAGCTCTCGCCGCTCGCTGACGCGCTCGGCGACCACGACGCGCTGCTCGACGGAGAGATCGTCGTGCTCGACGACAACGGGCGGCCGAGCTTCCAGATGCTGCAGGCGCGCTTCGGCCTCGGTGACAAGCGCAGAATCGAGCGGCTCGCCGCCAGCGCGCCTGTCACCGTGATGCTGTTCGATTTGCTGTGGCTCGACGGCGCGTCGTTGATCGGACAGCCGCTGACGGAGCGGCGGGCGGCGCTGGTGGGGCTGGGGCTCGACGCCGAGCGCTGGAGAACGCCGGCCGCGTTCAGGGAGTCCGGGCCGCTGCTGCGCGAGTCCAAGCAGCTCGGCCTCGAGGGCGTGATGGGCAAGCGGCTCGACTCGCGCTACGAGGTCGGGAAGCGCTCGACGGCGTGGATCAAGGTGAAGAACCACATCCGCCAGGAGGTCGTCGTCGCCGGGTGGCTGCCCGGCGAGGGGCGCCGGCTGGACACGCTCGGCGCGCTCGTGATCGGGGTGCATGATCAGAGAGGCGAGCTGACCTACATCGGGAGAGTCGGGACCGGCTTCAACGACCAGGAGCTCAGACGGCTCGTCGGCCTGCTGCTCCCCCGCCGCCGCGACACGAGCCCGTTCACCGGGCGCCAGCCGCCACGCGAGACGGTCTTCGTCGAGCCTGACCTCGTCGCCGAGATCGCCGCGAGCGAGTGGACGACCGCCGGCACGCTGCGCCATCCCAGTTACAAGGGCCTGCGCGAGGACAAGCCGGCGAGCGAGGTCGTGCGCGAGGTGCCGACGAGCGGGTGAATCCCCTCACCTGCGGGATGCATCTGCGGTCGACGCCGCTCTACCTTCACGGGTATGGCGACGACCGCACGACGTCTCGCCTCGATTAACGGGGCAAAAACAGCTCCCGCCCTTGGCGAGCTGATCCTCTCCGCCGCGACCGCGGCACAGCCGCTGATCCGCTCTGAAGCGGCCGCCAGCGAGGAGCTGCGCACGCTTACGCCGACGGTCGTCAACGCGCTGCGCGAGGCCGGCGTCTTCCGCATGACGATGCCGCGCTCGCTCGGCGGGCCCGAGCTGACGCCAAGCGAGCAGTTCGAGGTGCTCGAGGCGATCTCGATCGCCGACGGCTCGGCCGGCTGGTGCGCGTACATCAACTCGACGGCCGGCTTCTTCGCCGCGTTCCTCGACGACCGCGTCGCCCGCTCGATGTTCCCCAGCCTCGACCTCCCGATCGCCGGCATGCCGATCCCGGTCGGGCGCGCCGTCGAGGTCGACGGCGGGTTCCGTATCAACGGCCGCTGGTCGTTCGCGAGCGGGATCCTGCACGCGGGCTGGGTCCTGTGCGGCTGCCGGATCCACGACGATGCCGGCCAGCCGGTCTCGCTCGCCGACGGCTCGCCGGCGAACGTCGTCGGCCTCCTCCCCTCCGAGCAGGTCGAGGTGATCGACAACTGGGACTCGCTCGGGATGCGCGGCAGCGGCAGCCACGACTTCATCGTGAACGACGTCTTCGTGCCGCGCGAGCGCACGCTCAACGCGTACACCTCGGTGATCCGCGTGCCGAGGCCGCTCTACCGCTGGCGCACGATGTTCCTCTTCAATCAGGCTGCGGTCGTGCTGGGGATCGCACGTGCCGCGCTTGACGCCTTCATCGAGCTGGCGCACGCGCGCAGAACGCCGACCGGCCCGCTGCACGAGCAGGAGCACGCGCGCGTCGCGCTCGCCAAGGCCCACGCGACGCTCGCCTCCTCGCGCGGCTACTGCCTGGCGACGCTCGACGGCATCTACGCGACGCTGGAGCGCGGCAAGCCGCTGACGCTCGAGCAGCGCGCCGACTTCCGCCTCGCGCTGACCCACTCGATGCGCGCCGCCGCCGACGCCGTCGACGAGGTCTTCCGCGCCGCCGGCGCGACCGCCGCGATCCGCACCGGCAGCGTGCTCGAGCGCTGCTTCCGCGACGTCCACACGGCCGGCCAACACGCCGCCGTTGGCCCCGACACGTACGAGGTCACCGGCACGATGCTGCTCGGCAGCGACCCCGGCGACCCGCGGTACTAGCCGCCAGCCACTCCCAGACGTGGTTCTCACTTCTCACTGCGGTCGACCGCGTTGACCTTCGGCGAGGAGCGGGCGCGGGTGGCAGAGCTGACGCTCGCGCTGGAGATCGCGCCCGAGCGGATGCTGACGAGCTCCTGTCTCGACGCTGAGATCGCGTTCGGGAAGACTCACCTCATGCCCCCATTCGAGACCGTCCGAGAGGAGCGACGATGAGCGCTGACAAGGCGAAGGTCACCGAGGTTCTGCACGAGGTTGGAGAGCTGCACGGCCGCGTCTACCGCATCGTCAACGGTGCCGATGACGACTGGGCGTCGTGGTACTCGGACTGGCTCGTCAACCTCTCCGAGCTGCCCCAGCTGCTCGGCGTGAGAATCGTGCGCAGCGAGCTCACCTACCTGCTCGTAGGCTTCGACAAGGAGCACGGCGCCGGCGCCGGGTGGCAGGACTATTACGCCGCAAGACTGATCGAGTACTACGCGGCGCCGGGCACCTGATCCGCAGCGATCGCCACGCGGCGGCTGGGTGGGCGATCACGCTATGCGGTGCCCGCTTGTCGGTGGAGAGGTCGACGCCGTCGGCGGCGAGGTAGGCGTCGAGATGGTCGATTGTGGGCGGGCCGACGATCGCGGAGGTGACGGCGGGATGGCGCGTGACGAACGCGATCGCCAGCTGAGGCTGTAAGCGAGGACGCCGCCGCTGGCTTAGCGCTTCTTGGCGCCTTGCGGTGAGAGCTCGTCGCTGCCGAGCACCGGCTCGAGCGCCTCGAGCCCGGGGAGGGCCGTCGAGCCGTTGCCTTCTCCCGCCTCGAGAGTCGGCTCGGCCGTGGCGGCGGCCGGGTCGTCGGGGACCGCCGGTTGCGGGACCGGTGGGCGCTCGGTGCGCTGCTCGAGCAGCGGGCGCAGGAGGTCGAGCGGGAGCGGGAAGACGATCGTCGAGCCGGGGTTGGAGCTGATCTCGGCGAGCGACTGCAGGTAGCGCAGCTGGAGCGTGACGGGGTTGGGGGCGATCTGGTCGGCGGCGTCGGCGAGGCGGGTCGCGGCCTGCGCCTCGCCCTCGGCGTTGATCACCTTCGCGCGGCGGTTGCGCTCGGCCTCCGCCTGGCGGGCGAGGGCGTGCTGCATCCGCTCGGGGATCTCGACGTCCTTGATCTCGACGATCGTCACCTTCACGCCCCACGGCTCGGTTTGCTCGTCGATGATCTGTTGAAGCGACTCGTTGAGGCGCTCGCGCTCGGCCAGCAGCGTGTCGAGCTCGGCCTTGCCGAGGACTGAGCGCAGGGTCGTCTGCGCGACTTGGGAGGTCGCGGCCATCACGTCCTCGATCTCGACGACGGCGCGCGTCGGGTCGATGACGCGGAAGTAGGTGACAGCGGTGACGCGCACCGGGACGTTGTCACGCGTGATCACCTCTTGCGCCGGGATCTTCAACGTCACCGTGCGCAGCCCGACGCGCACCATCCGGTCGATTGCCGGGACGAGCAGCACGAGGCCCGGCCCGCGCAGGTCCATCACGCGCCCGAGCCGGAAGACGACGGCCCGCTCGTACTCGCGCAGGATCCGCACCGAGGCGGCCGCGAGCGCGACCGCCGCAGAGATCAACACGACCAGCACCACGATGATTGCGGCGATCATCCGAGCACCTCCCACTCTTCAGCCCTGCGAACGGTCAACGTCAGCCCGCGCACGTGCTCGACGACGACCTCTTCCCCGGCGACGAACGGCGCGCCGGACGGGTCGTCAAACGGGTCAGGCCGGGCGCGCCACAGCGCGCCGTCGACGAGCACCTGCCCGCCGCCGCCTGCCCAGCTGCGCACGACGCCGTGCTGCCCGCTCAGCGCCTCTCGGCCGGAAGAGACCCGCCGCTGGCGCGTTCGCAGCCCGGTGCGCGCGATCAGCGCGACCCACGTCGCCGCGACAGCCGCCGCGGCCAGCATTCCGACAACCACGAGCCCGACGCCGGCCCCAGCGCTGCCGATCGCAAGCGCCGCACCGGCCCCGACTGCGATCGCGCCGCCGACGCCCAACGCGCCGCTCGGCAGATGCGCCTCGGCCACCAACAGGCCGACACCAGCAATGATCAGGACGATCGCAAGGAGGACCATCGAGCTCAAACACCTCCTGCTTACGATGGTACCCGCCGCTCAGGGGGTCTCAAGCGAGGTCGAGCCCAGGCGCACGCGTCGGTGCGCCACGTGCAGCGTCGCCGGTGCGAGTCTCGCGAAGTAGTTCACCGATCGACGCTCCCGCAGCCGCAGCGCCGTCAGCCCGCGCCGGCCCGGTTGGGGTGGCGGGCCGGTTCCGGGACCTCGGGTCCCCGTCCCCTGACAACGACGAAGGGCCGGCGCGTTGGCCGGCCCTTCGAGAATCACTGCGAGATGCGGACGTCAGAGGGCGCCCGTCACCCGGTGCTTACAGCTTCGCGCCGTGGAGCGCGACGAACGTGATGCGTCTGTTGCCGCCGTAGCCGCCGGTCGGGGTCGAGACGAAGCGGACCGCGATCGACGAGCCGGCCTTGCCGAGGTGGGCGAGGCCGCGCTTGCCGAGTCTGAAGGCGATCTTCGAGCTCGCGCCGGAGTGGACCGTGCGGGCCGAGCCGCGAGCGATGACCTGGCCGCCGCTCGTCGCGGTGATCGCCGGGACGACGCAGTTGGTCGGGCCGTAGCAGGCGATCGGCACGGTCACCGCACCGGTCTTGGAGACGAGCGCTGTCGCGACCATGATCACGAGGCGCGCGGGGCCGCCGACGGCAGCCGTCTGGGCCGTCACGGTCTCGCCGCTGGCCGTCGCCTTGACGGCGCACTGCAGCGCCGCGCCGGCGTCGGTCTTCGTCTCCGTGTACGTCTGCGCGGTCGCTCCCGCGATCGGGGCGCCGTTGCGCAGCCACTGGTACGCGAACGTCGGGGCCTGCGACCACGTGCCGTTGTTGCACGTCACTCTGCTGCCGATCGCGGCCGTGCCGGTGACCGTCGGGAGGGCCGAGTTCGACGGGCCGCCGATCGGGACCGCGACAGCCGGCGTTCTCGCGACGGCCGAGCCGTTCGCGTTCGTCGCGGTCACCTGGCAGGAGATCTGCTGGCCGGCGTCGGCGTCGAGCAGCGTGTACTGCGCGTTGGTCGCGCCGACGATCGCCGCGCCGTTGCGCGTCCACTGGATCGCGAACGACGGGGCGCCCGACCACGTGCCCAGCTCGCAGGTGAGCTGGCCGCCGACCTTGACGACGCCCGAGAGGGTCGGCTGGGTCTGAACGGCCGGCATCTCGGCCGGGTCGTACGTGACCGTCACGGCGCCGATCGGCTGAGGGGCGACGCCCTCCGTGATGCCGGTCGCGCCAGCCGCCTCGAAGTTCTGGCCGCCGGCGCCGCCGCCGCCGCCCGCGCCGGTCGTGCCGTCGGTGGCGCCAGCGCCGCCGCCGAAGCCGCCGGTCCAGCCGCCGCCGCCACCGCCGCCGTCGCCGCCGCCCGTCTGGGCAGTGCCGCCGTCGCCGCCGGTGCCGTCAGTCAAGGTCCCACCGAGCGTGAGGCCGCCGATGCCTCCGGTGAACGCGCCGACCGTTGCGCCGGCCACGCCGTTCACTGCGCCCGCGCCGCCGATACCGCCGGCGCCGGTCGGGCTGACGGTGCTGTCGCCGCCGCCTCCGCCGCCGCCGGCCGCGACGATCAGCCGCTGCTGTGCCGAGCCGTTCTCGATGCGCACGTCGCTCGCGGCGCCGCCGCCGCCAGCTCCAGCGCTCGAGCCGCTGCCGCCGTTGCCGGCCGCGCTCGGGTTCAGGCCGCCCTGTCCGGCGGAGATGCCTTGCCCGCCGACGTTGATCGCGTAGACCTGACCAGCTCTGACCGGGATCGTCGCGGTCACCTGAGCGCCGGCGCCACCGGCTGCTCTCGTGCCCACGCTGGCCGCGCCTCCACCTGCGCCCTGCACGGTGAAGGTGGCCTGGCTGACGCCAGCCGGAACCGTCCAGGGCTGCGAAGTTCCGTTGTCGGTGAACACTTGAGTGGTGGGCGCGGCGCCGGCCGGCGCCGCGAAAGCGGCGAGTGCGGCGCCACCGATGGCGATTGCTGACGCGAGCGCGCCGGCGGAATGAAGCGGTCGTTGCATTGGCTCTCCCGAGGAGGAACGTTCCTGTTCACACCGCCTTCGGCGTGAAACAGCTGCCTCCTGCACCCAACACAGGCCCCTCAGCGAGAGTTGCGCCGTGCCACCAAAAGGCGATTTGCACGTGTTCTTGCAGACATCCGGCGGCTCCGCGCGCCTCGCCACAGGCTCGCCCGCCTCGGCGGCGGCGCGCCGCCGCCGGGCCTACTCCGTCGCGATCGCTCGCAGCACGTCCAGCCGCGCTGCTCGGCGGGCGGGGCGCATGCCGGCGAGGACGCCGGCGAGGCCGCCGACGACGAGGACGATCAGCAACTGGACGACCGGGACGGCGAAGGTGTCGATGCCGACGCTGCTGCTGATCTGGACGATCACCCAGCCGAGCGGGATGCCGAGAACGAGGCCGCCGAGCGTCCCGAGCAGCGCGATCACGACCGCCTCCCACCGGACCATCGCGCGCAGCTGGCTGCGCGTCTGGCCGACCGCGCGCAGGACGCCGAGCTCACGCGTGCGCTCGTAGGTCGCGAGCGCGAGCGTGTTGGCGATCCCCAACAGCGCGATCAGGACGGCGAGCGCGAGCAGGACGTAGACGATCGACAGGACCATCTCCACGCCCTGACCGGCGGCGTCGATGAACTCGTCGCGCGTCTGGACGTCGGGCCCGCCCCATCTCGCCGCGACACGCTCGATGGCCTGGCGGCCAGCGACGACCGGAACACCCGCTCTCAACGCGACGAAGACCGTCTGGTCGGCGTCCTGGCCGGCATGCGGCGCCCAGCCGGAGCGCGGCAGCAGCACGTCGCCCGCGATCCCGGTCTCACCGTAAACTGCGCCGACGCTGCGGTCCGCGCGCGCGCCGTCCGGGTAGACGACGGGCACGGTGCTGCCGAGGCGCCAGTTGTGGTCGCTCGCCTCGTCAGTCGAGATCGCGAGCTGGCTGCTCGAGAGCGTCGCGAGCGAGCCGGAGCGGACGTCGAGGTCGACCAATCGCGACAAGGCGCGCGGGTCCGCGACCTTCACCTTGCCGTTCTCGCCGCCGACCTTCGCCGAGCCGCCGCCGAGGCCGACCGCGGTCGCGACCTGCGGCGCTCTCGCGACGTCCTGCGCCAGCGCGGGCGGCAGCGAGGCGTCGTTGAACTGGCCGGCGGTGATCGCAAGATCGCCGTGGAAGCCGCGCGCCGCGCTGTTGTCGAGGGAGCTTTTCAGCGACGCGCCGACGACCGTGATCGCCGTCACGACGAGCACGCCGACGACCAGCGCCGATGCCGCCCGAGCTGTGCGGCGCGGGTTGCGGGTCGCGTTGCGACGGGCGAGCGCGCCGACCGCGCCGCGCAGGCGCGGCAGCGGGGCCGAGATCAACGCGGTCGTTGACCCGATGAGAGCGGTGAACGGTCGGAGCCGGCGGCGCGGTGCGGTGGCCGCGGCTGCCGCAGAGCCCGCGGCCGAGCCGAGGCCGCCACGCCGCCGCCTTCCCTGCGCCCCCTCCTCCCCCTCCAGCCCCGCATCGCGCAGCGCCGCCAGCGGGGCAATGCGCGCCGCAGCGCGGGCGGGCGCGAGCCCGGCGAGCAGGGTCACGACGATGCCGACGCCGACCACGATGGCCGCGCTGCCGGCGTTGACGACCAGGCCTCCGGCGGGGAGCGCGAAGCCGAAGGCGTCGAACATCGCCTTCAGCGCAGAGGCGATCGCGATGCCGCCGAGCAGGCCGGCGAGCGACGCGACGGCGCCGACGGTCAACGTCTCCGTGAGCGCCGCGCCGAGCACCTGCCGGCGGGTCGCGCCGATCGCGCGCAGCAGCGCGGACTCGCGCATCCGCTGCGCGGCGACGATCGCGAATGTGTTGTGGATGCTGAAGGCGCCGACGAGCATCGCGATCGCGGCGAAGGCGATCAGGACCGTCCGCAGGCCGTTCAGGAAGGTGCTGTCGATGTCGTTGACGCTGTCGGTCGTCAGCTGCTCGCCGGTGACCGCCTCGACGCCGTTGCCGAGCGCCGGTCGCAGCCGCGCGACGAGGTCGGCCTGCGAGATGCCGGTATCCGCGCGCACCGAGATCGAGGAGATCTCGTCGGAGCGCTTGAGCACGTGCTGCTGGGCGCCGCGCGTGGTGAACGCGGTGAAGGTCGTCGGGCCAAGGCCAGCCGAGGAGCCGAAGGTGGCGATCCCGACGATCTTCACGCGCACCGGCTCAGGCGTCTGCACGGTCGTCGTGTCCCCGACGTGCAAATTGCCGTCCTGCGCCGCGCCCTTGTTGACGACCACCTCGTCGTCGGCGCGCGGCGGGCGGCCTTGCGCGATTCGGTAGGGGTTGAGCTGCGGGTCGGGGATCCAGTTGCCGGCCAGCCGTGGCGGGCCGTTGCCGCCGACCGCGTCGCCGTTGCTGCCGATCAGCGTGCCGGTTCCCTGAATTGACGGCGCGACCGCCGCGACGCCGGGCACATCGCGCACGCGCTGCAGCAGCGAGGCTGGAATCGGTGGGCGCTGGATCGAGCCGGCGTCGTTGTCGATCTTCGTCGAGCTGCGCACGACCGCGCTCGTGCCGGCGTTGACGTCCGCGAAGAGGTTGTCGAAGTTGCGCTGGAGGGTGTCGCCGAGCATCAGCGTCCCGGACAGGAACGCGACGCCGAGGAAGACGGCGACGAACGTGCCGGCGAGCCGGCGCTTGTGGGCCCAGAGGCCGTTGAGGGCGATCCGTTGCATCCGCGATCACCCGCCCAGCCGCTGGATCCGTGCGAGCACGCCGTCGGCCGTCGGCGCCTCGAGCTCGTCGACGACGCGGCCGTCCGCAAGGAAGACCGCGGCGTCAGTCCAGGCGGTCGCGAACGGGTCATGGGTGACCATCACGACCGTCTGGCCGAGGTCGTCGACCGCGCCGCGCATGAAGCCGAGGATCTCGCCGCTCGAGGTCGAGTCGAGGTTGCCGGTCGGCTCGTCGGCGAAGACGATCTGCGGCCGGCTCGCGAGCGCGCGGGCGACGGCGACGCGCTGCTGCTGCCCGCCCGACAGCTCCGCCGGGCGGTGGTGCAGGCGGTCGCGCAGGCCGACCGTCTCGATCACGGAGTCGAGCCAATCGCCGTCGGGCCGGGCGCCGGCGAGGTCGAGCGCGAGCGTGATGTTCTCTTTCACCGTGAGTGTCGGCACGAGGTTGAACGACTGGAAGACGAAGCCGATCCGCTCGCGGCGCAGCAGCGTCAATTGCGTGTCGGTGAGCGTCGAGAGCGCGACCTCGCCGACGTACGCCTCACCGTCGGTGAGCGTGTCGAGGCCGGCGACGCAATGCAGAAGCGTCGACTTGCCGGAGCCCGACGGGCCCATGATCGCGGTGAAGCGGCCGGCGGGGAAGGCGACCGTCACGTCGTCGAGCGCGCGCACGGCGGTGTCGCCGCCGCCATGGACCTTCGTCGCGTTGACGACGCGCGCGACGGCGGCGCCCGGCGGCGTTGCGGCGCCGTTGGGAAGCTGAGAGAGGACTGGCATAGTGGCGATCACCTCGGGGAAGTCGGTTCGGGATCGCTCCCCAGTCTCCGCACATCGGGACGCGCTGTCGTCGGCCGGGGGGCGGCTCTTCCTGCGCCTGCGGGCGGGTCTTTGACGTACGCCTGGGGGCGCAGTGGGCGGGATCGGCTACGCCCGGGGCGGGGCGTTGCGCGACGATTGCGTGCGCGCGATCGCGACGCCCGCTACTGCACGCTCGGGCGCACGAGGCCGCTCTCGTAGGCGAGCACGACGAGCTGGGCGCGGTCACGGGCGTCGAGCTTGCCCATCGCGCGGCTGACGTGGGTCTTCGCCGTCGCGGGGCTGATCACGAGCCGCTCGGCGAGCTCGTGGTTGGAGAGGCCGGCGGCGACGAGCGCGACGACCTCCCGCTCGCGCTCGGTCAGCGCGTCGAGCTGCGGAGGGGAGGCGAGCGGGCGCTGCGCCGGCTCGCGCGCCGCGAACTCCGCGATCATCCGCCGCGTGACGCTTGGCGCCAGCAGCGCCTCACCCGCCGCAACGACTCTGACGGCGCGCAGCAGGTCCACTGGCTCGACGTCCTTCAGCAAGAAGCCGCTCGCCCCGCCGCGCAGCGCTTCGAAGACGTACTCGTCGAGCTCGAAGGTCGTCAGGACGAGCACGTGGACGTCGGCCAGGCCTGGGTCTTCGGCGATCACGCGCGTGGCGGCGAGCCCGTCGAGCCGCGGCATCCGCACGTCCATCAAGACGACATCCGGCCGCACCTCGCGCACGACCGCGACCGCCTCCTCCCCGTCCGCCGCCTCTCCGACGACCGCGAACCCCTCCTCGGCATCGAGCAGCATCCGGAACCCTGCCCGCACAAGCGCCTGATCGTCCGCAAGCACGACCCGCACGTCGCGCGCGGGCCCCACGCCGCTCACACCCCGACCGGAAGCCGGGCGCGGACGCGGAAGCCGCCGCCGGGCCGGGGTCCCGCCTCGACCGACCCGCCGAGCAACGCCGCCCGCTCGCGCATGCCCGCGAGGCCATGTCCGTCCCCGCCGTTCGCGGGCCCGCCGCCGCCCAAGCCCACACCCCCGCCGTCCACGAAGCCGTTGACGGCCACCCCAACCCCCGCCCCCACAGCAGCACCGCGCCCATCGTCGTCAATCACGAGCGCGACGCCGTCGGGCTCGTACGCCAGCGCGACGCGGACCTGTCTGGCGGCGGCGTGCCGGACGACGTTCGTCAGCGCCTCCTGGACGATCCGGTAGCCGGCGACGTCGACCGGGACCGGCAGCCGCCGCCGCTCGCCGGTCACCTCGATCTCGACCGCAGTCCCGGCCCGCCGTGTCCCGTCGACCAGCTCCTCGACGCGCGCGAGGCTCGGCTGCGGGCCGGCCGGCTCGGGCTCCTGCTCGCCGCCGGCACGCAACACGCCGACGGTCGTGCGGAGGTCGGCGAGCGCCTCGCCGCTCGCGCGCTTGATCGCCCGCAGCACCTGCTCGGCCTGCTCCGGTCTGCGCTCGACGACATGCGCGCCGGTGCTCGCTTGGACATGGATCATCGCGAGGCTGTGAGCGAGCACGTCATGCAGCTCGCGCGCGATCCGCAGGCGCTCCTCGCCGACCTGGCGACGCGCCTCCTCGGCTCGGGTTCGCTCGGCCTCGCGGGCGCGCGCCTCGACCGCCGCGACCGACGCGCGCTGGCTGCGGATCGTGATGCCGATCAGCGTGCCGACGACGACCCAGACCACGCCGGCAAGCGTCTTGCCGCTGTTGACCGGCTCGCCGGCGATAGCGAACAGCGTGATCAGCTCGATCACGAGCACGCCGCCGCCGAGCATCAGCGCACCGCGCAGCGGGGTGCGCGCGGCAAGCGTCGCGAGCCCGACCAACGCCACGACGCACGGGCCGGGCCCGCCGGGATAGCCGCGCGCGAGGTAGACGGCGTCGAGCGCGAGGCTGCCGCCGAGCGCGAGCTGCGGCCAGCGGCTCCGCCACAACAGCAGCGTTGACGCGACCAGGATCAGCAGATAGGCGAGCGTGTCGAGCGACCGCTCGGTCGTCTGGCCGTCGGCCGCGACATGCGTGATCAGCAGCGCGAAGCCGGCCGCGGCGACGGCGATCACGAGGTCGAGCATCCACGCGGGCAGGCGTACGGTGCGGTCCGCTGCGGCCATGTGGGACACGGTAAACCCTGACCGGCGACCGCACATCGGCCCGCGGATGTACGTCAGCGGGAGTACATCGGGCAGCGAGGCACGCCGTCGCCCTGAGGCCCGGTCGTTCGCCGGTCCGAGAGCGTTTCAGACGAGGATCCCAATTCTGTCCGCCAGCTCTTCCCGGGTCCAGTCTCGAACCGGTTCGAACGCTCAACGGCGGCGTTCGACAGGATCACCGAGGTCGAACGCGGTCGCGATCGCCTCGGCGAGCTCCGGCTCCTGACGATCGAGCAATATGCCGATCTGCTCGCCGAGCTGATCCACCGCGATCGTGGCGATGTTGTCGCAGTTCACCACTGACGGCCCGGCAAGCCCGTTCTCCGTGCCAACCGGAACCTCGGTCGACAGCCCGCGGATCGTCGTCGTGATCGGCGCAACGGTGACTCGTCGCCGGTTCAGCCGGACGAGCTCGCGCGTGAGGACCAGCACCGGGCGCGGCTTGTCGAGCCGCGCGACGTGGATCGGCCGCATCAGTCGAGGTCGAGGTGCTGCTTGGCCGCGTGCTCGGCAAGGCCGTCTAGCTCAGGATCCTCGCCTAGGCGCGCATAGATCTCGGCGTCACGAGCGGCTATCGCGCGCCGGCGCTCCCGCGCCAGCGCGCGGGTTACAACCGCCGCACGGCTCGGCTCTGCCCCCGAGCCGACGACCTCGTCGACGAAATCGACGAGGTCATCAGGAAGGCGAACGGCGATCTGCTTGCTCATACCAGAATGGTACCAGCCTGGGATTCAACGCCTGCCTCGCCAGACGGCGCCCTCCGGAGGCCAACGCCGGAGGGCGCAAAGCGGGACTCTGCTCTCAGAACGTATGCGCCGCGATCTGCGCCGGCGCCGCCAGGAGGTCCTTCAGCTCGTCGTCGAGGCGCACGAGCGTGAGGGAGGCTCCGGCCATGTCGAGCGAGGTGCAGTACTCGCCGACGTACGAGCGGCCGACGGTGATCCCGCGGGCCTCCAACGCCTCGTGGCAGTGGCCGTAGAGGACGTACAGCTCGGAGATCGGGGTGCCGCCGAGGCCGTTCACCATCAACGCGACCTCGTCTCCGGACTGGTAGGGGAGGTCGTTGACGATCGGGTCGAGCAGCTCGTCGGCGAGCTCGTTGGCGGTCCTCATCTTCTCGCGCCGACGGCCCGGCTCGCCGTGGATGCCGACGCCGACCTCGATCTCGTCGTCGCCCAGCTCGAACAGCGGCGAGCCCTTCGCCGGCGGCGTGCAGGACGTCAGAGCGAGGCCCATCGAGCGCGTCACCGAGTTGACCCGCTCGCCGAGCGCGATGAGGTCGTCGAGGTCCATGCCGCGCTCGCTCGCTGCGCCGAGCGCCTTGATGACGAAGAAGTTCCCCGCCACGCCGCGCCGGCCGACCGTGTAGGTCGAGTCCTGCACCGCGACGTCGTCGTCGACGACGACGGTGCCGACGCGGATGCCCTCGGCCTCAGCCAGCTCGCGCCCCATGTCGAACGCCATGCGGTCGCCGGTGTAGTTGTTGATGATGTGCAGCACGCCCATCTCGGAGCGCAGCAGCATCGTCGTCTCGTACACATAATCGGACGGCGGCGCGGAGAAGACGTCGCCGGGGCAGGCGGCGTCGAGCATGCCGGGGCCGACCGCCATCACGTGCGCCGGCTCATGCCCGGACCCCGACCCCTGCACGATCGACACCTTGTCGTCGCGCGGCGCGTCGGCGCGCATGATCAGGTTGTACTCCGGCACGTATCTGAGCACGCCCGGGTTGGCCAGGGCGACGCCCTTGAGCATCTCGGGCACAAACTGCTGGGGATCGTTCACGAACTTCTTCACGGCTCCTCCTCGGAACGGAAGAAACGGGGATGGTCAGGCGCTCGTGGGCTTCCACGTCTCGCTGATGGCTTCCAACATCACTGCGACCGCGACCGCGCCGGCGTCGACCGAGTCGCGCGAGCGCTCGCCGGCATAGGCGGCCC
This sequence comes from Conexibacter sp., assembly GCA_036499225.1. Classification (GTDB taxonomy): domain Bacteria; phylum Actinomycetota; class Thermoleophilia; order Solirubrobacterales; family Solirubrobacteraceae; genus Conexibacter. The sequence goes on from DASYEC010000029.1 coordinate 89,582, forward strand.
GCCCGCGTCTTGCGAGCATGCCTCTCGTCTGCTCCGCCTCCTCGCGCGCGACCTGCGCGCACGCGGCCAACGCCGCCTCGCGCGAGGCGCCCGCCTCAAGCTCGGCCTCGAGCCGATCGACGGCAGGCACAAGCGCGTCGAGCAGCGTCTTGTCTCCCACGTCGGAGCCGCCGCGCTGCTTGATCCCTTCGATCGAGGCCCGCAGCGCTGCGACGACCTCCGCTGCGCTCGGCTCCGGCGCCTCTCTCAGCGCCGCGCCGGCGCGCAAAAGCGCGGTGCCCCAGATCGGCCCTGAGGCGCCGCCGACGCGCCCCGAGATCACCATCGCCGATCTCTTCAACAGCCCTGAGACGTCGTCGTACTGCAACGCGTCCCAATCCTCCATCAGCTTGCCGAAGCCGCGCGCGAGCGAATAGCCGAAGTCGCCGTCGCCGACGACCGCGTCGAGCTCGCAGAAATAGCGCTCGTTGTCGAGCGCCGTCGTAGCGATCGTGCGCACCACCTGCTGCGCGTCCTGCAAGCACGTCTCCTGTGTCACGAGGGCTCCTCCGGGATCGCGACCCCGAGGCAGGCCTCAAGGTCATCCAGTTCGACCATCTCTGCTGGCACCGCCGCGCTGCGGTTGGCCAGCACGCGCGCGGGCTCGCCGGGGTCGCCGAGGCTGGAGACGACGAGCGCCGCCTCCGACATGTCCTCCTCGGCCGTGTAGCTGCTGACCGTCACGACCGTCCGCATGCCCGCGCCGACCGCGGCAAGCAGCCCGTTGCGCGAGTCCTCGACCGCGATCGCCTCCTCCGGCGCGACGCCGAGCGTCTGCAACGTCAGCTCGTATACCGCCGGATCGGGCTTCTTGCGCGGGACGACGTCGCCCGCGACGACCGCCGAGAAGCGGCTCGCCTGCGCCGGCCCGACCGCGTGCTCGAGCACCGCGCGGACCGACTCTTCCGCCGAGGTCGAGGCGACCGCGAGCAGCCAGCCGGCGTCAAGCGCCGAAACGACCACCCGCGCGATCCCAGGCCGCGCCGGCAGCTTGCCCGAGCGGACGATCTCCTTGTACACGGCGGTCTTGTGTCTGTGCCACTCCGCCAGCAGCGCTCTCTGCCCGTCAGCATCGGTCGGCAGGCCGGCCTCGCGCACGAGCGCGGGGTCCTCGAAGAGCGTCGCCATCCGCTCCTTCCCGCCGCCGATCTTCAGCTTCTCGCCGTACTCTGCCTCGGTCCAGCGCACCGGCACGCCGAACGCGGCGAAGGTCGCGTTGAACGCCGGCAGGTGGCCGAAGCGCTCGGTGTCAGCGAGCACGCCGTCGCAGTCGAAGACGAGCGCGCGACTCATCGCGCCTGCGCGAGGGCGGCCTTGCCCGCCGAGCCGAACATGCTGATGTGGTCCTCAGCCATCGCCTGGACGGCCGCGCTGACGTGTCTGAACAGCGACGGCGGGTCCTTCTTGCGCGGGTTCGCATCGACGAACTCGCGCGTCGAGTCGAGGTAGGCGATCTTCAGCGCCGTCGAGATGTTGACCTTCGCGCAGCCGCGCGAGATCAGGTCCTCGAACTGGCCGCGCGCGAGGCCGGTGCCGCCGTGCAGCACCATCGGGATCGGCTGGCGCGCGACGATCTCGGAGACCCGCTCAGGCATCAGCCTCGGCTCGTTGGCGTACAGCCCGTGGGCCGTCCCGCAAGCCGGCGCGAAGGCGTAGACGCCGGTCTCGGCGATGAACTCGTCGGAGACGTCGACCGGGTGGATCTCGCCCGCGACGTCGGAGCCGATCCCGTCCTCGACGCCGTGAACGGTCTCGATCTCGCCCTCGACCCAGACGCCGAACTGGGCCGCCTCGTCGACGACCTCCTTCGTCTGGCGGCGGTTCTCGTCGACGTCGAGCGCGGAGCCGTCGAACAGCACCGACCCCCAGCCCGAGCGCACGCAGGTGGAGATCCACTCACGGTCGGGGCAGTGGTCGAGATGCAGCGCGACCGGGACCGGCGACTGATCGGCGCGCGCCCGCACGAGCTCGGCGAGGACCGGCGCGCCGATCGACTTCACCGTCTTCAACGAGGTCTGCACGATCAGCGGCGACTCGAGCTTCGTCGCGGCGGCGATCACCGCTGTGAGGCTGAGGTCGTCGACGATGTTGATCGCCGCGACCCCGTAGCGCTCGTCAAACGCCGGATCGAGGATTTGCTTCAGCGAGGCGATCGGCATCGGCGCTCCTATCCGCTTCAGGCCCGCGCACGACGGCGGCGCCGCTGCGCTGCGGTCCTTCCGCGTTAGCGTTTCCGCCGGTGGCGCAAATGACACCTTTGCGGGCGGGCTGGGCGCGAGCGCGTTGACGGCGGCGCTAGCGTGCGTCGCATGTCCCCTTCTCCATGGCCAGACACCGCTTACACGACATGGAGCGCCACCTGCGACACGCTCCATGCTCACACCCAGGTGCTCGGCAAGCTGTCGGCGAGACTCGCGCCGCCAGAGCCCCAGCTCCAGCACGCCGCGCTGCGGCTGACCGCGCGCGGCTGGGAGACGATGCCGCTGCCGGCGCCCGACGGCACGGGCGCGGTCGTGCTCGCGCTCGACCTGCACGCGCACGAAGCCGTGATCGAGCACAGCGACGGTCGCGGGCAGCGGATCCCGCTCACGCCCAACCGTCCGGTCGGCGCCGTCACGAGCGAGCTGATCGCGGCGCTGGAGGCGATGGTCGGGCCGGTGCCGTTCGACCCGACGCCGCAGGAGGTCTGGTGGACCGACCCGCTCGACAGCGACACGACGCACACGACCTACAACGAGGCTGAGGTCGCGTCGTACTTCGCCGCCGCGACCCGCGCCGCCGCCGTCCTCGCCGCGCTGCGCGCGCCCTACCGCGGCCGCTCGACGCCCGTCAACGCCTGGTGGGGATCGTTCGACCTCGCGGTCAGCCTCTTCTCCGGCCGCCCTGCCGAGCCGCCGACGGACGACTTCATCATGCGCAACGCGATGGACGCGCAGGAGATAGCGATCGGCTGGTGGCCGGGCGACCCGAGATACCCGAGAGCGGCGTTCTACGCCTACGCCCATCCGGCCGTCGAGGCCTTCCCCGGCATCTCGCTGTCGCCGTCGGGCGGGCGGTGGGAGGAGGCGCTGGGCGAGTACGTGCTCGACTGGTCCGAGGTGATCGCCGCCGACAGCCCCCACGCGTTCGCGCTGGACTTCGCGCTCAACGTCGTCAGCCACGCCTGCAACGTCTGCGAGTGGGACCCCGCGCTGGCGCGCAGCACGCAGGGGACGCCGCCGCCGGTTGTGTGAGCAAGCTCCGATAGCGCGCGGGCGATCGCGGAAAGTAGCCTGGGGTCCACGCATGACAGGGGCCGGTCGCACGGCGCGAAGGAGCAAGGCTCATGAAGGCAGTTCAATACGACCACTTCGGCGATCTCGACGTGCTCGAAATACGCGACGTCCCGCGGACGCCGTCGAGGCCAGGTCGCGTGATCGTGCGCGTGATGACGACGTCGATCAACCCCGGCGAGGCGGCGATCCGCGAAGGCCTGCTGGCCGAGCGCTGGCCGTCGACCTTCCCCTCCGGCCAGGGCAGCGACCTGGCGGGCGTCGTCGAGGAGGTCGGCGAGGGCGTCACGCGCTTCGCGCCCGGCGACGAGGTGCTCGGCTGGACCAACGAGCGCGGCAGCCAGGCCGAGTACGTCTCTGTCCCCGAGAGCCAGCTGACGAAGAAGCCGGCGGCGCTCTCATGGGAGATCGCCGGCTCGCTGTTCGTCGCTCCGCTCGCCGGCTACGCGTCGATCGACGCGGTCGCGCCGCTGCCCGGCGAGACGGTCGTCGTCGCCGGCGCGACCGGCGGCGTCGGCGGCGTCGCGGCGCAGCTCGCGACGCTGACCGGCGCGCGGACGATCGGCGTCGCCAGCGTCCGCAACCACCAGTGGCTGCGCTCGCGCGAGGTCGTCCCGGTCGCCTATGGCGAAGGCCTGGCCGAGCGGATCCGCGAGGCCGCCTCGGAGGACGGCGGCAACGGCACCGTCGACGCGTTCGTTGACGCCTTCGGCGACGGCTACGTCGACCTCGCGGTCAACGAGCTGCGCGTCCCGCCCGAGCGCGTCAACACGGTCATTGACTTCGCCGCCGCCCAACGGCTCCCTGGCGTGAAGACGGAGGGCAGCACCCAGATCGCCAGCCCTGAGGTGATCGCGGAGCTCGCCGCGCTCGCCGCCGTCGGCAGCGTCGAGATCCCGATCGCCCGCACCTACCGCCTCGAGCACGTCCGGGAGGCTTACCGCGAGCTCGCCCTGCGTCACACGCGCGGGAAGATCGTGCTGGTGGTCTGAGGGCTGGCCGCCTGCGCGCCGCTGCCGCCCAAACGACTACATTGGTATTCGATGCCCGTCGAACAACGCTCCTCGCTCCCGCCGCTCTCAATCCTCGACCTCGTGCCGGTCACGGCCGGGTCCGACGCGCGTGAGGCGCTGCATCGCAGCCTTGACCTCGCGCAGCACGCCGAGCGGCTCGGCTACACCCGCTACTGGGCCGCCGAGCACCACAACATGCCGGGGATCGCGAGTGCCGCGACCTCGGTCGTGCTCGGCTTCCTCGCGACCGGCACGGAGCGGATCCGCCTCGGTGCCGGCGGGATCATGCTGCCCAACCACGCGCCGATCCAGATCGCCGAGCAGTTCGGCACGCTCGACGCGCTCGCGCCGGGCCGGATCGACCTCGGCCTCGGCCGCGCGCCGGGCACCGACCAGCTGACGATGCAGGCGCTGCGCCGCGGCCTCGGCAGCGTCGACGAGTTCCCGCGGGACGTCCAGGAGCTGCAGGCCTTCCTCGGCCCGGTCGCGCCCGGCCAGCGAGTGCAGGCCGTCCCGGGCGGCAACAGCGAGATCCCGCTGTGGATCCTCGGCTCGAGCACCTACGGCGCCCAGCTCGCGGCGCTGCTCGGCCTCCCCTACGCCTTCGCCTCCCACTTCGCGCCCGACGCGCTGCACCAGGCGCTCGACGTCTACCGCAACACGTTCAGAGCGTCGAAGCAGCTGGCGGCGCCCTACGCGATGATCGGCGTCAACGTCGTCGTTGCCGACACCGACGCCGAGGCGACCCGCCTCTTCACCTCCCAGCAGCAGGCGTTCGCCAACCTCCGGCGCGGCCGGCCGAGCCTCTTCGGGCCGCCGGTCGACGACATCGAGGCCTACTGGTCGCCGGCCGAGAAGGCGCAGGCCGAGCACATGCTTCACTACGCCGTCAACGGCTCGCCGGAGAAGGTGCGCGCCGGCCTTGAAGCGCTTGTCGCCGAGACCGGCGCCGACGAGCTGATGGTCGTCTCCGCGATCTACGACCCCGACGCGCGCAAGCGCTCGTTCGAGCTGCTCGCCGAGCTGGCGCCGGAGGGCGTCAACGCTGATGTTGCGAAGGCGCCGAAGGGGCTGCCGGTCCGCTCCGCGACGAGCGACGCCGTGGCGGGCGGCGCTGCGACGAGCGGCGCTACGACGGGCCCCGATGGCTCGCCGTCGCCCGCCGACGAGTCGCCCACGACCGCCTGATGGCCGCGCCGCATCCCGCCGACGCCTTCGCCGGGCGCCGCTTCGACGCGCTGCTGTTCGACCTCGACGGGACGCTGATCGACTCGCGCGTCGCGGTCGAGGGAGCGTGGCGCAGATGGGCGCGCGAGGAGCATGTCGAGATCGCCGTGCTCGAGGGCAGCCACGGGATGCCGGCGGCGGAGATCGTCGCGCGGCTGCTGCCGGCCGAGCGGCTCCCCGAGGCGATCGAGCGGATCCTCGCCTATGAGGAGAGCCAGACCGAGGGGATATTCGCCCGCCCTGGCAGCGCCGCAGCGCTCGCCGCGCTTCCGGCCGACAGAGTCGCGCTCGTGACCTCGTCCACACGGCTGCTCGCGCGGGTCCGCGGCGCCGCCGCCGGCCTCACGCTGCCCGCGGTGAAGATCACGATCGACGACGTCGCGCGCGGCAAGCCGGCGCCCGACCCCTTCCTCGCCGGCGCCAGGGCGCTCGGCCTCGACCCGGCCCGCTGCCACGCCGTCGAAGACGCGCCTGCCGGCCTGACTGCCGCGC
>DASYEC010000030.1:0-56613 GCA_036499225.1 Conexibacter sp.
CGGGGATGCGCCCCGACGCGCTCGCGGAGCTGCTCGCTCGCGCCCCGGCCGCGCTCGTCTACCTGATGCCCGGCTGCCACAGCCCGACCGGGGCGTCGATCAAGCCCGGCCGCCGGCCTGCGCTGCTGGAGGTCGCCGAGCGTCACGACACGCTCGTCGTCGAGGACGCCGCGCTCGACAAGCTGCGCTTCGACGGCCCGCTGCCGTCGCTGCGCGCGCTCGCGCCCGAGCGCGTGCTGCGCGTCGGCTCGCTCGACAAGCTCGCCTGGGCCGGCTTGCGCGTCGGCTGGGTCTGCGGCCCGCGCGCGACGATCGCGCGTCTCGCTCGGATCAAGGCGGCGCGCGACCTCGGCAGCGGGATCCTCGGCCAGCTCGCCGCGCTCGCGCTGCTCGAAGACCTCGATCACCTCCGCACGGCCCGCGCCGCCCAGGCCCGCCGCCAGATGGAGACGCTCCACGAGGCGCTCACACGCCTGCTGCCCGACTGGCAGATCGCGCGCCCCGAGGGCGGCTGGTCGCTCTGGGCCGAGCTCCCCGTCAACGTCGGCGTTGACGGCGACGCCCTCGCCGCCGCGGCCGCCCGCCACGGCGTCGACGTCGCCGCCGGCAGCGCCCACGTCCCCGGCGGCGCGGCGACAGCAGCGATCCGCATCGCCTACGCCGCCCGCCGAGCCGCGCCTCACCGAGGGCGCCCGCCGCCTCGCCGCCGCCTGGGCGGAGCTCACCGCCGCGCCGCGATGACGCGCGGTTTGCTGATCCCCTGGACCAGCAAACCGCGCTGGCCCATCACCGGATCAGGTCGAGCCAGTGGCCGAAGCGCTCGTCGCGGCCGTGGACGGCGTCGTCGTAGGCGTTGCGGATCCGCTCCGTGACCGGGCCAACGCTCCCGCCCCCGATCGGCTTGCCGTCGATCTCGCGCACAGGCGTGATCTCGGCGGCGGTGCCGGTCAGGAAGACCTCGTCGGCGAGGTAGAGCTCGCCGCGCGTCAGCGGCCGCTCGGCGACGTCGATCCCGATCGCGCCCGCCAGCTCGCGCACCGCCAGCCGCGTGATCCCGCCGAGCGCCCCGCTCTCAAGCGGCGGCGTCAGCAGCCGGCCGTCCTTGACGAGGAAGACGTTCTCGCCCGAGCCCTCCGACAGCAGGCCGGCGTCGTCGAGCAGGATCGCCTCGTCGAAGCCGAGCTCCTCGGCCTCGGTCCGCGCGAGCACCGAGTTGAGGTAGTGGGCGGTCGCCTTCGCGGAGGGCAGATGGGTGCCATGGCCGATCCGCCGCCAGGAGGAGACCTTCGCGCGGATCCCCTTCGCGACCGCCTCCTCGCCGAGGTAGGCGCCCCAGCCCCACGTCGCGATCGCGACCTCGACCGGGCTGTCGCGCGGCGAGACGCCCATGCTGCCCGCGCCGCGGAAGGCGATGCTGCGGATGTACGCCTCGGCCAGCCCGCTGCCGGCGACCAGCTCGCGCGTCGCCGCCGTCAGCTCGTCGACTGTGAACGGCAGCGGCATGCCGTAGAGCGTCGCGGAGTCGCGCAGCCGCTCGTGATGGGCGCGGTGGTGGGCGATCGCGGTGCCCGCGGCGGTCGCGTACGTGCGCATGCTGTCGAATACGCCCGTGCCGTAGTGGAGCCCGTGGGTCAGCACGTGCACGTTCGCCTCGGCCCATGGCACGAAGCGGCCGCTCATCCAGATCTGCGCGGTCGGTTGCATGGCGGGACCGTAGTGCGCGCGTCGGCACCGCAGAACAGTCCAAAGTGGGGATTGTGGACTGCTTCACACGCGGGCCTCTGCGGAATTCCATGCGCGTGCAACAATCGAAACATGCGACTCAGCGTGCTTGACCAATCGCCGATCGCCGAGGGATCGACCGGCTCCGAAGCGCTTCACAACACGCTTGACCTCGCCCGTCTGACCGACCGCCTCGGCTACCACCGCTACTGGGTCGCCGAGCACCACGGCGGCCCGATGCTGGCGAGTCCCGGCCCGGAGGTCCTGATCGGGCCGATCGCGATGGCGACGGAGCGGATCCGCGTCGGCAGCGGCGGCGTGATGCTGCCGCACTACAGCCCGCTCAAGGTGGCGGAGAACTTCTCGATGCTGGCCGGGCTGGCGCCCGGCCGGATCGACCTCGGCCTCGGCCGCGCGCCGGGCTCCGACGCGCACACGATGCTCGCGCTGCAGCGCGACCGCCGCGAGCCGGCGCCGGACGACTTCCCCAACCAGCTGGCGGAGCTGCTCGGCTACTTCGAGGACATGCTGCCCCACGGCCATCCCTTCGCGCGCTACGCGAAGTCGCTGCCGGGGCGGCCGGAGCTGCCCGACCCGTGGATGCTCGGCTCCTCGCCGCAGAGCGCGCTGTGGGCCGCCGAGCTGGGCCTGCCGTACGCCTTCGCCGACTTCATCAACCCGCTCGGTGCGCCCAACGCGCATGCCTATCGCGAGCGCTTCCAGGCGTCGCGCCGGCGCGAGAACCCCGAGGTCGCCGTCGCCGTTTGGGCGCTCGCCGCCGACAGCGATGAGGAGGCGCTGCGCCTCTCCGCCAGTGCGCGGATGGCGATGACGCTGCTGCGGCAGGGCAGGCTGATCGAGGTGCCGCCGGTCGACAATGCGTTGCGCTTCCTGGAGACACAGGGCCTGCCCAACGACGGCCGCCCACACGGCCGCCGGACCATCGTCGGCGCGCCTGACACCGTCCGACGCGGGATCGAGGAGGTCGCAGCGGAGTACCGTGCAGCTGAGGTGATCGTCGTCACGATCACGCACGACCACGGCGTACGCCGGCGCTCCTACGAGCTGATCGCCGAGGCATTCGGCCTCGACGGCGCAGCAAGCGCAGGCGACCCCACGGCCGCCGACGCCCCGCCAGCCCCAACCGTTCCCACACCGCGATGACTGGGGAGAACTCCCTCCGATGAGCACGACCGTCGTCCCCGTCCCGAGCACGCGCCGGACCGCCCCGCCCGAGGACCAGGTGATCGTCATCTTCGGCGCGACCGGCGATCTCGCCAAGCGCAAGCTGTTCCCTGGCCTCTACCACCTGTTCGCGGCCGGCCTGATGCCCGATGACTGGCGCATCATCGGCTCCGGCCGCCACTCGCCCGGCACCGACGACGACTTCCGCGAGCAGATTCATAGTGCGCTGGAGGAGTTCGGCCGACGCGAGGTAACCGCCGACATGTGGGAGGCGTTCTCCCGCCGGCTCTCGTTCGTCGTGTCGTCAGCTGACGACGGCGCTGACCTCGCTGACGCGGTCCGTCACGCCGAGCAGCAGGTCGGCCACGACGCGCAGCGGCTGCTGTACCTGTCAGTCCCGCCTGGCGCGATGGCGCCGATGGTGCAGATGCTGGGGACCTCCGGGCTGGTCGCAGACGCGCGGCTGATCATGGAGAAGCCGTTCGGCACCGACCTGACGACCGCGAGGGAGCTCAACGCGGTGCTCGGCGAGGTCGTCGACGAGGACCAGATCTTCCGCATCGACCACTTCCTCGGCAAGGAGGCGGCGCAGAACATCCTCGCCTTCCGCTTCGCCAACGGCCTGTTCGAGCCGGCCTGGAACCGCAACCACATCTCGCACATCCAGATCGACGTGCCCGAGACGCTGACGGTCGAGGGCCGCGCTGGCTTCTACGAGCAGACCGGCGCCTTCCGCGACATGGTCGTCACCCACCTCTTCCAGCTGCTCGGCTTCGTCGCGCTCGAGCCGCCGGTGCGGCTCGACGCGAAGTCGCTGCACGACGAGAAGTCGAAGGTCTTCCAGGCGATGCGGCCGTTGGACGACAGCCACGTCGTCTTCGGCCAGTACGACGGCTACCGCGACGAGCGCGGCGTCGCCGAGGACTCTCAGGTCGAGACGTTCGCCGCGCTGGAGGTCAAGCTCGACACGTGGCGGTGGGAGGGCGTGCCGTTCCTGCTGCGGACCGGCAAGGCGCTCGCCGAAGGCCGCCGCTCGATCACGATCGGCTTCAAGGAGCCGCCGCTGCGGATGTTCGCCGACGACGCCGACTTCGCCCACTGCCAGCGGCCCAACGAGCTCGTCTTCGACCTCTCCGACACGCCGCGGATAACGGTCGACGTGCGCGCGAAGGTGCCGGGCCCGGCGCTCGAGCTCGGCGCTGCGCCGATGCGGCTCGACTTTGCCGACGCCTTCAAGGACGGCAACGGACTCGAGGCGTACGAGCGGCTCGTGCTCGACGTGATGCGCGGCGACCACACGCTGTTCACCCGCTCGGACGAGATCGAGCGGCTGTGGGAGGTCGCCGACCCGCTGCTGAACAACCCGCCGGCGATCGAGCCCTACGCGAAGGGCTCATGGGGCCCAGAGTCGGCCCTCGAGCTCGCCGGCCCGCGCGGCTGGCGGCTGGGGGACAAGGCGAAGAAGAAGGCCGCGGCCGCGTAGGCGCGGGGCGCGGCCTACTGCACGCGCGCGAATGCGTCGGCGCGCTCGGCGATCAGCGCGGTTGCGTTGATCGCCCGGCGCTCGGCGCGTGGGGTCCGTGGGCGCGGAAGCTCTGTGCGAGCGACGAGCCGTTGGGCGGCCGCCTCGAAGTCGATCTCGGTCGCGCGCGCGCCGGCCGTAGCCGGCAGCGCAACGGCGTCAGCGAGGCCGGCGCGCTCGCGGGCGAGGCGCACGACGAGCGAGAGCGGCAGCGCGTCATCGAGGTCGAGCAGGTCGGCATAGTGCTCGAGGCCCGCGAGCGGTCTGCCGGATCGGTCGTCGGCGACGGCGGTGGCACGGGCGACGAGCGACCAGGCCGTCATGCAGAGCGCCTGGCGCCACTGCGTCTCGGTGACCGGCTGGGAAGCCGCGGGCGGCTGGATCGTCTGCGTTGCCATCGTCGTGTCCTTGTGGTCGGTCCCCGTGGGACGGGCATTCCTCGTAATCCCGACTGACATTGTTGAGTTTAGCGCAGTTTGTTGCGGTCGCGCGACGGACCGCCCGAGGTACGGCCTGCAGGGCGCCGGGTAGGCCGGGGTGCGAGGCGGGCCGCCGTGAGGGGCGGGCCGCTCGCGGGCCGCGGTACGCACCCTCGGCGTGCCGCGGCCTTCGCGCCGCACGACGCCCCTCTATCCTCCCGCCCGTGATCTACCTCGCTCGCCACGGCCGCACGCCGTACAACGACGAAGGCCGCTTCCAGGGACAGGGCGACGTGCCGCTCGACGCGCTCGGCCTGCAGCAGGCGAGAGAGCTCGCGGAGCGCGCGGTGCCGTACGGCTTCGCGGTCTTGTGGGCGAGCCCGCTGAGACGCGCGCGCCAGACGGCCGAGGCGGTGGCGGCCGCGACCGGCCTCGAGATCCAGTTCGACGACCGCCTGATGGAGACGCACACCGGCGACTGGACCGATCGCAGCTTCGCCGAGGTGCAGGCCGAGGACCCGGAGGCCTTCCACGACTGGCAGGTCGGCGACCCGTCGTTCGCCTTCCCAGGCGGCGAGTCCTTCCAGGAGCAGGGCGACCGCGTGATGGCGGCGATCGCCGACATCGAGCGCGGCCCAGAGCCCGTGCTCGTCGTCTGCCACGGCATCACGATCCGCCTCGCCCTCGCCCGCCGCCGCGGCGAGCCCGGCCCCGGCCCCGGCCCCGTCTTGAACGGCTCCCTGATCCCCATCGACGGCGAGCCCGACAGCGCAATAGCGCCCCCCAGCGCAACCTCGACCGACGCGAGCTAGCGCCCGTCGCGGCGCGTCGCGAGCGGGCCGTAGACCGACGGGGCCCACCGTCCGCCGCTTCCGCCGCGAGCGCGTCATCGAACGACGCGACTCAGCTCCCGCCGGCTACGCGGCGAGCGCCAGCAGCAGCGCGAGCCGTCTCTCGCTCGCGCCTGGCGCCATCGCCAGCGACGCGGCAACCAGCGCCGCGAGCGCCCCGCACCATGCGCGCAGCCGCTGTGGGTCGTCGCCGGTGCGCGCCGCGATCGCCGTGATCCGGTCAACGGCCGCGTTGACGTCCGCGACGCCCCACAACGCGAGATCGACCGCATCGAACAGCGGATCGCCGACGCAGGGGCGCGGGTCGATCGCGACCAGCCCACGTGCCGCGCCGCCGTCGAGCACGTTGCCAGGATGGAGGTCGCCGTGGACGAACGACGGCGCCCCGCGATGGGAGTCGGCAAGCGACCGCGCGAGCTCATGCCCGCGCTCCAGCAGCGCGACCGGCACCCGCTCTTGGGCATCCTCGCTAGCCCCCAACCGCCGCTCCCACAGCGCAAAGACGAACGCGACCCGGTCACTCAGCGGCGCGAGCTGCGCAGGCGCCTCCACCGCACGCAACCCGAGCAGCAGCCTTGCGACCGGCTCAAGTGAGGACGCCTCAGCCAACCGCGCCGGCTCCGAAGCCGCCTGCGCCGAGCCCACGTGCGCCCTCTCCGAGCCGACAGTCCCCGGCACGATCGCCTCCATCAACAGCGCGCCGGCCTCGTCGTCGCGCGCGAACAGGCGAGGGAGCGGAGCATGCTCAGCCGTGCTCGCCGCCGTCAGCGCCGCGCCTTCCTCCCGCGAGAGGGCCGGTTCGGGCGTCAGCTTCAAGACGGCGGGATCGCCGGTCGCGCGGCGCGTGTGGAAGATCACCGACGTGTGCCCGCTCTCGACCCGCGGTCGGCCACGGTCATCGAGCGCGAACGTCACGGCCCATCGTTCGGCGAGCGCCGCGGCATGGGCGGGGAGAGCGTCGAGCCATGCCGCGACAGAGGCGCCGAAGCGCTCGGACAATCGCGCGCGGATCACGTCGTCGAGTGGTTCGATCTTGCCCATCGGGGCGATCATCGCGCAGTCACGGCATGATGGCGGCGTGCAGGATCGGCACGCTCGCGCGCGAACGGGGTGACGCGCCCATGGCCAGCTCGCTTGAGCAGCTCCAGCAGCAAACCGGTGAACGCTTCGACGCGCTGCTGGCTGCGCGTGCGCTGACGGCCGCCCGGATCGAGCAGCGGCGCGAGCTGCTGCGCACGCTCGACGTCGATGCTGATGCGACCGTCGTGCTGATGGGCTCCTGGGGCCGCCGCGAGCTGACCCGCGCCTCCGACGACGACTACATGGTCCTCGTCCACGGCCAACGTCCCGAATCCGCCGCGTCACGCGCCGAAGCCGACGCTGCCCGCCGCCCAACCGTCCGCTCGGTCGCCGACCTCTTCGCGACCGACCCGGCTGGGTTCACCGACCCCGGCCGCGAGGGGATCTTTGCGAACGTCGTCCACTCGGCCGACCTGGTGCGCAGAATCGGGCTCGACGACGACACGAACACGAATCTCACGCGACGCATGCTGCTGATGCTCGAGTCGGTCGCCGCGACCAACCCGGAGGTGCTCGAAGAGGCACGCGGAGCCGTGATCGCCGACTACCTGCGCGACTCGCTCAAGGACCGCCGCCCGCCGCGCTTCCTGCTCAACGACCTCGTCCGCTACTGGCGCACGATCGGCGTCGACTTCGTCGCCAAGGACCGTCGTCGCGCCGGCGAGGGGTGGGGGCTGCGCAACGCGAAGCTGCGCACCTCGCGCAAGCTGCTGTTTGCGAGCGGCCTGTTACCGGTCCTGCGCTGTCAAGAGCTGCCGGCTGGCGAGATCCCCGGATTCCTCGCCGCCCAGTTCGCGCTCCCGCCGACCGACCGCGTCGCCGCGGCCTTCCTGCGCTACGACGCGCACACGGCCGGCGGCGAAGTCCTCGCCGCCTACGACCGGGTCCTCCAGCTGCTCGGCGACGCCGACGTCCGCACCGAGCTGCACAAGATCGACGGTCGCGCCGCCGCCGACGCCTCCCCAGCCTTCCGCGACATCGCCCGCCTCGGCGGCGAGATCGAGCGCGGGCTGCTGGCCCTCCTCTTCGGCGACGGGTTACGCGCAGTCACCCAGGACTACGCGATTTTTTGAGCCGACGCCTACGCCCGAGGCGTTCATCGTCGTTCCTCGCGCGGACGCAGGGAGCGACGTGTGCGCCAGCACACGAGCGACTGAGGACAAAGCGAGGGGCGGCGAGGGACGTCGCTCGCTAGCGCGGCGGGAGGGGTGCTTCAAGCACCCACGGCACGCCGACGCAGCGCTCGAGCACTGGCAGGAACGCCTCGGCGTCCTCGGGGCGGAGCGGGATGTGGTGGCCGCTGGGCTCGATCGAGCTGAGGTGGACCTCGACGAGGCGGTCAGCGAAGGCGTCGAGCAGCTCATGGGCAAGTGCCATCGACGGGTCATGCAGCTGCGCGTGGGCCAGGTCGAAGCAGAAGCGGGCGGCCGGGAGCGCGTCGAAGTAGCACGCCAGCTCGGCGGCGGTGCGCGCGTCCGGCTTGCGCGGGTCCATGTTCTCCAGCCGCAGCTTTCCGCCGAGCGCGGCGAACGCGGCGACGTCGCCGAGCGTCTCGGGGTGCATGACGATCCCGTCGACCGGCTCCGGCAGCTCCAGCAGCGCCTCGACCAGCGCCTCCGGCGACTGGCGGATGCCCTTCGACGGGCCGTGGACCGAGACGTGCGCGAACGGCAGTCGCGGCACGTCCTCGAGGAACGCGATCAGCCCTGGCAGCTCATGCGCCGAGAGGGCGGACAGCTCGACGACGTCGTCGGACAGCACTTCCGCCGCTGCGGCGAGCCGTGGCCAGTCGCCGCGAGCGCCCGCCATGTAGCCAGTCGAGACGCCGATCATGCCCGCGTTGGTCGCGAGCAGCTGCTTGATCTCGCGAACGGTGGGAAGCATCTCGGCGGGGGCCAGCATCGGATCAGAGACCCTAGCCTGAGCGCACGACGGAACCGCGTCCCGTCGGCCCCCTTCACCCGCACCTTGCGGGTTTCCGCTCAGTGCCCGCTCGTCGCCTTCAACCCGATGACCGAGGCGAGCAGAAGCACGAGGAAGAAGACCCGCCCGGCGGCGAGCGGCTCGTTGAACAGAACGATCCCGAGGATCGCCGTCCCGGCCGCGCCGATCCCGACCCAGACGCCGTAGGCGGTCCCGATCGGCAGCGTCTTGGTGGCGTAGGACAACAGCGCGAGCGAGGCGATCATCGCGGCGACCGTCGGGATCGACGGGCCGACCTTTGAGAACCCGTCGCTGTACTTCAGGCCAATCGCCCAGGCGGTCTCCAGCAACGCGGCAACGAACAACGTGATCCAAGCCATGAGGGGCACTCCTCGGAGCGAAACATCGATCTGCGGGGAATGCGCCGTCTTTGCAGACCGGGTACGACGCCGCTCGTCCGGGACCGCGTGCAAGGCACAACGATCGCCTTCCAGGCTATCAGCGCGGCAGAAACCGCCACGGTGGCCACACCGTGGCGGCAAACCCCAAAAACCGCCCTACTCTCTGCTCGGTCTCCGCGGCCGCTCGTCCGGCCAGTACCCGTGCGCGTCGTAGAACTTCCGCTGTTCGTCCTCGCGGTCGCGGTCCCTGTCGCCGTCGACGCCGATCCGGTGCAGCAAATTGAGCAAAGCGACAGAGAGGCCGGCGCCGATCACAGCGGCGCCGCCCTCCCAGTTGGCCGTCGGGTTGATCGCGACCAGCACGAGGCCGACCAGCACGATCACCGCCGGCAGCAGGTAGCGGATGGCGACGATCGTGTTGCGCATCAGGCTGCATGCTCCCCGTTGCCGCGCGGCACAACCACGACCGGGCACGCCGCGGCTCGCATCAGCGAGGTCGAGACCGACCCCATCAGCACACGCCGGAAGCTGCCCTTGCCGGAGGAGCCGGTGAACAGCAGGTCATCGTCGCGCGAGTCCTCCAGCAGCGCCTGGACCGGGTCGCCGTCGAGCACGGCCGCCTGCACGTCAAGCCCGTCGAGCCTTCCGACCGCCCTCTCAACCCGCTCGCGCGCGGTCGTGCGCGCGAGCTCGGCGATCTCCTCGTAGGTGGCCGGGTCGAGCGGCGGGTAGATCCCGCCGACGGTGTTGACGGCCGTCACGACGCGCAGTCTTCCGCTCGCTTGGCGCGCAAGCGCGGCCGCGGCCTCGAGCGCGTTCGCCGCCTCGGGCGACTCGTCGAACGCGACCGCTATCTGCAGCGGCGCGCCGACGCCGACCTTCCCGGCCGCCCGCGCGCCGTGCGCGGCGGCGTACCCCTCCGGCGCGACCGCGACCGGGCACGGCGAGCCGTCGAGCACGCGCTGCGGCGTCGAGCCGGCCAGCAGCCGCACGGCGGCGCCGTGGTGGGTGGCGCCGAGGACGAACATCGCGGCGTCGATCCGCTCGGCCAGCTCGTGGAGGACCTCAGACGGCTTGGCGCCCGCGAGCGCGTGGTACTCGACCTCGATCCCGCCGCCGTCGCCGAGCTCGGCCCGCGCTCTTGCCAGCGACGCCTCGGCGTCCTCGCGAACCATCGTGCCGAGGTCGGCCATCGCGCCGCCCTCGCCGAGCGGATGGTCGGGGTAGGCGCACACGACGACCAGCCGGCCGCCCGTCGCGCGCGCGAGCAGCTGGCCCAGCGCGAGCGCATCGGAGGCATGGTCGCGGCCGTCGTAGCCGGCGATGATCGGGCTGGGCATCTGTGCGGCACCTCAGAGGTCGGGAGAGACCTTGAACGATACGTCGATTGGCCCGCTCAGAGGTCGACGGCAACGCGGCGCCCATCCGCTCGCGGCAAGCGACAAGCGAGCGCCGACCGGTGCGCGCCCCGCGCGCCGCCCCCGCTCAAAGGTCGTCGTACAGCCGCGCCAGCCGCCGCAAAACGGCCGTCGCGGCGTCGAGCGCGTCGGCGTCGAGGTCGGCGAAGACGTCGTGCCACTTTCGCGCATAGGCGGCGTCCTTCTCCGCCAACAGCCGGCGGCCGACCTCGGTCAGCCGGTTGGTGACGACGCGGCGGTCGCTCTCTGAGCGCGTCCGCTGGACGATCCCAAGCGTCTCGAGCTGATCGAGCATCTGCGTCACGGTCGGCGGTGCCAGCTCGGCCGCAGCGGCGAGCTGGCTGGCGCGCAGCTCCCCGCCGTCGGCGAGCGACAGCTCGCGCACGAGCCGGTACTGCGCGAAGCTGAGGCCGGCGCCCTTGCGCTGCCCGGCGTCGCGGCCGCGCAGGCGGCGCTGCGCCGCGAGCAGGTCGAAGAATCCGCCGCGCAACGTCTCGAGCGCTTCATCGCGATCGGCCGCCATTGCAGCGGATCGTACGCACCGCGGATATGTCGATCGTGAGAAAGCTTGTCGCCGCGGCGGGACGGCCGACGCCCGGCGGCCCCTATGATCGCCTGAGGAATGTTCGCAGCGATCCCCAGCCCGTCGAGCAACGGGATCCACCTCGGGCCGTTCGAGCTGCACGCCTACGGGCTGATGTACGTGATCGCGATCATCGCGGTGATCCTGATGACCGAGCATCGCTGGAGAGCGGTTGGCGGCGACCCGCGGCTGGTCCAGCGCGTCGCGCTCGTCGGCGTCCCCTGCGGCATCATCGGCGGCCGCATCTACTTCGTCTTCACGAGCTGGAACCAGTGGGACCATCACGTCTGGTACGGCCCGCTGGCCGTCTGGGACGGCGGCCTGGGGGTCTGGGGCGGGATCGCCGGCGGCGCGATCGGCGGCATCTGGGTGCTACGACGCGCGAGAGTCGACATCGCCCTCTTCATGGACGCGACCGCCCCCGGGCTGCTGGTCGCACAGGGGATCGGCCGGATCGGCAACTGGTTCAACCAGGAGCTGTTCGGCGGCCCGACCTCGCTGCCGTGGGGGTTGGAGATCGACCCCGCTCACCGGCCCGAGAAGTTCATCCATGACCCCACGTTTCAGCCGACCTTCCTCTACGAGCTGGTCTGGGACTTCGCGCTCGCCGGCTTCCTGATCTGGCTGCGCGACGCGCGCCGCATCCGCCCGCCGGGCATCTTCGCGCTCTACGTCGCCGGATACTCCGCATTCCGGATATTCGAAGAGCTCCTGCGTGTCGACCCTTCCCATCACATCTTTGGATTGCGACTCAACCTGTTCGTCGCCGTTACGCTGATGTGCGCGGGGCTGCTCTGGTTCCTGCACACCCAGCGGAGGAGGGACGTCGGTGTAGCGCCGGCTGGTCACGATGCAGGAATCCGCAGGAGGAGGACGTAACTCGCACGAGGAGGACCGGGCCTCGACCGGGGAACGGTCCCCTGACACCCTCGTGCGTGCGCTCCTTGTCCACCGGGATCGGGCCGTCGCCTCCACGCTGCTCGCCGCCCTGCGGGGCTCCGGCGAGCCGGTCGAGGCGCAGCTGCTGTGCGAGCCGGACGCCCTTCCGGCCGCGCTGCTCGGGGGCGCCGTCGACGTCGTTGCCTGCGGCCTGAGCGGCCGCGGCGAGATCGAGCAGCTCGTCGGTGCGGCCCGCGCGGCTGGCCTGCCAATCGTCTTGTGCGTCTCGGGCGCTCATCGCCCGGCCGGCGCTGACATCACGTCAGAGACCGACGCGGACCACCTTGCCGTCGCAGTCGTTCGCGCCTGGCGCAGCCGCGAGGACGGCCGCGTCGCCGGCCGCGCGCGCCGCCTGCTCGACGCGCAGCGCGCGCTGGCCGACGGCCTCGCGGGCGCGCAGGCGCTCGACGACCTGCTCGGCGTCGCGCTGACCGTCTTCGCCGAGCTGTTCGACGCCGTCGGCGGCGTCGCGTGGGAGCCGCAGGCGCGCGGCATGCTGCAGCCGCGCCGCCGAATCGGCGCGGCTGCCGCGGTGCAGCCGGCGCCCGCGCCGCTGGACCCCGACGGCGGCGACGGCCATCCGGCGCTGCGCGCGGCCGCGAGCTCCGACGGCGCCGCGGCGATCGCCGCTGGCGTGCTCGCGATCCCGCTCGTCGCCGGGGGCGCATGCGAAGGCGTGCTCGAGCTGCAGCTCGCCAACGGCACGGGGCCCGACAGCGAGCTGGTGAGGGATGTCGCCGCGCTCGCCGGACAGGCCGCGCTGCAGCTGCGCAACCAGCGCGGCGAGGCGCTGCTCGACCTGCACGAGCGCGCGCTCGCGGCGACCAACAACGGCATCGTGATCACCGAACGCGACGGAGCCGGCGGCGGCAGCGCGCCGCCCGGCGCGTGGGCGGTGACGTTCGTCAACGAGGCGTTCGAGCAGCTGACCGGCTACCGCGCCGAGGAGGTCGCCGGCCGCAGCCTCGCGCTGCTGCAGGGCCCCGGGACCGACGCCGAGTCGGTCGCCGAGATGCGCGCCGCGCTGCGGGCCGGCGAGGAGTGCTGGGTGACGTTACGCAACTACCGGCGCGACGGCTCAGCCTTCTGGAACGAGGTCTTCCTGATGCCCGTCGCCGACGAGGACGGCGTCGCGCGGCGCTACATCGGGATCTTGCGCGACGTGACCGCGCGCGTCACGGCCGCGGCCGAGCTGGAGGAGACCGAGTCGCGCTACCGCACGCTCGTCGAGACGATCCCGGCCGTCACCTACGTCGCCGAGTGGGACGAGCTCGGCTCGCTGATCTATGTCAGCCCCCAGATCGAGCAGCTGCTCGGCTTCCCCGCCGACGGGTGGCTGGGGCAGACGTCGCTGTGGGACACGCAGGTCCATCCTGACGACGCCGACCGCGTGCTCGCCGAGACGCGCTACGCCTACCGCGAGGAGAAGGCGTTCGACTGCGAGTACCGCCTGATCGCATCCGACGGCCGTGTCGTGTGGGTGTGGGAGCACGACACGGTGATCCGCGACGAGCACGGCAGACCGCGGCTGACGCAGGGGATCATCACCGACGTGACCGCGACGCGGATCGCGGAGGCGGCGCTCGCGGAGAGCGAGGAGCGCAGCAGCGCGGTGATCGGCGCGCTCGGGGAGGGGCTGTTGATCTACGCCGACGATGGGCGGATCGTCAGCTGCAACGCGGCGGCGGTGCGGATCTTCGGGGTCGAGTCCGAGGAGGAGCTGCTGGCGGTCGGGGGGATGGCCGGGCTGACCGTCTTCTACGAGGACGGCGCGCCAGTCACCGACGACTCCTCGACCGCGCGTCGCGCGCTGGAGAGCGGCTTGCCACAGCCCGAGCGGCTGCTGCGGATCGAGCGGGCCGACGGCTCGGAGCTGTGGACGACGGTCACCAGCCACCCGCTGATACGCGAGGGCCAGAGCCGGCCGTACGGCGCGGTCACGGCCTTCACCGACGTGACCGAGCGGCGCCGCGCGCAGGAGCAGATCGCGTTCCTCGCCTACCACGACAGCCTCACGAAGCTGCCCAACCGCGCGCTGCTCGACGAGCACCTCGCGCTCGCGCTCGCGCGGGCGCGACGCGGCGGGCAGGCGGTCGCGCTGCTGTACGTCGACCTCGACGACTTCAAGGCGGTCAACGACAGCCTCGGCCATGCGGCCGGCGACGAGCTGCTGCGGCGGATCGCGGTGCGGCTGCGCGGCGTCGTGCGCACGACCGACCTGCTCGCGCGCCAAGGCGGCGACGAGTTCCTGCTGCTGCTGACCGACCTTGAGAGCGACCCGCGGCTGAGCGCCGAGGCGGCGGCCAAGCAGGTCGAGAACGCGCTGCTGGAGCCGTTCCACCTGGCCGACGCGGAGTTCGAGGTCGGCGCCTCGATCGGCATCAGCATCTATCCCGACGACGCGCCGGACGCCGACACACTGCTGCGCCACGCCGACGCCGCGATGTACGAGGTCAAGCAGGCGGGGCGCGGCGGGATCGCCAGCTACGGGGGCGACTCGCGCAAGACGCTCGCGCGGCTGTCGCTGACGAGCAAGCTGAGGCGAGCGCTGCAGCGCGACGACTTCGTCGTCCACTACCAGCCGATCGTCGCGCCGGCGACCGGCGACCTGTGGGCGTTCGAGGCGCTCGTGCGCTGGCAGGACGCCGAGCGTGGCCTTGTCGGGCCCGACGAGTTCATCCCACTGGCGGAGGACGCCGGCCTGATCGAGGCGATCGGCGGCTGGGTGCTGCACGCGGTCTGCGCGCAGCAGCGCATGTGGTCGGAGGCGGGGCTGCAGAGCCATGTGCACGTGAACGTCTCGCCGCGGCAGCTGCGCCGGCCCGACTTCCCCGGCACCGTCCGCGAGGCGCTCGAGCAGCATGGCCTGGGCGCGGCGTCATTGACGCTGGAGATCACCGAGTCGGCGGCGATGGTCGACGCCGAGCGCGCCAACCCGGTGGTGCGTGCGCTCCACGAGCTTGGCGTGCGCCTGGCGATCGACGACTTCGGCGCCGGCCATTCCTCGCTTGCGCGCCTGCGCGACGTGCCCGTGCAGACGTTGAAGATCGACCAGTCGTTCCTGCGCGGCGTCCCCGACGACCGCCATGCGGCGGCGATGATCACCGCGATCATCGAGCTCGGTGCGGCCTTGCAGATGACGACCGTCGCCGAGGGAGTCACCAGCGACGCCCAGCGCCGCTTCCTCGTCGACCGCGCCTGCCCGCTCGCGCAGGGCTTTCACTTCGCCAAGCCGCTGATCGCGGAGGCCGCCACCGCGCTCCTGCGCGACCGCGTCCGCGGGACCGAGCCGCTGGCGTGACGGCCGACGCTGCGCGCCAGCGCGCCGTCCGCTACGCTGACCATCCAATGCCCTCTTAGCTCAGCTGGTAGAGCACTTCCATGGTAAGGAAGGGGTCGACGGTTCGAGTCCGTCAGAGGGCTTCCCTTCTCGGGCGTTTTCGTCGCTTGAGCCATTCGCCTCGAAGCATTCCTGGCAGCAGGAAAACCGGCGCGTCAATTAATCCTCCAGCGAGATGCCCGTCGTCGCTGGTGGACACGGCGGTGACGCTCGACCCAGCGTCGTCGAAGACCGGCAGCGAGTTGACCCTCCGCTTCGCAAACGCCCCGGCGACGCCCGCCGGCTTCCCCTACCGCATCGTCATCGCCGGCTCGACCGCGGCGCGGCGAGGCTGCACTGCGTCTTCGAGGCCTCCGAGGGCGTCACGATCGCGCGGTAGCGGCGGGCCGCGTCCGGCCTGGCCGAGGCGGCTGAGGCGGGCGCGGCGCGGGCATCGCGCCGGCGCTACGTCAGAATCGAGGTGTGCCTAGGCAGCGGTCTGAGCGCGTCTTGACGTTGCTCGCGGTTCTCTACGTCGGCTACGTCTTCGTCGTGACCGGGGCGGGGCGGCTCGGCGTCGGCGTGCCGACGCCTCACGACGTCGGAGCGAGCGTCGACGCGATCGAGGACGGCAAGGTGCCGCGGCTGCTGTCGAGCGGCCTCGTCGTCGACGGCAGCCTGCCGCTGCTGCAGGTCACCGTGCTCGCGATCGTCGTCGCGGCAGTGATCGCGCGTGAGGGCGCGGTGCGTTGGTGGCCGGCCGCGATCGCCGGCCACGTCGGCTCAGCGCTGCTCGCGTACCTCGCGATCGTGATCGCGGACGGCCTCGGCTCCGGCTCGGCCGAGCAGACGAGCGCCCAGCTCGACTACGGCATATCGGCCGTGCTCGCCGCGAGCGTCGGTGCGCTGCTCGTAAGCGGGATCGCGGGGATGCAGGGCCGGCGCGCCCGCACGGCCACCCGCGCCGACCGCTGGATCACGACCGCCTGCGCGCTCTCGCTGACGATCTGGATCCCGCTGTCGATCGGCTGGTACGCCGCCGAGCACCTGATCGCCTTCGCGCTCGGGTGCGGGGCCATGGCGCTGATCTATCGGCGCAGCCCGACGCAAACGGGTCGCAGCGCCGCGACCCGTTCGCTGCATGACGGCTGAGCGGCGCGGGGATCAGGCCCGCGCCGCCATTTGTCGTCGCGGCCGAATGCCGCCGGCGTTGGGGATGTCGCCCGGCATGTGCGTGCCGTGCACGCCGGGCGGCCCACGGCGTGTGCGTGCCGTGACGCCGGGCCCACGGCGTGTGCGTGCCGTCACGCCGGGCCGCCCACGGCGTGTGCGTGCCGGGACGGCGGGCGGCCACGGCGACCACCACTTGGCGCGCTACCAGCCGGCGTCGCCGCTGCTGTCGCCGCCGCCCGTGCTCGGGGCGGTGGAGCCCGCGTGCGTCGTCGTCGCCGCGCCGGCCTTCGCGGTGACGGCGTGCCACGTGCCGCCGAACGCGATCAGGCCTTCGCCGTTGGCCTGGCCGGCGGCTCTGTCCATGAAGAACGTGTAGAGCGGCTCGCCGCGCAGCGTCACCTGCAGCTTGTTGCCGCGTCTGATCGTGCCGAGCTTTCCGCTGATGCCGGGGCCGGCGACCGGCTTCGTGCCGGCGGGGACCGTCACCATCGGCCACGCTCTCAGGCACGTCGCGTTGGTGCAGAGCAGGTGAGAAGGCGTCTCCGGCGCGAGCCGGTAGATCGTCCGGCCTCTCGTGTTGACGACGACCGTCGTCTTGAGCTTTGAGTTCTTCGCTGCTCTGAGCACCGGCTTGGGCGCCGTCTTGGCGAGGGCCCCGCTGGTGAGCACGGCGGGGACGGCGGCGAGCACGGCGACGGCGCCGACGGCGGTGATGCGTGTGCGGATGGTCATGTCATCCATGACATCTATGCGCCCAAATCCTTCCCGAACGCCGCGATCGCTCGTCAGCGCGGGAGCAGCCCCTCCTCCCGCCGGCCGCGATCGCTCGTCAGCGCGGGAGCAGGCCCTCTTGGTGGTCGAGCTCGCGCTGCAGCATCCGCAGGCTCGCCTCGGGCAGCCGTCCGCCGTCGCGCCAGCGCACGAGCTCCTCGCGCTCGGCGTCGATCATGTTGCGCCGCACCATCCCGAGCGTCTCCGTCTCGCCCGCGTAGGCGTCCATCGCCTCGTCGTCGTCCAGCGTCGCGAGCCGCTGCTGCGCCCGCTCGCGGCGGCCCGCGTAGACAGCGCGCAGTCTGCGCACGATCTCGTCGGAGACCTCCTCATCCGCGACGACCTCGTCGAGCCGTCTGAGCGCGGCGTCGACCGCGGCGAGACGGGCCTCGGCGCGCATCCGCCGCTCGTCGCTGTCGTCGGCGCGCAGCCTCAACGCCCGCAGCAGCGGCGCGAACGTCAGCCCCTGGCCGACCAGCGTGACGAGCACGACGAGATAGGCGCAGAACAGCAGCAGGTGTCGGTCGGGGAAGGCCACCGGCAGCGCAAAGGCGGTCGCGAGCGTGATTACGCCGCGCGTGCCGGCCCAAGAGAGCGCGAACACGTCCCGATGCGACAGCGGTGTTCCACCTGGAACGTTCGTGACCCGTCGGAGCCACAGCAGCCACAACGGGCGCACGAGCAGCACGCTCCCGACCGTCACTGCCGCGGCGGCGAGCACGGTCCCGACTGGGTAGAGGTCGAGGTCGCTCATGATCTCCGGCGCTTGCTGGCCGATCAGCAGGAAGACGTAGCCCTCGAGCACGAACTCGACGAGGCGCCAGACGGCGCGTGTCTGCAACCGTGCCGCGCCCGACTCGATCAGCGGCGACTGGTGCCCGAGCCAGAGGCCGGCGATCACGACTGCGAGCACGCCCGAGGTATGGATCTCCTCGGCGAGCGCGTATGCGCCGAACGGCGTTGCGAGCGACAGCGCGTTCTCGAGCAGCGGCTCGTTCAGATGCCGGCGCGCGAACCGGACGACCCACGCCACCAGCAGGCCGCAGCCGACGCCCCCGGCGACCGAGGCGACGAAGCGCACGATGCCGTGGCCGGGCGAGAAGTGCCCGCCGCTGGTCGCGGCGGTGACGGCGATCGCGTAGAGCGTCAGCGCCGTCGCGTCGTTGAGCAGCCCCTCGCCCTCGATCAGCGTCATCAGGCGCGTGGGCAGCCGCGCGCGGCGGCCGATCGCCAGCGCCGCGACCGGGTCGGGCGGCGCGACCGCCGCGCCGAGCGCGAGCGCCGCGGCGAAGTGAAGGTGGTCGTCGACCGCGTTGAGCGTCACCCCGACGACCGCCGCGGTCACCAGCACCAGCCCGACCGACATCGAGGCGATCGGCCGCATTTGCGAGCGGATCTGCAGCAGGCTCGCGTTGAGCGCAGCCGCGTAGAGCAACGGCGGGATGATCAGCTCAAGCACGACCTCGGGCTCGAGGCGGGCTGTGGGGCCCGGCAGCCATGCGAGGCCGAGCCCGGTCACGACGAACAGGACCGCGACGGGCAGCCCCCTGCGATCGGCGACGACCTGCACGGCGAGCACGATCAGGAGCCCGCCGAGCCCGATGAGGATCGACGTCAGGATGCGCAGATCATCGCGGCTGCGCCAACCTTCGCGCACGCACGTGCGCCAGAAGGCAGTCCGGCGCGAACCATCCCGCCGCCGACGCGCCCGCCCCACGACCGGCGCGACCCAGCCCACATCCATCTAGTCTTTGCGCCGCGCCGCCGAAGGACCTGCGCGATCTCACCACGCCGACGCATCGCATCGAGGAGACCGCATGGCCGCACCGCAGAGAAAGCCAGACGACTACGACGAGTGGGAAGAGCAAGCGCGCGCTCCCACACCCCGCCGGGCGCTGGTCGTCGCCGACCGCCGGATATCGCTGCGCCTGGCGATTGCCGCCGTCATCGGCATCCTCGTCATCGGCTTGCTGGCCGGCGAAGGCCTGGGCTCCGGCGATACGCCGGCGGCCGAGACCGTGACCCAGGTCCGCACGGTCGCGCACGCCGTCACGCAGGTGAAGACGAAGCGCGTCCCGGTCGTGAAGGTGCGCACTGTGACGCAGGTGAAGCGCGTCGTCCACACGCAGACGGTCACGGTCCAGGCACAGCCCGTCGCGGCGCCGCCGTCATCGGGCGACTCAAGCCGCGGTGGTGGCGATGGAGCAGACCCGGCCGCCGACTACGCAGGCATGAACTGCAGCGAGATCGGCCACTCGTTCAACGTCACCCCAGGCTCCGACCCAGAGCACGACGCCGACAACGACGGCGTCGCCTGCGAGAGCTACTGACGCGGACGAGCCGACCAGCGGAGCGCCCGCTCAGGCGTCGCCCCGACTAGTCGCGGGGCTCTGGCTCGGGCGGCGCGACCCCCCGATCCGGAGGCGCTGCCCCGCCCAGCTCTCGCTCCAGCTGCTCGAGCACGAGCTTGAGCGACTCGCGCAGCCAGCGGGCGCCGCCGAAGACGAGCAGCAGCCGGTCGAGCCACCCCGAGACGACGGTCCCGGCTATCAGCTCGACGTTCGAGCGGCCGCTCTCGGGGGCGGCGCCGGGGAGCGGGTGGATGATCCAGCGGACGGTCCCGACGGTCTGTCCGCGACCGGCTTCGACGCGGCCGATCAGCTCCAGCGGCGGCCGCACGCCGGCCATCTCGATCCACAGCGTGCGGTGGATCCCGAGCGGGCCGCGCAGCCGCGCCTGCGACCGCTGGCCGTCGTACGTGCGCAGCGGCTCAAGGCGCCGCCCCATCAGCTGCCAGTGCCGGTCGGGCTCCTCGAGGAACGCGAAAACGCGGTCGGGCGGAGCGTCGATGGTGCGGATCGCGCGAACTTCCACTCCCACTCAAGATGACCGATCGGCCACGCGAGTGCGGATCCGGGCGCATCGTCGCGCCGTCGCGCTCGCTCCTACGAGATCGCGGACTGGCTGCGTGCGGCCGCGCCTTGACCAGCGATCGAGCGGCGGCGCAGCAC
Organism: Conexibacter sp.; assembly: GCA_036499225.1. Classification (GTDB taxonomy): domain Bacteria; phylum Actinomycetota; class Thermoleophilia; order Solirubrobacterales; family Solirubrobacteraceae; genus Conexibacter. The sequence goes on from DASYEC010000030.1 coordinate 20,318, forward strand.
GATCGCGGAGAGCAATGAGCTTGCCGCGAGCAGCCCGATGCTGACGAGCAACACGACGTGCAGGCCCCGTATGAACGCCGCGCGCGCCGTGGTCAACAGCGAGTCGGCGACGGAGCCGGGCAGGCCGGCGGCGACCTCGACGGCGCGCCCGAGCGACTCGCCCGTTGCCGCCATCGTGCTCGGATCTGCGCCTGCGACGGGGTGCAGCGCGTCGGTGTAGACCGCGGCGAGGATCGAGCCGAGCACGGCGACGCCCAGCCCGCCGCCCAGCTCGTATGCGGTCTCCTCGATCGCGGAGGCATTGCCGGCGCGGTCAGCAGGGACGGCGGAGATGATCACGTCGTTGGCGGCGACGAGCGCGACCTCCAAGCCGAAGCCCATCGCGGCAAACGGGAGCGCCAGCAGCAGGAACTGATCCTCGACGCCAAGCGCGAGCAGCGGCACAAGCGCGGCCGTCGTGAGCGCGAGGCCGGCGGTGATCGTCAGGCGCGTGCCGGCGCGCCGCAGGATCGGAGCCGTCATCAGCCCGCCCGCGAGGCTTGCGAGCATCAGCGGCAGCAGCCGCACGCTCGCGGCGAGCGGCTCGAGCCCGAGCACCAGCTGCAGGTACTGCGCGAAGAACAGCTCGAGGCCGACGAGCCCGAACATCGACAGCAGCACGCAGCCGACCGCGACTGAGAACGCACGGTCTGCGAAGAGACGCACGTCGAGCAGCGGCTCGGTGCGCGCAAGCTGGCGGCGGACGAAGACGACCAGCGCGACGACCGACGCGGCAAGCACGCCGAGCACGAGCGGGTCGACGAAGCCGTAGCGCGCGCCCTGCTTGATCCCGAACGCCGCGCCGAGGATCCCGGCGCCGACGAGCACGACCGCGAGCGTGTCCCACGGCGGCGGCTCGGCCGCGCGGCTCTCGGGCAGCAGCCGCAGGGCCAGCGGCAGCACGAGCAGCACAACGGGCACGTTGATCAGGAAGACGGCGCCCCACGACAGATGCTCCACGAGGAAGCCTCCGACGAGCGGCCCCAGCGCCGCTCCGCCCGCCATCGTCGCGCTCCAGATGCCGACGGCGGTACGGCGCTCGTTGCGATCGTCGAAGACGTCGCGGACGATCGACATCGTCGAAGGCAGGATCGTCGCGCCGCCGATGCCCATGATCGCGCGGGCGCCGATCAGCACCTCGGGCGACCACGCGAACGCGGCCAGCGCCGAGGCGAGGCCGAAGATCGCGAGCCCGCCGATCAGCATGCGCTTGCGCCCGAAGCGGTCCCCGAGCGCGCCAGAGGCGACGAGCAGCGGTGCGACGACGAGCGGGTAGACGTCGATGATCCACAGCAGCTGCACCGCGGAGGGCTGCAGGTCTTCGGTGATGGCGGGGGCGGCGACGTGCAGGACCGTGACGTCGATGACGACAGCGAGCACGGCCGCGCAGATCACGGCCAGCACGGTCCAACGACCGGCCGCCGGGGAGAGCGGGCTCATGGCCGGCTGTAGGACGCGAGCGCGGGGGAGTCGATCGTGCCGCGCGTGGCGATGCCGCCAAGCACGGTGGCGCGAACGAGCCGCGGCGCGTCACGGACGCCGACGAAGCCGTCGTCGATCGCCCACCAGATCGCGGTGAGCTGAGAGCCGACCGAGTAGACGAGCCAACGCGCCGGCAGGTCCGGGCGGAACGCCCCGGCCGTCTGGCCGCGCGCGAAGAAGTGCTCGAAGCGCTCGTCCTGCGTTCTGATCTCTGCGACCAGTCTCGGCACGCGGTAGACGTGCGGCTCGGCGAACAGGAGCGCGTATGCCAGCGCAAGCGACACGGTCGCGTCGAGCAGCCTGTCGAACGCCTCGAGCACTGGCGCGTGGTCTATGTCCGCCTCGTCGAAGAGGCGAGAGCAGTCGGCGAGCACGTGCTCGCTGACCCGCTCGACGAGCGTCTCGCGATCACCAAACGCCCGGTGCAGCGTCGTCCGGCCGATGCCGGCGGCGGTCGCGATCTCCCGCATCGACGAGCCGGGCTCGCGTGCCAGCACGCGGGCAACGGCGTCGTACAGGTTGGGCTCGTCCTTCATGGGACATCACAGTACCAGATGGAACAAAAGTGTTCCAACCGGGACCTAAGTGTTCCGTCCTCGCTCGCCCGCCCCGCCCGCCCGCTCGCCCCAGCCGCCACTCGCTCAGCCGACGCCGCAGCGTAGGCAAACCGCGGACAGGCGCTCCATCGCGCTCTCCGGCCGGTCCGGCAGGGCGTCGAGCGCGCCTGCTGCTGTCTGAACGTCTTCGATGGTCACATTCGCCCCCTCCAGCGCAAAGCGGCCGAGCCAGCGCACCGCGGCGCGGTCAAAGCCGTCGTGGTCGCGCATCAGCAGGCAGATGCGCAGCGCGTCTTGGAGGCTGATGCGCGGCATCGCGGGTCAGGTCGCCCGCCTCGAGCGCCTGGCGGAAGATCACATAAGGGGGAGTGCCGTGTCCTGTCATCACGAACACATGTTCGCATTGGCTTCTACACGCTAAAGGTGGAGCCTCCGCGGCGGCGTGCCCCATCGCCCGTGTGCGCAAAGCCGCCCCTCGGTGGAACTCGGGCGCGAAACCTTCGCCATCGGGCCAACAACAGATCGGCTGTGGGAGCGGAATATCCCTGTCGTTCTAAATCTCTCCTCCTTAGAACGCTGAGCTGGGCGCTGGTGCACCCGGGGGGGCACGCCGGCGCCCAGCTCGACCCCCCTTGCAGGGCCGGCTGTGACTCGTTCGCATTGCGTCCGTCGGCGGTGAGATGCCGCCGGCGGAACGCCGGCCCACTGCGCCCTCGCGCGCATCGCCCGGCCAATGTCACACGGTTGCCGGCTACGTCGTCCTCGCCGCAGAGCAATGATGGGCGAGGACCAAGGAGCGGAGCGATGCTTGTAGCGGTGATCGGAGGAACAGGAGACCTCGGCGCCCGCGTCGTCGCCGCGCTGGCGGCCGACGGAGAGACCGTCACGATCGTGAGCCGCCGCGCGCCACGCGCTGGGTCGCGCGCGGCCGCGACGCTCGGCGAGCGCGTGACACACCGCGGCGCCGACGTTGCGAGCAGGAAGGAGATCGCCGCCGCGATCGAGGGCGCCGAAGTGATCGTCAACGCATTTGGCGATCCCCGCGGCCGCTCGTCTGTCTTCGTCGAGGGCACGAAGAACCTGCTCGACGCGGAGGTCGCCGCCGGTGTCCGACACCACGTCGAGATCTCGATCGTCGGGTGCGACCGGTCTCGCTTCGGCTACCACCGCGTGGTCGCAGAGAAGGAACGTCTTATAACGGACGGCCGTGTCCCGTGGACGCTGCTGAGGGCCACGCAGTTCCACTCGCTGTTCGTCAGGCTCTACAAGGCGACCGGGCGGGTCGGTTTCGTTCCACATGGGACGGGACGGGTTCAGCCGGTCTCGCCGTCGACCGTCGCAGAACACCTCGCGGCCGCCGCTCACGACGAGCCTGCGGGCCGCCTTTCCGACCTCGCCGGGCCGAGAGTCCAGACGCTGAGCGAGCTCGCCGCCGACTGGCGCGCCCATGGCGGCGGCGCGCGCCTGCCACTGCCGATCCCGCGACGCGGTGCACTCGGTCAGGCGCTCGACAGCGGCGCGCTGTGCGCGCCCGACGGCATCGTTGACGGCCCGACGTTCGCGAAGTGGCTTGAGGCTGAGTCGGCCGGGCCCGGCGGGCCGGGCCGTCACGGCGCGGCAGACGGCTCCGGCGCGGCAGACGGCTCCGGCGCGCCGTCAGGCTCCGCCGAGCGAGGCGGCTCCGGCGCGTCAGGCGGCCTCGGCATACCGGCCGGCCCAGCTGGGCGGAAGGCCTCGCGATGACGCCGCGCGTTGCCGACGAGCTGGCGGTCGACTTCGAGGCGCAGCGGCCGTACCTGCGCCGGCTCGCGTACGGCACGCTCGGCAGCTTGGCCGAGGCCGACGACGTCGTGCAGGACGCATGGCTGCGGCTCGAGCGCGCCGACGCGGGCGAGATCCGCAACTTGAGAGGCTGGCTGACGACCGTCGTCGGGCGGCTCGCGCTCGACGCGCTCGGCTCCGCCCGCTCGCGTCGCGAGCGCTATGTCGGGCCGTGGCTGCCCGAACCGCTCGTCGAGACGACCGCCGACAGCGAAGCGGTCGCTGCGTCGAGCGCCGCCGCTCGCGAGCTCGGCGAGGACCCTGCGGAACGCGTGACGATCGACGAGCGCGTGACGACCGCGCTGCTCGTCGTGCTTGAGCGCCTGTCGCCGCCGGAGCGGACGGCGTTCGTGCTGCACGACGTCTTCGGCCTGCCGTTTGAAGACGTTGCCGAGGTCGTCGGCCGTACGCCGTCGGCCGTCCGTCAGCTCGCCTCGCGCGCCCGCCGGCACGTCGACGACGGCACGCCGCGCTTCCCCGCCACGCGCGAGCAGCATGCGGGCGTCGTGGTGGCGTTCGCGGCAGCGTGGGAGGCGGGCGACGTCGACGGACTGCTGCGGATGCTCGACCCCGACGTGGTGTTCCGCGCCGACGGCGGCGGCAAGGTCAACGCGCTGCGCAAACCGCAACGCGGCGCCGAACGGGTTGCGCAGACACTCCTCGGCTTTGCGCGCGCCAACCGCCGAGAGGGCCGTGAGGTTCGGGGCGGACTGCTCGACGTCAACGGGCTGCCGGGACTGGTCTTCTACGACGGTGAGCTGCTGAGCGTCGCCTCCTTCACGATCGACGACGGCCGCATTGTCGCCATAGACATCGTTCGCAACCCCGACAAGCTCCGCCATGTCCCCGTGCCACGCGGGGGCGGATCGAGAGGCGGGCTGTCGTGAGCGCGCCGGAATCGGACGCGCATCGTCTGCCGGCCGCAGATGCAGGCGCCGCATCCACCACCGCCGGCGCATCCACCACCGCCCGCTCGCCAGGCAGCGCCCGCCTCGCGCTCGCGCTCCTGACGCTGACTGCGCTGAGCATCGGCCTGCCGGCGTCGTTCGCGCCACGCGGCTTCTACGACGACTACCCCTTCTTCGCCGACTGGGTCGACCTGCTGCCGCCGTACAACCACCATCTCGTCAGCGACGTCGGCGGCCTCTACCTCGGCTTCGCCGTCGTCCTCCTGTGGGCGGCATGGCGGCTGCAACGCGACCTCGTCCGCGCGGTAAGCATTGGCTGGGCGTTGATGTCGCTGTTGCATTTCGTATTCCACGCGACACACCTCGACGGCTTCTCAACCGCGGACGCGATCACCGAGCTGGTCGCGCTCGGCGTCGTGCTGGTCGTCCCCGCGATCGCGATCTGGGGCATCGGCGACCGCGACTGACGCGGACGACGGCGCGTCCCGCCCCCACCGCGCGGCACCTACCGCGCCCGCGCGCCAGCGCCCGGCACCGCGCCCGCGCGCCAGCGCCCGGCTTGCCGCCTGAGCCTTCGCGAGACTGTCCGGACCGACCGAAACTCCAGGAGGGCCGGATGCTCGACCACATCGGGATCGACGTCAGCGACTTCGCAATCAGCAAGTCGCTCTCCCCCCGGCGCTCGCCCCGCTTGGGATCGAGCCGATGATGGAGCGCACAGGCCGACTCGGCTTGTCGGCATGAGCCGCCATTCAATACGGGCCGCGGCCGCCGATCGGTTGGCGCTCCGGAAGGCCGCGCGGGCCGCCCTCGCGATCGTCGCCAAGAGCACGCTGACGGGAGGGGTCGCGCGCGCGACGTTCACACGACGGCAAACCCGAGCACACCTCCGCACGTGAGCATCCATGGCGTGAGCATCGGAACAGCCCTGTCACAGCTGAAACGCCGACGTGCCGTCGTGGCGCTCGTCGCGCTCGGGCTTTCCTACGCGCTCGTGATGCAGAACCTCGGCTGGGCGCAGACGTCGTTCTTCGCGCAGATCAAGTCGTTCGGAGACGGCAAGGCGCAGATCGACAGATACCACTGGGAGAGCCAGGACGTCTCCTGGCACGACGGGCACTTCTACTCGGTCAAGGCGCCGGGGATGGCGATGCTGCTGACGGCGCCGTACCTCGCGTTCGACGCCCTCGGCGGGAGAGCGCTTGCCGCCGACGTCGCGCGCACGGCGCGCGAGCACGGTCCCAGCCGCTGGCATTACAAAGCACTGCCGATCCACAACTACGGGTACAGCGTCGCGCGACGGAACGCGACGCAGTCGTTGCTGGAGCGGCAATCCCCGATGGTCTGGGCGCTCGGCCTGCTCGGCAGCGTGCTGCCCGCGATCCTGCTGCTGTGGATGGTGAAACGCGTCGGCGACCGGCTGATGCCGGGCGGCGGCCTGGCGGCCGCCACGATGCTCGGCGCCGGCACGCTTGTGCTGCCGTTCGCGAGCGAGCTGTTCAGCCACGTGCTCGCCGCGACGATCGCCTTCGCGGCGTTCGCGCTGCTGTTGAAGGAGCGCTCCGGGCCCGCGCGCCTGGCGCTGCTCGTCGCCGCCGGGGCGCTCGCCGGCTTCGCCGTCGTGACCGAGTACCCGCTCGCGATAGCCGGCGGGCTGATCGGCCTTTACGCCGTCACCCGCGGCGGGGCGCTCGCGAGCTGGACGCAGCGGCTCCGCCGCGCGGCCGCATACGCCGGCGGCGTGCTGATCGGCGTCGTGCCGCTGGCCGTCTACAACGCCTGGGCGTTCGGAACGATCGACCACAACGGCTACACCGGCGCCGTGAAGACCGCGGGCCGCAGCGGGCACGCCGTGCTCGGGCTCAACGACGCGCACTTCTTCGGCATCTCGTTCCCGAATCCCGGCACCGCGCTTGAACTGCTGTTCTCGGCGCGTGGACTGCTGACGATCGGCCCCGTGATCGGCGTCGGGGTCTACGGCCTCGTGCTGCTGTACCGCAGCGGGCGCAGGGCCGAGGCGCTGCTTGCGGGCGGGATCGTGCTCGCCTACCTGGCGTACGACTCCGGGTACTGGACGCCGTTCGGCGGCGGCACGCCTGGCCCGCGCTTCCTGATCCCGCTGCTGCCGTTCGCCGCGATCGGCCTCGCCGCCGCGTGGCGCTCGCGACCGGCGCTGTGCGCGGCGCTGCTTGGCCCGTCGGTCGTGATGTTGCTCGCGGCGACGCTGACCCGCCCGCTGATCGGCGACGCCGAGAGCGCGGGCGTGTGGGCGACGCTGCTCGGCCAGAACCTCTTCTCCAACACGGTGCTCAGCGCCGTTGGGCTGGGCAACGGCTGGGCCGAGAGCGTGCCGGTCATCGCCTGCGTCGCGATCGCGCTGTGGGCGGGGCTCGGCACGCGGTTGGCGACGGCGGGGGTTGCGGCGGCGGGCAATGACGTCTGGGTCGCGCTCGCGGCGCTCGTCGCGTGGTTTGGGATCGCGATCTCGGCGCCGGCGTTGTGGAACGTGCCAGCGGTCGTCACCGGCGACAGCGGTGCGCTGGCGCTGTTCTCGACCGGCGCTGGGACCGGCCTCGTGTTCCTCGGGATCGTCGCGCGGCGCACACGGAACACCGGTGGTGCAGATGGAACGGTGCCGTCAACGTTCAACCGGCGGGATGCGGTAGAGGACGACGTCGCCTCGCAGCTCGCGTGAGATCCCCAGCGAGCGCCATGGCCGTTCCCGCCAGCCCGCCCACGGGCTGCCGCTGAGACGCGAGCGGTTCAGCACGACCGTTCGCACCCCGAGCTGCTGCAGCCGCGCGACCGCCGCGCGGCTGGGGAACTCCTGCACCTCAGAGTGCAACGCAAGGAACGTCAGTGGGTTGAGGCTGCTACGGCCGTTGACCAGCTTCGGGAAGCCGTCGGTCGACCACAGCAGGTAGCGGCGGTTGTCGTCAGCCTCCATCGGCAGCTCGAGCATTGGCGGCGTCGCGGCGGACAGGCCGGCCGGCGGGCGCGGTACGGTCGGGTGTGGAGGGCCCGAGATCCCGCCGTGGCCGATCGAGAAGGCGCTGCCCTCGATCAGCACGAGCGCCATCAGAGCGAGCGGGGCCCAGCGCCACCGCTGTTGCAGCCGCTGTGCCCCGGCCGCCGCGAGCAGCGCAAGCGCAAGCGTCGTCAGCGTCATCAGCCGGCCCGGCGTGCGGATCGCGTCCCACCCCGGCAGGGCGGAGAGCCAGCCGTACGGGAAGAGGAGGCGAAGCTTGGCGTCGGTGTAGCCAAGCGACAGCGCGGCGCAGACGATCACCGCGATCGCCAGCCAGCGACGCAGCGAGCGTGGCCACAACCCGTGAACCGCCCCGAAGATCGCCAGCAGGAGCACGACAAGCCCGGGGAAGAGCGCCTTTTCCGGAAAGGCCTGAAGCGAGCCGCGCAGCGACGCCGTCACACCCGACCAGACAAAGCTGTCGCGGCCGGCGACGAGGAACTCGATCGGCGTGCCGGAGTAGTTGGAGACGAGCTCGGGCCCGCGCTTCGCTCCCGAGAAGACGCTCGCGACATGCAGGTAGACGCGCCCGACCGAGATCCCGACGACGGCGAACAGCAGCAGCCCGGCGACGGTTGCGACGATCATGCCCGTCGGAAGGCCGGCGATCGCGGCGCGGGCTGCCGACCACGTCTCGCGCGCCGACGCGCGCCGGGCGAACCACCAGCGGGCCGCGAGAACGATCGCGATCGCGAGCAGGAGGTAGGCAAGCTGGAGCCCGAGCGTCCAGCCAAGCGACAGCTGCCAGGTCGCGACGACCCAGCCGGCGAGGATCGTCCCGGCACTGCGGCGGCGTGCGCCGCGGACGAACAGCGCGAGCGCGAGCGGGATCCCGCCGCTGGAGATCACGTGCAGGTGGCCGGCCTGCTCCAGCCGCCAGGGGGAGAAGGCGAACGCCGCGCCCGCGACCGCCGCCGCGGCCGGGCTCGCGCCGAGCGTCCGTGCCAGCAGATACGAGCCGACGAAGGCGAGCGCGTACGCGAAGAGGTAGAGCAGGTCGTAACGGACGATCGTCGCGAACGGCCCGTGGCCGATCAGCCCGGCCGGCGCGTAGCCGAGCAGCGCGTCGGAGAAGGCGAGCGTGTCCTTGTACGGATAGAACTGGTTGGAGTCGAAGAAGTGCAGCGGCTGATGCAGCAGCGCGTGCCCGTCCCAAGCGACCTGCCACGCCTGCGGCAGCGGATCACCGAGGTCCTTGGCGACGTCGCTGCCGAGATGGAACACGAGCGGCAGGTGCATGACGACAGCAACGAGCGCCGCGCCGACGGCGAGCAGCAACAGCTCGACCATCAGCCCCCGCCCGGTGCGCGGGCCAGTGGCGCTCCCGGTCAGTTCTGGCCACCACCCGCGCCTGCCCGACCGCGTGGTTGCGGCAGCCGCGGTGGCCGCGGCCGGGCTCGCGACGTCGAGCCCGCTGACCGGGCCGGATCCGATGCCAGGGTCGCCGTTGGACTCCATCTGCGCAGACCGTACGCAACAGAGCGGCGACCGTCGCGCAAGTGACACGTGTCGGTAACGACTTCGCGCCGACTACGCATTCGGCCGAGAGCTGCTGAGACAGCTGACGAGCCACCGCTGCACGCGGCGACGCCGCACGCCGCACGCCGCACGCCGCACGCCGCACGCGGCACGCCGCGAAGCCGCACGCCGCACGCCGCACGCCGCGACGCCGCACGCCGCACGCCGCGACGCCGCGACGCCGCACGCCGCGTCTCCCGCGTCGTGCCGCGCGTCAGACGACCGCCGCGTCCGTGGCTCGCTCGACCACCAGCCGCGCCAGCCGGTCGGCGCTGCCGGGCGCGCTCTCGAGGTACAGCGTCGGCTCGACCAGCTCGAGCTCCATCAGCAACGGAGTGCCGTCGTCACCCGTGACGAGGTCGACGCGGGCATAGACCAGCTCGGACTCGCTGTCGGCGGTCATGGCACCGATCGCAGCGAGCGCGCGGCCGGCTACCTCCAACTGCTTCTCCGTCGGCTGCTCGGGAATGGCCGCGGCACCGAACTCCGGCTGGACACGGAACTCGCCGGCGACGGGGCGCTTGCGCACGACGTGGCTCAGCTCGCCGCCGAAGTAGACGAGCGACAGCTCGCCTTCGCGCTCCAAAGAGTCAAGGAACGGCTGCACCATCACGTCCCCGTCGGCGACGAGCCGCGCCAGGTGGGCCTGGCCGGCATCGCCCTGCTCACCAGGACTGACGCGCAGCAGGCCCGACGAGCCCAGGCCGATCGTCGGCTTGACGATCACGTCCCGCCCGCTCCAGCCTCCCGACGCGACTGCAGCCGCCAAGCGAGCCGCTGCGCGCTCGCGTTCAACCCACGCTGTGGGCACGGTCGGCACGCCCTGCTCGGCGAGTGCGCGGAGGTAGGACTTGTCCGTGTTCCACGCGATCACCGTGGAGGGGTTCAACAGCGTCGTCACGGTCGCCGTCGCGGCGGCCCAGGCGACAAAGCGATCGCGCTCGAGGTGGTAGTCCCACGGAGAGCGCAGCAGGGCGAGGTCGTAACGCCGCCATTCGACGGCGGGGGCGTTCCAGACCGGCGTCTCGACCTCAGCGCCGAGCTCCCGCAGCGCCTCGGCGAGCAGGCGGTCGTCTGGATCAAGCGCGGGCAGTGCGGCGCAGGTGACGAGAGCGATACGTGGGGCGTTCACGGCGCGCGAAGATAGCGTGCCTGGGACGAAACAGGCTCCGGCGCGACAGTCGCGTCCCAAACGGGACGCCGCCGTCCCGCCGCGAACGTCCGCGCCTCACCGCACCGTCGTGCTGCCACTCGTTCCCGCTCCATCCGAGGCGTCGGCGAGGTCAAGCCGTTCGTGACGGGCCGTCGCGTCGCCGCTGCCGGGGTCGACGGTGACGAGATCGGCTGCGAGCGGGTCGAACGGACGCAGGCCGAAGCTCAGCTGCGCGAGGCCGAGCGGCTGGTGCTCGTCGAGGTTGCTGATCCCGCCGCCGCCCGCGGTGCCGCCGTTGAGCAGCATCACGTTGTGCTGGACGCGCAGGTCTTGCACGTGCGTGTGCCCGACGAGGAACGCGATCGGATGGTCAGGCGGGCGGGCCGCGAGCTCCCGCAAGACCGGCTCGACGAGGTCCGGCTCATGCACCATCACGACGTCGACGCGGTTCTCAATCGAGGCAAACCACGCGGCGAACTCCCGTAGCTGCTCCGCTGTCAGCCGTGGCTCAGGGCGCGGCCCGGCCTCTCTGCCCGGGCCACGGCGGGTGAAGGGGTCGTCGTATCCAGCGGTCCGCAGCCCGGCGACGCGGACGACGAGTCGGCCGTAGGAGCCGCTCGGCCGCAGCCGACCGTGTCGTGTCATCACGATCGCGCCAGCGCGCGCGAGCGCAAGCTCCAACGTGCCGGAGTCGTGGTTGCCCGTTACGAAGACGGTCGGCCGCCCGATCGTCGCGACCTCGCGCGTCACGTCTGTCTCCAGCGGCGAGCCGCGATCGGTCAGGTCACCAGCGATGAACAGCGGACCATGGTCAGAGACCCGCTGGAGCGTGGGAAGTACCAGCACGTTGTTGTGTATGTCGGATGCGAGCGTAAGGCGCGGGCCGGCCGCTGCCAGCTCGTCGCGCTCGCCCGGGGCGAGCACGAGCCGCGCCAGCCCGACGAGCTGCGCGTTCAACTCCTCGCTGAGGTTGCCGGCGGAGCGGTTGACCGTCTCGACCGCCTGCAACGCCTGCGGGATGTCAGCGCCATGTGCGAAGTAGGTCGGATGGTCAAGCGGGCCACGTGGCGGCAGCAGCACGGCGACCGCCGCCGTCACCGCGATCGCCGCGCCGCCGGCGGCGCCCAGCAGCCAGCGCACGCGCGGCCCGCTCCGTGACCGCACCGCAAGTGCGACGACGCTCCCCGCCAGCAGCGACGCGAACAGCACGACGACGACGAGCGCGCGCAGGTAGTCCTCGATTGCGTGCGTCGCCGACGCGCGCACCGCATCGACGTCGACGGTCCGGTTGCGCGCGATCCGCTCGACCGCGTCGCGGTCGACTCGCCGTACGTCGACGCGTAATTGCACCGGCAGCCGCACCGCTCCGAAGCGCACGCCCCAATCGACCAGCGGCACGTAGATGCCGAGCGCGCCGGGCTCGTCGAGCTGGACCGACAGACGGACCGTCGCGACCGGCAGCGTCTTGTCCTGGCGGAACCCCACGAGCGCGCCGAGCGCGCCCGCGAAGACCGCCAAAACCACCGCGACGACAGCCAGCCCGGCGCGAAGGCGCCGACGCCAGCCGCCTTCGGCCCTGTTGTTCGCTGCCGGCGAGCGCTCGCCCAGCAGCTCGCCGGTGACCGGGTCGTTGCTGGGCTGCTCGGGTGGGAGCGCAGAGTGCGAGATCACTCGCAGGGTTGCACGTCCACCCCGCTGCCGGCGGCATTCGGGCGCCAAGCTGGCGCGCGCCATCGGGCCGAGCGCGGCGTCTGCCGCAGCAACAAAACGCCTCCAGAAACACCAGATTATGGTTCTGCGGTCACAGTTGTGACAGATCGGCAAGGTATCGAGTAGATGCCAGACGATCCGCGGAGCGATGACGAGTTGTTGAAGGCCTCAGTGCATGACGCCGAGGCCTTTGGCGTCTTCTATCGCCGTCACGCCGAGGCGGTGCTGTCGTATCTGCGCCAGCGGACCGGCGACGTCGAGACGGCCGCAGACTTGACGGCGGACGTCTTCGCCGGCGCCTTCGCCGGGCGCAAGCGCTACAAGCCGCGCAGCGAGCCGGCGCGCGCATGGCTGTTCGGGATCGCCAACAACCTGCTCGCGATGAGCCGGCGTAAGCAACGCCGCGCCTTCGCCGCGAGCGCGCGGCTCGGAGTGCCGCGGATCGACTTCCAGGACGCCGAGATCGAGCGCGCCGAGGCGCGGATCAGCGCGCGCATGCAGGGCGACCCGCTGACTGCGCTCGTCGCTGACTTGCCGGCCGAGCAGCGTGACGCGGTGCTCGCGCGCGTCGTGCTCGAACACGGCTACGACGAGATCGCTCGCGCGCAGGACGTGAGCGAGGCGCTCGCACGCCAGCGCGTCAGCCGCGGCTTGGCGCGCATCAGCAACAGCCTGCGGGAGACGGCCGAATGACCGAGGTCTTGGACGCGATCGAGCATGAGCTGGTGCGTGCCGTGCGGCGCCATAACTCGCGCGTCCGGCGGCGGCGGACCGCTGTGGTCTTCGCCGGCGCCGGCGTGACCTTGGCGGTCGCTGCCGGCGCCGGCTACGCGGCGGTCGAGCACGTCTCGATCAGTCAGCTGTTCGGGGCTGACGCGATGATGAAGGTGCAGCCGGCCGACCATCACAGGTCGGTCGTCCATGTCGACGGCGGCGACGGTGTCGGCTGGTCGATCGCCTCGTACCGCACGAGAGCCTCGATGATCGCAACCGTCGTGATGCGACGTCCGCGTGACGAGGCTCGGCCGACGCTCGCCGCCCGCAACGGCTTCGCGATCGCCGAGGGGCTGCTGTCGGGTCCGCTCGGCTACGTCGGCAGCGACGTGATCGACACGGGCGGCCGCGACCACGTCCTCGCTGCCGGGACCGTCGCGGCAGACGTGACGCAGGTGACGATCGAGGCCGGCGGGCAAAGCGCGACGGCGACGCTCGCCCCGATCGCGATCGAGGTCCCTGTGCGAGTCGGCGCTGACTCGACGTTGACGCCGCAGGGGGAGCAGATGCTTGCGCAGATGCCGCCGGAAGTCCGCGTGCGCTCGTTCGGCGCGGCCTTCGCGCCGCAGACGTTGGCCGGCAAGGGGCTGGTGAGGGCGACGGTCGAGGCGAGACGCTCGGATGGGACGGTCGAGCGCCAACAGATACCGCTTTGTGTCAGCGACCGCTGCGAGGCGCCCGACGCCACCAGCGCCACGAGAGCTGCCGGACAGGGACGGGCAGGGTAGATCCCGGCCGGCCCGGTGGGGGCCGGCCGGGATCCGTCCTATCTGGTCGGGAAGTCGAACGTGTGGGCGCCGTCATCGGCAACCCACTACAGCGACGCCGGCCAGTCGTCGGCCGAGACGTCGAAGAAGTTGTCCGTGACCGACACCGACGTTCTGCTTCCCCCCGTCTGCACGAGCACGACCTCGCTCACGTCGTCGGCCGTGACGCCGAAGACGTGGAACGGCTCGCCCATCCGTCCCATCACGCCGGGCGACAACCCGTCGTCGACGAGCGCCGCGACCGACGAGCATGCCGCCGCGCCCTGTCTCAAGACGGCACAGACCGACTGGCCGTCGCTGGAGGAAACGACCCACGCGGCCGAGCGCCCGCCGACGACCTCGCGCGAGGTCGCGGGATCGATCAGGCCGCCGCTCAGCAGCGGGCCCGAGGCGACCGACGCCGCGATCGCGTCGTGGCCTGGCCTACGCGCGTGCCGCAGCGCCCCGACGTGGGCGCGCGCGATCGTGCGGGCCGCAGCGATCACCGCGGGCGCCGGTGCCGCGGCAGCGGCAGCCGGCCCCGGCGACGATGCCGCGTGATGCGAGCCGCCGGGCTCAGCGCCGTTGGCGAGCGAGACGGCTCCGCCGAGCACCGCCACCCCGGCCAGGGTCGCGAGCCGGCGAACGTTGAGTGACATCGACGGCCCCCTCATGCCAGGCCATGCCCTATGACCGTGTGGGTGCCGGTGAAGTTCTCGACGTCGAGCAACAGGTTGACCGAGTCTTGATCGTCGCAACTGGCCAAGAAACAGCCACGTGCGAGGTTGTTGCCGCACGCGACGAAATACACCCCGCCGGTGACGCAGACGAACACAGTCCCGGCGCCGCTGTACGTGGCTGATCCCCGGCCCCAAGATGTGGATGTGGCAAAGCTGGGGGTCGTTGTCGCGAAGTAGTAGCAACTGGCCGTGCTGATTGGCCCGCAATCCCAGGTGTCATCCAAGGTGTAGCCCGACCCTGGAAGGCATGTCGAGCCGCCGGTGGTGCAGCCCGCGTGGGCGGACGGCGAGTGGATTGTCAACAACATCGCCCCGATCGTGAGCGCGGCACAGGCAAGCGATCGCCGCTTTCGTGCGACCGCGTGAGCATCCAAGTGATGCACGGTTCGTCCCCCCGAACGATAGTGAACAGTACCTGGCGAGACGCGTCGCGTGCGCATCGCGACGAGCCCGCTCCCGTGTAAAACTCGCTCTCTAATTCATTAAAGATGGAGTTTTATTCAGCATCCCAGTGTGGATTGGAGATGTCAAGCGGCCTCTGTCGGCGCCCAACGCGCACGTAACAATCGAGACGCGATATCCCCGTCATTGCAGGAGTGGCGCTCGGCGGTTGGCGTGCGGGCGCGGGCGTGTAGGTCGGAAAGCGGCGTGCCATGGCACCGGAAAGCCGTCGGCATGTGAGGCGGGCGCGCCGAGCCGCCAAGCAGCTCCCGTACAGCCCGGTCGCTAGCCTGTCAGACGGTTCTTGCGCACAGTGCTCCGAGTCGCTTGAGGAGGCGCTGCTGTCGGTCGCGTCACGCGGAGCCACATGGGAATGAGCCACTCGACACGTAGTGATCGCAATCTCGCGATCGACGGCCTGCGCGGCATCGCCGCGCTCTCGGTCCTGATCTACCACGCGTGGCTCTACACGCGTGGCGACGTGACCGCGAGCGCCCGCGGCTCGGCCGCCGACTACGCGCTTCACGAAGGCCGGCTCGGCCTCGTCCTGTTCTTCGTGCTGTCGGGCTTCCTGCTCTGGCGGCCGTGGGCAGCGGCGAGCCTCGGCCGCCGCGAGCGGCCCGGCCTGCGCGCCTACCTCGCGCACCGCGGCGCGCGCGTGCTGCCCGCCTACTACCTCGCGGTCATCGGCGCGATCGCGCTGACGTGGGGCGCGGCCGACACGCCGGGCGTGCGCCTTCCTCCAGGGCATCTGCTGCCGCTCTTCGCCGTCTTCGCGCAGAACTTCAACACCGGCTCGTTGATGAAGCTCGACCCGCCGACGTGGACGCTTGCGATCGAGGTCACGTTCTACCTCGCGCTCCCGTTGATCGCGGTCGCCGCGCTCACGCTGCCGCGGCGACGCGTCGTCCAGGTCGGCGTGCCGCTTGCGCTGCTCGGGATCGGCTTCCTGTGGAACGTCCACATCGCCGGCAAGGGCTCGCTCGTCGACGGGAAGGTGCTGCTCGCGATGCTGCCGTACTTCGCGCTCGGGATGCTGACCGCGACGCTGCTCGACGGCCGCCCGCGCTTCGGCCAGCGGGTCGCCTATCCACTGCTCGCGGCTGGCTGCCTGTTCGTGCTCGGAGACGCGTTGTGGCAGATCTACGGAGCCGCGACGCACTCGGGCTCGTATGCGTATCGGATCTGGCGCGACTTGCCGGCGGCCGCCGGCTGTGCCCTGGTCGTTGCCGCGACGACTGGCGGAGACGGCGCCGGCACCCGCCTGCTCAACTGGCGGCCGCTGACCGCGCTCGGCACGATCTCCTACGGCGTCTACCTCTGGCACGTCCCGCTGCTGCTGTTCATGCGCCGCCTCGGCCTGCTGCCGTTGAGCCCTGTCGCCGCAACGCTGATCGCGCTCGCGCTCGCGGTCCCCGTCGCGGCCGCGAGCTGGCACTGGGTCGAACAGCCCGCGATCGAGTGGGTCCGCCGCTTGACAAGCCGTCGCGCGGCGGCCCCCGCTGCGACGACCGCCGCGCCGGCCGGGGCGAGTGCCGCCGCGGGGAGGTAGCGTCAGCCGCGCCGCCGGCCGCTGGGCGCGGTGACGGGCGAACCGCGCGAGCCGTCACCGAGGCCGCGTCCGTGCCGGCCGCCGGCGACGGCGAACCGCGCGGCGTCAGAGCGGCCGCGTCGGTGACGGCTGTCGGCGATGGCGAACCGTGCGGCGTCACCGCGCTGGCGTCGGCCGCGGCGGCGGGGCTGCTAATGGCGAACCGCGCGGCGTCACAGCGCCGGCGTCGGCACCGGCGGCGGGGCTGGGGCGATGCGGACGCGTGCGTCGACGACGACCGCGCCGTCGGTATGGACGACGACGGGGTTGCAGTCGAGCTCGACGATCTCGGGATGCGCGCTCGCGAGCACGCCAACGCGCACGATGATCTCCTCCAACGCCGCGACGTCGACGACTGGCGCCCCGCGATAGCCCTGCAGCAGCGGAAAGGTCGCAAGCTCGCGGACCATCTCGTGCGCGCCGCGATCTGTTACGGGAGTCAGCCGAACCGCAACGTCTCTCAACAGCTCGACGGCGCGACCGCCGAGGCCGCACGCGACGACTGGTCCGAACAGCGGGTCGCTCGTCATGCCGACGAGCAGCTCGACGCCCGTCGGAGCCATCTGCTGAACGACGAAGCCCTCCAGCGGGAGCTCGTCAGCAATGAATCGCGTGCGCATCGCGCGAGCTGCGCGGCGGACCGCGGTCGGGCCGGCGAGTCCCAGCAGCACCCCGCCGAGGTCGGACTTGCGCGCCAGGTCGGGAGCGAGCGCCTTCAGCGCGACGAGCCCGCCGAGCTCTGAGGCGGCGCGCGCGGCGGCCGTCGGGCTGCGCACGACGCGCTGCTCAGGCGACGGGAGGCCGAAGCAGCGCAGCAGCTCGCCGGCGCGCAAGGCGCCGAGCCATCCGCCCTCGCGCTGACGCGCGAGCGCCTCGGCGATGATCGCGGCGCCGGCGTCGTGATCGATCCGCGACAGCTCTGGCACAGAGCCGCGCGGACTGGCGCGCCACTCGGCGTACTGTGTCGCCCGCGCGAGCGCACGCGCCGCCTCCTCCGGGTAACGGAAGGTCGGAAGGGCCGGCGGCGGTGGGTCGGCCGGAGGAGATGCTGCGGTCTCGGAGGCGGCCAACCCGGCAGCGGCCGACGCCGCTCGCGCGGCAGCGACTGAAGCGGCGCGCGCCGCCGCTGACGCCCTCTGCCGGCCAGCAGCCGAGGCGGCTCGACCGGCAGCAGCCGCCGCGGCCCGGCTGGCCGCTGACGCTGCTCGCTCGGCAGCGGCCGAGGCGATCCCTCTGCCACCGCCAGCCGGGGCGTCCGGCGCCTCCGCTGCCCCGTGGCGACCGATCGGCTCGCCCTCGACGACATCCTCCGCAAGCCCGCTCGCCGCGCTTGTCATGAAGACCGGGAGCAGGGGGATGCAGCCGTTCAGCCTCGCGACGGCGCGCCGCAGCGCCAGCGCGACCTCCCGCGTGTGCGCGAACGGACGCGGCACGAAGACCGCGATCAGCGCGTCGACCGCGCCGGAGCAGCCGATCGCCGCGACGGCATCGGCGAACGCCTGGGGGCTCGCGTCGACGAGCAGGTCAACCGGGTTCTGCAGCCCCGCGCTCTCAGGGACGATCGCGGCGAGCCGCTGACATAGCTCTTCGGAGAACGTCGGCAGCTCCAATCCAGCCGCCTGGCACGCGTCCGCCGCAAGCGTGCCGGGGCCGCCGGCGTTCGTCAGGATCCCGACGCGCGACCCCGTCGGCAGGGGCTGGCGCTCGAGCAGCCCAGCGAGGTCGAACAGCTCGCCAAGCGTGTCGACTCGCAACACTCCGGCCTGACGGAAGAGCGCGTCCGCGGCCAGCTCTGAGCCGCCGACCAGCACGCCGGTGTGCGAGGAGGCAGCACGCGCACCGGCAGGGGTGCGCGCCGCCTTGACGGCGGCGATCGGCTTGCGCTCACCGACGCGCGGCGCGATCTGGGCAAAGCGGCGCGGATCTCCGAACGCCTCGAGGTAGAGCAGGATCGAACGGGTGCGCTCGTCCTGCTCGGCCCACTCGATGAAGTCGTTCGCCATCAAATCCGCCCCGTTGCCGATTGAGGCGAACGCCGCGATCCCGATCCCGAGCGCCCGCGCCTGCTCGAGCAGCGCGATCCCGACGCCGCCGCTCTGGGAGACGAGCGTGACCCCGCCCGGCGGCGGATGGGTCGGCGCGAACGTCGCGTCGAGGCCGATCCCGGCATCGGTGTTGAGCACGCCGAGGGCGTTGGGGCCGACAAGCCGCATGCCGGTCGAGCGGCAGATGCGCAGCAGCTCGCGCTGGCGCGCGGCGCCGTCGGGGCCACGCTCGGCGAATCCCGCGGTGATCACTGTCAGCGCGCGCACGCCCCGCACGCCGCACGCACGTGCGACGGGCAGCACGTCCGCCGCCGGGATCGCGAGCACGACGAGGTCAAGCTCACCGGCGACCTCGTCGAGCGAGCGGTGACAGTGATGCCCGCCGATGGCGCGGGCGCGGCGGTTGACCGCGTGCAGCGCCCCGGTGAAGCCTGCCTCGAGCAGGTTCTGGAAGAGCGCGCCGCCGATCGTCCCCGGATCGGGCGAGGCGCCGACGACCGCGATCGAGCGCGGCCGCAGAATCGCGTCGATCGCGTGGACGGCGGAGAGCCGCTCGCGCTGGCGGAAGCGCTCGCGCGCCTCGTCGGTGAAGGCGGTCGGCATCTCGACGATCAGGACGCCCGGCTCGGAGCGGACCTGGAGCGGGAGCCTGCTGTCGCGGAAGACCCCAAGCATCTTGTGGTTCTCTGGCAGCACTTCCGCGACGAACGTCGCGATTCCCTGGACACGTGCGCCGAACGCGAGGTGGGCGAGCAGGATCGTGGCAAGCCCCTTGCCCTGCATCGCCTCGCCGACCTCGAAGGCGACCTCGGCGCGGTCGGGGCCGATGCGCGCCCACGCGGCGTGGCCGACGATCTCGCCCGCCCCGGTTGTCGCGAGCAGCCCGTCACGGTCGTGGCGGTCGACCTCGGCTGCCCATCGCGCCGCGGCGGCCAGGTCGGTCGCGGGCGTGAAGAAGCGCATCCGCCGAGCCGCTGCCGAGAGCCCTTCGAGAAAGCCGCGCAGCGCCGGCAGGTCTTCCGGCCGCACGGGACGAACCTGCACCGGCGCCCCGTCTTGGAGAGCGACGTCGACAGCCCGCGCCGCGAGCGCCGCGGCGCTCGGCAGATCGGTCGAAGGCGAGGTCGGCAGGGGCACGTCTGTCTGATACCCGCCACGACAGCGGCCCGCCACAGCCAACGGCGTCCCACATGCAACACGAATGTTCCACACGGGCACGCTGACACCGCCGACGTGTCGCGACCGCACCTTTTGCGCCAACTGCGTGTCGCAAGGGAACATGACGTCAAGGATCGACCGCCGCCGTTTCATCGGGCTCGCGAGCGCAGGGATCGCCGGGGGAGCGGTGCTGGCAGGCGCGGTCGGCGCGCAGGCGGCGACGGACGGAGCCGCGGCGGAAGCGGCTGAGGCCGCGGAAGCGCCCGGTCGAGCATCGGGCCGCATCGCCGCCGAGAGGCTCCCCGACGGGCCCAACGTGCTCGTGATCGTGATCGACTCGCTGCGCTACGACCACGTCGGCGCGAACGGCAACAGATGGATCAGAACGCCGAACATCGACGCGCTCGCGCGCGAAAGCCTGCGCTTCACGCGCGGCTTCCCGGAAGCGATGCCGACCGTCCCCGCGCGGCGCTCGCTTTTGACCGGCCGCCGCGTCTACCCGTGGACGTCATGGGAGCCGACGCGCAACCTGCCGGGAACGCCCGGCTGGACCGGCCTCTCCGCGGGCGAGGTGACGTGGCTGAGCGTGTTGAGAGCGCACGGCTATTGGACCGGATACGTCACCGACAACCCGTTTCTCGGGTTCAACCCCGCGTGGAAGGCGCTGCGCAGAGGCGTCGATCGCTTCATGCCGATCAGCGGGCAGGTCGGCGCGCGCTTCCCCGCTTCCAGCATCTCGCTTGCCACCGCCCGGCACTGGCTCCCGCGGGACATGGAGACCGACCACTTCATCGGCGGGATGCGCCAGCACATCGCCAACGTCGCCGGCGCGCGCGACGAGCGCGAGCAGAACTGCGCGCGCGTCTTCAGCCACGGGCTCGACATGCTGGCGAGCGCCAGACGTGCGAGACGGCCGTTCGCGCTGGTGGTGGACAGCTTCGACCCGCACGAGCCGTGGGTCCCCTCAAAGAAGTACATGGACCTTTACGGCGACGAGCAGTACAGGGGCAACGAGCCCGGGAACGTCCGCTACGAGCCGTCGAGATACCTCACGCCCGATGAGCTGAGACAGCTTCCGAACGTCTACGCGGCCGCCGTCACGCAGGCCGACGCGTGGCTCGGCCACTTCCTCAACGGCTTCCACGCGAGCGGGCTGGCGGACAGCACCGTCACGATCTTCCTCAGCGACCACGGGATCGTGCTCGGCGAGCGCGGCTGGACGGGCAAGCCGGCGCTGGAGCTGCACCCCGAGCTGACGCACGTCCCCTTCATGATCCGCACGCCCGACAAGCGCCGTGCGGGGGAGACGACCGCCTACTTCGCCTCACCCCACGACGTCGGCCCGACGGTGCTGTCGATCACTGGCGCGACAAGACCGGGCTCGATGAACGGCTCCGACCTGTCGCCGCTGTTGACCGGCGGCAGACCGGCGCAGGAGCGCCCGTTCTGGTTCGGCGGCTACGCCAACCACTGGTACTACCGCGACGACCGCTGGGCGATGATCGCCGACGGCAACAACAGCGGGCGCGAGCTGTTCGACCTGCACAAGGACCCGGGCGAGGTGAGAAACATCGCCCGCGACCACCTCCCGCTGCTCGGCCAGCTGTACGGCAAGGTGCTGCGAGCCACAGGCTTGAAGCGTTTGCCGTACTTTGGTCGCACATGAAACACGGTCGTGCCATCTGCACCGTGATCGTTACGGTGACGTTGGCTTGCGTCTCGCTCGCGGCCCTCTCCGCCCGTGCTCAGGCACAGGCTGCCGCACCCGGCGCGCCCGCGCTCGGAGAGAAGCCCAACATCGTGTTCGTGCTGACTGACGACCTCTCGTGGGACCTCGTCGACTACATGCCAAACGTGCAGGCGCTCGAGCGCGAGGGCGTCACGTTCTCCAATTACTTCGTGACGGACTCGCTCTGCTGCCCGTCACGCGCGTCGATCTTCACCGGCAAGTACCCGCACAACACCGGCATCTACAGAAACACCGGCCTTGACGGCGGCTTCCCCGCCTTCCGCGACCACGGCCTAGAAAGAGCGACGTTTGCGACGACGCTCGAGGCCGCCGGCTATCGAACCGCGCTGATGGGCAAGTACCTCAACGAGTACACGCCCGCCAGGGGACCCGACGGGATGCCGTATGTGCCGCCCGGCTGGACCGACTGGGACGTCGCCGGCAATGGCTACCCCGGGTACGGCTACCGCATAGCCAACGACACAAGGGTGATGCACAGAGGACACGGGGCGAGGGACTACCTCACCAACGTGCTGCGTCACGACGCGGTCGGCTTCATCGACTCGGCCGTCTCCGAGAGAGAGCCGTTCCTGTTGGAGCTGTCGACCTTCGCGCCGCACACCCCCGCGACGCCCGCGCCGCGCGACCGCTCGCGCTTCCTGAGCGTCGCGGCGCCGCGCACGCCCGCCTTCGACGAGGAGGACCTCTCCGACAAGCCGGAGTGGCTGCGCGGCCATCCGCGGCTGACGCTTGACCAAGAAGGGCGGATCGACGAGCTCTACCGCCGCCGCGTCCGCTCGGTGCAGGCCGTCGACCGCGCGCTCGGGCGGATCCGCGTCGAGTTGCGCAACCTGCACGTCGCGCGCAACACCTACATCGTGTTCAGCTCCGACAACGGCTTCCATATGGGCGAGCACCGGCTCACCTCCGGCAAGCTGACGGCGTACGACACGGACATCCGTGTCCCGCTGATCATCGCCGGGCCCGGCGTCGCGGCTGGCCAGACGGTCAGCGACATCGCGGAGAACATCGACCTCTGCCCGACGTTCGGCGAGCTCGCCGGCTCGCCGGCGGCAGCCGACGTCGACGGGCGCAGCCTGATGCCGTTTCTGCGCGGCCTGCCCGCGCCGGCCGACTGGCGCACAGCGGCCCTGGTGGAACACCGCGGTTCCGTCACGTCACCGGCAGATCCCGACTTCCCGCCGAGCGGCAGCGGCAACCCGCCGACATACGAGGCGCTGCGCACGCGCGACTACCTCTACGTCGAGTACGCCGACGGCGAGCGCGAGTACTACGACGTGCGCACCGATCCTTACGAGCTCGACAACCTCGCCGACGAGCTGCCGACCAGCGACCTGATCGAGCTCGAGGACCAGCTGCAAGCGATACGCAGCTGTTACGGGATCGGCTGCCGCCTTGCCTCGCAGCCGACGCTTGACTCGCTGCTGCCATGACGCGGATCGTGTTCGTCTGCCTCGGCAACATCTGCCGCTCTCCGACGGCCGAGGCGGTGATGACGCGGCTGGTCGCCGACGCCGGGCTCGACGACCGGATCGAGATCGAGAGCGCGGGGACCGGCGCCTGGCACGTCGGCAACCCGCCCGACCCGCGCGCGACGGAGGCAGCGGCGGCGCGCGGCTTCACGATGCGCAGCCTCGCGCGGCAAGTCGAGCCGAGCGATTTCGCGCGCTTCGACCTGCTGCTCGCGATGGACCGCGACAACCTCCGCAACTTGCGCCGCCTCGCTCCCGACGCGGAGTCGGCCGCAAAGGCTCGCCTGCTGCGCGAGTTCGACCCGGCCAGCGCAGGCAGCAGCGACCTCGACGTCCCGGACCCGTACTACGGCGGCGCCGACGGCTTCGACCACGTGCTCGACCTGATCGAAGCCGCCTGCGCAGGTCTGCTGCACGAGCTGTGCGCTCGCGAGCGCAACGGCGAGCGACGAGCCCACACACCGCGATGACCCCCGGCCGTCGAACAGACGGCGACAACCCGGCGCTCGCCGCCGCGCTGGCGGCAGCGCTCGGCCGGCCCGTCGCAACGCTGCGCGCGATCGCGGGCGGCGACCTCAACGACGCCTACCAAGCGACGCTCGACAGCGGTGAGCGGATCTTCGTGAAGACCAGCGCCGACGCCGCGCCAGGCGCGTACGCGGGGGAGACCGCGAGCATCCGCTGGCTCGCCGTCGCCCAAGCGCTCCCGCTCCCACAAGCGCTGGCGATCCACGACGAGGAGGCTTCGGCCGACGCCAAAAGCAGCCCGCGTTTCCTCGCCCTCCAATGGATCGACGCCGGCCGCTCGACCGACGCCTCCGACGAAAAGCTCGGCCGCGGCCTCGCGCGGCTCCATGCCTTCGGCGCGCCCTCGTTCGGCGGTCCCGACGACCTCCTGCGGATCGGCCCGATCGTGCTGCCCAACGCGCCCGCGCCCGACTGGCCGACCTTCTACGCCGAGCGGCGCCTGTGGCCGCTCGCGCGCATGGCGCAAGAGCGCGGCGCGCTCCCTGACCACACCCTTCGCTCACTCGAGCGCGTCGTCGATCGGCTCCTCCACGACGCCATCGGCGGCCCGTCGGAGCAGCCGGCACGTCTCCACGGCGACCTCTGGGGCGGCAACGTGTTGACCGACGTCGATGGGCAGCCGTGGCTGATCGACCCCGCCGCGCACGGCGGCCATCGCGAGGTCGACCTCGCGATGCTGCGCCTGTTCGCAAGCCCCTCGCCGCGCTGCTTCGCCGCCTACGAAGAGGTCACCCCGCTCGCGCCCGGCGCGCAAGAGCGCGTCGCGCTCTGGCAGGTCGCGCCGCTCCTGCTCCACGCCGCCCTCTTCGGCGGCGGCTACGGCGCCCGCGCCGCGGAGCTGCTGAACGCGTACCTCTAACTCGCCGCGAAGGCGCCGCAGTGCGCCTGCGTGACGAGGCGGGCCGGACGCGGCGCCTGCCCTCCGCCGTCTACCCCAGGCCGCTCGCCACCGGCAGCGTCTGCCCCGGCACGGTCGCCTCGGGCCCGCCGGGAAGCTGTGCGCGGACTTGGTAGATCCCGGTGAAACCCGAGAGGAAGCCGTTGCGCGCCGCGCGCAAGTAGAGCCGCCAGACGCGTATCCGCTCCTCGCCGGCGAGCCGCGTCGCCTCTGGCAGCCGCGCGTCGAGCCGCTCGTACCAGTGCTTCAGCGTCTCCGCGTAGTCGTTCGCGAACCCCTCGACGTGCTGGGTCACAAAGCCCGCCCGCTCGAGCGCGAGCAGGACGCGGCTGAGCTGCAGCGGCTCGCCGTCAGGGAAGACGTAGCGCTCGGTGAACGGGCCGGCCTCGGCCTCGTCATGGCGCTGGCGCGTGATGCCGTGGTTGAGCAGCCGCCCGCCGGGCTTCAACGCCGCAGCGAGCACGCCCGCGTACTCGTCGAGCTGCGCGTCGCCGACGTGCTCGACCATGCCGATCGAGGAGATCGCGTCGAACTGCTCGTTGCCGACCTCGCGGTAGTCCTGGAGGCGGACCTCGACCTGGTCTGATAGCCCCGCAGCAGCGGCGCGCTCTCTCGCGAGCTGCGCCTGGGAAGGCGACAGCGTGATGCCGACGACCTTCACGCCGTACCGTTCCGCCGCGTGCAGCGCGAAGCTGCCCCAGCCGCAGCCGACGTCGAGCACGCGCTCGCCCGCTCTCAGCCCGAGCTTGCGGCAGACGAGGTCGAGCTTCGTCTCCTGCGCCTCTTCGAGCGTCTGCGCGCCGCGGGAGAAAATCGCGCAGCTGTACGTCATCGCGTCGCCGAGGAACATGCGGAAGAAGTCGTTGGAGACGTCGTAGTGATGGCGCACCGCCCGCGCATCGCGCTCGCGCGAGTGGCGCTTGCCGCTGGGGAGCAGCTCGGCGTCCGGCCGACCGGGCGGAAGCTGCAGGCCGTGCGCGCGCGCCGCGGCGATCATCAGCTGGCGCTTCGCTCGCGCGTCGACCGGCGGTGGCTGCCACGTCTGCAGCAGGCCCATCACCTTGTCGATGTCGTCGAACTGCAACTCGCCGGTGACGTAGGCACGGCCGAGCCCAAGCTGCCCGGGCGAACGCAGCGCATGCGCAACCGCACGCGGCGACTTGACGGTGAAGATCGGGCCGTCGCCACCGGTCGCGGGAATCTCGCTCCCGTCCCAGAAACGGACAGCGAAGGGGCGTTCAGGAAAGGCGCGCTCAACCTCTTCGCGGAGCGGCGCGGTCACGGCAAAGGGCATCCGGCCACGCTATCCATTCGGCGCGCGACGAGGTCGCGTGGTGCGGCGCGGTGCGCGTCGGCAGCGCGGCCCCGGCCCGCCGCGTCCGCGCTCAGTCCGCCAGCGGCAGCGCGTCGGTGTTGTCGCGCGCGACGAGCGTCGCATAGAGGCCGCCGCGCGCCAGCAGCTCGTCGTGGCGGCCGCGCTCGGCGATCCGGCCTCTGTCGAGCACGACGATCTGGTCGGCGTCGCGGACGGTCGAGAGGCGGTGGGCGATCGTTATCGTCGTGCGGCCCTCGGCAAGCCGCTCGAGTGCTTCCTGCACGGCCTGCTCGGTCTGCGTGTCGAGCGCGCTGGTCGCCTCGTCGAGCACGAGCACGGGCGGGTTGCGCAGCAGCGTCCGCGCGATCGCCATCCGTTGCTTCTCGCCGCCGGAGAAGCGGTAGCCGCGCTCCCCGACGACGCTGTCGTAGCCGTCTGGCAGCGAGACGATCAGGTCGTGGATGTGCGCGCTCTGCGCGGCCGCCTCGACCTCCTCGTCGCTCGCGTCGGGACGGGCGAAGCGCAGGTTCTCGCGCACCGAGGCGTGGAACAGATAGGTCTCTTGTGAGACCACGCCGACCGTCGCCGCGAGCGACTCGAAGCTGACGTCGCGCACGTCGATCCCGTCGATCGTGACCCTCCCGCGCTCGGCCTCGTAGAGCCGCGCGACGAGGTAGCCGAGCGTCGTCTTCCCCGCGCCCGTCTCGCCGACGATCGCAGTGCGGGTGCCGGCGGGGACGACGACGTCGATGTCGTCGAGCGTCCAGGCGTCCTCGCGCGCGCCGTCGTAGCGGAAGCCGACGTGCTCGAAGCGAACCTCGCCGAGCATCTCGGCGGCGCGCAGCTCCACCGGCTCGGCCTTCTCCTCGATGTCGACGGGCAGGTCGAGGTACTCGAAGATGCGCTCGAACAGCGCCAGCGAGGTCTGCACGTCGAGGCCGACCGAGAGCAGCTGGCCGATCGGGAACAGCAGCCGCGTCTGCAAAGTCGTGAACGCGACGACGGTGCCGATCGAGATCGCGCCGCCGCCGTGCGTGATCGACTGCCCAGCGAACCAGTAGACGGCGGCGGGCATGATTGCGAACGTCATCTGCACGGTCGACATCCGCCACCGCCCGGCCATCCGCTGGCGCACCTCGATCGCGGCCAGCTCCTGCGACTCGCGCGCGAAGCGCTCGGCGAGGTCGCCGGAGCGCCCCATCGTCTTGCCGAGCAGCATGCCGGAGACCGACAGCGACTCTTCGACGAGCGAGGAAAGGTCGGCGAGGCGGCCCTGCTTGGTCGCGGTGATTCGCTTGCGCTCCTGCCCGACGCGCCGCGTCAGCCAGACGAAGAACGGCAGCAGGACCAACGAGAAGGCGGCGAGGCGCCAGTCGAGCAGCGTCATCGCGACGATCGTCGCGATCACGGTCGTCACATTGGAGGCGATCGACGTCGCGGTGCTCGTGACGACGTTGTCGATCCCGCCGATGTCGTTGGAGATGCGCGACTGCACCTCGCCGGTGCGCGTACGCGTGAAGAAGGCGAGCGAGAGCCGTTGCAGATGGCGGTAGACCGAGGCGCGCAGGTCGTGCATCACCTGCTGGCCGACGATGTTCGAAAGCCACGTCTGCGCGACGCCGAGCGCGCCCGTCGCAATGGCGATCACGATCATCCCGACCGCGAGCACGGTCAGCAGGCCCATCCGCTGCTGCGGGATCGCGGTGTCGAGCACCGCGCGCAGCAGGAACGGCGAGACCATGCTGAGCCCCGCCGAGAAAACGATCAAGGCGAGGACCGTGGCAAGGCGCCAGCGGTAGGGGGAGAAGAGCGCGACGATCCGGCGCCCATCACGCGCAGCAGCGCGTCTGGGAGCCGCGGCGCTGAGAGCGGGGCTGCTCGACACGTCGATCAGGATAGGCGGGTGTGCCCGTCCGTTGACGCGCGTCGTGAAGACGAGCGGCACCGTCGGCGGCTCGACGCCCGTCTCACGGAGATCGTCCACGCAGTCAAGGCCGATCGCGACGATCTTGCCGGGCCGCATTGGGAACTGCCGGAAAGAATTGGTCCGACCACTATAGTCTGGCGGCCGATGCCGTCACGCAACCACGTCGCCGAGCAGGTTCGGCTCCTGCTCGCGGAGGAGCCGATCGCACCTGGCGACCGGTTGCCGCCGGAGCGCGAGCTCGCGGCACGGCTCGGCGTCTCGCGCTCCAGCTTGCGCGAGGGCCTTCGGCGCCTGACCGACCTCGGCATCATCGAGTCGCGGCAGGGCTCCGGCACGTACCTCGCGCCGCTCGACCTCGGCGACCTCTTCGACGTGCGGCTACGGCTGGAGCCGCTCGCGGCGCGCCTCGCGGCCGAGCGCCACGGCGAGGAAGACCTCCGGCGGATCGACGACGCGCTCGTCGCGATGGCCGCAGTGCGCGCCGACCCTCACGCCTTCGGCGAGGCCGACACGCGCGCTCATGCGGCGATCGTCGAGGCCTCCGCGAGCCTGCCGCTGCGCGTGCTGTTCTCAGCGATCGCCGACCTGCTGCGCCACTCGCGCGCAACGACGCTCGGCGACGACGCCCAGCGCCGCGTCACGCTCGACGAGCTCGAAGCGATCGTCACCGCGATCCGCGCCGGGGACGCTGACGGGGCCGAGGCCGCGATGCACCGCCACATCGCACGCGTAGGGGAGACCCTCCCCTCAAGCGGCTAGCCCATCCGGCTCGGCACCACCCGCACGACGACCGACTTCGACGCGGGCTGGTTGGAGCCCTCAGCGGTCGCGTCGAGCGGGACGAGCGGGTTGGTCTCGGGGTAGTAGGCGGCGGCGCAGCCGCGAGGGGTGGAGTACGCGATCACGCGGAACCGCTCCGCCCGCCGCTCGACGCCGTCCTCCCATTCGCTGACGAGGTCGACGACGTCGCCGTCGGCAAGCCCCTGCTCGGCGATGTCGTCGGGGCTGAGGAACACGACTCGCCGCCCGGCCTTGACACCGCGGTAGCGGTCGTTGAGGCCGTAGATCGTCGTGTTGTACTGGTCGTGCGAGCGCAGCGTCTGCAGCAGCAGCCGCCCTTCCGGCACCCTCGCGTACGTGAGCGGGTTGACGGTCAGCCGGGCCTTGCCGGTCGCGGTTGGGAAGACGCGCGCGTCGCGCGGCGGATGCGGAAGCGCGAAGCCGCCGGGCCGCGAGACCTTCGCCTCGAAGTCGTCGAACCCCGGCACGACCGCCTCGATCCGCCAGCGGATCTCGCGGTAGTCGTCCCGCATCGCCTCCCACGGGATCGCAGCCGCCGCCGCAAGCGCCGCGCCCGCGCCCGCGCCCGTCGCGCCGTCACTGCCCGGCACGTCCGCCGCGTCCGCCGCGTCCGCCGCGCCCGCGCTCTCGCCAAACACCGCCCGCGCCAGCCCGCAGACGATCGCCACCTCGCTGCGCAGCTCAGCCGAGGCTGGCGCGAGCGTCCCGTGCGAGCGGTGGACCATCCCCATCGAGTCCTCGACCGTCACCGCCTGCGCGCCGCGCGCCTGCATGTCGATCTCGGTGCGACCGAGCGTCGGCAGGATCAGCGCTCGCCGGCCCGTCACGATGTGAGAGCGGTTGAGCTTCGTCGACACCTGCACGGTCAGCCGGCAGTTGCGCAGGGCGGCGGCGGTCGTCGCGGTGTCAGGCGCGGCGGCGGCGAAGTTGCCGCCCATCGCGAAGAAGACCTCAGCGCGCCCGTCGCGCATTGCGCGAATCGCGTCGACCGCGTCGAGCCCGTGCGCGCGCGGCGCCGAGATCCCAAGCGCGGCGTCCAGCCTGTCGAGGAAGGCGGCCGGCGGCCGCTCCCAGATCCCCATCGTGCGGTCGCCCTGCACGTTGGAGTGGCCGCGCACCGGGCAGACGCCGGCACCGGGCCGGCCGATGTTCCCGCGCAGCAGCAGGAAGTTGACGATCTCGCGGATCGTCGCGACCGCGTTGCGGTGCTGCGTGATCCCCATCGCCCAGCAGACAATCGTGCGCTCAGACTCCGCCGCCATCGTGGCGACCGCCTCGATCTCCGCCCGCGCCAGCCCGGTCGCGCTCAGCACGTCGTCCCAGTCGAGCGACTCCAACGCGTCGCACAACGAGTCGAAGCCGTCGCAATGCCGCGCGATGAAGTCGTGGTCGAAGACGGTCCCGGGCGCCGCCCGCTCGGCGTCGAGCAGCAGCCGGTTGAGCGCCTGGAACAGCGCGAGGTCGCCGTTGACGCGGATCTGCAGGTGGCGGTCGGCGAGGTCGGTCCCGTGTCCGAGCATCCCGCGCGGCTTCTGCGGGTTCTTGAAGCGGATCAGCCCCGCCTCCGGCAGCGGGTTGACAGCGACGATCCGCGCCCCGTTCCGCTTCGCCCGCTCCAGCGCCGACAGCATCCGCGGATGGTTGGTGCCCGGGTTCTGC
This sequence comes from Conexibacter sp., assembly GCA_036499225.1. Classification (GTDB taxonomy): domain Bacteria; phylum Actinomycetota; class Thermoleophilia; order Solirubrobacterales; family Solirubrobacteraceae; genus Conexibacter. The sequence continues at coordinate 50,379 of DASYEC010000030.1, forward strand.
CCGACGACGACAAGCAAGTCGGCCTGCTCGACGTCCTCCAGCGCGACGCTGCCCTTGCCGATCCCGATCGTCTCCGACAGCGCGGTCCCGCTCGACTCGTGGCACATGTTCGAGCAGTCGGGCAGGTTGTTCGTGCCGAACGCCCGCACGAACGTCTGGTAGAGGAACGCTGCCTCGTTCGACGTGCGGCCGGAGGTATAGAAGAGCGCCTCGTCGGGCGAGGCGAGCCCGCGCAGCTCGCGCGCGATCAACGCGAACGCCTCGTCCCACGCGATCGGCTCGTAGTGCGTTCCGCCGTCGCGCAGCACCATCGGCTGCGTGATCCGGCCCGAGCGGCCGAGCTGGTAGTCGGTCCAGCCCGCCAGCTCCGCGACCGAGTGGCGTGCGAAGAACGCCGGCGTGACGCGCTTGCGGGTCGCCTCCTCGGCAACCGCCTTGGCGCCGTTCTCGCAGAACTCGGCGCGCGCCGTCTCGCTCGGGTCGGGCCAGGCGCAGCCGGGGCAGTCGAATCCGTTCGGCTGGTTGAGCCGCACGAGCGTCTCCAGCGAGCGGGATGCCCCCATCTCGGCCGTCGCATGCCGCAGCGCGATCGCGACGGCCTCCATTCCCGCCGCATGGTCGTGCGGCGGCACGACCTTCAGCTTGCGATCCTCGTCCTGCGTCCGTTGGCGCGTTGCCATCGGACGAGCGTACCGCCGTTCAGCCGCGCTTGTCCCAAGCGGCAGGCTCTCCCGCGAGCGCCGTGACATGCTCGGGCAGATGCCCCGCGACGACGTCGGCGAGGGTAGTGCGATCGAGCACGTCGCGCAGTGCGGCGCGGGCCGCGACGAGCACCTCGGGAAGTCTCTCAGCGGGGCCCTCGAACGTCAGCTCGTGCGGCCGCTTGCCTGAGACGTTCGCGAGCGGCCCGTCGATCGCGCGGATCACGTCCGCGACGTGGATCTCCTCAGGCGGCAGCGCGAGCAGGTGGCCTCCCTCGACGCCGCGGCGGCTCTCGACGATCCCGGCGCGGCGCAGGTCGTTGAGGATCTTCTCCAGGAAGCGCGGCGGGATCTGCTGCGCGATCGCGATCGTCTCCGCCTTCACTGGCTTGTCGCCGTCAGCCGCGGCCAGCTCGAGCGCGGCCCGCAGCGCATAGTCGGTCTTCGCTCCGATACGCACGTTGCTGATTCTCGTCCTATCCGACCTGGAAGGCAAAATATCGAGCGGCGCACGACCAGCGGCCACGCTCGGCAGCCGTCCACGCTACCGGCTCACGTCGCGCGCCCACGCAGTCGCCCCGATCGGCTCTCGGCCGGGCGCTGGCGGCTGTCGTCATCCGCCCGTGGTCGGCCGTTTCCCGCTACACTGCGTGGCTCGCGCCGGTTGGCGACCGACTCTGTGTCTGCCGCCGGTCGCTGGCACTTGCCCTGACACGACGACTGGAACCCTGGAACCATGGCCCGCGGAGACGTTCGCATCGCTGTGACCCTCGCATGCGAGGAGTGCAAGCGGCGCAACTACCAGACGAACAAGAGCAAGCGGAACAATCCCGAGCGGATTCAGCTCCGCAAGTACTGTCGCTGGTGCAAGAGACATACCTCCCATCGGGAGACTCGCTAACCGCGTGTAGGGGGACCCGTGGCCCGCGATCGCAGACGAGCTAAGCAGCGCCGTGAGCGGGAAGCCCGCTCTGCCCATCCCTCGGCCCAGGCCGAGGGCGGCAACGGGCTGCCTGCCGAGAACTCGCTTCACAAGCACGAGCCGGCCGAGTTCGCCTCAGGCGAGGTCGACCTGGCCGACGCCCAGCTCGCGCTGGGCCGTCCCGAGCTGGGCGCCGACGCCGCCGAGGAGCCGTCGCTGGGCGGCAGCACCGCCGGTGAGCTGTTCGAGTCGACGCTCGAGGACGACGGCGGCAAGCTGACCGGCGCGGGCGGCGGCAACGGCGGCAGCGGCGGCGCCACAGGCGTGACGCGCGTCGGCGACCGCTCACCGGAGCCCAAGCCCCGCGAAGGCGGCGGCCGCTTCATCAACTTCCTGCGCGGCAGCTGGCGCGAGCTGCAGCGCGTCCAGTGGCCCGACCGTACCCAGGTCGCCCAAGCGACGGGCGTGGTGATCGGTTTCGTGATCATCGCGGGCGCGTTCCTCGGCGGAGCCGACTGGCTCTCGTCGAAGATCGTGGACCTGATCCTCTAAGCCCGGCCCCCGCGCCCCCTCCCCGAAGGAAAACCTCCCCCGACATGTTTCGCTGGTACGTCGTCAACACCTACTCAGGTCACGAGAACAAGGTCAAGCACAACCTCGAGCACCGCGTCGTCTCGCTCAACCAGAGACGCGCAGTGCGGCAGGTCGTCGTCCCGACCGAGACCGTGACCGAGCTGAAGGACAACCAGAGAGTCACGACCGAGAGACGCACGATGCCCGGCTACGTGCTGGTCAACATGGATCTCAACGAGGACTCCTGGGCGCTGGTGAAGGGGACGCCGGGCGTGACCGGGTTCGTGGGAGCATCGAACGAGCCGGTCCCGCTGACGCAAGCGGAAGTCGACCGGCTGTTGCACCGCGAGACGGCCGAGCGGCCGCGGACGCGTGCGCAGTTCTCGATCGGCGAGTCGGTCAAGGTCGTCTCCGGGCCGCTGTCTGACTTCTCGGGCGAGATCTCGGAGATCAACGAGGACGGCGCGCGACTCAAGGTGCTGGTATCAATCTTCGGCCGCGAAACCCCGGTCGAGGTCGGTTTCGACCAGGTGAAGAAGATCTGAAATGGCGAAGAAGGTTCTGACAGTCATCAAGCTCCAGGCCGTTGGCGGCCAGGCGAGCCCGGCGCCGCCGGTCGGCCCTGCGCTGGGTCAGCACGGCGTCAACATCATGGAGTTCGTCAAGGCGTTCAACGCCCAGACGCAGCAGGACACGGGCACCGTCATCCCCGTGGAGATCACGGTCTACGAGGACCGCTCGTTCACGTTCGTGACGAAGAGCCCGCCGGCCGCTGTGCTGATCAAGCAGGCGCTGGGCATTGACAAGGGCTCGCCGGAGCCGCACGTGAAAAAGGTTGCGCAGATCACGCAGGATCAGCTCCGCGAGATCGCGCAGAAGAAGCTTCAGGATCTGAACGCGCACGACGTCGACCAGGCCGCGAAGATCATCGCTGGCACGGCGCGCTCGATGGGCGTGGAGGTGGTGTGACGGTGGCCAAGCACGGCAAGACCTACATCGAGGCGCGCCAGCGCTTCGACCGCGAGCATCTCTACGAGCCCGCCGAGGCGATCGCGCTCGTCAAGCAGCTCAAGCGCACGAAGTTCGACGAGTCGGTCGAGATCCACATCCGCACGGGCCTGAACGTCCGTCACGCGGACGAGCAGCTGCGCGGCACGATCGCGCTGCCGCACGGTCTCGGCAAGAACGTCAAGGTCGTCGTCTTCGCGCAGGGCGACAAGGCGCGTGAGGCTGAGGAGGCTGGCGCGGACGTCGTCGGCGCCGATGACCTCGCGAGAAGAATCGAAGAGGGCTTCACGGACTTCGACGTCGCGATCGCGACGCCGGACCTGATGCCCGTCGTCGGCCGCCTGGGCCGCATCCTCGGCCCGTCGGGCAAGATGCCGAACCCGAAGGTCGGCACGGTCACGATGGACGTCGCGAGAGCGGTGTCCGAGTCGAAGTCCGGCAAGGTCGAGTACCGCACCGACCGCACGGCGATCGTCCACATGGTGATCGGCAAGTCGAGCTTCGACGAGCAGCGCCTGCTCGAGAACTACGCCGCCGTCGTCGAGGAGCTCGTTCGCGCGAAGCCCTCCGTCGCAAAGGGCAGATATCTCCAGTCGATCACGGTGACCTCGACGATGGGCCCGGGTGTCAAGGTCGACTCGACGAGAACCCGCGACATCCTCGGGGAGGCGCCGGTCGCGGCGTAGCCTCGTTCCAGAGACACCCTGCCAAAGACCCCCGGCGGCCATAAGCCCGGGGCAGGCGGAGCATCGATCGCAGCGAGCCCTTGTGGCTCGGTCGCTCGACGCCCGCCCAGTGCGGGCGTTTCGTATTTCGAGAAGAGAAAGAGCGATCTGACATGAACAGAGACGAGAAGGCGGCGGTGATCGACCGGATCGCTGGGGAGCTTGAGGCCTCCACAGCGGTCTTCGCGGTCGACTACCGTGGCATCACGGTCAGCCAGGTCGCCGACCTGCGCACGAAGCTGCGCGCGTCGGACACGACGCTCGCCGTGGTGAAGAACTCGCTGACCGAGCGCGCGGCCGACAAGGCCGGCGCCGACGCGCTGAAGGCGATCCTCGCCGGGCCGACGGCGCTCGCGTTCGTGCGCGGCGACGCTGCTGCTGCGGCGAAGACGCTCAGCGACGCGCAGAGAGAGACGCAGGTCCTGGAGTTCAAGGGCGGGCTGATGGACGGCATGCCCGTCACGCCCGACGAGATCAGAGCGATCTCGAGACTGCCGTCGCGCCAGGTGCTCTACGGGCAGCTGGTCGGCGTCGTCGCCGCTCCGCTGAACGGCCTTGCGCGCGGCCTCAACGCGCTCATCGCCGGGGTCGCGATCCAGCTGCAGGCGATCGCCGACCAGGGCCTCATCGGCAGAGACGTCCCGGCGCCGGCTCCGGCCCCTGCCGAGGCTGAGGCTGCTCCGGCCGCTGACGCTGAGGCGCCCGCGGCCGAGGCTCCGGCCGCTGACGCTGAGGCGCCCGCTGCCGAGGCTCCCGCTGCTGAGGCCGAGGTGCCCGCCGCCGACGCCGAGGCCGCCCCCGCCGCCGAGGCTGACGCCCCGGCCGGCGACACCGACTCGACACCTAACACTGACGACCAGACGGACGCCGCGGCGGTTGCCGCTGACGCTTCCGACGCGAAGGAGGACTGACCATGTCGACCACCCAGGAGTGGATCGAGGAGCTCAAGGGCATTTCGGTGCTCGAGCTGGCTGAGCGCATCAGAGCGCTCGAAGAGGAGTTCGGCGTCTCGGCGACGGCCGTCGCCGCTGCGGCGCCCGCCGCGGGCGGCGCCGGCGGTGGCGAGGCCGCCGAGGAGGAGTCCTCGACCGTCGACGTCATGCTGACGGGCGCTGGCGACAAGAAGATCCAGGTCATCAAGGTCGTCCGCGCGGCGACCGGCCTCGGTCTGAAGGAGGCCAAGGCGCTGGTCGACGAGGCTCCCAAGCCCGTCAAGGAAGGCATCGAGCGCGACGAGGCCGAGAAGCTCAAGGCCGAGCTCGAAGAGGCCGGCGCGAGCGTCGAGCTGAAGTAGCTCGCGGACCGGCCGCCCAGGCCGGGCCCGACTCTGCTGTGCCCGAGGGGCCGGCTCCGCAAGGAGCCGGCCCCTTGTCGTTGTCGCGTAGCGCCGCCGATCCCGCCGACCGACGCCCCGGTTTTTGCCCGGGCCGGTACAATTCCGGCTGTCAGCCGATAGCCGCAGCCACCCTGACGTTTCGAGACCGCGCCACATACGAGGTCTCCGGGTGGGGTCCGTGAGTGCTGACAGCCCCGGAAGCGGGCATCGCTTCTGCGTGTGCTATCTTCGCTGGTCGCGCTCTGTCGCTTCCTCTGCTCCGCCTCTCGACCGCCCGAGGAGTCGCCGTCTTGGCACCTGTTGACGCCCCCCGGACGCGCCGTACGTTCGCGCGTCTCTCCAAGGCCCTTGAAGTCCCCAACCTGATCGATATCCAGAAGAGATCGTTCGCTTGGCTCACCGACGCCGAAACTGGCGGTTTGCGCGAGACGATCGACGACATCTCTCCGATCGAGGACTACACGGGCAACCTCGCCGTCCAGTTTGGCGAGTTCACGTTCGACGAGCCGGTTGCCTCGTTGGACGAATGCCGCGAGAAGGACCTGACCTACGCCCGCCCGCTCACGGTCACCGTCGCGTTCGTCAACCGCGAGACCGGTGAGATCCGCGAGCAGTCGGTCTTCATGGGCGACTTCCCCTGGATGACCGAGCGGGGCACGTTCATCATCAACGGGACCGAGCGCGTCGTCGTCACGCAGCTCGTCCGCTCGCCGGGCGCCTACCTCATGGAGGCCAAGGACCGCGAGAAGCAGGTCTTCATCGCGAACCTCATGCCGGCCCGCGGGTCGTGGCTCGAGCTCGAGATCGACAAGAAGGGCAAGGTCTTCGTCCGCATCGACCGCAAGCGCAAGCTGCCGGTCACCGTCCTGCTGCGCGCGATGGGCTACGCGACCGACGAGGAGATCATCAACCTCTTCGACAACAGCCTCTACATCCGCAACACGATCGAGGCCGACACCGAGCCGACGAG
>DASYEC010000031.1:0-8383 GCA_036499225.1 Conexibacter sp.
CACGCTCAACATGGGCGTCGGCGAGGCGAAGCAGGACTCAAAGCAGCTCGAGCAGGCGCAGGAGCAGCTCGCGGCGATCGCCGGCCAGAAGCCGAGCGTTCGCCGTGCAAGAAAGTCGATCGCGGCGTTCAAGCTGCGCGAGGGGATGCCGGTCGGGCTCAGCGTCACGCTGCGCGACGACCGGGCCTACGAGTTCCTTGACCGTCTGCTGTCGGTCGCGATCCCTCGAATCCGCGATTTCCGCGGGCTCAACCCGAGATCGTTCGACGGCCGCGGGAACTACTCGATGGGTGTTCGCGAGCAGATCATCTTCCCGGAAATCGATTACGACAAGGTCGATCAGGTCCGCGGTCTGGACATCACATTCACGACCACTGCGGAAACCGACGACGAAGCCTTCGCGCTGCTGAGCTCGTTCGGCATGCCGTTCGCGAAGGACGGGCGCCCTGGCGGGGCGGCCGTGACGACAGGGAGCTAGGAACTTCATGGCGAAGACCTCTCAGCGCGTCCGCCAACAGCGGACTCCTAAGTACAGAACTCGTGCGTACACGCGCTGCCGCCGTTGCGGCCGTCCGCGCTCGGTCTACCGTAAGTTCGGGATGTGCCGTATCTGCCTGCGCGAGCTGGCTCACAACGGCTACATCCCCGGCATGACGAAGAGCTCCTGGTAGGGGTGGTCCGCAAATGTCGATGACCGACCCCATCGCGGACTTCCTCACGCGCGTGCGTAACGGCGCGCGTGCTTCGCACGAGACGGTGAACATCCCCTCGTCGAAGCTCAAGCGTGAGCTGGCCCGCATCCTCAAGGAGCAGGGCTACATCGAGGGCTACGAGCTCGTGGCCCCCGGCGCGGACTTCCCCGCCGAGCAGATCAGAATCAAGCTGAAGTACACCGGCAACCGGCGCCCCGTCATCCAGGGGATCCAGCGCGTCTCGCGCCCCGGCCAGCGGACGTACGTCGGCCATAACGAGATCCCGAAGATCCAGGGTGGTCTCGGGACCGCGATCATCTCGACGTCGAAGGGCGTCATGACCGGCCACGACGCTCGCCGTGAGGGCGTCGGCGGCGAGGTCGTGGCGAAGGTGTGGTGAGGCAGCCATGAGTCGTATTGGCAAGAAGCCCATCCCCGTCCCCGCAGGCGTCTCGGTGGCGATCGAGCCCGAGCGCGTCACGATCAACGGCCCCAAGGGCGAGCTGTTCGAGCGCGTCCACCGGGACATCACGGTCGAGCAGGTCGGCGACGAGCTCGTCGTCACGCGCCCGACCGACCGTGGCGAGCACCGTGCACTGCACGGCCTCACTCGCTCGCTCGTCGCCAACATGGTCGAAGGCGTGACCAACGGCTATCAGAAGAGACTCGAAATCCAGGGCGTCGGCTACCGCGCACAGCTCAAGGGCAGAGACCTCGAGCTGGCGCTTGGCTATTCGCACCCGGTGCCGATCAAGGCGCCGGACGGCATCGAGTTCGAGGTTCCTCAGCCGACCCGCATCACGGTCAAGGGGATCTCCAAGCAGCTTGTCGGCGAGGTCGCCGCGAACATTCGTAAGCAGCGCAAGCCTGAGCCGTACAAGGGCAAGGGCATTCGGTACGAGGGCGAGTACGTCGCCCGGAAGGTTGGTAAGCGCGCATGAGCGTTCTCCACAAGCCCTCCCAGCGCCTCAAGCGCCGCCGTCGTGTGCGCGCGAAGGTGGTCGGCACGCCGGAGCGTCCCCGCATCTCGGTGTTCCGTTCCAACAAGGGCATCAGCGCCCAGCTCATCGACGACGAACGCGGTCACACGCTTGCGGCCGTCAACTGGACAGAAGCCGGCGTGCGCGACCTGCGCTCGTCCGACCAGGCTCGCCGCGTTGGCGAGCTGCTCGCCGAGCGTGCCAAGGCCGCCGGCGTTGAGACCGTGGTCTTTGACCGCGGTGGCTACCAGTACCACGGCCGCGTGAAGGCACTTGCGGAGGGCGCCCGTGAGGGCGGCCTCGCCTTCTAAGTGGCGTCTGACCTGACTCACCCGCTACCTTAGGACTCCATGGCCATCGACCGTTCCGTATCAGCCTCCGGACTCGACTTGCAGGAGCGAGTCGTCGAGATCAATCGCGTTGCCAAGGTCGTCAAGGGCGGCCGGCGCTTCTCCTTCACCGCACTTGTCGTGGTCGGAGACGAGCGTGAGATCGTCGGCGTCGGCTACGGCAAGGCGAACGAGGTCCCGGTCGCGATTCAGAAGGGCGTCGAGCGCGCCAAGAAGAACCTGATCCGCGTTCCCAAGCACGGCTCCACGATCACGCACCCGACGCTCGGCATCTTCGGCTCGGGTCGCGTGCTGCTCAAGCCGGCCTCGCCCGGTACCGGCGTGATCGCCGGTGGTGGGGTTCGCGCAGTGCTCGAGCTCGCCGGGATTCACGACATCCTTTCCAAGAGCCTTGGCTCGCAGAACCCGATCAACCTCGTCAAGGCGACGATGGCCGGCCTCGAGTCGCTCCGTCGCCCCGAGGAGGTCGCCGAGCTGCGCGGCCTTTCGATCAACGCCGTGCTCGGGCTCAACCCGGGCGGCGACGGCGCGGAGGACCTCGCTGAAGTCGAGGTTCCCGCTGAGCCCGTCGGCGCCGGCGCGGAGACAGGCGCGTGAGCACGCTCAAGATCACCCAGGTCAAGTCGAGAAACGGCGCTGACCAGCGCCAGCTCGACACGCTTCGCTCGATCGGCCTGCGCAAGATCGGCCAGACCGTCGAGCAGGAGGACACCCCGCAGATGCGCGGGATGGTCCACGCGATCCGTCATCTCGTAAAGGTCGAGGAGCCTGCATGAGCCCCGTCAAGGAAGAGGGCGAGCGCGAGGAGCGCATCGGCCTCCACAACCTGAGACCCGCAAAGGGTCACCGCAAGCCGCGCAAGCGCGTCGGCCGCGGCGAGGGCTCTGGCACGGGCAAGACGTCTGGTCGCGGCCAGAAGGGCGCGGGTTCGCGCTCGGGCTCCAAGGACCGTGCTCGCTTCGAGGGCGGCCAGATGCCGATTCATATGCGGATGCGCAAGCTGCGTGGTCCGAACATGAAGAAGTCGATGCCGTTCGAGCCGTTCCGGACGCACACCCAGCCGGTCAACCTGGCCGACCTGGAGGAGCGTTTCGAGGCGGGCGCAGAGGTCACGCTCGAGGCGATGCGCGCCAAGGGCCTCGCGACGCGCAGAGGGATCCCGGTCAAGGTGCTCGCCAAGGGCGAGATCACCAAGGGCCTGACGGTGCACGCCAACGCCTTCAGCGCAACCGCGCGCGAGCGCATCGAAGCCGCAGGCGGCTCGGTGCAACTGCTCGAGAGCTGACCACCACTACCCGCCGCCTACCACCGTGCTCTCGACAATCCTCTCCGCGTTCACGGTCCAGGACATCCGCAAGAAGCTGGCGTTCACCGCGCTGCTTCTTGCGCTGTACCGGCTCGGCTCGCACATCCCCGCCCCTGGCATCAACTCGCAGGCAGTGGAGGAGATCCAGAGAAACTTCGCCAACGGCGGCATCCTCAACTTCCTCAACCTCTTCTCAGGCGGCGGGCTCTCCCGCATCGCGCTCTTCGCGCTCGGGATCATGCCCTACGTCACCGCCTCGATCATCCTGCAGCTCCTGACGGTCGTCGTGCCGTCGCTTGAGCGGCTGCAGAGAGAGGGCGAGGTCGGTCAGCAGCGCATCACGCAGTACACGCGCTACCTGACGGTCGGGCTCGCGTTCGCGCAGTCGATCGCGTACGTCTTCCTCTTCCGCTCGTTCCAGCAGTCGGCGGGGACGGCGGTCATCTCGAACTTCTCGCTCGCGAAGGTGCTGCTCATCGCCTGCTGCCTCACCGCGGGCTGCATGCTCGTGATGTGGATGGGCGAGCTGATCACTCAGCGCGGCATAGGCAACGGCATCTCGCTGATGATCCTCGCGAGCATCATCTCTCGCCTGCCGCAGGGCGTGCAGGCCTGGTGGACGAGCCCGGACCCGGTCTTCAAGGTGATGATGCCGTTCCTCGCGATCGCGGTGATCGCGGCGATCGTCTTCGTCCAGGAGGGCCAGCGGCGGATCCCTGTGCAATACGCACGACGAGTCATCGGCCAGCGCATGACGCAGGGCGGCCAGACCTACCTTCCGCTGCGCGTCAACATGGCCGGCGTCATCCCGGTCATCTTCGCGGCCAGCATCATGGCCTTCCCGCCAACGATCGGGCAGCTGATCAACAAGCCGTGGGCCAACGACCTGGCGAACTTCTTCAGTCCGTCGAACTGGCCCTATTTGGTCGGCGAGGCGTTGTTCATCATCGTCTTCACGTACATGTACACGGCGATCACGTTCAACCCGGTCGAGCAGGCAGACAACCTCAAACGCTACGGTGGCTTCATCCCGGGGGTCCGGCCTGGCCGGCCGACTGCGGAGTTCTTGGACCGCATCCTCGCTCGCCTCACGTTCCCAGGCGCGATCTTCCTCGCCATCGTCGCGGCGTTGCCGACGATCCTCATCAACTCGACGAGCGCCAACTTCTTCTTCGGCGGCACCTCGCTGCTGATCGTGATCGGCGTCGCGTTGGACACGATGAAGCAGCTCGAAGCGCAGCTCATGATGCGTAACTACGAGGGCTTCCTGAGATGACAAAGGGGGCCGCAACGGCCCCCTTGGTTGCTCCGTTCTGGGGGTGGGGGCCGCACGCGGCGCGTTCCTGTAAGTTGCGCTCCTCGTGCGTGAGCTGAACCTCATCCTCTTCGGTCCTCCGGGGGCCGGTAAGGGCACCCAAGCAGCCCGTCTGCAAGACGACTTCCGGCTGCCCTACGTCGCAACTGGCGACATTCTGCGAGCCGCCGTCAAGGACGGCACAGAGCTCGGCAGAGCCGCAAAGGCATACATGGACGCCGGCGATCTCGTCCCGGACGAGCTGGTGATCGACCTGATCGTCGAGCGCATCGGCGCCGACGACTGCCTTGACGGCTTCATCCTCGACGGCTTCCCGCGCAACCGCCCGCAAGCCGACGCGATCGGCGCCAAGTTCGAAGAGCTTGGCCGGCGGATCACCGCCGTGCTGCTGATCGACGTCCCCGACGAGGACCTCGTCAGACGGATCACGGGTCGGCGCGTCAGCGCCAAGACGGGCCGTCCGTACCACATCGAGACGGACCCTCCGAAGCACGAGGGCCGTTGCGATATCGACGGCTCGCGGCTGATCCAGCGTGACGACGACAGACCGGACGTGGTCCGCAAGCGGCTGGAGGTCTACCATCGAGAGACCGAGCCTCTGATCTCGTACTACGACGAGAAGGGGCTATTACGACGCGTCGACGGCACGCGAAGCCCGACCGAGGTCCACGACCACATCCGGGCAGTGCTTGCGACGCTCCGGCTCGAAGAAGACCTGTGATCGTAAAGAAGACACCTGAGCAGATCGAGAAGATGGCAGCGGCGGGCGCGATCCTTGTCCGCACGATGCAGCTGCTCGAAGGCAAGATCCGCCCCGGCGTGACGACGAGAGAGCTCGACCAGGCGGCGGAGAAGTTCATCCGCTCGCAGGGCGCGACCCCGGCGTTCAAGGGCTACCGCGGCTTCCCCGGCTCGATTTGCGCCTCGCCCAACTCGATGGTCGTCCACGGGATCCCCGGCGGGTACAGACTCGATCGCGGCGACATCCTGTCGGTCGACATCGGCGTCGTCTACGACGGCTGGGTCGCCGACGCGGCCCGCACCTTCCCGGTCGGGCCCGTCTCAGCGCTCGCGAGCAAGCTGCTGGAGACGACCGAAGGCTCGCTGTTCGCAGCCGTCTCGCAGTGCAGAGCCGGCAACCGGCTCGGCGACGTCTCGCACGCGATCCAGCAGTACGTCGAGGCCGAGGGCTTCTCCATCGTCCGCTCGCTCGTCGGCCACGGCATCGGGCGCGAGATGCACGAGGACCCGCAGATCCCCAACTACGGGCCGCCCGGCAAGGGGCCGCTGCTCGAGGAGGGGATGGTGCTCGCGATCGAGCCGATGGTCACGGCCGGGCGCCACCAAGTGCGGATGGCCGACGACCATTGGGCGATCTACTCGCAGGACGGATCGCTCGCCGCTCACTTCGAGTTCACGATCGCAATCACCGCCGACGGGCCGCGCGTCCTGACGCCGTGGCACGAGCGCGGCGAGCAGGCCGCCGCCTGACGGCGGCGTCAAAGCGCAAGCACGCCATCCCGGTTGGCCGGCGGACCACCCTCGACGGGTGGGCCCCTTGTCCTTCCGCCGGGTTTGGTACCATCCACCGTCGCGCTCGGAACCGCACCGGCTTTCGCGCGTGTTTCGTCCTCGACGCAGTAGCGGCAGCCGTCACGGCGGCCAGAGCTGAGTCGATTGGAATCAGCCGAAAGGGATCATGAAGGTACGACCGTCGGTCAAGCCGATGTGCGAGAAGTGCAAGATCATTCGCCGGCACGGGCGCGTGCTGGTCATTTGCTCCAACCCGCGTCACAAGCAGCGGCAGGGCTGAAAATGGCACGTATCGCAGGCATCAACATCCCGCTGAACAAGCGCGTCGAGATCGGTCTGACGTACATCTACGGGATTGGCCGGTCGACCGCGAACGAGCTGCTCGTGAAAACGAGCATCTCGCCCGACACCTACGTCCGCGACCTGACCGAGGACGAGGTCGGCAGACTCCGCGACGAGATCGACGCGATCACCGTCGAGGGCGATCTCCGGCGCGAGCGCTCGCAGAACATCAAGCGTTTGATGGAGATCGGGTCCTATCGCGGACTGCGTCACCGTCGTGGCCTGCCGGTGCGCGGCCAGAAGACGAAGACCAACGCGCGTACGCGCAAGGGTCCGAAGCGTATGTCTGTGGCCGGCAAGAAGAAGGCGGGGAAGAAGTAACGTGAGTCCAGCTCCGAAGCGTCCGCAGCGTGGCCGTCGCAGAGTCCGCAAGAACATCCCGGTCGGCCAGGCTCACATCAAGACGAGCTTCAACAACACGATCGTCTCCCTCACCGACCGCGAGGGCAACGTGATCGCGTGGGAGTCGGCCGGCGGCGCCGGTTTCAAGGGCTCCCGCAAGTCAACGCCGTTCGCGGCGCAGGTGACCGCTGACGCGGCCGCCCGCAAGGGCATCGAGCACGGCCTGCAAAAGGTCGAGGTCTTCGTCAAGGGCCCAGGTTCCGGCCGCGAGACCGCCATCCGCTCGCTGCAAGCCGCCGGCCTCGAGGTCACCGGCGTCAAGGACGTCACGCCTCAGGCGCATAACGGCTGCCGTCCACGCAAGCGGCGGCGGGTCTGAGGGCTGCGACAGCAATGGCCAGCGGCCCCAGCGCAGACCGTCTGCCGCCTGGCCGCTCCATGCTGTCGACACGCCATCGCTCGCAGTAAGCCTTGATCCGTCGCGGGGAGCGGTCCTTTCCGACCCGCGACGCCCGCATGACCGCCCCGCGGCGGGCGGCGCTCACGACACGACGACGTTAGGAACCGACCCCGATGCTTGACTTCCAAGTCCCCCGAATCACCTCCGAGACGGTCGAGGAGAACCGCGGCTCCTTCACGATCGAGCCGCTCGATCGTGGATTTGGCTACACGTTCGGCAACTCGCTGCGCCGTGTCCTGCTCTCCTCGCTCGCCGGCGCCGCGGTCACGAGCGTCCGCATCGAGGGCGTCGCCCACGAGTTCTCGACGATCGCGGGCGTGAAGGAGGACGTGACCGACATCGTCCTCAACCTCAAGGGCATCGTCTGCCGCATGCACTCCGATGCGACCGAGATCGAGGCCCCGCTCGTCGTGACGGGCCCCGGCGACATCACGGCGAAGGACATCGACCTGCCCTCCGGCGTCGAGATCCTCAACCCGGACGCGCACATCGCGACGCTTGAGAAGAAGACGAAGCTTGAGGTCTACCTGACGATCGGCCGCGGCCGCGGCTACCGTCCGGCCGAGGAGAACAAGTCGCCTGACCAGCCGATCGGCGTGATCCCGATCGACTCGATCTTCTCGCCGGTCCGTCGTGTCGCCTACGCCGTCGAGCAGGCCCGCGTCGGCCAGAAGACCGACTTCGACAAGCTCACGCTCGACATAGAGACCGACGGCTCGATCGACCCGCACGCCGCGCTGCGTGAGGCGGCCGAGATCCTGATCTCGCAGCTGGCGATCTTCACTGACGCCGACCGCGTCATCGAGCTGCGCGACACGGGCGGCCTCGGCGCGCTCGAGCCGGGCCTCGCTGGCGGCGTCGGCGGCGCGGGCCAGGCCGGTGGCCCCGGCGGCCGTCCGGCAAACGCCATGGACGACATCCTCATCGAGGAGCTCGAGCTCGGCGTCCGCTCCTACAACTGCCTCAAGCGCGCAGGCATCCAGACGGTCGGCGACCTCATCTCGAAGACCGAGAACGAGCTCAACGCGATCCCGAACTTCGGCAAGAAGTCGATCGACGAGGT
>DASYEC010000032.1:0-28952 GCA_036499225.1 Conexibacter sp.
GCGGCGAGCGTCGCCTCCTCGCCGCCGGCGACGACGGTCATCTCGCCCGCAACGACGACGTAGACGCGCTCGCGTGGGCTGTGCGACAGCGACGCCCCGCCTCCCGGCAGGAAGTGCGACAGGCCCACGGTGACCGTCTCCGTGTCGGTCGCGGCCTCGCCCTGCAACTGCAGGGCGACCATCTCGTGATGGCCGCGCGTCGCGTACGGACGGGCGGCGGCGCTACGTGTGATCTGCATTCCGGCTCTCCTCAGGCTTCCCGGTGCTTCCCGGTCAACGGGAAACGTCTTCCCGGACAACGGCACACCTTGAGAGTAAGCCGAACGCCGGCGCCGCGTCAAGCGATGCGGCGGATGAATTAAGCGGCGGGCTCGTGCCCGAACGCGAGCGCGGCGTCGATCTGCGCCGTCGCCTGCGTCAGCGCCGCGGCGAGCTCCTGCTCGCGGCCGTAGAACCGCGCCGCCGGCAGCGCGACGGTCACGGCCGCGAGGTTGCCGGCCGCGTCGCGCACGACCCGCCCGACCGCGCAAATGCCCTCGGCATGCTCCTCGCGGTCGAACGCGACGCCCGCCCGGCGGACCTCCTCCAGCTCTGCCAACAGCGCACCGCGCGAGGCGATCGTTCTCGCCGTCAGCCGCTGCAGCCGCGCCGGCAGCAGCGCGTCGAGCGTCGGGCGCGGCAGCGCCGCCAGCAGCGCCTTGCCGTTCGCGGTGCAGTGCGCTGGGAAGCGCGCGCCGACAAGCGAGACGGCGCGCAGGCCCTGCCCGGTGATCGCCTGGTCCAGGAAGCGGACTTCGTCGCCGTCGAGCACGGCGAGGCTCGCGCCCTCCTCGAGCCGGCGCGAGAGCTGCTCGAGGTGCGGCCGCACCAGCGGCGTCAGCTGCGCGCGCGACAGCGACGCCAGCTCCGCGACAGCCGGGCCGAGGCGAACCCCGCCGCCGCCGTTGCTCGCGGCGACAAAGCCGGCCTGGCGCAGCGTCTGCACGATGCGGTGAACGCTTGAGCGCGGGACGCCGGAGCGCTCGGAGATCTCGCCGAGCGTGAGGTCGCCCGGCGCGTCTCCAAGCGCGCGCAGGACAGCGATCGCGCGCGCCACCGAGTTGACGGCTCCATCGGCGGGTCTGGGCGGCGATGCCATCGGCCGAGCATACCTTGACCACTCGCCCGAGTGGCCGATAGGTTCCCGCTGATCAGAAATCGATGTCCCGATGAGCGGGATGCGAAAACGGGAGGTCGCATCATGGCGCAGGTCGCCTCGCAGCGCGTACGAGGGGTGCGGCGCGTCGTCACCGGCACACTGCCCGACGGCCGCTCGGCGGTGCTTGCCGACGGCGAGGCGCCGCGCGCGATCGCGCTGGAGTCCGAGCCGCGCTTCCGCGGGGCGCTCGTGTGGGGGACGGCGCAGGGGCCGAGCCTCGCTGACGGGCCCGCCGACGTCAGCGAGACGGACTGCTCGTTCCTCCCCGGGCCTGGCGAGACGCGCTTTCACCTGATGCGCTTCCCGCCCGACGCGGAGATGTTCGCCGCGGGCGCCGACGTCGAGGCGATCGTGCGCGAGCAGCACGAGCAGATGCCGGGCCTCGCTGAGACGTTCGGGCCCGACGGCATGCACACGACACCGACGCTCGACTACGCCGTCGTCGTCACGGGCGAGATCTGGCTCGAGCTCGAAGACGGCGAGCCGCTGCTGCTGCGCGCAGGCGACACCGTCGTGCAGCATGGGGCCCGGCACGCGTGGCGCAACCGCAGCGACGCCGTCGTGACGATGGCGTTCATCATGGTCGGCGCCACGCGCTGAGCGCCGCGAGCGCGTCTAGCCGGGGAAGCGGAAGCGCTGATCAGGGTCGACGGCGGCGAGCACGCGCACGCCGCTGCCGTCGCCCTTCGTCCACCGCCACGGGAACGCCATGAACGTGCAGCGCTTGCCGGTGACCGCGTCGAGCTGGCCGCCGACGTTCTCGATCCCGGGGATCCCGTTCGACATCAGGATCTTGTGCGAGGGCTCCCACAAGGGGAAGTCCTCGATCGCCTCGCGTCCCGTCTCGGCCTTGTACTCCGCCATCAGGTGCGGGTGGGACGGGCCCGGCCCGTGGGCGACCAGCTTCGTGCCGAGCGGATGGTCGAGCGCCTGCACGTCGACGCCGACGAGCTTCACCTGCCGCTCGACCAGCCACTGCGCGGCCTCGTCGTAGAGGCCCGGCGAGTAGGCGTAGTAGTCGTCGTTGTCGCCGATCAGATGATGGCTGCCGGTGTTGATCATCACGATGTCGTGCGGCTCGATCCGCGGCGTCGCGCGCTCGAGGTCCTCGGCGGTGATCACCTCCCAGCGCTGCTTGGGGATCGACACCGCGACGCCCGTGCCGAAGAACCGCCACAGCTCGTAGTCGGCGATCGACGGCATCTCCTCCATCACGTGCATCGGCGCGTCCATGTGCGTGCCGCGGTGCATCGTCGCGTCCATCTCGGCGACCGCGACGCCGTCCTTCGCGTGGTACATCAGCGGGTTGACGCGGATCGCCGGCGCCGAGGGCCACTCCGGCATGCCGTGGCCCCACGGCTGCGTCAGGTCGTACAGCTCAAGCGCGCTCATCGTGGGCCCCCGACTCGATCCGCAGCTCGCCGGAGGGGTCGAGCAGCGCGACGAAGCGCACCGGGCAGGCGTCGCCGTCGGGCCAGCGCCAGGGCACGGCATGGAACACCGCGCGGCGGCCGAGCAGCTCGTCGACGTCGCCGCCGACGTTCTCGAGCGTCGGGATGCCGGCCGCAAGCAGCGCGCGGTGGGCCGGGTTCCAGTCAGGGAAGTCGTCGGCCGCGCTGCGGCCCGTCTCTCGCTCATAGCGCGCCGGCAGGTATCTCGCCGTCGGCCCGCCACGATGAGCGCCGAGCGAGGTCGCGAGCGGGTGGTCGACGTGCGGCGTGTCGATCGCGACGAACGCCGGCTCGCGCTCGACCAGCCATTGCGCCGCCTCGCGCGACAGCCCCGGAGCGTGGGCGTAGTAGCGCTGGCTGTCGCCGTAGCTGCGATGCCAGCCGGTCACGAGCACGACTGCGTCGCCGCGTCGCACGTCGGACCGCTCGAGGTCGTCGGCCGAGATCGTCTCCCACTGCTGCTTGGGCACGGAGACGACGACGCCCACGGCGAACAGCCGCTCGAGCGCCAGCGAGCCGACGCCGTCACCGCCCTGCACGAGGTGGCGCGGGGCGTTGACGTGCGTGCCGGTGTGCATCACGGTGCGGATCCGCTGGCTCAGGACGCCATGCTGGGCGTGGTTGACGGAACGCTGAATCTGCGGCTCGGCGAAGCCCGGCGCCGCCGGCGCGCCGTGGCCCCACGGATGGCTGAGCTCGATCAGGTGCAGGCCGCTCACTGGGTCGACCGTCGCTGAGCTCAGCGCCGTCTGCGGTGAGGCAGTGGCATTCATTCATTCTCCTCGTCGTTGAGGGCAGCCCGCGCGGATAAAGGCTCACGAGGCAAAAGGCGGGCTGCGCTGCGCAACGCGACCATAGTGACGAGCCGTCGCATAGGGGGCATGCAAACGCGACATTGGCTGCGACGCCGCCGCCCTGTTAGCTTGCTCGCCAGTTGGAGAGAACTCGCCGGCAGCGCGTCTCGGTGTGACTCACGCATCGTTGCCTGCCGTAATTCGACGTGCGCGCGCCGCGTTCGCCAGAGGTGTGGAGAACGCGCGCTGTCTGGAGAGCGCACGGGTGCAAGTTAACTGAGGAGAGAGAGGCACCATGAGCAGAGTCGACCGTCGCTCAAACGCGACGCGCGGGACGCGTTCTGACAGGCGTGGGCGACGCGGCGCGCGGACTGCGCTGGCGGCGCTCGCGGCGCTCGCGCTGGCCGCGACGCTCGCCGCCTGCGGCTCGTCCTCGTCGTCCTCCAGCGGCAGCGATGGCGGCTCGGGCTCGGGATCCACCAAGCAGATCACGGTCGCGCTGCCGTTCCAGGCGTCGAGCTTCGCGCCGCTCTACCTGGCGATCGACAGAGGCTATTTCAGAGACGCCGGCCTTGACGTCAAGCTGGTCGCGCTCAACGGCGGCGCGAACGTCGTCAAGGGCCTCGTCTCCGGATCGGTCGACATCGGCCTCGTCGGCCTTGCCGACGACATGACGGCGGTGCTGCAGAGACAGCCGTTGAAGGTCTTCTACTCGACCTTCAACCAGCCGCTCTACTCGTGGTACGCGAGAGACCCGGCGATCAGAACGATGGCCGACGCGAAGGGCAAGACGGTCGCGGTCAGCCAGCCGGGCGGCTCGATGGACCAGATCACGCGCTACGCGCTGACGAAGGTCGGGCTGGACCCGAGAAGCGACGTGAAGATCCGCACCAACGGCGAGAACGCGGCGATCGTCGCGGCGCTGAGAGTCGGCCAGGCCGACATCGCCGGGACGACGGCCGAGTCGGGCTCGCTCGCGGAGGCCGCCGGCGCGCACAGAGTCGAGGCGCAGGCGGACCTGATGAGACAGTACGCAAACGGCGCCTCGACAGCGACGCAGCAGTACATCGACGACAACAGCGACACGGTGCAGGCGTATCTCACCGGGCTCGTGAAGGGCGTCAGAGAGGCGCAGGCCGACCCCGACGCCGCCAAGGAGGCGATGGAGAAGTACGCGAAGATCAGCCCAGAGGCGGCCGCCGACGCGTACGAGCAGATCGTCAGCAAGACGAGCGCCGACGGCAGGCTGCCCGACGCCGAGTCGATGGACGCCTTCTGGCAGATCGGCAAGCTCGCCGGCCAGTGGACCAGCCCGGTGCCGGAGTCGCAGTGGCTCGACTCGAGATGGATCGACAGCTACCCGAGCTGGGTCGGGCAGAGCGGTGACTGAGTCGACGGTGCGCCCCGCCGCCGTCCCGCCGGCGCAGCAGCCGGCGGGCGGCGGGGCGGTGCAGCCCGGCCACGTCCGCTTGGACGACGTCGAGATGTCGTACCCCGGCAGCGACGGCGGCTCCGTCGCGGTCGAGCGGGTCGACCTCGAGATCGCGCACGGCGAGTTCGTCACGGTCGTCGGCCCGAGCGGCTGCGGCAAGAGCACGCTGCTGCTCGCGATCGACGGGCTGATGCCGCCGACGCGCGGCTCGATCGAGGTCGGCGGCCGCCCGGTTAGCGCCCCCGGCGTCGATCGCGCGATGGTCTTCCAGGAGTTCGGGCTGCTGCCGTGGCGCAACGTGCTCGCGAACGTCTCGTTCGGCCTCGACCTCAACAAGCCGGCCGGCGTCGACCGCAAGCAGCGCGCCCGCGAGCTGGTCGAGCTGGTCGGGCTCAAAGGCTACGAGGACCATCATCCGCACCAGCTGTCGGGCGGCATGCGCCAGCGCGTCGGGATCGCTCGCGCGCTGGCGATGGACCCCGAGGTGCTGCTGATGGACGAGCCGTTCGGCGCGCTCGACGCGCAGACGCGCGAGCTGATGGCGAGCGAGCTCTTGCAGATCTGGAGCCTGCAGAGAAAGACCGTCGTCTTCGTGACGCACGGGATCGACGAGGCGATCTTCCTCGCCGACCGCGTCGTCGTGCTGAGCCCCGGCCCGGCGCACGTTCAGGAGGTCATCGAGATCGACCTGCCGCGGCCGCGCACGGAGGAGGTGCGCAGCTCGCCGGAGTACGCCGCCTATCGCGAGCGGCTCTCTGCGCTGCTGTTCGGGCGCGTCCCCGCCACGCCGCACGGGCGGCCGGCGCGATGACGACGAGCGCGCAGACGGCCTCGCCGCCAAGCCGCGCGCTGCCGGGCCCGGCGACCGCACAGCCGCGTGCGAGCGCGTCCCGCCGCGCGCTGAGCGCGCTGCTTCGCTCGCGCCTGGGCGTCGGCACGCTGGCGATCGTCGTCGCGGTCGGCGTGTGGCAGCTGGTCGGAGCGCTCGACCTGATCAGCGTCGAGGAGATCGGCAGCCCGTCGGGCGCGGTCAGCGCCGGCTGGGAGCTGATCACGACCGGCCAGTTCTTCACCGCCGCGCTCGTCAGCCTCGAGGGGTTCGCGCTCGGCATGGCGATCTCGGTGCTCGCGGGCGTCCCGCTCGGCCTCGCGATGGGCTGGAACACGGTCGTGCGGCGCTCGACCGAGCCGGTCCTGACCGCGCTCTACGTGACGCCCTACCTCGCGCTGCTGCCGCTGCTGCTGGTCCTCTTCGGGATCGGCCGGAGCCTCTCCGTCGCCGTCGCGGTGTTCGCCGCCGTGATCCCGATCGTGATCAACGTGATGGCCGGCATCGCCGCCGTCGACCCAGTCCTGATCCGCGTCGGGCGCTCGCTCGGCGCCAGCCCGCTTCAGCTGTTCTCGAGGGTGCTCGTGCCGGCCGCGGTGCCGTCGATCGCGATCGGCGTGCGGCTCGGCGTCGGCCGCGCGATCCTCGGCGTGATCGTGGCAGAGATGTACGTGACGGTCGGCGGCCTCGGCCAGCTCGTGACGCTCTACGGCTCGACGTACCGGATCGACTACATCGTCTTCCTCGTGCTCGTGATCGGGCTGTTCGGCTACCTGCTGAGCGTGCTGATGGCCCAGCTCGAGACGCGCCTGTCGAAATGGAGAAGCCAATGAGCGCCGTGACCGGCTCGCAGCAGCTGCAGCGGCTGCTCTACCTCGTCGTCCCGTTCGTCGTGCTGCTCGCGCTCTGGCAGCTGCTGACCGCCGCCGGGATCGTCGACCCGTTCCTGATCTCGAGCCCGACGCGCGTCTTCCCCGCGCTCGTCGACCAGGTCAAGAGCGGCGAGCTGACGAGAGCGCTCGGCACGACCGCGTTGGAGTTCGCGGTCTCGTTCGCGCTCGCCTCCGTCGTCGGCGTCGCGCTCGGCGTGCTGATGGGCTGGTACAAGCCCGTCGAGTTCGCGCTCGACCCGTTCGTCTGGCTGATCTACTCCGCGCCGGTGATCGCGATGTACCCGGTCTTCCTCGTGCTGTTCGGCGCGGGGCTGCCGACGATCGTCGCCGTCTCCTTCTTCCTCACCGTCAGCCCGATCGTCGTCAACACGATGCGCGGCGTGCAGGAGGTCGACCCGCGGCTCGTGCGCGCCGCCCGCTCGCTGATGGCCAACGACCGCCAGCTGTTCCGCTACGTCGCGATCCCCGGCGCCGTCCCGCTGATCATGGCCGGCCTGCGGATCGGCGTCGGCCGCGCGCTGACAGCTGTGATCGTCGCCGAGATCTTCGCCGGCGACGGCGGCCTCGGCTACATCGCCTCCTACTACGCCGGCCTGCAGCAGACGACCGACATGCTCGCCGACGTGATCGTGATCGCCGCCCTCGGCGTCGCCGTCACCCAACTGCTGCGCGTGCTCGAGAGCCGCGCCGACCGCTGGCGCGTCGACTCCGCCCGCCGCTGAGACCCACCCGCGAATCGCAACCCAGGAGCAAGGATGATCCCCTACATCGACACGGACGAGTTCGACCGCCACTACGCGGCGCTCGTGCTGCCGTTCAAGCCCGACAGCCTCGAGCCCGACCTCGACGCCTTCCGCGGCCTCGTCCGCTACTTCACGCAAGACGAGCAGTTCCTCGCGGTCAGAGGCGGCCTGATCGTCAACCCCGAGGCCGGCGAGATCTTCTACATGACGCCCGAGGAGCGGGCCGAGACGATCCGCATCGTGCTCGAGGAGCGCCCAGCCGCCATGCCGGTCTTCTCCGGCGCGTACGGCCTCTCGCGGCCGGACGTGCTCGCCTCGGCGGTGGAGTGCAAGACGCTCGGCGTCGACGGCATCTTCGTGATGCCGCCGACCGGCACGATGGAGGTCACGACGACGATGGACGGGGCGAAGAACCCCGAGATCTGGCAGAGCCACGTCGAGGCGATCGCCGACGCGACCGAGCTGCCGCTGATCATCCACCCGACCCATCCGACGACGGCGCAGTGGGGCCGCGCGCTGCCGATCCAGTCGGTCAAGGCGGTCGTCGAGACGATCCCCAGCGTCGTCGGCTGGAAGATGATCTACGGCGTCGAGCGCGCGCACTTCCAGGTCGCCTCCTACCTGCGCACGCTGCCGCGGCATGTCGGGATCCTCAACACGCCCGGCTTCGGCGTCCACGACGCGCTGCTGCGCGGCCTCGTCGACGGCGCGGTGCAGGGCTCATACAACTTCATGAAGGAGGCGCAGGTCAGCCACCGGCTCGCGTGGGACCGCGGCGACATCGAGGAGGCGCGGCGGATCTTCGTCGACCAGATCGTGCCGATCCGCGGCGCCGTCTATGCCGACCATTCGCGCCTGCACCTCCGTTACAAGCTCGCGACGTGGATCCGCGGCAACGTCTCGCACCCGTTCATGCGCCCGCCGATGCCGCGCCCGCGCCGCGAGGAGGCGGAGCTGCTGTACGACGTCTTCGAGCGCAGCGGCCTGAGCGTGATCTCGCGTGACGAGCTCGAGCGCGTCCTCGCCCAGGGCGACGAGATCCTCGGCTACACGCCAGCGCTGACCGGCGCGCCGCAGGCATAGGTGATCCGGGGCGATGGAGACGGGAGCAAAGCGGGCGATGAGCAACGCAGCTGTTGACGGCGGGCTCTTCGACCTGCGCGGCAAGCGCGCGCTGATCACGGGGGCGTCGGGCGCCTTCGGGCGGGCGGTCGCGCTGGGGCTCGTGCGCGCGGGCGCCGACGTGCTGCTCGCGTCGGGCTCGCACGACGAGCTCGAGCAGGTCGCGGCAGAGGCGCGCGACACGGCCGGCGCGGCCGACAGCGGCGCGCGCGTCGCGACGATCGCGCGGCGGCCGTCGTCGCTCGCCGACACGGAGGCGATGGTGCAGGCCGCGTGCGACGAGCTCGGCGGGCTGGACCTGCTCGTCGTCGCCTCGGGGATGAACCGGCCCGGCTTCATCCACGAGATGTCCGAGGACGACTGGGCCGACGTGATCGACGCGAACACGACCGGCGCGTGGCGCGCATGCAAGGCGGCGGGCAGCCACTGGATCCGGGAGGGCCAGCGCGGAAAGGTCGTGCTGATGTCGTCGGTGCGCGGGCGCCACGGAAACTACTCCGGCTACAGCGCCTACTGCGCCTCCAAGGGCGCGACCGATGCGCTCACGCGCGTGCTCGCGACGGAGTGGGGCGAGCGCGGGATCACCGTCAACGCGATCGCGCCGACGGTCTTCCGCTCGAAGCTGACGGCGTGGATGTACGGCGACGACGAGCTCGGACAGGCGACGAAAGCCCGGTCGCTGTCGCGCATCCCGCTGAGACGGCTCGGCGAGCCCGAGGACCTCGTCGGGATGGCGCTCTACCTGCTGTCGCCCGCGTCGGACTTCTGCACGGGGCAGGTGATGTATGTCGACGGCGGTTACACCGCTGGGTGAGCCTCCGCCGGGAGGCCCAGGCGGCAGCGGCGGCGGAGCGCGTCAGCGCGTCGCCGTCGTCGGCGCCGGCCGGATGGGGCACGGGATCGCCTACCTGTTCGCGGCCGCTGGCCACGAGGTCGGCCTCTACGACGCCGACCACACGGTGCTCGCCGACGCGCGCACACGGATGGCGGCGGCCGCGGCGACGCTCGGCCGCGACCCGGCCGAGATCGAGCGGGTGCGCTTCGAGCGCGACGTCGCCAGAGCGGTCGCCGACGCCGACTTCGTGATCGAGGCGGTGCCGGAGTGGCTCTCCAGCAAGCAGGAGGTGCTCGAGCAGGTCGAGGGGCTGGTCTCCAAGACGACCGTCCTGGCGACGAACACCTCGGCGTTCCCGATCGCGCGCGTGACGGCGCGGCTGCACCATCGCGAGCGTGCGCTCGGGACGCATTTCTGGAACCCGCCGCATCTCGTCTCGCTCGTCGAGGTCGTGCAGGCGCCGTCGACCAGCGAGGTTACGGTCGCGCGCACGATGGCGCTGCTGGCGGACGCGGGCAAGCGCCCCGTCCATCTGCGCCGCGACGTGCCGGGCTTCGTCGGCAACCGCCTGCAGCACGCGCTGAAGCGGGAGGCGATCGCGCTCGTCGCCGAGGGCGTCTGCGACGCCGAGACGATCGACGTGGTCGTGAAGGAGGGATTCGGGCCGCGGCTCGCCGTGCTCGGGCCGCTCGAGCAGTCCGACCTTGTCGGCCTCGACCTGACGCTGTCGATCCACCGCACGCTGATGCCCGATCTCGACCGCACGGCCGAGCCGCACCCGCTGCTCGTCAAGCTCGTCGGCGAGGGCAAGACCGGGATGGTCGCCGGCGAGGGCTTCCGCGAGTGGACCGCGCCGCAGGCGGAGGCGGCCCAGCGCAGGCTCGACGACTTCCTCGCCAGCAGGGCGCGCGCCGAGGCGGCACGGGCGCCCGCGCGTGCGGCCGAGGAGAGCGACGACGACAGCCAGTCCACGTCAGGCACGACCGGAGGCGCTTCGTGAGCGCGCGAGCAGAGGAGAGCGAGTTGTCATCGACAGTCACAGCGGAATGCCGCGGCTGGGTCTTCGCGATCAGGCTGGAGGGCGACGGCGGCAACGCGCTCTCCAACGCCGACCTCGCGCGGCTGCGCGCGCTGTTCCTTGAGGCCGCCACGGCTGACTGCTCGGTCGTGACGCTCGTCGGCGCGGGGGAGGACTTCTGCCGCGGGCGCAACCACGCCGACGTCGAGCACCGCGGGCCGACGCCGCCGGCGCCGGCGGAGCTTGAGGCCCGCATCACGCGGCCGGTGCTCGACGCGTTCGGCGCGCTCGAGCAGGTCCGCGTGCCGGTGATCGCGGCGGTGCAGGGCCGCGCCTGGGGCCTCGCGTGCGCGCTCGCGGGGGCGTGCGACGTCACGCTCGCGGGCAGCGGCGCGTCGTTCCGGCTGCCGGAGATGCAGAGAGACCTGCCGCCGACGCTGGCGCTCTCCCAGCTGCAGCGCGTGATCGGGCGCAAGGCGCTGTTCGACCTCGTGCTGCGCACGCAGGAGATCTCCGCGCAGGAGGCGCTGGTGCTCGGCCTGCTGACCCGGGTCGTCGCCGACGAGCAGCTTGGCGTCGCGCTCGACGAAGCGGTCGCGGAGCTGGTCGCGAGAGACCGCGCGGCGCTCGTGACAGTCAAGCGCTACCTGCGCGACGCCGCCTCGCTCGACGGGCCGGCGGCTGCCGACCTCGCCTCCGCGATGCTCTCGGGGGTGCTCGCCACGCAGCTCGCGGCGAGCGCGCTCGGATCGGCAAACCGTGCCAGGTAGACTCGCCGCGTGAGAGGTGGAGGGTTCGGCGGTCCGCGAGCGCGTGGCGCACCGCACACGGTCGCACGGGACGACGCGCCAGGTCGGTCGTAGGCGTGCTCCAAAACCGTGACGTCGGGCAGCTGCTCGTGATCTTGACAGTCGCCGAGCAGGGCTCGATCAACAAGGCGGCGGAGGTGCTGTTCATCTCCCAGCCCGCGCTGACGCGCGCCGTGCGCGAGTTCGAGACGCAGATCGGCGGGCGCGTCTTCGAGCGCGGCGCCAAGGGCGTCAAGCTGACCGACCTCGGCGACGCGATCGTCGACCACGCGCGCGCGATACGCGCGGAGTTCCAGGGCGCGATCCGCGACATCGAGCACATCCGCCTGGGGACGCGCCGGCACCTGTTCGTCGGCGCGGCGCAGTACCACCCCGTGACGCTGCTCGCCGACGCGCTGGCGAAGACGATGGCGAGCAACCCCGAGGTGATGCTGCACCTGCGCTACGGCGCGCCCGACGAGCTCGTCGCGTGGCTGGACCATGGCGCGGTCGAGGTCGTGCTCGGCCCGCTGCTGGCGGGCGAGGAGGCGCGCGGCTACCGCCAGGAGGTGATCTTCTACGACGAGCTCGCGATCTACTGCGGGCCCGGCCATCCGCTGGGCTGCGCCCCGACCGTCAGCGTCGACGCGCTGCACGACGCCGAATGGGTCCTCGGCCCGCCCGGCTCGTTCGTGCGCGAGCGGGTCGAGGGGCTGTTCCACAACGAGGGCCGGCATCTGCCGAAGGTGCGGCTTGAGATCGACGACGTCGCGACGCGCCGCGCGCTGGTCAGCCAGACGGACTACGTCTCGGCCTTCCAGCGCAACCAGGTGCAGCGCGAGGTCGAGGCGGGGCTGGTCGTCGCGGTCGATTACCAATGGCCCCAGGACGAGCGCGCGATCGGCGCGACGCTGCTGGCGCCCGCAAGCGACCTCGTGCGCGAGTTGATTGACACGCTGAGACGTCAGTACCACGCCGGCGGGATGCGCGTGAGCGCACAGGCGAGAGCGCCGGGCCCTGTGGGCTAACGCACGTATAGGGGTCATGCTCAGCAGGCATCTCCTGCGCCCATTTTCACTGGTAGTGTCGCCTCAACTCGGCACCGCGATTTGAGGGTGAATCAACATAATGGTGATTGACGTCCACGCGCATTACTTCCCCGACGCCTACGTCATCGATGTGATGAACCGGCCGGACATCCCGCACAAGGGCGCCGCGCCCTTGCACGACGTCGGCATCGCGGAGCGCCTGGAGGACATGGAGCGCCTCGGCATCGGCGCCCAGGTCCTCTCGCTCGGGCTGCTGCAGCCCTACCTCGAGGGAGCAGAGGAGTCGGCCCATGCCGCCCGCGTCGCCAACGACCTCTACGCCGACCTCTGCCGCGAGCACCCGGGCACGCTGTTCTCGCTCGGAGCGCTGCCCTTGCCGCACGTCGACGCGTCGCTGGCGGAGATCGAGCGCTGCTTCGGCGAGCTCGGGATGCGCGGCGTCGGCGTGACGTGCAGCGTCAACGGGCGCGAGCTCGACGACCCGGTATTCGAGCCGGTCTTCGAGGAGCTCAACCGCCGCGGCGCGGTGCTGACGGTCCATCCCAACGGCGCCGTTGACACCGGCCCGGAGGACAACTACCGGCTCAACTGGGTCGCCGGCGCGCTGTTTGAGGACACGCTCTGCGCGCTGCGCCTCGCGCTCGCAAGAATCCCCGAGCGCTACCCGGACCTGCAGCTCGTCGTCCCGCACCTCGGCGGCACCGTCCCGTACCTCGTCAACCGCGTCGAGCGGCTGAACCCGGGGACGCAGGCGATGCTCAGAAAGATGTGGTTCGACACGATTCCCGCCGGGCCGCTCGCGGCGCAGTGCTTCGACGCCGCGGTCGGCGCTGACCGGCTCCTGCTCGGCAGCGACTTCCCGTTCGCGAACCAGAGAGGCTACGAGCACCGCCTCTCGTACATCAGCGACGTCGGCTTCGACGCGGAGCAGGTGCGCCAGATCCGCGGCGAGCGCGCGGCGGCGCTGCTCGGCGTCGGGGCCGAGGCCGGGGCGGCGGCGTGACCGGCGCGAGCGGGGCGCGCGCGGCGGCGAGCGCGCGGACGCGGGTGGCCGCGCATGGCTGAGCAGGTCCCCGTCCTGATCGTCGGCGGCGGCCCGGTCGGGCTGATGCTCGGGCTCGAGCTCGGCTCGCGCGGCGTGCCGGCGCTCGTGATCGACGAGTCGCTCGCGACACCGGTCCCGCGCGCGAACCTGATCGCCGCGCGCTCGATGGAGTACTTCCGCCGGCTCGGCTTCGCCGACGAGGTACGCGCCGCGGGGCTGCCGGCCGACTACCCGCACGACACCGCCTACCGCACCACGTTCACGGGCGAGGAGCTGTACCGGGTGCCCGTGCCGTCGGCCGCGGCCGTGCGCGACGGCGCGGTGAGCGAGGCCGACTGGCCGACGCCCGAGCCTCAGCACCGCATCAACCAGATGTACGTCGAGCAGATCCTCGCCGAGCAGGTGCAGCGGTTCCCTAGCCTGACGGTCGAGCGCGGCGTGCGCCTGCTGTCGCTGGAGCAAGGGGACGGGCTCGTGCGCGCGGAGGTCGAGGAGGTCGAGACGGGTGCGCGCCGCACGATCGAGGCGCAGTGGCTCGTCGGCTGCGACGGCACGCGCAGCACGGTCCGCCGCCAGGTCGGGCTGCGCTACGTCGGCGTCGACAAGATCCTGCAGGTCGTCTCGGTGTACTTCCGCTCGCGCGAGCTGCTGGGGCTCGGCGAGCGGCCGGCGTGGATGACGTTCACGTTCAACCCGCATCACGTCGGCGCGGTCACCGCGATCGACGGCGAGGAGCTGTGGGTCTCCCACCACCACTTCCCGCCGACGGTCGACCCGTCGCAGTTCGAGCCGCGCGAGCTGTTGGAGCAGACGCTCGGCCGCTCGATCGACTTCGAGACCGTCGCCGTCATCCCCTGGCGCGCGAAGGCGATGGTCGCCGAGCACTACCGCTCCGAGCGCGTCTTCCTTGCCGGCGACGCCGCGCACGACTGGGTGCCGGCCGCGGGCTTCGGCATGAACGCAGGCCTCGGCGACGCCGTCGACCTCGGCTGGAAGCTCGCCGCCGTCTTGAACGGCTGGGGCGGGGATGGGCTGCTCGACGCCTACGAGGCGGAGCGCCGCTCGCTTGGTGACACGGTCTCAAGAGCGCTCGGCGCCGTCGGCGGCTCGCTGTTCACGCTCGAGCCGCGGATGCGCGTGGACGAGCCGGGCGAGGCCGGCGAGCGGGCACGCGAGGAGCTGCGGGAGGGGATCCCCATGGCGGAGAACGGCTTCCACCATGCCGTCGGGCTGAACTTCGGCTTCCAGTACAGCTCGCCGATCGTCGTCTCCGACGGCAGCGAGCCGGCACAGTTCAGCATCGCGGCGTACGACCCAGACGGCCGCCCGGGACGGCGCCTGCCGCACCTGCGGCTCGCGGACGGCACCCCGCTGTTCGACCACCTCGGCCCGGAGCTCACGCTGCTGCGGATCGGAGCCGACGCGCCGGTGGCGGCCGCGCTGCTGGAGGCCGCCGCTGTCCGCGGCGTGCCGCTGATCGAGCTCTTGGTGCCGGACGCCAGCGAGGCCCGCGCGCTGTTCGGCGCCCGCCTGCTGCTCGTGCGCCCTGACCAGCACATCGCCTGGCGCGGCGACGAGCTGCCCGCGGACGCGCTCGCGCTGATCGACCAGGTGCGCGGGGCGGGCGGCGGCTGAGGGCGCGCTCGACGGCGTGGCCCACCGGGCGTTCACTCGCTGAACGCCATCAAGGCCATCTCGGCTATTGAGCGTCACCGCGTGCGGTTGCACAATCGCGCGGTCTGGCGTTCTGGTGCAGACCGGGTGATGGTGCGCGGGGCTCGCCCATGCCACGGATGGAATGAGAGGTGCGATGTCACGGTTCTTTGGCTGGCGCGTCGTTGCGGCGGGCGCCGTCGTGCTGCTGCTGGCTGGCGTCGGGCTTGGGCTGGGGCTCCCGTCGCACGGGTCGCGTTCCGTCGCTTCGGCCGCGGGCACGACCCAGCGGATCGGGATGAAAGTCCTGCTGGTCACCGACAGCACCGATCCAAGCACCGCGAGCGGGATCGCGTACGCGGACTGGGCGAGCACGCTCAAGCGCGAAGGCGTTCCCTACGACGCGTGGGTGACGAGCTCGCCGATGCCGTCGCTCTCCGGCACCGCGCCAGACGGCTCGCCGGCCGCGAGCTACGAGGGCGTCGTCGTGGCGACCTCGGGCATCGAGGGGATGAGCGCGGCGCAGTGGACCGCGCTGCAGACCTTCGAGCACGACTTCAGCGTCCGACAGGTGACCGCGTACGCGTCGCCGAGCGCCGACCAGGGCCTGACCGCGCCGTCGCCCACCCCGCTCAGCAACGCCAGCCCGCTCACGCTCACGGCCAGCGGCAGACAGGTCTTCCCCTACCTCAACGCGGTCGCGCTCGACACCGGCTCGTTCGGCTACGCGGCGACGGCGCTGGCCGGCGCCAACGTCGACACGCTCGTCAGCGGCCCGGGCAACAGCACGGTCGTCGGCGTCTTCACCGCACCGGACGGCCGCCAGATGCTGTTCCAGACGTTCAACGAGAACCAGTTCATGCTGCAGAGCGAGCTGCTGCGTCACGGCGAGCTGGCGTGGCTGGCGCGCGGCACCTACTTCGGCGACCAGCGCAACTACCTCGAGACGCATATCGACGACAACTTCCTCGCCGACGCGGGGTGGAGCGTCGCCGGCAACGCGGCGACCGCGCCGCATACGACTGACTTCAGCGACGCGAGCGCGCTGCGCACGGTCCCCGCCGACGTGACGGCTGCCGCCGCGTGGTCGCGCGCCAACGGCTTCCGCCTCGACATGCTCTTCAACGGCGGCGGAAGCCTCGCCGTCGCGACCGGCGACACGCTCGTCGGCGTCGGCGACGCGGGCAGCGGCACAGGCGGCACGATCGGCGGCGACGGCGCCTCAGGGCCCTGCTCGACCGCCACGCCCTGCCCCGACCCGCTGCTCGCCGCCTACCAGGGGACCGACCCAGCGACCGGCAGACCGTACGCCAACAGCTTCGCCTGGATTAGCCACACGTGGGACCACCCCAACATCGACGGGGGGTGCGCCACCCAGAGCTACATCCAGGCTGAGCTCAACCAGAACACGGCGTGGGCGACGAGAGCGGCTGGGACGGCCGGCGACGCGATCAACGGCGGGCTCGGCCTGGCGTCGAGCACCGACCCGGCTGCCACGCTCGGCGCCAACAACCCGCAGGTCGTCGTCACCGGCGAGCACTCGGGGCTGGCGAACCTGATCCCCGGCAACCCTGGCCAGGTCGACCCCCCGTCGCTTGACGACGCGACCGCGACGACCGGCGGCACGCTGCCTGCCGGCCAGTACGCCTATGCGGTGACCGATCAATTCAACACCGCGGCCCCCGGCGCCCCCGCGGCGCCCGCCCCCGGCGAGTCCGCCGCGTCGATCTCCGCGCCCGTGACCGTCGGCGCCTCCGGGGCCGTGAGACTCACGTGGGGCGCGGTCTGCCATGCGGGCCAATACAACGTCTACCGCGCGCCGGTCACTGGGGCGACGCCCGGCGCGTGGTCGCTGATCGGGACCGTCGCGGCGAACACCAGCACCGACTTCGTCAACCCGAGCGGCAACTCGACGACGAACACCGCCGGCGGCGGCCCGATAAGCAAGACGTTCACCGACAGCGGCAGCACGCTGACCGGCAGCAGCGGCGCGCCCAGCGCGGCGACGCGGCCGTCGACCGAGGGCGCCGCGATCGAGAGCGCCTATGAGCAGAACCCCGCGCTCAACGCCGCCTTCGCCGGCGCGACCGGCGGCGGGATCAAGTTTTTCGGCGCCGACGCGTCGAAGCCGTACCCGCGCCCCGCCGACGGCAGCTTCCAGACCGGCGCCTACGCCGGCGCGACCTACCCGGCCGGCGCCGTCTTCTCAGACGCCGGCGCGACGGGGATCCCGCGGTACCCGACGAACATCTATTACAACGTCTCCACCGACGCCGCCGAGGTCGACGAGTTCCAGACGCTGTACGACCTGCCGACGTGCACGCCGATCGCCGGCGTGACGACGTGCAACCCCTCGGGCACGCAATTCACCATCGGCCAGATCGTCGCGAACGCTGACCTGGAGATGTTCCAGCACATGATGGGCAACGACCCGCGCCCGCACTACTTCCACGAGTCGAACCTGATGACGCAGTCGACCGGCTCCGTCAACAGCAGCGGTGACGGCCTCTTCTATAGAACGATGAGCCCGTTGCTGGCGCAGTACCACCAGTACTTCGCGGCCAACGCGCCGATCGAGCAGCTGACGATGCCGCAGATCGGCGCCCTGCTCGCCGAGCAGGCCGCCTGGGCGCAGGCCGGCGGCGGCCAGGTGACGGGATCGATCTCCGGCAACGTCGTCACGGTGGCGAACACGGGCGCCGCCGCGACAATCCCGCTGACCGGCACGACCGTCGGCACGCCCTACGCGGGCAGCCAGTCCGGCTGGGTCGTGGCGCCGTCCGGCGCGAGCACGTACACGGCGCTCGCCGCCTGGCCGCAGCCGCCGACTGGCCCCGTGATCGTGACGATCCCGGGCGGCAGCGCGCCGGGCGCGGGCGGCCCCCTGCCCGGCCCGGCCAAGCCGCCGGCGACCCCGATCGGCACCAGGGCACCGGGCAGCGTCTGCACGCAGGCGCGCCCGGTCAACGTCCGCGTTGAGCGCGGCATGAAAGTCACGGCGCGCCTGCGCTGCAAGGCCCCGCCGGGCAGGCGCTTCGCGACCGGCAAGCTCGCCGTCACCGTCAACCGGCAGACGGTCACGAAGGCGTTCCGGATCCGCTCCGGCAAGACGGCGTCGGTCACGGTGAAGCTGCCCAAGCGGGCGCGCGCGGCGGCGGCCAACCGCAAGCACCCGGTCCTGCACGCGAAGCTGAAGGTCTCGACCAAGCAGCCGCGCGGGAAGGCACGCGTCACGCGCGGGAAGCTGAAGATCGTGACGGCGCCGCCCAAGCGGCATGCGGTCACGAAGGCGAAGCGGTAGCCCGCGCAGCGACCGGCACCGCGGCGATCAGAGCCCTCGGTCCCAGGACAGCAACGCGTGAACCACGCGTCGAGCGGGGATCAGGCCATAATGACCCGCACGCGGCACGTCGATCCCTCTGGCCCTGGCATCACGCGGCTGCGGCGCGGGCGGGGGTTTCGCTACGTCGGCCACGACGGGAGAGTCGTCGAGGACGAGGCCGCGATCGACCGCATCCGTGCGCTCGCGATCCCGCCGGCGTGGACGGAGGTGTGGATCAGCGAGGACCCGCGCGGCCA
Source organism: Conexibacter sp. (assembly GCA_036499225.1). Taxonomy (GTDB): domain Bacteria; phylum Actinomycetota; class Thermoleophilia; order Solirubrobacterales; family Solirubrobacteraceae; genus Conexibacter. Next base: position 18,430 of record DASYEC010000032.1, read on the forward strand.
CATCCAGGCGACCGGGGTCGACGCGGCGGGACGCAAGCAGTACCACTACCACGACGCCTGGCGCAGACGGCGCGACGCGGCGAAGTTCGACGCGATGGTCGCCTTCGCGCAGGCGCTCCCGGCGCTGCGCCGCCGTGTGCGCGACGACCTGCGCGGGGATGCGATCGACCGCGTCCGCGTGCTCGCCTGCTGCGTGCGGCTGCTCGACGTCGGCTTCTTCCGGATCGGCTCCGAGGACTACGCCGAGCAGAACGAGAGCTATGGGCTGACGACCTTGCTGAGACGGCACGCGACGCTCGAAGGCGAGCTCGTCGTCTTCGACTATCCCGCCAAGAGCGGCCGGCGCCGCGTGCAGCAGGTGATCGACCCCGACGCGACGCAGATCGTCGGCGCGTTGAAGGCGCGGCGCGGCGGCGGCCCGGAGCTGTTCGCCTTCAAAGAAGGCCGCCGCTGGCGCGACGTGAGGGCTGACGAGGTCAACGGGTACCTCAAGGACGCCGCCGGCGGCGACTTCAGCGCGAAGGACTTCCGCACCTGGAACGCGACCGCGCTGATGGCCGTCGCGCTGGCGACGCGGGCGCGCGATGCCGGGATGCTGCCCGATCGGGGCGCGGGCGGCGGCGGGCGCGGCCGCCGCTCGGGCGGCGGCGCCCCACCCGCTTCCGTCGCCTCCCGCAGACGGATCGTCACGGCCGCGGTCAGAGAGGTGGCGCTCTTCCTCGGCAACACGCCAGCGGTCTCGCGCAGAAGCTATATCGACCCGCGCGTGATCGACCGCTTCAACTCCGGCCTGACGATCGCCGAGCGGCTCGCCGAGCCGGCCGCGATCGAGCCGGGTGAGCCGGTCGAGGAGCGCCCGGTCGACGAGCGCGTCCGACACGCCGTGCTCGACCTGATCGCCGGCGACCGCCACGCGCCCGACATCGAGAAGGTCGTGCGAGGCACGGCGCGGCGAAGGGGGCGTAGGGCCGCTCGTTTACACGGAAATCCGCTGGGTACGCCTTTGGGATGGAAGGCCTAGGCAGCACCGTGATTCTTGCCATCACGCTCGGCGTCGTCGTCCTCGGCGGCCTCGCCGGGATGGTGTACCTGACGGCCGGGGCAAGAGAAGCGCTCAAGACGCAAGTGTCGGGCGTCCTCAGGGGCAACCCCGCTGAGCCGGGGTCGATCCACCGGGTCCCTGCAAGAGACGCCGTCAGCATCTCCGGCACACCCGACTCCGACCCGGCCCAGCGAGCACGCCGCGGCGAGGCCGAAGCCCGCAGAGCCCGGCTCGAGCACAGCTCCCGACCGTCGTTGTCGGTCGCGGAGCCGAGCGAGAGCCGCCCTGACAGACCCGCTACCTGAGCGCCAGCCCGCCGGTTCCGAAGGTGCGGGAGCTCGATCTCGTCGCTCGCAGCCCAGCTTCGAACGCCTAGCCGCCCGGGAGCAGATGGCGATCTTCGCCGGCAAACGGCCGCTGCGGCCGCCGCCGAAACGGCGCGGACGCGGTCGACTGTCTAGACGACATGCGGCCTGTCGCTGCCCTAGCGTGTGCCCGGCACGTCGGCGATGAGGAGAAAGAGATGAGCGAGTACACGGTCGTCAGCCCCGCGACGGGGGAGCAGCTCAAGACGTATCCGACGATCAGCGACGAGGGGCTGGCGGCAGCGGTCGCGGGCGCGTATGACGCGCGCGCGTGGGTGCGCGGGACGACCGTCGCGGAGCGCGCGGAGCTGATCCGCCGCATCGGCGCGCTGCACAGCGAGCGGCGCGAGGAGCTCGCTGCGATCATCACGCGCGAGATGGGCAAGCCGATCGCCGAGGCGCTTGGCGAGGTCGACTTCTGCGCGGCGATCTACGAGTACTACGCGGACAACGCGGCGGCGCTGATGGCCGACGAGCCGATCGTGCTGTCGGGCGGCGAGGGCTCGGCGCTGCTGCGGCGCGGGCCGTTCGGCGTCGTGCTGGGGATCATGCCGTGGAACTTCCCGTACTACCAGGTCGCGCGCTTCGCCGGCCCGAACCTCGCGATCGGCAACCCGGTGCTGCTGAAGCCGGCGCCGCAATGCCCTGAGTCGGCCGAGGCGATCCAGCGGATCTTCGACGACGCCGGCGTCGCGGCCGGCGCGTACACGACGATCTACGCGACCAACGCGCAGATCGAGACGGTCGTCACCGACCCGCGCGTGCTGGGCGTCTCGGTGACCGGCTCCGAGCGCGCGGGCGCGGCGGTCGCCGAGCTGGCCGGCCGCAACCTCAAGAAGGTCGTGCTCGAGCTCGGCGGCTCGGACCCGTTCATCCTGCTCAGCACCGACGACCTCGACGCGACCGTTGACGCTGCCGTCGCCGCCCGCTTCGGCAACGCAGGGCAGGCGTGCAACGCGGCGAAGCGGTTCGTCGTGCTCGACGGCCTCTACGACGACTTCGTCGCGCAGCTGACGGCCAAGCTCACAGCGATCGCGCCGGCCGACCCCGCGGCGCCTGACACGGCGATGGGGCCGCTCTCCTCAGCGGTCGCGGCCGACCGCCTGGAGGACCAGGTCCGGCGCGCGGTCGACCAGGGCGCGACGCTGGTCGCCGGCGGCGAGCGCAGAGGGAACTACTTCTGGCCGACGGTGCTGACAGACGTCAGACCCGGCAACGACGCCTACCACGAGGAGCTGTTCGGCCCGGTCGCGGTCGTCTACCGCGTCGGCTCCGAGCAGGAGGCGGTCACGCTCGCCAACGACACCCCGTTCGGCCTCGGCGCGTACGTCTTCACGACCGACGACGACCAGGCGCTGCGCGTCGCGGACCAGATCGACTCCGGCATGGTCTTCGTCAACGTCGTCGACGCCGACGCCCCCGAGCTCCCCTTCGGCGGCATCAAGCGCTCTGGCTTCGGCCGCGAGCTCGGGCGACTCGGCGCCGACGAGTTCGTCAACAAGAAGATGATCCGCGTGGGGGCGTAGCAGCGGGAGGGACAGCCGTCTGCTTCATCACCGCAACGTCCACGGCCTCACCCCCGGCGTCAGCTGCTTGAGCCGGTGCACCGACTGCTGCCCCTGCGTCAGCGCCTGCGGCAAGGCCTTCGCCTCAGGGGCGGCCTGCGTCTGCGGCGCCGCTTGCGGGGTGGCGAACGGCACAAGGTCCTGCGGGCAGTGAGTGCCGGCGGGCGGCAGCGCCGTGTCGTCGAGGTAGGCCTCGACATTCGCGTCGATGCAGGTCGAGTTGCCGCCGTAGGCCGTGTGGCCGTCGCCGTCCATCGTCAGCAGGCGGGCGTTGCCGAGTTGGGCGGTCAGCCGCTGCGCTTCCTTGTACGGCGTCGCCGGGTCGTAGGCCGTGCCGACGACGAGCGTCGTCTCGGCGTCGGCCGGGTTGCGGAACGGGCCGGCGAAGACGCTGTTGGCGCGGATCGGGTAGAGGCCCCACGCGAGCTCGCTGTAGCCGTGGTTCCACCACGCGTGCGGGTAGTCCTGGTAGGAGCGGCGTCCTTCCTTGACGTACGTCTGGACGTCGCGCGGGTAGCGCTGCTCGTCGGCGGAGAGCGTGAAGTAGCGGTCGCTGATCGGGTCGTATCTGCCGGGCGCGAGCCAGCCGTAGAAGAGGTCGACGAACGAGCGCATGAAGCTTGCGTCGCCGGCCTGCGCTTCGGCCAGCGCCTGCGCGATGAGCGGCCAATAGCCCTTGTTGTAGACCGCCTGCACGACTGCGGCGTCGATGTCGTCGCCGCTGATCGCACGCGGGTCGACGTTTCTCGGCGCCGGGATCGGCGCGATGTTCGCGCGGTCGATCAGCTGGTCGAGCGCCATCCACGGGTCATCGCCGCCGAATCCTTGGCATGCGTCTTGATGCGCCGCGCACGCTTGCAGGAAACGTCCGATCGCGCGCTCGAAGCCGGCGGTCTGCTCGTCGAGCGAGGAGAGCGGGTCGTTGATGTACTGGTCGGGGTCGAGCGCGCCGTCGAGCACGATCGCGCGCGCGTTGTGGGGGAACATGCTCTCGTACGTCGCGCCGAGGAACGTGCCGTAGGAGAAGCCGAGGTAGGTCAGCTTGTCGTCGCCGACCGCGGCCCGCATCCGGTCGAGGTCGCGCGCGGCGTTGGCGGTCGAGACGTACGGCAGGATCGCTCTGTTGCGGTTGACGCACCGTCTGATGTAGCTCTGGTCGCGGTCAACCATCGCGTTGACGTTCAGCGTCTCGGGCCGCTCGAACGGCTGCGCGTAGACGCCCTGCGTCTCTTGGTTTGCGTCGCAGTCGATCGACGGTCTGCTCTGGCCGACCCCGCGCGGGTCGAAGCCGATCACGTCAAAGCGCCTGTTGAGCGCGGGGAAGAGCGAGGAGCCAGTTGCCTGGATCGTGTCGACGGCCGTGCCGCCGGGCCCGCCGAAGTTGAGGAACAACGACCCGATCCGGTCTCTGGGATCGGTCGCCGGCGATCTCGCGATCGCAAGGCTGACGGTGCCCTGCTGCGGATGCCCGTAGTCCTTTGGCACCTGCAGCGTCGCGCAGAACGCGACCGGCGTCTCGCCGGTGTCGGGATCCTCCTGGCCGCACGCTCTCCATCTCAGTGCCGCGGTGGCGTCAGGCCGCTGCTGTGCTCGGGCGCTGCCCGTCGCCGCAAGCAGAAGCGCGACGAGCGTCGCCGCAAGCGCGGCAGCGCTTCCCGTGAGCCGAAGGCCGTTGCTCATCTTCCCTCCCGAGGGGTGCGTTTGCCCGGTCCCCTCGCGGTCGGTTACCCGCTGCGCTCCAATCCACCCGTCGGCGGGTCATTGGGGAGACCCGTCGCCGCTGCCTCTGCCGCATCGTCTGCGCGTCGGCCACGCGCGCATCGCCGGCGCCGCCGCCGCCTGTTACCTATGCATGAAGTTCGGTAGGGACGTCTTGGGTGAATTGCCTCGACCACGACGCTCCTGCGAAGAAACTTTTGTAGCAGACACGCGCCAACCTGGCGTCTGGCTCTCGACGGCGTCCCAGAGGAGCGTTCTCGCTGCGTCGCAGGTTGCGAGGGACCTTTGTCGGGCACAAGCTCACGAAACGTTCAGCGCAAATTGTGCACTGAAATGCGGCGGTATGGGGTGCACGGCTGTCTGACAGCCTGAGTTTGTTTGAAGCGCCTTCCACTACGCATGGGTTTGTGATTTATTTGGCGCATTGGCGCGGGTTGTCGGCCCTACGGCTTGAGGGCTTGGCTGGTTTCGCAGAGCGGTCCTCAGTGCGGGTAGCGGGCGGTCGGTTGGGCCGCGACGAGGAGATGGCGCCTCATATGTTGGGTCCAGCAATCAGGGGCGTCGCGCCGCAGGGACGTTCGCAGCCCGGCCGCGGGATCGCGGTTGCGCGCGGCCGCGCTCGCCCGAAGGGAGACGCAATGCAGGGTGTAGTCAGGTCAATCCTCGGGGCTCGCGCGCAGCGCGGCGGGCCGTCGCGAAGACGCCGTCTCGGCGCCGTGCTGGCGCTGCTCGCGGTGGCGTGCGCGGCGCTTGTCACGTGTGCCGCCGCGGCGAGCGCCGACACGACCTCGGTGTCGTCGTTCACCAAGCGCGGCGTCGATCAGCAGAACGGCTCGACGGCAGCCGGCGGTGGGGCCGCCGGCACCACAGCGGCCGGCGACACGCTGAAGTGGGTGTTGGGCTATCGCAACACGAGCGGCTCGACCGCGGACGTGGCGATGAACGACCCGATCGCCGGCAACCAGGCATACGTGCCGGGCTCGTTGCAGGCGCCTCCAGGCTGGAGCGCGACCGAGCCGAGCGCAGGCTCCAGCGCGGTCACCGTGAGCGGAGCCGCGGACCTCGACGGCTCGACCGGGGCGGCCGACCTGTTCAGCAGACCGCTGGCGTCGTTCGCCGCCGGCTCCTCCAACGGCGACGGCTTTGAAGCGCTCTTCATCGGCGACAACATCTACAACGTCCACCACCACCGCGGCCCGAGCAGCGGCTTGACGCTGCTCGACTGCCACGTCAAGGCGACGGGCGCGCAGTGCCCCGGCTACCCGGTCGACCATGTCTCGCCGAACGCCGGCGACCCGTTCGGCACCGGCCCCGACGTGCTCGACACGCCGTCGGTTGCGAACGCCGCCGTCGACAGCGCGGCCGGCAAGATCTATGTGGCGGTCGGCGTCGCGGGGTCGACGGACAGCGGCGTCCTCTGCATCGACGTGACGAACAGCCAGTCGTGCGGCTACACGTCGCTCGGCGCGACGAAGTTCCCGAACCCGAACCCGGGCGCGGCGGCGAACATCGTCGGCGGCGCGCAGATCGGCACGAAGTACTACGTCCTTGGCGGCGGCGACGGCGCGCCGGTCTACTGCTACGACATGACGACGCAGGCGGCATGCGCCAGCTGGCCGTCGGGCGGCGTTCAGAGCGCCCCCGGGTACGTGACGACCATCGCCAACTTCACCGCGTCGAACAGCCTCGTGACGTACGGCGGGTACCTCTTCTCGAGCATCAACAACGACGACGGCAGCCATGGCCTCGGCTGCGTCGTCGTCTCCACGGGCGCGGACTGCGCCGGGTACCCGCTCCTGAGAACGACCGCCGCGGGGGTCGGCGGGTATGCCGCCCCGGCGCCGATCCTCGACGCGAGCGGCAACGTCACCGGCATCTGCCAGCAGACGGCGAACGAGATCGCCGGGCTCGATACGGCGACCGGGTACGCATGCTGGTCGGTGAACGGAGGGATGCCGGTCGGCCTCGCGCCGTACGACCAGATGGTTGCGGGCGCGGGCGTCGGGCACAGCGCCATCAGCTCCCCGCTGCAGATCGGCACGCGGCTGTACTTCGACTACATCACCGGCACGAGCGGCCTCGGCGGCGCGTCCGGGCCGGTCACCTACACCTGCTGGGACTCGGCGACGAACTCGGCGTGCGCCGGCTTCGCGCCGGTCGCGGGCGGGGATAACGTCCGGCCGTACACGCTGCGCCAGGACCCGTTCAACGCGGACTGCGTCTGGGAGCTGGGCGATGCCGGCGTCTTCCAGGTGTTCAGCGCCACGTTCGGCGGAGCGCTCGGGTGCAACGAGGGCAACGCCACGGTGCAGATCGCTCCAAGCGCCTACTACTGCGACGGGCAGTCCGGTCACATCACCGGCTGGAGACAGCTCGTCCTCGGCGGGGTGAGCGACACGGATTACGACTCGGTCGCGGTGACGATCTCCGACGCGGACGGGAACGCCCTGCCCGGTTGGTCCAACAGAGTGTTCACCAGCGGTCAGGTCCCGGTCGACATCTCGTCGATCCCCTACGCCGGGTCGACGACGAGATTGACGGTGACGGTCGCGATCAACTGGGGCTCGCACACCCCGAGACAGGCGTCGGTGTCGGCGACGTTCAACGGCGACGCGCCGCAGGTCTGCTACTCGACCAAGGTCGGGGCTGCCCTGTGCGCGGTCGCGCAGCCGATCGACGACGACGCGACGGCGATCACGTCGGGCGCGGCCGGCGTCGGCGACGCGCCGGGCGGCAACAGATCGGGAACCGCGAGCTTCACGCTGCCGGCGGACTCGTCGCTGTGCGTCGCCGACGTGAAGATCAGAAAGACCGCCTCGCCGGGCACGGTCGTGCCAGGAAAGACGTTGACGTACAGGCTGGAGGTGACGAACGACGGGCCGGACGCGGCGCAGAACGTCGTGATCGACGACCCGCTGCCGAGAGGCCTCTCGTTCGTCTCGGCCAGCGCCGGGTGCAGCGCGAGCGGCGACCTGGTGACGTGCGACGTCGGCACGCTCGCGAAGGGCGAGACGAGAGCGTTCCAGGTCAAAACGAGAGTCGCCAGCTCGCTGGTGCACAGCCCGACGAACACCGCGACGGTCACCAGCACGACGAGAGACCCCAGACCCGAGAACAACCACGACACGGTCACCCCGCCGCTGAGAGGCGAGGCCGACCTGTCGATCACGAAGACCCCGGCGGCGACGCAGGTCGTCTCCGGCGGCCAGATCATGTACACGCTGGTGGTGAGAAACAACGGGCCCAGCGACGCGACCGGCGTGAAGGTCACCGACCCGATGGCAGCCGGGCTGGCCCTCGTCTCGGCTCAGCCGGGCCAGGGCTCGTGCTCGACCGCCGACGGCAAGGTGTCGTGCAACCTCGGCACGCTCGCGGCCGGCGGCTCGACGCAGGTGCTCGTGACCGCGAACACCACGATCCCCGGGGTCGCTCAGATCACGAACACCGCAACGGTGACCGGGGACCAGCACGACCCGACCCCTGAGAACAACAACGACAGAGCGACGATCACGGTCGAGAACCCGCCGCCGCCGCAGCCGAGCTTCGACCTGGACGTCGTCAAGACGGCCAACCACCGCTCGGTCTACCTCGGCCAGTCGGCCAGCTACCGCATCGTCGTGCTCAACAGAGGCCCGGACGCCGCGCCCGAAGCGAGACTGACCGACACGTTCGGCGCAAAGGGCAAGCTCGTCTCGGTGAGAACGACCGCCGGCAGATGCGTCATGCGCCTGCCGATCATCTGCTCGCTCGGCACGGTCAGAGCGCACGCACGCGTGACGATCACCGTCGTGCTCAAGCCGACCGTGGCCGGCAGCGACAAGCGCAACGTCGCCAGCGCGACCGGCAGAGGGAGCGACACGAACCCCAGCAACAACATCGACGGCGCGCTCGTGTCCGTCAAGAAGGTCCCGCTGCGCTTGACCAAGACGGTCAACCGCACCGTGGCGAGAGCGGGGAGCACGTTCACGTACACGATCCGCGTCGCCAACCCGAGCGCGGGCGTGGCGCATCACGTGCGGGTCTGCGACCAGCTCCCCTCCGGCCTGGTGTACGTCAGCGCCAGCCCGAAGGCGAAGCTGGCCAAGGGCCGCTACTGCTGGTCCGCGATCGCGACGCTGGGCGCCCACAGAAGCCACAGCTACCGCATCACGGTGCGGGCGCTGCGCGGCACCGCGGGCAGCAAGACCAACGTGGCCACGGCGACCTCGCCGGAGATCGCGAGAACGCTCAAGGCCAGACGCACGGTCCGCGTCGTCAACGGCGCGATCCGCGGCGGCGGCGTCACCGGATAGCCCAGGCAGCCCAACCAACCAGGCCACAGCGGGCCCGGCCTCAGCGCCGGGCCCGCGGCCGCTAGGACCCCGCGAGTCTCGCGCGAATACGGCGGCTGAAGGCGACGGCGCGCGCGAGGTGTCCGCAGTACGGGGCGCCGGGGCAGCGCGTGAACGACAGCGCGACCGTTTGGACGTCCTCGTCGGCGGGCTTGCGCTGCCGGCCCGGCAGCAGCACGATCGTGAAGAGCGCGCCGAGCGCGCAGAGGGCTCCAGCGACGACGAAGGCGCCCTTGAACCCGTGCGTCAGCGCCGCCGGCAGCGCCGTGCCGCCGGCAACTGCGCTGGCTGTGCGGCTCGTGGCGACCGAGGAGAGGATCGCCAGGCCGAGCGAGCCGCCGACCTGCTGGGTCATGTTGAGCAGCCCTGACGCGAGGCCCGTGTCATCGGCGGCCACGCCGCTGGTCGCGGCGATCGTGACCGGGACGAAGGAGAGCCCGAGGCCGGCGCCGAGGATCACCATCGCGGGCACGACGTGGCTTCCGTAGTCGCCGTGGCCCGAGACAGTGGTGAGGAAAACGAAGCCGGCGGTCGAGATCAGCAAGCCGGTGACGAGCACCGGCTTGGGCGTGAAGCGGTCGACGAATCTCGACGCGACGGCCGACGCTGCGATCAGCGTGAGGCTCAGCGGCAGGTAGGCGATGCCGGTCTTCAGCGCGCTGAAGCCGAGCACTTGCTGCAGGTAGAGCGTGAGGAAGAAGAACATCCCGAACAGCGCGGCCGCCACGACGAGCAGGGTTGCATCTGAGGCGGAAAGGCTGCGGTTGGAGAAGATCCGCAGCGGGACGAGCGGGTCCTCATGACGGCGCTCGATCGTCACGAAAGCGGCGATCAGCGCGGCAGCGACGACGAAGCCGGCGATCGTGCGCCCCGACGTCCAGCCCCAGCTGTCGGCTTTGATCAGCGTGAAGACCAGCGCCATCGTCCCGAGCGTGATCGTCAGCGCGCCGCCGACGTCGTAGCCGCCCTTCGCGGGCGCCGTCGCCCGGCTCTCGGGAACGATCCGCGGCGCCAGCGCCAGCACCGTGGCGCCGATCGGCACGTTGACGAAGAACACCCAGCGCCAGCTGAGCAACTCCACGAGCACGCCGCCGAGCAGCAGGCCGACGGCACCCCCGGCGCCGGCGATCGCGCCCCAGACCGACAGCGCGCGGTTGCGCTCCGACCCTTCGGCGAAGGTCGTCAGGATGATCGAGAGCGCGGCTGGCGACACCATCGCCCCGCCCAGCCCCTGCAGCCCGCGGGCGACGAGCAGCTCGCCCTCAGACTGGGAGAGCCCGCAGACGAGCGACGCGGCAGCGAACAGCGTGATGCCGGCCATGAACAGCCGGCGCCGCCCGAGCCGGTCCGCAAGCCGGCCGCCGAGCAGCAGGAAGCCGCCGAAGATCAGCGTGTACGCGTTCAGGATCCACGAGAGGCTCTGCTCCGAGAAGCCGACGTCTTGCTTGATCGTCGGCAGCGCGACGTTGACGATGCTGGCGTCGAGGATGACCATGAACTG
>DASYEC010000033.1:0-38604 GCA_036499225.1 Conexibacter sp.
GGCGCGGTCATGCACGACCCACAAAGGCGCGTTCGCCCCCGTGCTGGTAGATTCTCGTATCCCTTGGTGGGTGTAGCTCAGTTGGTAGAGCTCCTGGTTGTGGTCCAGGCGGTCGTGGGTTCGAGTCCCATCACTCACCCTTCATGAAGCCCCCGCTAGCGCGGGGGTTTCTTCGTTTCTGGGGCGGGGCGGAATCGCCGGTGATCGGCGGGCCGATCTGCAACTAGTTGCACTTTCTGTTCCGATTGGCCTGAATGTAGCTGGATTCGCCCGGATCGGCGTTGCTTGGGGCCCGACGTCGAGCTACGGTCGGCCCGTCCATTGGTGGCCCCGGCGGCGTTGGCGCGCCCCAGGGCCTGGCACCGGAGCAGGAACTCCCGGTACCGGCCGATTGTCGCCCAGACTGGCTTGGTCTGGGCCGCTTCTGGCTGGCCGCGTTCCCGCTACCGGTGCCTCCGACCATCAGGAGGCATCATGCCGGTCACCCGAAGCGAGCACGTCGTGCTCGGAGCCGCCGTGCGCGAAATGCGCGCGCGACGCGGACTCTCTCAGCAGGAGTTGGGTTCTCAGGCCCAGCTCCACCGCAACTACGTCGGCGCGATCGAGCGCGGCGAGATCAACCCGACGTGGCGAATCCTCCGCAAGCTCGCCAACGGGCTTGACGTCTCCCTGTCCGAGCTGGTCGCGCTGTTCGAGATCCGCAATAGCGAAGTGTGCAACAGCGATCAGGACGGAGCCGCCCGATGATCACCACCACCGTCCGCTTCGATCGAGATTCGTGGACGAGGCTCAGCCTTCACGCCGAGCGACTGGAGGTCGCGAAGGCGCCTTGATCCGCGACGCGACGATCATCCACATCGCGGCCATCGAGGCCGGCGAGAGCCTCCTGCGCGAGCACGTCAGCGACGTGCTGGCCCAGTTCGGCACCCGTCTCGACCACATCGAGCGCTGGATCCGTCGAGGCGGTCGCTGATGCGCGCTTCGTGCGCCGGTTCGCGCTCCACTTCGCGATTCAGTTCGCGCAAAGCCCGAGAACCGCCGTTCGCGCTTCGCGCCTCGGTTCGCGCAAGGGCCCAAGGTCGGCCATTCGCGGTTCGCGCTCCAGCTCTCGACAAGCACGTGAGATCCCGCGTGTGGCGGGCGATCTCGTGAGTTCGCTGCTCGACGACATCTCAATAGCGGGTGACTTTTCTGGGTTGTCGTTGCGGCTGCGCTTTTACCGCCCGGGTGGCTTCAGAGGGGTTAGCGACCCCAGACGGCTGACAGGAGCGCGAGCATCGTCAGTCTCTGTCGTCGAGCGATTCGAGCAGGTCGACGTCGGCGAAGTCCTGCGGGCGGCCGGCGGCGCGTTTGAGGGTGATGAGATCGTCGCGGTGTGCGACCGGCACGATCACGTCGCCGAGCGGGATCTCGTGGGCGCGTTCGCGCATCGCGGCGAACGTTCCGAGATGGGCGGGCAGAGTGACGACGTCGAGCGGCCCGTGGGAGGTGATGAGGTGCCATTGCTCTCCCGAGGCGAGCATGGCCGCGCTGGGGACCGATCTGGACCGTTGCCCTTGAGGGCCAAGTATGCGGGCGTCGAGGTCGGCGAGGGCCTTGGCCAGGCGTGCGTAGTTCTCGCTTGTGGAGGCGATCGTCACGTCGAGGTCTTGGGTCAGGCGCTGACCGCCGTAGGCCTGGATCGCCATGCCGCCGATCGTCACGTAGGCGACGTCGTGGCGTGCGAGTGCGCGGAACAGCTCGCCGGCGTCGAACGTCACCGTCTCGAGGGGGCTTGCTCGGTCGCGCGGACCATGCCGGCGCGAAGCTCGGAGGCGACCTTGTTCCAGCTGATCGCCATTTCCAGGCGCTCGGCCATGGAGCGCTCACGGGCTGCGGCTATCGCTGCTGGGTTCGCGAGCGGGTCACGTACGAACTCGCCAGCCGAGGCGGCCGGACTGTTTCGATCCTGACGGCTCACAGGCGCAGCGTACCGGCAAAGGTGCCGGACGGGGCCATCCAGCGGCCCTACCCGTTGGCTTCGCCTCCGTGCGTCAGAAGGGGCTATCTCGCGGCAGGCAGGCCAAGCACGCCGTGAATATCTGGTGAGACCCCATACGTCGATATCTACGGATGCGGTCGGATTGCGTTCGATTCATGAATTTAGCGCTTGGCTTAGGTGGTGAGTAGAGCTATCGTGGTTGGACCCGAAAACCACGGCCGGGACGGGGCGAACGCCCGGCCACCACGGCAATACGCCGGCCGTTCTCACAGGCCGCCTGCTTCTCCACGGCCACACGATCGGGCCTCGGTACGTCGTGAGTTCAATCGAATAGGTGATGAGACGAGGGATGAGTGTGAGAGAGCGCCGGGTGGCGCGCGGAGTGTTCGAGCGGTTCTTCGACGGCGGCTCGGTCTACGTGCTGCGGTTCTCCTCGGACGGTGAGCGGCACTACGTGACGCTCGGCACCCGCGCGGACGGTTGGACCGACCGCAGCGCGACCGAGGAGTACGCCAACGTGATGGCCGACGTGCGCCGCAGAATCTGGCTTCCACCGGACCGCACGAAAGCCAAGCGCGCCAAGGAACGCGTCGAGGAGAGAACGATCCCGACCTTCGAGACGTTCGCCGCCGGCTACCTTGCCGGCCGCGTCGGCGAGGCTGGAAGCCGCCGCCAGTCTCGACCGCCAACGCCGCTACCGCATGGCGGGCCGGCTGCCGTCGATCGCAGCGCTGATCTTCGCCGGCCTGCGCGCGCACGAGCTGTGCCTGCTCAGATGGCGCAACGTCGACCTCGCCAACCGCAAGCTGCGGATCACGAGATCCAAGACGAAGGCCGGCATCCGCACCATCGACCTCGTCCCGATCCTTCACACCGCACTCGCCGACTACAAGGCCGACTGCGACTACACCGACCCCGACGACTACGTCTTCCCGACCGGGACCGGCGGAATCCGCGATAAGGACAACGTCCGCAACCGCGTCGTCGAACCAGTCCTGAAGGCCGCCGACGAGCTGCTGATCTCACGCGGCCGCAGCCCACTTCCCGAGGGCCTCTCGCCGCACAAGCTGCGCCACGCCTTCGCCTCGATCCTCGCCGCGCTCGCTATCGACCCGGTCACGTCGAAGAGACAGATCGGCCACACCCGCTACGAGTTCACGCTCGAGGTCTACACCCACGACATGGCCAGCGATCCGACCCAGCGCGCCCGCCTGCGCGACCTCGTCAACAGCACCCCGCGCAGCACCCGCAACGACGACGAGCCGCCCACCACGCTCGCTGCCTGACCGCCATCACCGAGACACGGAGGCAGAACCATGCAGGTCATCGACGACACCCTCACCACCCTCAAGACCCAGCGCGACACGATCGAGACCGAGATCACCGCCGAGCGGGCGGCCGTCGAGCACAAGCTCGCCGACAGAATCACCGCACTCGCCGAGCTGAACGCCGTCATCAGAGCCATCGAACGCCAGCAAGGCGCCGGCGCCACCAACGGCACCCGCACCCCGCGCAGCCACAACCGCGACAAGGTCCTCGCCGTCATCGCCAACGGCCCCAGAACCACGAGAGCGATCTCAGAGACGACCGGCATCGGCCGTGGATCGGTGGACCGGACCCTCAAGCTTTTGGAGCAAGAAGCGGCTGCCAGCAAATCGGCGCACGGATGGGTCGCGGCGTAGGCGGCCACTCGCGTCACGATGTACCAGCAGCCCGAACCATCGATGACCGGCGCATTCCGACAGGCGCAGGACCTAGGGTACGGCCGTGAGCCTGACCTCGTTCATCAGCACCTCGCGCGTCGAACTTCAGTTCAACGGTCGAAGAGCTGTCCGCCGGGTTTCGCGCTCCGACATCGTGCGCGCTGCGGATCCGGGAGTGCTGGAGCATTACATGGCGGAGCGGATCCCTACGTACTACCGCGATCCTGACAGCATCGCCGCTGACCTCCGCGATGGCTACTTTCTGAGAGCGATCGCCGACACGCTGGCTCGACTGCCTGAAGCCGACTCCTTTCGCGATTCGCACTTCGGCGAACTCATCGCAACAGAGTTTGCGATCGCCGCGATGGGCCTTCGACTTCTCTATAGCAAGCTGCGCCTGCTTACGGCAGAGAACTCGAATGCCTACAAGATGGATGTGGTTCTGTACGACCCGGAGACGGACCCGATCGAACTCGTCTTCCTTGAGGTCAAGTCGAGCTTTAAGGAAGCTGGTGGCACCGCCCCAGGCCACGACAGAAGCATCTACAAGGCCCTCTTCGACTCTTTGAACGCCTACGCCAAAAGCGATCTTCGTTACGACTTGACTGCGGCGCGGGATCGCTTGGCGGACATTCGGACAGACGACCGACAGCGTGTAACGGATGCCTTGACGCAGTACGGGGGTCCAACCGTTCGATACGCCGGAGTCTGCTCGATCGACATAGAGACGTTCGTCTCGGACGAAGCATCTCTTCTCGCGACGCGGAGCAACCAGAAGAACTTTGACGTGGAGTTGCTCTGCGTGGCGGAGTTCGCTCAAGTCATCGATGCTACCTACGCCAAGCTCGAAGCAATCCGAGACGCATCATGTTGACCGGTGCAGAGTTCGACGCGCTCACGGCCAACGATCGCTTTCGCTCTGACTACCGCTCTGTGGTCCGTGCACTGGCAGAGGTACGGATTGGAAGGGTTCCCTCGATGCGGAACGACGAAGCGGATCGCCTGCACGGGTTCGTGGAGTTGGCGTTAGCCTCCGCATCGAGCATAAGTTCGGGAGAATCGCGAGAGTCCTTTTTCATGGCTGCGAACGCGGCTCTCGCCCTTGCCGAATGTGATGCAGGTGACGTTAGGCGCCTGCGGCTCCGCTCGGCTCTCCTCTACGAACTGGCAGACAAGCCGATGATGTCGGCGGCAGTGGTTGGGGAAGTTGGCGGTCCAAGAATCCTCGATGAGTACTTCAAACGACAGGGGCCGTTTGCGTCTCTTGCGGCGGAACTTGGAGATGAGGCTTCGCACAACGGCATGCCCAGTGGCGCCCCACTTCTCGGAGCACTGGGGCAGCAAGCTTGGGAACTCGCGGCCTACGCGTTGGGTGCCGGCGACGTTCCCGACTCGCACACCACAGCACAGTTGCGAAACGTCGCGCTCCACTTTGGATTGGATCTGAACGCGAGTGACATCGATGCGTTTCACGCGGCGACGATCGCTCGGACTCGGCTCGCCACGCGTGGGCACGTGCCTGAAGACCTGTTCGACGATCTTGCCACTGGTGGCTTCCCACCCGAGCTTTGGTCGGGGCAGGCGGTCGCACTCCGGAGTGGCCTTCTGGACGACACCTTCGACGCTTGGAGCTTTTCCGCACCAACAGGCACAGGCAAGACGTTCCTCTCTCGGCTGCTCATTCTCGCGACGCTGCGTGCATCGCAAGGCAAGAAGGCGATCTACATTGTTCCCTCGCGAGCACTCGTACGACAGGTCACCCAGGATCTCGCCAAGTCGCTCGGCGACATCGGTATCGAGGTCCTCTCAGTGACCCCGCAGTTGGTCGCCTTGGATGACGGCGAAGACGAATCGCTTCAGCAAGCGGATGTACTCGTCCTCACCCCGGAGAAAGCGGACCTCCTTATTCGCATCAAAGCAACCGTCATGGACGAAGTGTGTCTCGTCATCATCGACGAGGCGCACCACATCGAGAATGGCACCCGAGGAGTCCTCCTGGAGCTCTATCTCTGGCGGTTGAAGCAACTCGCTGGTGGGCAAGCACGATTCGTTTTCATGTCGGCTGTTGCGCCGAACGTAGACACGTTGGCCGATTGGATGGGACACCGGCCCGGCGGTGTGTCGGTTTCCAATCGGTCAACGGGGATGCGTGTAGGGGTATACGAGTTTCGGAAGAGAGGCAGAGCTACCCAAGGATGGATCAGATACACCGACGGTACCGATCTTTGTGCGATTGAAGCTAAGGCAGATCGAACCCAGGTTCGTGGGATTCCTCAGCTTGCCGCTGTTCTTGGGGCGACCGGGCCTGTGTTGGTCGTTGCCAAGGGAAAGAAAACTGCAGAGAACCTCGCGGAAGCCTTCGTCAGAGCACTCCCAGGCGACGCTGATTGCCGCCTTGACAACGAGGCGCTCGAGTCGCCTGTAATTCAACGCTTGGACTCGCGGCTTGAGCGAGAGATGTACGCGCATGTGCCGCTCCGCAACTTTCTCAAGGCGGGAGTGGCTTACCACCACGCTGGCCTGCCACCGCGTGTTCGAGAAGCAGTAGAGGCCGCAATTAGCGCGCGTTACATCAGATATGTGTTCGCTACGACCACGCTCGCAGAAGGCGTCAATTTTCCCTTTTCATCGGTAATCGTCCAGTCTCTCGTGGTTCGTGAGGCGCCTGGTCAAGCCTCCGACTGGCGCATTGTGACGCCCCGGACCTTCTGGAACATTGCGGGTCGGGCCGGGCGTGCGGGCTACGACTACGAAGGTCAAGTAGTTCTCTACGGTCCAAGCCTCAACCTCGACAAGGTGGAAGCAGTACTTGACCCGTACCTCGAGTCGAATCCGGCAGCCATCGCGCCAGTGCGTAGCGCTCTCGCCGAAGGTATCCTGCGCCTGAGAGACCTGGTTGAGCGCCGTGTTCTGACCATCGACCGCTTGGAGTCCATCGCGCTCGATGAAGGAGTGCCGGCGTCTACCAAAGGATTTGTCAACCTGTTGCGCGTGGGTGTTGCTCACGCTCGGGCGTCGGGGCTTGAGCCCTCCGCATCGAACTTCTTCGATGGCACTCTTGCCGCGCGTGAGCTTGACGCCCTGCCGGACGTAAGAGCATTCGCTCGGACGGTGGTTGAACAGCAGGCCGGCGTTGTTGATCGATATTTGGACACACCCGGATCGCCTAACGAGCGTTTCCTGGCTGAGCTCGGGTTCTCGTTGGACACGCTTTCAAGCCTCAAGGAGTATGTGGAAACGCTTGAAGATTGGCGGTTTGAGCAGGTGCTCACTGGACTTCCTGGCGGACATCTGCGCGCCCGATCGCTTCGATACTTCTTCTCGGCGATCATGGCGCGTATGACTGAGCCGGAGGGCTCGCGTCTCGGAGGGGGCTTCTATGCCGACCTTGTGGTCGAGTGGTGCAGCGGGATCCCCTTCTCTGGGTTCACCGGGCGCATGGGCAGCGGTCGCCTTGAGGATCTCATCAATCTCATGTACACCCGCATTCAGTACCTGCTCCCGTGGGCGCTGTACGCGGTCGACCGATTCTTTGAGCAAGATGCACCCCGCCGGAGTTTCACGTATGACGGCCAGGTACGTCAGATCGCCTATCTGGCCGACGCTGGGGTACCTGACTTCAGTGCTCTTCGGCTCTTCCATGCTGGCTTCGAGCGGGCTGACGCTACGCGCCTCTCCCGCGCTCATCAGCGCGATCGCGAGGCCATCGCAACGACCGACGTACTGGAATGGGTCGCTGCACAAAATGACGCTGCCCTGATGGCAATCGTTCGCGGGGCGGATCATCGTCGCGTTGACTTCGATCTGGTTCAGACCGTCCGAAGTCTGCGGGGCGATGAATAGCACTACCGCTGCCGCAACGGTCCTGCGACGTCAAGACGCCAGTGCTGCCCTGACAGGCGTCGGCCTCATCACTGCGTCGGTCCCGCGACTTGCGCGAAGTCGGGCCGACCGGCGCGATTTCTTCAACTTCATGCCGCCGAGTTGCAGAATCACCGTGGATTGCCGTCAATCGCCGGTAATCGGCCGGCGCCAGCAGCGTGCCGGGCACCGCCTGCCGGTCATTAAAGTCCCTGCAACTGCGCAGTTTCAGGCCCGGCCAAGGCGACGTCGAGCGGTCTATTGTGGTCCAGGCGGTCGTGGGTTCGAGTCCCATCACTCACCCTAAGTAGGAGTCCCGCATTTGCGGGGCTTTTTCGTTGCTGGGGCTGGGGCGCCGCGGGCGGTGCGCGGGCGCCATTCAGGCACTAGTGCCTTTATTCCGGCGGATTGTGTCGGATCGTCGGGAATTGCGCTCGATTCGCCCCGGGGCCTGGCACCGAAGGCGTAGGCCCTCGGCGCACGGTCGATTCTCGCGCACCCGGTCCTGGTTGCGTGTGGCTTCGGTCTGCCCGCGCGCGGTGAGGGCCGCCGCCGGCTGGTGCCGTCGATCGTATAGGAGGCGACATGTCACGCCGCACCCAGCCAGCCCGTCCGCCCTCGGTCCTGAGTACGTCACGCTCGGCCGAGCTGTCCGCGAGGTCCGCGCCCGCCGTTCCTTGACGCAGGAGGCGCTCGGCCGCGAGAGCGCGCTGCACCGCAACTACGTCGGCGCCATCGAGCGCGGCGAGATCAACCCGACCTTCCGCATCTTGCGCAAGCTCGCCACGGGCTTGCAGCTCCCGCTGTCGGAGCTGGTCACACTGTTCGAGCAGCGCTGGCACGAAGGGGAGGCCGACCGATGCTGACCACGACCGTCCGCCTCGACCGCGACCTCATGGCCAAGGTCGCCCTCCACGCCCGCCGCCTCGACATCGCCAAGGCGGCATTGATCCGCGACGCGACGTTCGCGTACGTGATCGGCATCGAGACGAACGACCGGATCGTGCGCGAACACGTCACCGATGTCCTCGTCGACCACGGAGCCCGGCTCGACCGGATCGAGCAGTTCCTGCGACGGGGACGGAGGTGATCGCTGTGCTGCTCTCCACACTTCAGCGGGGTTCGCGCAGCGGTCGCTCGCCGGTTCGCACTCTGGTTCGTCCGCCGCTTCGCACAGCTGTTCGCGCCCCGGTTCGCGCTCGGCCGCTATCCGGCCGTTTCGAGTTCGCGCTCGCTCTCGGCGCGACCCGGCGGATTCGCCGACACCATCGGTGATCTCGGGCACCGCCCGCTCGGCGACATCTCTTCTCAGACAGGTAACTCCATCGACGGCACGGCCAGCCGGACGCTCCCCGCTCGGCGCGACCTCCCCGGCCGGTGCGGCGACCCTGCGGACGGTAGGCCGCGACGCCGCCTCCTCACCCCAGGCCGGGCGGCGGTCGCCGTGAGCCGCAACCGCAACGGCCAGGTGGTCGAGCGCCAGTGGAAGTCCGGCCGCGGCTGCGCGCTGCGCTTCCTCACCAACGACAGATGCCAGTACGTCACGCTCGGCCTGGAGCGCGAGGGCTGGGACCGCGCCAGAGCCGAAGAGGAGTTGCTGAACGTCATGGCCGATGTCCGCCGCGGCATCTGGATTCCGCCAGAGCGCGGCCGAGCGACACGCGAGGCGAACGGCCCCACAGCCGCGCTGGCCGCCGATCCGCTGGAGCGCCGCGGTGCAGACGCGGGCAACGGTCACCAGACGGGTCCAACCGGCGCAGCCGTCCCGACCTTCCACGCGTTCGCAACCGACTGGCTCGCCCGCCGCGAGGGCGATGGTCGCCCCGCGCACGGTCGAGTGCGAGCGCTGGGCGCTGATCCACCGCCTGCTCCCGCACTTCGCCCACACCCCGCTGACGGCGATCGACATCGCGGCGGTCGACGCCTACCGCCGCGTTAAGGTCGCCGACTCCGACCACCGCCGCCAAGCAATCGAGGCCGGTCGCCCGAACCGCTCAGGCACGGGCGACAGCGGCCCGCTCCTGCGCCCGCTCTCCCCGGCGACAGTCAACAAGACGATCGACGTGCTGCAAGCCGTGCTGGCCTTGGCGCGAGAGTACGGCCACATCGCCGACAACCCCGCCACAGGCCGCCGCCGGCGCCTGAAGGCCCCAAAGCCCCGCCCGGTCCATCTGGACGCCGCAGAACCGATCCAGGCGCTGCTGGACGCCGCCGCCATCTTGGACGCCGACCCGTGCCGTCGCATGCGCGACCGCCACACGATCATCAGCACGCTGCTGTTCGCCGGCCTGAGCGCCCACGAGCTGTGCCAGCTCCGCTGGCGCGACATCGACCTTACAGGCGCCCGCCTCCACGTCACTCGCTCCAAGACGGACGCCGGCCGCCGCACCATCGACCTCCTCCCGATCCTGAGAGCCGTCCAGGCGGCCCACCGCGACCGCAGCCCCGCCACCGACTCCGACGACCTCGTCTTCCCAACCGAATCCGGCACCCAGCGCGACAAGGACAACCTCCGCAACCGCGTCCTCCAACCCACCATCCCCATCGCCGACCGCCTCCTCGCCGAATGCGGCCACCCACCGCTCCCGACGGGCCTCACGCCGCACAAGCTCCGCCACACCTACGCCTCGATCCTCGTCGCCTGCAGCACCGACCCCGCGACAGTCATGCACCAACTCGGCCACACCGACCCCCACTTCACCCTCCGCGCCTATACGCATGTCATGCGGCATAGCGAGGCGGAGCGCCGAAGCCTCCATACGATTGTCAGGCACGGCCGCGCTGCGTGAGCCGAAGCACCTGAGGCGTCGTCCCTGCCGTAAGACAGAAGGCGTCACATCGAGTCGTCGTAGCCCGAGAACAAGCTACCTGGCTCAATGGGGCCGCGGCCAAGGTGGATAATCCTCAAACGCAAGCTGTCCAGGGTCGCTCAGCACCCAGGAGCGTCCCCGCTTGTAGAGAGTGCCTCTCAGACGAACGGGTTGACGGTCACGATGTGCCGCGACCGCGACGTCGTACTGGTCGTCCGGCAGCTCAACATGTACGTTCCGCGCAGCACCGCGCGCTTCGCCTTCGATAACAATCGTGCCGATCTCGTCGTCGTTGCCACGATTCAGGCGACTCACGAACCCCTCGACCAACTCGTCCTCGAACGGCCCGAGTTGGCGGAGGTGTCTGACGGCCTGAGGGTGATCTTCTCCGGTTCGCTCACGACCCATTCCGCCGGATCGGCTGGCACGTGGACGACGATGAGAATCCGCGGAACGTACGGCTCGTCCGCGGGCCAGCGGAGATCGTCGTAGTTCTTGATCGGCAGCGGAAAGGAAAACTCGCCATTGGCCGGCGCGATGTTCTGCGAGCACTTGAGCTGTGCGTCCAGCTTCCTGCCAGCCGATCGGTATCGGGCGCGGTGAACGTCACGTCCTCACTGTCCTCGTCCTGCTCGGGGACCGTCGCCTTTACGCCGGCAGTCGCCGCGATGGCTCGAACTACGGCGCGGCTGAAGTGATCCTTCCGTGAGTTGAGATCCATATCCAAGGGGTTGGCGCGCCGACAGCGGCTCAGACGCCTATCCGCAGCATGGTGCGAACCGAGGCGGTTGGTCCAGCGTTCCGCGCGTCCCTCGTCGTGCTGCTACCGATCGGGCTCTGACCGAACCGCGATCGCGTTGCCGCGTCGATGTGGCAGGTCAGCAACGAGGTCTCGTCGAACCGCTCGAGATGGCACGCCGACCGGGTTCGCGCCAGCGCGGCGGCAGATCGCTCGATACCAGAAGGCCATGTCGCTCTGTTGTGTGTGCGACATCTTAAGGACGGTCCACGCCTCGGTCTCGTCACGCACGGGAGGCCTGACGTCGAACCCTGATTCTGCAAGGCGCCGGAGATGGTTGAGATAGGAGCCAGGCAACTCGTCAAGTGCCTGGAGTGCCAGATCATCGACTGATGTGCCCTGGGCTACCAGCTGTTGCTGGATTCGGTCCAACACCGGGTTGGCAAGGGCGTCGATTATTGCGTCTCGGATCGGATCGGTCCAGTAGCCGTTCAACACGGCTCGATCGAGCGCTGCGTCCACGATAATCGCGAGGGCCTCGTGGGCTGGACGATCGAGGCGTGGGGTTGGGGACAGGCGCTGCAGCGCGTGCGGCCAACGCGATCTTCGGCACGTCGGGCAGACTGAGTAGTCGCCTTCTCCTCCGAGGAGGCGTGCCCAACGGTCGATGGCGTCGTAGATCTCGTCATCAGGCTCCTCACCGCACACGGTGGCCATGTTCTCTGATTCCTCAGGTTGCCAGAGATGCACGACGCCGCCCGTTACGGGGAGTGTCTCAGCACGATGCGCGTCGGGCAGGATTCGCAGGGCGCATACTGCTGGCTGCGCGAGGTCCGTGATCAGTTGCGCGGCGAGCCACTGTCGCAGCTCGTGCCGTGCCCCTCGGCCAGGAGCATCCCGGAGGACCTCGAGTACTGCTTCGAACGCCTCGCTGCGGGTCCATGGACGGGTTGAGCGTTCCTCGACGTCCTCAAGCAGCCACGCCGCGAGCACCGGCAATCTCTCGCGATTCCAGTCCATGAGCTGACAGGCATGTCGCGTTGGATTGATGGGTCGATACTCGTGCAGTCCAGCGCGGAGAAGCTCTGCGTATGCTCGCTTGGTGTGGCGACGTTCCGCTCGGTCTGGTTCATCTGTCGAGTACGAGAACAGCTCGCTGACTTCCTGTGCCGCGATCAGTTCGAGAGCAACATCGAAACCAGGGCATGCCTTCTGTGCAGGAGCCTTTACACCAGCCTGCATGAGCAGGGTCTGCAGCTCGGCAAGGCGGTTCCGAGCTTTGCGCTCGGTATCGAATCCCTTGAGGTACCGAGCGAGGCGTCGTTCGTCCGCTTCTCCTCTCGCCGCGAAGAGGTCTCGGACCGGAACTCTCGAGAGGAGGTCATCGTCGGCGCACTCAAGGACCGCTTCGGGGGAGAAGTCGAGGGTGGGCGGATTCTCATGCAGATCCAAGAAGCCCACACGCAAACCGTCGCGGGCGTCGACAAGAGCTTCGTAATCCTCGAAGCACTCCTCGGCGAAGCGGCGCTCGTGCGCTTCGAGCGACCATGCGACGCCCACGTTCCCCCAACGGCGCGAGTACAACGAAGGGCCGTCGAAGAGCAAGTCGTTCTCCCGGCGGTAACGCGAACGCTCCAAGAAGTGGCCGGCGGCGATGTAACGATCCTCGCTCTCGCAGATTCGTTGAAGCGCGCCGTGCGCTGTTGCTCGGACGGCGAAGAGATCTCTGAGGTGGGGCTGAAGACGTTTGGGAAGACCATCGAGTACCTCATCGACTTCTTCCAAGAGACTGGGGTATCGGGCGGGAACCCACGGTTCACCCCCAGAACGGTCCAACCGATGTGCGATCCGCCAAGCAGCTCTTTGGAGGTCTCGCCTCGTCTGAGTCATCCTCGGCAACCTATCCGACACCGCTGAACCGGTGCCATAGCTCTGTAGCCGCTGCGTGCTGCTGGGCGGCGAATGCGCAGCCTATGGGCACCTCTCGCATTCCGTGCTTCTCACGCCGCTGCGGGGCGTACGATCCGTTGCGTGCTAACGGTCGCAGAGACAGCTTCGCGGGTTGGGCGTAGTCCGGAGACGGTTCGTCGCTGGATCCGTGAGGGGCGGCTGCCCGCCCAGCGTCGGGGTGGGCGGCAAGTGATCGATGATCGTGATGTGCGAGCGATCGAGGACGAGATCTACCCGATGGCCGCGCTGCCCGGGGAGTGGCGGGTCGGTGACGATGGGTCGCCAGCGCCGAACTGGGTTGCGGCGTTGCACCGGTCGCGTTCTGGGCACTGAGCGGTGCTGGTCGTTGACACGTCGGTCGCCGTGGCGGCCAGTCACAGTCCGGTCGGGCTGGCGCGGTTCGGCGCGCAGCGTCTTGTCACGCCACACCTGATGCGTGCGGAAGCAGCGTCGGTGCTGCACGAGATGGTCTGGCGCAAGGAGATCAATCGGGAGCGCGGGCGGGCGCTGCTCGGGCGGCTGCTGGACAATCCGATCGAGCTGCTGGCGCCTGACGAGTTGACGCGCGAAGCCTGGCGGGTGGCTGACGATCTCGGGTGGGCGAAGGTCTATGACGCCCACTACGTCGAGCTCGCCCGGCTGCTGGGCTGCAAGCTGGTGACGATCGATGAGCGGCTTCTGCGTGGCGTCGCGCGGCTCGGGATCGCCGTTCGGCCCACGGACATCTGACCGCGCTTCAGCCGCAGATGGCGTTCGGCCCAAACGGCCACCCACGGTCGCGCGCGCCGTGGTTCGGGCACTCATGCCCGTTGAGTGCCCGAATCCCGTCGAATCGGCAGCAATCCAAGCCACTCGCGCGCCGCGCCGCAAGCAGCACCAACCGGCGAAAAGCCCTGCAAACCACCACCTCCGCCCCACCACGAGCGCTGCTGCTTGTGGTCCAGGCGGTCGTGGGTTCGAGTCCCATCACTCACCCCTCATGAAGCCTCCGCTAGCGCGGGGGTTTCTTCGTTTCTGGAGCGGGGTGGGATCGCCGTTGATCGGCGGGCCGATCTGCAACTAGTTGCACGTTCGGCGCCGACTGGCCGGGATGCGGCTGGATTCACTGGACGGCCCGCACCGGCGAAGCGGCGAGCGGCGCCGCGCCGCCCGCCGCTGCGCCTTCCCGAAGCGGTCGCCTACGCGGCGACCGCCGCCTCTGCCGCCAGCGGCGGGACGCGCAGGTGCCAGTCGGTCGCGTGCTGGAAGGCGTCGCCGGCGCGCACCAGCAGGTCTTCCTCGAACGGCCGTGCTGCGAGCTGCAGCGACAGCGGCAGGCCGCCGTCGTTGAAGCCCATCGGGACGACGAGCGCGGGATTGCCGACGGCGTCCCAGTACGCCGTGTGGACGCCGTCGAGAACCGACAGCGAGGCGCCGTCGAGCACCTGCTCGTACGTCGGCGACACGACGGACGCGGCCGGCGTCGCGATCAGGTCGACGCCGGCGAAGACCTCCGCCAGCGCACGCTGCGAGACGCGCCGCACGCGCTGCGCCTGGACGTAGTCGGCGCCGGAGAAGGCGGCGCCGAGCGGCTGCATCTCGCGCAGCGCCCGGAAGAAGTCGCCGGGACGCGAGCGCAGGTCGGGCATGTGGTAGGCGAGCGCCTCCGACATGCACGTGACCATCATCGCGGTGATCGTCAGGTCGTAGTGCGGGATCACGACCTCGAACACTTCGGCGCCGAGGCCCCGCAGCGCGTCAACGGCCGCGTCGAACGTGGGCGCGACCGCTGGGTCGTCGCCGTCGGCCATCATCTGTCGCGTGACGCCGACGCGCACACCAGCGAGCGGCGCGTCACCCTCGACAGCAGGCAGCTCCGTCAGCCCGCCGGGGACCGGTCGCTCGACCGCGTATGGGTCGCGCGGGTCGGCGCCGGCGATCGCGGCGAGGAAGGCGCCGCAGTCGCGGGCGGAGCGGGCAAGCGGGCCGATGTGGTCGAGCGAGTAGCCCAGTGGCGCGCATCCGGCGTTGGGCACGCGGCCGAACGTCGGCATCAGCCCCGACACGCCGCAGAAAATCGCCGGGATGCGGATCGAGCCGCCGGTGTCGGTGCCGACCGCCGCAAGGAACATCCCCGCCGCGACGCCGGCGCCGCTGCCTGACGAGGAGCCGCCGGGCCACGTGTCGGTGTCCCATGGGTTGCGCGGCAGCGGGAACGGCTTCTCGGGGTCCGGGACCGCGCAGGCGAACTCCATCGTCGTGAGCTTGCCGGTGATCACGGCGCCGGCGGCCTTCAGACGCTCGACGACGATCGCGTCCTTGCCCTCACCCCAGGTCGGGTCGAGCACGAGCGACTGCGCCGTCGTGGGGCCCTCAGCCATCGCGAGGATGTCCTTCACGCCGATCGGGATGCCGTGCAGCGGGCCGCGGTCTCTGCCGGCGGCGAGCTCTGCGTCGGCGGTCGCGGCTCGCTCCAGCGCGTAGTCGTCGAAGCGCGCGAGATAGACGCCGAGCGCCTCGTCGAGCGCTTCCGCCTGCTCGATCGCCGCGGTCGTCAGCGCGACCGACGTCGTCTCCCCAGCGCGCAGCGCGGCGGCAGCGCTTGTCAACGTCAACGTCTGTGTTGTCTCAGGCGCCGCCATCACGCGCCCCAGACGGCGAGCGGCGGCGCTGCCTGGAAGACGAGCGCGGGCGACTCGTAACGCGCCTCGGGCAGGGCGTACAGCGCCTCGACGCCGGGGCGGAACTGCTCGTACATCGTGATCAGCGCGGCGCGCTCGCTCTCGCTCGGCGCGAGTCCAGCGGCGGTCATCATTGCGTCGAGCAGCGCGCCGGTGTCGGGCGTGGTCGGCGGGGTCTCGTTAGCGGACACAGCGGTCTCCTTTCAATGGACGTCAACGGCAGCGTTGGATGGGGCAGGCAACGGCCAGCGCCACAGCGCATGCCGTGCGGCGGGTGCCGCGCGCATCAGACCGGCACCCGCCACAGCGCCTGCCGTGCGGCGGGTGCCGCGCGCATCAGACCGGCACCGCCGCGGCGAGCGGCGGCACGCGCAGGTGCCAGTCGGTCAGCTGCTGGTAGGCGTCGCCGGCGCGCACGAGCAGCGCCTCCTCGAACGGCGGCGCGACGAGCTGCAGCGACAGCGGCATGCCCGCCTCGGTGACGCCGTGGGGCATCACAAGCGCCGGGTGACCGGTAGCGTCCCAGTAGGCTGTCTGGATCGTCCCCATCAGCGCGCCGACGCCGCGTTCGGCGAGGCCGTCGTAGTGCGGCGCGGGCGTCGTCGCGGTGGGCGTCGCGACGAGGTCGACCGTCTGGAACAGCTCCGCGAGCGCCCGCTGCGCGACGCGCCGGACGCGCTGCGCCTGGACGTAGTCGGCGCCGGAGAAGACCGCGCCGCCTCCGACGAACCTGCGCGTCGCAGCGAAGTACTCCTCCCAGCGCGAGCTGAGGTCGGTGCGGTGGTAGGCGAGCGCCTCGGACAGCATCGTGACCATCTGCGCGGTGACCGTCTCGCCATAGAGCGGCAGCGTGATCTCGACGACGTCGGCGCCGGCCTGCGCCAGCACCTCCATCGCCGCGTCGAGCGCGGGCGCGGCCGCCGGGTCGGCGAGCTCGTTGAAGAGACCGCGGTCGACGCCGATCCGCAGCCCGGCCAGCGAGCCGTCGGCGCCGATCCCCGCAAGGAAGTCCGGCACAGGCTCGTCAGCGGTGTAGAGGTCGCGAGCGTCCGGCCCGGCGATCGCGGCGAGGAAGGCGCCGCAGTCGCGGGCGGAGCGGGCGAGCGGGCCGATGTGGTCGAGCGAGTAGCCGAGCGGGGCGCAGCCGGCGTTGGGCACCCGGCCGAACGTCGGCATCAGGCCCGAGGTCCCGCAATACGCCGCCGGGATCCGGATCGAGCCGCCGGTGTCGGTGCCGATGCCGGCGAAGACGAGGCCGGCCGCGACCGCGGCGCCGGTCCCCGACGACGAGCCGCCGGGCCATGTCTCGGTGTCCCACGGGTTGCGCGGGATCGGGAACGGCTTGTCGAAGTCCGGCATCCCGATCGCGAACTCCATCGTCGTGAGCTTGCCGGTGATGACGGCGCCGGCCGCCTTCAGCCGCTCGACGACGACGGCGTCCTTGCCCTCGGCCCAGGCGCGGTCGAGGATCAGCGACTGCGCCGTGGTCGGCCCCTCGGCCATCGCGAGGATGTCCTTCACGCCGATCGGGATCCCGTGCAGCGGGCCGCGGTCGACACCGGCCGCGAGCTCCGCGTCGGCCGCGGCCGCGCGCTCGACCGCGTGCTCGTCGAAGCGCGTCACGTACGCGCCGAGCTGCGCGTCGAGCGCATTCGCCTTCTCGATCGCGGCGCTCGTCAGCGCGACGGAGGTCGTCTCTCCGGCGCGCAGCGCGGCAGCCGCGTCGGTGAGCGTGATCGGCTGGGCGCTCATGCGGCCGCTCCGACCGACGCGTACGCCGCGACGACGTCGTCAGACGTGACGAGGTGGCCGAACATTAAGGCGTCGTAGCGGTTTTTCGGCACGCGGTGGTCGTCGTCTGCCGGCATCGGCTCGTCGATGATCTCCGGCGCAGGCAGCGTGCCGCCGGCGAGCCGGGCCGACATGCCCTTCGGGTGCAGGAAGGCGTTCTGCACGTCGATCATCAACAGCGCGGTGTCCTCGCGCGGGATCGGTGGGGTCATCGTGTGCTCCTCTCGGTTGCCGTGCAACTCGGTTGCTCAGTTGCCGACCCAGGTGTCGGTGAGGTCGACGAACCACGACTTCGGCTCGACGAAGCCGTGGACGTTGGGGGCGAGCGCCCGCGGGTTGCGGTCGTTGACGACGAACAGCCATGGCGCGTCGCGGCTGATGTATCTCGCGGCCTGGCCGTAGACCTTGCCGCGCGCGGCTGGGTCGACGACCGTCTGCGCCTTCGCGAGCAGCGCGTCGACCTTCGGGTCTCTGTATCTGCCGACGTTCAACGGTGAAGCCGACATGAACGACTGCGCCCAGAACGACTCCTGCATGAACGACAGCGATATGTTGATCGCATCGACGCCGGCGGGCATTCTGCCGGTGACGTACTGGGTGAGCATCGCGGCCCACTCGATCGGCATCAGTCTCACCCTCACTCCGACGCTGGCGAGGTCCTGCTGAAGGTCCTCGTTCATCGGTGCGGGGATCATGTTCCCCGAGCCCGACGTCGGGTACTCGACGGTGAGCGAGAAGCCGTTCGGGTACCCGGCCGCGGCGAGCAGCTGTCTCGCCTTCGCCGGGTCGTCTCTGTAGACGTCGTTGGCGGCGCTGTAGGCCGAGTTCGCGCGCGGGGCGACCTGGTAGGCCGGCTCGGCAGTGTCGTACAGCAGGCTGCTCGCCATCGCTCTGCGGTCGATCGCATAATTGATCGCCTGACGGACGCGCACGTCCTTCATCGGCCCGGACGCGGTGTTCAACACCCATGGCCAGACGTGGTCGTAGGAGTTGGTAAGCACCTGGAAGCCGCCCTTCTGCAGCCCGGCGATGTCGTCCGGCGTCGGGTACTCGATCCAGTTGACCGAGCTCGACCGAAGCGCCGCGATGCGCGCGGTCGCGTCCGGGATCGGCTTCAGCACGAGCTCGTCGAGCTTCGCCGCGCCGCCCCAGTAGTCGCGGTTTCTTCTCATCGTCAGCTCCTGGCCGGTCGACTCGGACGCGAACTCGAACGGGCCGGTGCCGACAGGAGCGTTGTTGAACCCGCTCGGGTCCTGCTTGATCGCCGTCGGGCTGCCGAAGAAGACGGTCGCGAGGTCCTCCGGGAGGTGCGAGTTGGGTCCTCTCGTGTCGATCTCGATCGTTCTGTCGTCGATTTTCTTGAAGCTTCTGACGCTCGACAGGTAGGTCGCCGCCTGTCCGACGAGCGCCGCCGTCGTGTACGGCGATCTCGGGTCGGTGAAGCGGGTCAGGTTGAAGATCGCGGCGTCGGCGTTCCACGGCGTGCCGTCGGTGAATCTGACGCCGTCGCGCAGCGTGAACGTCCATCTCGTCGCGTCCGGGCTCGCTCTCCACGAGGTCGCGAGGCCCGGCTCGAGTCTCGGGATCGCGCCCGACTGCTTCAGGTCGTGGCGGGTCAGAGCGTCGTACAGCTGGTTGCCGACGAAGCGGATGCCCTCATAGCCCTGGCCGCCGGACAGCTCGGTGTCGAGCGCCGGGATGTTCGCCGCGGTCATGCCGATCACGAGCGTGCCGCCGCTGCCGCCGGCTCTGCCTCTGTTCGCGACGGCGGCCGCGGGCTCGCTGCTGCCGGCCGGCGATCTACCGACCGTGCCGCAGCCGGCGCCGGCGCCAGCCAGCGCGACCGCGCCCGCGGCGAGCGCGGCGAGCTGGGGGAGGCCGACGCGGCTCATCTCCATGTCTCCGTGCGCGCGTTGACGTTCCCTCGTCCCGCTCCCGCCAGCAGTCGCTCTGGCGTCGCCTCCAGCAGCGTGCGTGTGTACTCGTGCTCAGGCTGCTTCCAGATCGCCTTCGCCGACCCCTGCTCGACGACTCTCCCGAGGTACATCACGATCACGCGGTCGGCGATGTGCTCGACGACCGCGAGGTCGTGCGAGATGAACAGGTAGGCGACGCCAGTCTCTCTCTGCAGCTCCGACAACAGGTTCAGCACCTGAGCCTGAACCGACTTGTCGAGCGCCGAGACGGCCTCGTCGCAGATCACCAGCTCAGGCTCGGTCGCCAGCGCCCGCGCGATCGCCGCGCGCTGGAGCTGGCCGCCAGACAGCTCGTGCGGGTGCTTCGCCGCGTGCGAGGACGCGACCCCGACGCGCTCCATCAGCTCGACCGTGCGCGCCTGCGCCGCCTTCTTCGAGCTGCCGTGGACCGCCAGGTTGAACTGGATCGAGGCGCCGATCGTCAGCCGCGGGTTGAACGACGTCTGCGGGTTCTGCGGCACGAGCTGCAGCCGCTTGCGCAGCCCGCGCAGCCGTCTCCCGCGGAGGGTGCGCAGGTCGTCGTCGCCGAATCTCAGCGTGCCGCCGTCGGCGTCGAGCAGCCGCAGCACGAGCTTCGCCGTCGTTGACTTGCCGCTGCCCGACTCGCCGACGATCCCGACGGTCTCGCCGGCGCCGACCGTAAGGCTGACGTTGTCGACCGTCTGCACGCCGTTGGGGAAGCGCTTCATCAGATGCTCGGCGACGAGCAGCGGCGACGGGGGAGCAGCCGCCCCTGGGACGGCCCGTTCATGCGTGCGCACAGCGTCAGGCATGCGCGGCCTCCAGCGGGGTCGAGCGGGGGACGACGCCGCCGACGACGTCGCACGCCGCCAGCTGACCGGGCGCGACCTCGATCAGCGGCGGCCGGTGGTGCGAGCACTCCGCGTTCGCGAAGGCGCAGCGCGGCGCCAGCGCGCAGGCATCGTCGGCGACGTGCTCGTCGGAGCCGGGCGGGCGGCCTGGGATTGCGCGCAGCGCTCCGCGCGGGATTCCGGGCAGTGGCATCGCGTCGAGCAGCCCGGCGGTGTAGGGATGGCCGGGGCGGTCGAGCACCTGCCCGACCGGCCCGGTCTCGACGAGGCGCCCGGCGTACATCACCGCGACCTCGTCGCCGACGAAGCGCGTGACGCCGACGTCGTGGGTGACGAGCAGCAGCGCCATGTTCAGATCCCGCTGCAGCTCGGTGAACAGCTTCAGCACCTGCGCCTGGACGGTCACGTCGAGCGCCGTCGTCGGCTCGTCTGCGATCAGCACGCGCGGCCGGCAGGCGATCGCGATCGCGATCGCGATCCGCTGGCGCATGCCGCCCGACAGCTCGAACGGGAACGATCTCAGCACCCGCTGGGAGTCGTGGATGCCGACGCGCTCGAGCAGCCCTGCGGCGATCACGCGCGCCTTCGGGCCGTCGGGCTCGACGTCGTGGCGACGGAGCACCTCGACGATCTGCGCGCCGACGGCGCGCAGCGGGTCCAGCGAGCCCGACGGGTCCTGCGGCACCATCCCGATCGTGGCGCCGCGCAGCTGGCTCATCGTCGTGTCGTCGAGCGTCGTCAGCTCGGTCTCGCCGAGCCGCACGCTGCCGCCGAGGCGGGCCGAGCGGCCGTAGAGGCGCAGGATCGCCCGCGCAGTGACCGACTTGCCGCAGCCCGACTCGCCGAGCAGCACGAGCGTGCGGCCGGCTGTGAGGCTGAAGTCGACGCCGCGGACGGCCTTGATCTCGCCTTGTCGGCGCTTGAACGTGACCTCCAGCCCCTCGACCGTCAGCACCTGCCGCGTGTCGTCGGCGCGCAGCGTGATGTCCTCGGCGCGCGTGCGGCGGATCGTGTCGCGACCGGGCATTTACGCCGCCGAGCCTTCGTGGACGTCGAACAGCTGCTTGAGGCCGTCACCGAGGACGTTGAAGGCGATCGAGGCGATGAAGATCGCGAACGCTGGGACGAGTGCCAGGAGCGGCCGGTCGTAGAGGTTGGCGCGCAGGTCGTTGAGCATCCCGCCCCAGTCCGGGTGCGGCGGGACGACGCCGAGGCCGAGGAACGAGAGGCCGGCGGCGTAGACGATCGCCAGCCCGACGAGCGAGGTGCAGTAGACGAGCAGCGCAGGGGCGATGTTCGGCACGACCTGGCGCAGCGCGATCGTCGGCCAGCTCGCGCCGCTGGCGCGCGCCGCCTCCATGAAGTCGGCCGCCCGCAGCCGCAGCACCTCGCTCTCGGCGACCCGGGCGATCGGCGCGATCAGCACGATCGAGAGCGAGATGATCGCGTTGTTGACGCCTGGGCCGAGCGCCGCCCCGATCGCGATCGCCAGCAGGATCGCCGGGAACGCGTAGAGCACGTCGAGCGTGCGCATGATGCCGCTGCGCACGCCCGTGCGGCCGAGGCCGGCGACGATCCCCAGCAGGGTGCCGAGGATCCCGGCGATCGCGACTGGCACGACGCCCGCGACGAGCGTCGGGCGCGCGCCCCAGATCAGGCGGCTGAGGATGTCGCGGCCCTGCCCGTCGGTGCCGAGCGAATGGCCGATCGTGCCGACGTTCCAGAGGCGCTGGGAGATCGCGCCGTCGGTCGCCGAGTACGGCGCCAGCACGGGGGCGAGCAGCGCGATCAACACGAGCAGCAGCACGATCCCGCCGCCGACGAGCACGCCGGGCGGTCGCGCTCGCAGGCGGGTCAGGTAGCTGGGCCGCCGTGTCGCCGCGCCGGCATGGGCGAGGTCGACGGTGGTCGCTGACATGGGTCCTGTTCCTCCGGTTCGGGGAGTCGGGTGGAAGGGTCAGTTGCGCACGCGCGGGTCGACGAGCGCGTGTGCGGTGTCAACGACGACGTTGACGAGTACGAGGACGACGGCGCTGAGCAGCACACCGGCCTGGATCAGCGGCATGTCGCGCGAGGAGATCGCCTGGAAGACGAGCTGGCCCAGCCCCGGCCAGCTGAAGATCACCTCGACGAAGAGGACGCCGCCGAGCAGGTAGCCGACCTGCAGGCCGGTGATCGTCAGCAGCGACGGCAGGGCGTTGTGCATCGCATGGCGGACGATCGCCGCCCGCGTCAGCCCGCGTGCTCGCATGCTGGCGACGAACTCCTGGCCGAGCACGTCGGCGAGCGAGACGGCGAACATCCGCGCGACGATCCCCATCGGCGTGACCGCCGCGGCGATCGCCGGCAGCAGCAGGTGCTGCAGCAGGTCGCCGAAGCCGGTCACGCCGGTGTCGTGCATGCCGCCGGTCGGCAGCGCGCCGGTCTCGACGGCGAACAGCAGGAGCAGCAGCGCGACGGTGTACTGCGGCACCGAGATCGAGCCGATCGAGAAGCCGCCGACGATCCGCCCGACGAGGCTGCGCGGCTTCAGCGCGACGACCGTGCCGAGCACGACGCCGCCGGCGACGGCAAGGATCAGCGCGGCGGCGACGAGCAGCAGCGTGTTGCCGAACGCCTTCAGCACCAAGCTTGCGACCGGCTGCTGCAGCGAGATCGACGTGCCGAGGTCGCCCTGCACCGACGACCACAGCCAGTGCGCATACTGCACCGGGACCGCCCGGTTGAGGCCGAGCCGCGAGACGAGGTCGGCGCGCGCCGCGGGCGTCGCGTTCGGGCCCAGCAGCGACGCCACGGGGTCGCCCGGGATCAGCTTGATCGTGATGAAGACGACGACCGAGACGCCGAGCAAGATCGGCACCGCGAGGAGCAGTCGCCTGGTCAGGAACGAGGTCATGCCCGGCACTTTGCGGCCCCTTCGTTTCGGGACCCGATCCGCCCGGTTACGCCATGGTTACGCCGCTTTGGGCGCCGCTGCCACAGGTGTTCGCAGCGCGATCCGCCGGCTGGGGGAGGGCCACGCGGAGCGGTGCGCCGCCTGAGCCGGCGCGGGCGCGCGCACGTCGTGGGACGTGCGCTGGCAACGCATGCGTTGACGCGCTCAGCGCTCGAAGCGATAGCCGACGGAGCGGACCGTCAGCAGGTGCGTGGCGTGCTCGTTGCCGAGCTTCGCGCGGACGCGGCGGACGTGGACGTCGACCGTGCGCGTCCCACCGTAGAAGTCATAGCCCCAGACGCGGTTGAGCAGCGCCTCGCGCGAGAAGACGCGGTTCGGGTGGGTGATGAGGAAGCGCAGCAGCTCGTACTCCATGTAGGTGAAGTCGACCGGCCGCGCGTCGATCGTTACCTGGTAGGTCGCGAGGTTCAGCTCGAGCGTCCCGAGCCGCACGACGTCGCCCTCGTCGGCGAGGCCGAGCCGCTGGTTGGCACGCTCGACCCGCGCGCGCAGCTCGTCGACCGACCACGGCGCGACGAGCAGCTCGTCGCCGTCGGGCAGCGTGTTGCCGGCGCGCAGCGCGTTCTCGTCGCTCGCGAGAAGCAGCGGAACTTCCGCCAGCTCCTCGACCGCGCGCAGTCTTGCGCACCGCTCGTTGGCTACCGCGATCGCCCTGGCGTCGAGCGTGACGAGCACCAGCGCGGGTGGGCGCCAGCCGCTGTTGCCGCGCGAGCCCGATCCGTTGGCTCCGGGGCTCGCCACGCCGCCGCCAGCTCTGTCCGCGTCTGCGGGCCCTTCACCGGCCAAGCCTGCCAGCGGCTCTCCCTCGAGCGGGCGTGCTCGCGCGCTGTAGCCCAGCTCGGCGAGGTCGTCGGCGAGCGTCGCGGCGAGCGCGGGGACGTACGGGTAGAGCCAGGCGTCTCTCACCGCACCGACCGCCGTCTGCCCGGGCTCACAGGATCGGGAGGTAGCGGCGCCGTTCGAACTCGGTCACGGTGCGCTGGTAGTCGCGCCACTCGCGTCGCTGGTTCGCGGCGACCCATTCGCACAGCCGCTCGCCGAGCGCCTCGCGTGCCAGCTCGGAGGCCTCGAACGCGGCGGTCGCCTCGCGCAGGTCGGCGGGCAGCAGCGGCGCGTCGGCCGGCGCCTCGTCCTCGACCTCCGGGCCGAGCTCGTAGCCGCGCTCGATCCCGCGCAGGCCGGCAGCCAGCAGCAGCGCGAACGCGAGGTAGGGGTTCGATCCTGTGTCGGGGGAGCGGACCTCGATCCGTGCGGCGCTCTGGCGGTTGGGCCGCGCGCTCGGCACGCGCACGAGCGCCGAACGGCCGTGCCGCGTCCAGCTGACGTGCTCGGGCGCCTCGAAGCCGCCGCCGAGCCGCTTGTAGCTGTTGACCCACGGGTTTGTGACGGCAGTGATCTCTCGCGCATGCGTCAGCACGCCGGCGAGGAAACGCCGCCCGGCCTCCGACAGCGGCTCATCGCCCGGCGCGTGGAAGAGGTTGCGCTCGCCCTCGAACAGGGACAGGTGGACGTGCATCCCCGAGCCCGACTGGTCCTCCAGCGGCTTCGGCATGAAACTCGCGTAGGCGCCCTGCTCGTGGGCGACCTCCTTGACCGCAAGCTTGAACGTCGAGACCGCGTCGGCCATCGACAGCGCGT
Source organism: Conexibacter sp. (assembly GCA_036499225.1). Lineage (GTDB taxonomy): Bacteria > Actinomycetota > Thermoleophilia > Solirubrobacterales > Solirubrobacteraceae > Conexibacter. Next base: position 24,878 of record DASYEC010000033.1, read on the forward strand.
CGGTGTACTGCAGCTGGATCTCGTGCTGGGAGGGGCCGACCTCGTGGTGGGAGGCGGTCACCGGGATCCCCATCTGCTCGAGGTGCTCGATCGTCTCGCGGCGGAAGTCGCTGCCCTCGTCGCGCGGGGTGAGGTCGAAGTAGGCGCCGCGGTCGAGCGGCACCGGCAGCGCGCCGTCGTCGCTCAACGGGGCGAAGAGGAAGAACTCAAGCTCGGTTCCGACCTGCAGCGTGTAGCCGAGCGCGGACGCCTGCGCGAGCACGTTTCGCAGCGCCTGGCGGCTGTCGCCCGCGAACGGCGTCCCCTCCGGCAGCCGCATGTCGCAGAACATCCGCGCGACCGGCGCCTGGCGTCGCCACGGCAGCAGCTGAAAGGTTCGCGGGTCGGGGACCGCGATCACGTCGCGCTCGCGCAGCCGCACGCTGCCCTCCAGCGAGGAGCCGTCGATCGACACGCCCTCCTCGAGTGCCTGCTCGAGCTCGCTCGTCGGCAGCGAGAACGACTTCAACGTGCCCAGCACGTCGACGAACCAGAGCCTGACGAAGCGCACGCCACGCTCGGTGACGGTGCGCAGGACGTAGCTGGTGTCGAGGTCGGCTGGGCGGTCGGGCACGTTAACGAAACCCTAGCCTGCGGCCTGCTCGCGCGGTCGTTGGGCGGCACGCGCCGCGAGCCCCGGCCGCTCAGCGCGCGACAGCAGCATGAAGCGGTCGGCGCGCGTCGCGACGAAGGCGACGTCGTACGGCCGCCCGCCCTCGTCGAAAATCACCTGCTCCATCGTCACTAGTGCGTCGCCGACCCTGACGCCAAGCAGGTCGGCGGTCAGCTCGTCGGCGTTTGCGCAGCCGATCAAGAACTCGGAGGCGCCGACGCGCAAGCCGCCCCCGTCGAGCAGCGCGTAGAAGTCGCTCTCAAACGGGATCTCCGCGACCCGCTCGGCCTCCGGGAAGCGCAGGTAGTTCGTCGCGATCCCGACCGCCTCGCCGGCGACCGTTGCGACGTACTCGACACGCAGGCAGCGCGCGTCGGCGACGGTCGCGCCGCGCTCGCCGGTGCCGCTGGCCCGTTCGCTCGTGGGCACGGCGTCTCCGTCGTCCTCGCCGAGCCCGAACCGCGATGCGACAGCGTCGGGCGTTGCGACGATCGAGCGGTCGAGCACGTTCGGCCGCTGTGCCCCGTCGGCCCACACACCGCGCTCGCGCGACGGTCGCTCGATCCCGTGCGTCTCGACCATCCGCGTCACGACCGTGTGATGCATCGTGTAGGTGCCGAGCCCCTGGACGCGCTCGACGAGCCCCTCCTGCCGCAGTTGCGCGAGCGCATCGCGCACGACGGCGCGCGAGGCGCGATGGTCGTGCATCAGCTCGTTCTCGCTCGGCAGCTTGCCGTCGCCGTAACCGCCGTGGACGATGTTCGAGCGGAGCACGTCGCGCAGCCGCCGGACAGCGTCGCGCTGGCGCATCGCGCGCTGTTCCCTCGGCCGTGTCTGGACGCTGCTCAGCATCCCCGCGAACGGTCCCAAACCCGCGTTTCAGCTCGGTGTCGGGAATGTTTCGCCGAGGTTACGCCGGGCTCGGACGCACGTTCGACGGGTGCGTACGACGATCCGTCACGAACTATCTATCAAGTCCGCTTGTGGGAGAAATTGATGCTCATAGGTAGATTTCGCTCAGATTCAACCGTAAGCTCTCGGCCTGTTTTGGTGGCGGGTCCGCGCTCCCGGCCATTGTGGCGGTGCGACGCGCGGTCCGGCCGAGAGGAGAGGAAGAGCATTGGTCGTTTCCCGCTTGCTGCGCGGCGCTGCTGTGGCAGCCACAGCCGCAGCGTTGGTCGCGCTGCCAGTCGCCGCGTCTGGTGACGATGGCGGCGCCGGCCCAGCGCCGACAGCGCTCAACGTCGAGCTTCAGCCCAGCCCGATGACAGTCGCCGACCTGACGGCGCCGAAGCTCGCCTGGCACGTCCGCGCCGACGCCGACAACAGCGTCCAACGGGCGTACGAGATCCGTGTCGCGACGGGCGCGGGCGACCTCGCCGACGGCGGCACGCCGCTGTGGGACTCCGGTCGCGTCGAGTCCGCCGACTCGACGGGCGTCTCCTACGCCGGTCCGGCACTCGACCCAGGCACGCGCTACGCGTGGTCGGTCCGTACCTGGACCGTCAGACGGGGCGCCGCTGACGGCGACGCTGGCACGGTCAGCGACTGGTCGCAGCCGGGGCAGTTCGGCACGGCGCTCGGCAGCTGGAACGCGACCCCGGTGTGGGTGAACACCGCCGGCTCAGCCACCAGCTGGGCCGACTACGCCGTCAGCGCAAAAGTCAACATCAACGAAGTTGCCGGCGGTCTCCAGTTCCGGATGGCCGACGCGACGAACGGCCTGATGTGGCAGTTCCGCGCCGATAACACAATCGTGCCGCATGTCGTCCACGGCGGCACCTACACGCCGAACGGCAGCGCGATCACGATGCCGGCCGGGATCAATCTCGGCGACGGCCAGGACCACAGCGTCAGAGTCGTCGCCGCCGGCACGACCTACACGACCTTCGTCGACGACCAAGAGGTCGACCAGCGGACGATCGCCGGCACCTCGCTGAACGGCACGATCGGCTTCCGCAACGGCCGCTCCGAGAGCGCCAGATGGGACGACGTCACCGTCACCGCGGCGGGTGGCACCGCGCTCTACAGCAACGACTTCACGGACATGACCGCCGACTTCTCCTGCGGCACGGTCGGCGGGGGAGTGCTGCTGGTCGGTCACTCCGGCGTCTGTGTCAGCGGTGGCAGCCCGAACTGGGCGTTCATGCGCGGCGACGCCGCGATCGAGGACAAGCCGATCGCCTCGGCGACCTTCTACGCGACCGCCTCGTCGCGCGACAACACTGAGCAGTTCGTGTACCGCGCGTACATCAACGGAAGACTGGTCGGCCTGGGCCCGTCGCCGGCGCCGAGATCGGGCACGACCGCGTACGCGGGCTACGACGTCACCGACCTGCTGCAGCCGGGCAAGGAGAACGTGCTCGCCGCGCAGGCGTACACCGACAAGAGCCAGCAGTTCATGGGCGAGCTCGACGTCACCTACACCGACGGGAGCAGACAGGCTTTCGGCACGGGCGCGGCGACCTGGAGAGGCCTCGCCGGCTACAGAAGCTACAACGGCAGCGGCTCGATCGGGACCTCGTTCTACAACGCGCCGACCGAGAACATCGACGCGCGCGTCTTCCCCTTCGGCTTCGAGCAGCAGGGCTTCGACGACAGCGGCTGGGAGCCGGTCGTGGAGAGAGCGGCGATCCCCTCGCTCGTCCCGTTGACGACGCAGAGCCCGCATGAGCACGACGAGGCGCCGGCAACCGTGACCGAGATCGCGCCGGGCCACCTGGTCGTCGACTTCGGCCGCACATGGATCGGCGGGATCAGGCTGCACATCCCCGACGGCACGGCCGGCGACCAGGTCGACGTGCGGCTCGGCGAGGAGCTGAACACCGACGGCACCGTCAAGTTCCAGACACGCGCGGGCGCGAACAACCACGACGTCTGGACCGAGAAGGACGGCGACCAGACGATCGAGCACTGGGGCTACCGCGTCTTCCGGTACCTCGAGCTGACCGGCGTCCCGGCTGACGTGACCGCCGACGACATCAAGGCGAGCGCGCTCTCCTACCCGTTCGACAGAGACGAGTCGCTGTTCGACTCCGACGACGCGAGACTGAACGAGGTCTGGCAGTTCACGAAGAGCTCGATCGAGAGCCTCGACCTCGACGCGTACATGGACTCCGCGACGCGCGAGCGCAACGCCGCCTACGGCGGCGACAACTACATCACGCTGCTCGCGGACAACGCGCTCAGCTCCGACCACGCGCTCGGCCGCTGGTCGACCGAGATCGCCGCCTTCCAGCCGACGTGGCCGACCGAGTGGCGCTGGGCGACGATCCTCGGCGCTGTCGAGGACTGGCGCCAGACGGGTGACACGACGGCGCTCGCAGCGCAGTACGACGCGCTGAAGGCGTTCCTGCCGACGCAGTACATCAACGCCGACGGGATCATCCAGAAGCCGACCTCCGTCGGCGGCGTGAGAGACATCGTCGACTGGCCCGAGGGCGAGCGCGACGGCTACAAGATGACGACGATGGACACGGTCATCAGCGCCTGGTCCTACAGAGCGTTCGCCGACATGTCCGACGCCGCCAGAGCGCTCGGCAAGAGCGACGACGCAACGGCCTTCGCCGACGACGCCACGAGACTGAAGCAGGGCGTCAACGCGAAGATGTGGGACGACGCAAGAGGCGCCTACCGCGACGGCCTCAACGACGACGGCACGCCGATCGACCACTGGGCCGCCCCGGCGACCGCCTTCGCGCTCGCGTTCGGCCTTGCCGACCCCGACCAGGCCGCACGTGGCGCCGCCTACCTCGACAGCCGCGGGATGCAGTGCAGCGTCTTCTGCGCGCACTTCACGCTGCAGGGGCTGACGAACGCCCGGCGCGAGGACGCGTCGATCAGAATGATGGACTCCGACGACGAGCGCTCCTGGTTGCACATGATCGACCAGGGCGCCGGCTCCGTGATGGAAGCGTGGGACCCGAGCCTCAAGTCGAACACGACGTACTCGCACCCGTGGGCCGCGGCACCCGTCATCAACGTGACGAAGGGCATCTTCGGCCTGTCGCCGGTCGACGCCGGCTGGTCGCGCTTCACCATCGCGCCGCAGCCGGGCACGCTCGGCCGCGCGAGCCTGACGACGCCGACCGTCCGCGGCGAGATCGACACGTCGTTCACGAACGACGCCGACGGCCTCGCGCTGACGATGACCTCGCCTGCCAACACGGTCGCCGCGGTCGTGTTGCCGCGCGTCGCGGGCGGTGACGAGACGATCTCGGTCGACGGCATCGACGTCCCGACGACGACCGACGACGCGAGCCTGCTGCACGCCGACGTCGGCTCCGGCACGCACACGATCACCGTGCACGTGCTGACCCCCGGCGGCGGCAGCGATCCGGCAGCGTCGTTCGACGTGCCTGTCTTCCCCGACCAGGCGCAAGGCACGATCGGCCCGGTCCAGAAGGCGACGGTGACGAACACCGGCGCCGCGCCGCTGATCGTCTCGCGCGCGCGGATCGTCGACGCCGACGGCCTCTCCAGCGGCGACTTCCTCGTCGCCGACGAGAGCTGCAGCGACGACGCCGTCGCGCCCGGGGCCACCTGCACGGTGCTCGTGCGCTTCGCCCCCAGCCGTGAGGGCGCGGTCTCCCACGAGTCGCTGGTCCTGACCGACAACAGCCCGCTCGGCAGAGAGAGCGCGCCGCTGACGGCGACGAGCACCGGGCTGCCGCAAGGGCCGAAGGGCGACCAAGGCGACAAGGGCGACACCGGGGCGACCGGCGAGACCGGGCCCGCGGGCGACACCGGACCCGCAGGCGCGACCGGCCCCGCCGGCCCGACGGGCGCCATCGGCCCGATGGGCGCGACCGGTCCGACCGGTGCGAAGGGCGACATTGGCGCCAAGGGCGACGCCGGCCCCGCCGGGCCGAAGGGAGCGACCGGCGCTCCCGGCCGCGACGCCAGAGTGACCTGCAAGGTCACCACCGCGCGCGGCAAGCAGGAGGTGACGTGCAAGGTGACGCAGGTGAAGGCCAGCGCCAAGTCGGTCAGAGCGGTCAAGGCGAGCAGCGTGCGCCTGACCCGCAACGGCCGCGCCTACGCGAAGGGCCACCTCGGGTCGCTGCACATGACGCATCGCGTCGAGCGCGGTACGCGCTACACGCTGCGGATCGGCAAGCTCGCGCTCGCCATCCGCCTGAAATAACAAGGGGGGACAACAGCAGCATGCGGCGGCCCGCGCAGATGCGCGGGCCGCCGCGGGTTCTGCAGCTGGACGCGCCGGGCCCGCGTTCTGACGGCGGGCGGCTCCGCCGCACTGGCTCGGTGGCCGCCTTATGAGCGCGCTGCAGCTCGAGGCTGCGGCCACGGTGCTTGGGTCGATGCTCGACGAGGTTGTGTTCGTCGAGCGCATCGCCGCGGCGCGCCCGCGCTCGCCGCGGCTGGCGGACCGCCCGCTGCGCGGTCTCGCTCATCCAGCGTCGGCTCTAGCCCGTAAGAGAATTATGCAACCGCCCCGGCGCCAAGCTCCTATATCGCCGGCGCCGGGCTTACTAGGATTGGACCAGTCGGTCCTATAACCGACAGGTAGTCGAAGAACCTGATTTTCGGCAGCGTGTCGGATGTAGTAGACGTGCCATTAATTCAACAGCGATCAAATGTGCGGCTTCGACCTACGAGCGCCCAAGCGGCGGGCATGTCGGAGTCAAATAAGGATTTGCAATGACTACTCGATGTGTGGCTCGCGATGCCTGTTGAGCCAAGAAGCGCTGGCGCGCTGTCCGCTGCCAGCGAGAGTCAGAACAGCGCCCACAGAGCCAACGGCACCACCCCCACCCGCGGAGGCGTCTCGCGGCGTGGCTTCCTCGGCGGCACCGGAGCGCTGGTCGTCAGTGTGATGGCGCCGCGCGCGCTCGGCGGCCCGGCTCCCGCCGAGGCCCGCTCGTTCGCGAGAAAGAGACCGTTCATGCCCCCGCCGGAGGGGCCGGACGTCTTCGCTGTCGACTCGTGGCTCTCGGTCAGAGGCGATGGCCGCATCACTGTTTTCACCGGCAAGACCGAGCTGGGGACCGGCACGGCGACGATGACCCTGCAGCTGGCCGGCGACGAGCTCGGCGTCGACATCGACCAGCTGGACATCGTCGAGCCCGACACCGCGCGGACCGTCGACCAGATATACACGGCCGGCAGCCAGACGACGAAGTCGCAGTGGAACGAGGGCGGCCTGCGCATGGCCTGCGCCGAGGCCCGCGCCTTTCTCTTCGGCATGGCTTCGAGAAAGCTCAACAAGCCGGCCAGCCAGCTCGTAGTCAACAACGGCGTTGTCGGCGTCAAGGGCGCGACCTCGGGCCCGACCGTCTCCTACGCCGACCTGATCGGCGACAGAAGATTCGAGATCAGAGTCAGCCCGAGAGTCACGGTCAGAACGCCGGACGAGTACACCCTCATCGGCCACTCGATCCCCCGCATCGACATCCCCGGCAAGATCAACGGCACCTTCATGTACGTCCAGGACATCGTCCTGCCGGGGATGCTGCACGGGCGGATCATCCGCCAGCCAGTCCCCGACGCAAGACTCATCAGCGTCGACACCGACGCCAGCAAGCACCCCGGCGTGGTGAAGATCGTCACGATGGCCAATCGCGTCGGCGTCGTCGCGCACACCGAGCAGCAAGCGATCAACGCGATGGCGAGCATCAGACCGAAGTGGCACATCCCGCCGATGCCCAACCAGGCGGACCTGTTCAGAGCCATGACCTCCTCGGCGGCTGACACGAAGCGCGTGCTGGTCGAGACGCTGATCGACGGCGGCGGCGTGGAGCAGGCGATCGGCAGAGCGCACAAGACGATCGCGGCCGAGTACCACTACCCGCACCAGCTGCACGGGACGCTTGGGGCGGACTGCGCGGTCGCCGACGTGCGCCCGGACAGAGTGACCGTGTGGTCGCCGACGCAAGGCGTCTACCCGCTGCGCGACGCGATCGCGACCCTGCTCAGAATGAGACCGGAGCAGGTCCGCCTGACCTACGTCGAGGGCTCCGGCTGCTACGGCCTCAACGGCGCCGACTCGGTCTCAATCGACGCCGCGATCATGTCCCACGCGGTCGGCAGACCCGTGCGCATGCAGTACATGCGCGCCGACGCGCACACGCAGGAGAACTACGGCCAGGCGATGGTCATCCGCTCCAGAGCCGGCATCGACGAGGACGGCAGAATCGTCGGCTGGGACACCACGACGTACACCGCCAACCGCGGCGCGCGCCCGGGCCCTCCCGGCAACGTCGTCGCCGGCGGCGCGGCCGGGTTCCCCGCCGCCCCCAACCCGCCCTCGCCGCCGCCGGAGCCGCCGCTGGGCCCGGACAGCTCCAACGCCGTCACCCAGTACGACCTGCCGCACAACCGCGTGATCTCCTACACGGTCCCGTCGCGCGTGTACACCGGCCAGCTGCGCTCGCCGCAGCGGCTCCAGAACACGTTCGCGAACGAGTCGTTCATGGACGAGATGGCGCACCTGGCCGGCGAGGACCCGGTCGCCTTCCGGCTCAAGCACCTGTCCGACCCGCGCCTGATCGACGTCTTGAAGGCGGCGACCAGACGTGCGAGATGGCAGCCTCGCGTCGCCAACACCGGCTCCCACAGACAGGGCGGCCTGCTGGCCGGGCGCGGCGTCGCGGCGGTCCAGTACGAGGGTACCGAGGCATACGCCGGCGTCGTGCTCGACCTCACCGTCGACCCGAGCAGCGGCGCGGTCCAGGTCAAGCGCGTCTGGGCCGCCCAGGACTGCGGCACCACCATCAACCCCAACGGCATGGAAGCCCAGGCGCAAGGCTGCGTCATACAGGGCATCTCCCGCGCGCTGAAGGAGCAGCTGAGATGGAACGCTGACTCGATCGAGTCAGTCGACTGGGTCTCCTACCCCGTCGCGACCTTCTCTGACATGCCCGACTCGTTCGACTTCCAGATCATCGACCGCCCGGGCGTCGCGGCGGTCGGCGCCGGCGAGGTCGTCATCACCCCGATGGTCGCCGCGATCGCCAACGGCATCTTCGACGCGACGGGCGCCCGCATGCGCGAGGTGCCCTTCACGCCCGACAACGTGATGGCGGCGCTGAGAGCGGCCTAGCCGCATATCCAGGCCGCCCGCCGATCCCAAGCATCCCAATCAGGAGAGCCCCGCCCCAGCGCGGGGCTCCCCGCTTTCGAGAGTTCGTCCGTCCCAATTCAATGGCGCGCAATCAAGTGAGCGCGAGTTTCGGGAGGTCTGCCGTCGAGGCGTTGTTAGCGGGCGATCCGCCGCCCGCGGTGGGGGCGCCGCTCAGGGGGCGCCGGTCATGTTCGAGCGGGTGGGGCACCGGTCCGGCGGTTGCGCGAGCAGTTCCTTGACCAGACTGCGGACGGCCTGGATGGGCAGGAGGCCGCAGATCCGTCAGCAGTTTCTGTCTACGGCGGCCACGAGCTTGTTGACTGAGCTTCCGAGCGCCGAGGCGTCGTCTTCGACCTGGCTCAGCGACGAGGCTGACGGCGCGCTGGCCGCCTCGCCCACGCCCGTGCGCAAATTGGCAATCGCTCTTCTGACGGCGTTCACCTCCGGCGCGAACTCGTCAGGCGCCGACTGCGCCAGCGCCTGCGCGTTTCTCTGCACGTCCGCGAGTCTGCTTCTCACCTCATCAATTTCGCCAGGGGCGATGTTGACCTGCTTGAGCTCGTTCACCGACTGCGCGAGCGCGTCCCGGTCAGCGCAGTAGCCGGGCTTCGAGCTGCTCCCGCAGGAGCCGAGCGACACCCCCGCAACCGCCGTCACTACCACGGTGATCGCAATTCCAAGCGAGCGCCTGATAGGCGAGCCACCCACAACCGCAATCTACCAACTTCCGTGGTGCACCGCGGCGAAGAGCGCGGCAGCCGCACTACTGCGTCGGCGGGGGCTCGTCGAGGGCGGTCCGGACCCAATCGTGCTTATCGCTCGGATCAAGGCTGGAGAGGAAGTCCGCGAGCAGGCCGTCCCAGGTATCGCCTGCGGCGCGGTCGCTCGCCCGTGCCACGACTTCATGCCGCATCTTGTCGTCTTGACAGCGAACGAGAGCGAGGGCCGCGTGAGGCCCCGCTTTGGCGAGGATTTCGTGGGCACGTTGCTCATCGGAACCGACATGCCCCTGACGCTTGCGTGCGTCGTGCGCCCCCCGCTCCACGCCTCTGAGCGCCGAGAAGATGCCCGAGAACCCGATCCCGACCGATGCGGCGACACGGATCACCGCGGCGGAGAGATCGCCTGCCGACAGGACACGAGACTGAGTGACCTTCAGCGAGCCGTCCTTGTTGGCGCTGACCACGAAAGCGGTGGCGCTTCCCTCGCGGGCCTTCCTGCGGAATGCTCCTCCGAGCGACCCGAGCATGCGCTCGGCGGCTTGACGGCTCTCGAAGCTGGCGAGGACTATCGACTCCTCGTCTGGTGTCCCGGGGGCATCGGCTTGTGGCGCCATTTCCCCAAATTTTAGACCCGACCGGTCACCAAGTCGACCCGGACGCGTACCCGTCTCGGTGGGTCGGTGCTCGACATGGTGCCCGGGGCGTGAGCGGCAGCTTAGGCGCGCGTTCGGCTTGACCTGCAAAAAGAGCGCCTGCCGACGGCACGAGACCGGTGACGTTCAGCGAGTCGCCCTTGTTGGCGCACGGAAGCGGCGGCGCTCCCCTTTGCGGGCCTTTATCTCCCGCATTTTAGACTGCACTCGGCTCCGCTCGGATGTACGCTCGCCTGGTGTTTCGCGGCGTCCGGAGATCGCTCGGTCACACCGTTCTCGCGCTGCTGGCGGCCTGGGGCGGCGCGGCGGTCGCCGGGGCGCCCACCGACGCGGAGTGCAGCGCGGCCAAGGCGGAGCTGCTGACCGGAGCCGAGACGTGAGCGAGCCAGCCCGCACTGCGCGCCGGCTTCTCTCGAAGCCGCTGACCGCGAGGCGCGCCGCGGTGATGATCGCCGCGTTTACGCTGCTGGTCACGATCACCGGTGGAGTCGTCGCCTGGCTCCTCGACCGCCCCGACTTCCCGACGCTCGGCAGCGGGCTCTGGTGGGCGATCCAAACCGTGACCACGGTCGGCTACGGGGACGTCACACCCAGCCACAGCGAGGGCCGAGTAATCGCGACGGTCGTCATGCTCGCTGGGATCGCGTTCATCGCCGTGATCACCGCCTCGATCACCGCGGCGTTCGTCGAGAACGCCCGCGCGCGCCTGCAGGGCTCCAAGGACAGCGAGGTCCTCGAAGAGCTGAAGGAGCTCAACGCGCGGCTGGCGCGGCTGGAGGCCGAGAGGGACGAGCGGCGTTGACGTCGCTACCGGGCGCGTCCGCTGGCACACGGCTACTCGTTTTCTGGATGTTCGATCTCCGCGGTGCGCTCGTCAATCGCCTCGATGAGCGGACCATGCCGCGTAGCGGTCGGCGAGCGGGGCGGCCGAGAGGCCGTGGAGCAGCACGGAGAGCCGACGGTGACGTAGGTCGTCACGAGGATCGTCGAGACGTGGGGGAGGTTGGACTCCCTGACGACGATCACGGCGAAGACGATCGAAGCCAGGCCGCGGGGGCCGAACCAGCGGAGGAACGCCACGCTCGGGGCGTGGGCGTGGGCGTGGGCGTGGGTGCCGATCATGCTGACGCCGACCGGGATGAGCGGATCTTCGGGTCTCTGCGAAGCTTGCGCAGGTCGACGCCTGACGCGTCGGCGAACAGCACAAGCGCGAGGGTCACCTCGAGCGAGCGTGCGCGCGGTCGTGCCGCTGCTCGAGAGTCGCCGGGATGCGCGGGTGCTTCATGAAGCTGCGACTGCGGCGAACGCGGCAAGCGCTGCTGCAAGGGGGTGCGTCGCTTCATCCGACACACGATGCGACCGCTGCGAGACCGCGTGGTGGCACATGCCCGATTGGGACATCGGAGGGTCCGACCGTCACCAGCCGTTCAAGCCTCCGCGGGCTGGTGACGGGCTGCGGCGGGTCGGTCGCGTGCCTTGACGGAGACGACGGCTGCGCCGGCCGGCGCGCACGCCGGGCGTGCGCAGCCTGTCGACGCGGCGCGGACGGCGAGACGCGCTGGCGCCGCATTCCGACGTTGGGAGCCCTGTGGGTCCGGAGCGGTTGCCTGGTTGGGCAAGTGCGAGGTGTCAGCTGAGGGGGCTGATCGTCAGGCGGTAGTTGTTTGTGTGCCGGGGGTTGGTGATGGTGAAGGTGGTGTGGTGGGTGCCGGCCTTCAGCGTGCGGCGGGCGATGGTGCGTCCGTTGGAGGTCAGGCGGGCGGTGGCGCGCTTGGTGGTGTTGACGGCGCAGGTGACGTTGATCTTCTTGGTTGTCCGGGTGTTGGTGACCTTGCATCTGACGGTCGTGGAGGGACCGGTCGCGCCGCGGGTACCGGGTGCGGCGGTCGAGCCGGAGAGGCCGTTCGCGCCGGTGGCGCCGGCGGTTCCGGCGGGGCCGGTGGGACCGGCGGTGCCGCCGGGTCCGATTGGACCGACGGGACCGGTGGGCCCTGTAGCGCCGCCGGGGCCGGTCGGGCCGAGTGGGCCGGTTGGTCCGAGTGGGCCGGCGGGGCCGATCGGACCGGCAGGGCCGGTGGGAAGGTCGCCGCCGGTGCCGGAGAGCGTCGCGGCGAGCGGATTGCCCGTGTTGTCGGTGATCGAGAGCGTCGCGTTCTTGGCGCCCGGGGATGTCGGGGTGAAGCGGACGTCGACGGTGCAGGCGTCGTGGTGCGCGAGCGTCTGTCCGGAGCAGGTGTCGTCGCTGAGCAGGAACTCGCCCCGGTCGGCGCCCGTGCGGGCCACGCGCGTGATCTTCAGCGCTACGTCGTCGGCGGTGACGGTCACAGTCTGCGCGGCCGAGAGCGTGCTCTGCGGTTGGGTGCCGAACGCCAGGCTCGAGCTCGAGACGGTTCGCGCGGCGACGCTGGAGTTGAGGAGAACCGTCACGCTGTTCAAGACGAGGTTGGCGGTGGCGAGGTCGGGCTTGCCGTCGGCGTTGAGATCCCCGATCGCCACCGAGGCCGGGGATCTCCCGGCGGCGAACGCTGATCCGGTCGCGGGCGTGAACCCGCCGCTGCCGTCTCCCAACAGCACCGTCACGTCGTTCGAGTAGCGGTTGGCGGTCGCGAGGTCGGGCTTGCCGTCGGCGTCGAGATCTCCGATCGCTACCGCGCAGGGCCCCACCCCAGTGGCGAAGGGTGATCCGGTCGCGGGCGTGAACCCGCCGTTGCCGTCTCCCAACAGCACCGTCACGTTGCTCCCGCCGACGTTGGCGGTGGCGAGGTCGGGCTTGCCGTCGGCGTTGAGATCCCCGATTGCCACCGCACGCACGAACCAACCGATGGCGAACGGTGATCCGCTCGCCGGCGTGAACCCGCCGCTGCCGTCGCCCAACAGCACCGACACGTTTCTCGAGTCTTCGTTGGCGGTGGCGAGGTCGGGCTTGCCGTCGGCGTCGAGATCCCCGATCGCCACCGAGAACGGGCTCGTCCCGACGGCGAACGGTGATCCGGCCGCGGGCGTGAACCCGCCGCTGCCGTCGCCCGACAGCACCGTCACATTGTCCGCGAAGCGGTTGGCGATGGCGAGGTCGGGCTTGCCGTCGGCGTCGAGATCCCCGATCGCCACCGAGTACGGGCCCGGATCGACGGCGAACGGTGATCCGGCCGCGGGCGTAAAGCCGCCCGCTCCGTCGCCCAACAGCACCGTCACGTTGTTCGAGGAGCTGTTGGCGGTGGCGAGGTCGGGCTTGCCGTCCGCGTTGAGATCCCCGACCGCCACCGAGTACGGGAACGAGCCGACGGCGAACGGTGATCCCGCCGCGGGCGTAAAGAAGCCGGCGCCGTCGCCCAACAGCACTGTCACACCGTTGAGGTCGATGTTGCCTTCGACGAGGTCGGCCTTGCCGTCCGCGTCGAGATCCGCGATCGCCATCGAGTACGAGGCCTGCCCCGCTGTGGACGACGGGGATCTTGCCGGGGAGAACGTCAACGCCGACGCCGAGCCAGCAGCCCCCAACACCACGAGCGCACCGGCGATGAAGGCCGAGCACGCGACGGGCACCGATCGACGGCGGGCGTCGAACATCGCACGCTCGTGGGTTCGGGGAGCGCCGAGACGACGCGACCTTCCAAGCA
>DASYEC010000034.1:0-58129 GCA_036499225.1 Conexibacter sp.
TCGACAAGGGCCAGCGCTTCCGCGCCGACCGGTCCGTCAGCGAGGCCCGCGCCGACGACTACGACGGGCTCGTGCTGCCCGGTGGCGTCGCGAACCCCGACAACATGCGCCTCAACCCGGACGCCGTCGCCTTCGTGCGCGCGTTCTTCGAGCAGCACAAGCCGGTCGGCGTGATCTGCCATGCGCCGTGGATGCTGATCGAGGCTGGCGTCGCGAGAGACCGCACGCTGACCTCATGGCCGAGCCTCAGAACCGACCTGCGCAACGCGGGCGCCAACTGGGTCGACGAGGAAGTCGTCGTCGACCACGGCCTCGTCACGAGCCGCAAGCCGGCCGACCTGCCGGCCTTCTGCGCGAAGATCGTCGAGGAGCTCCACGAGGGCGCCCACAGCGAGCAGGTCGCGACGGGGTCGCGGGCGTCCTAGAACACGAGCGACGGGGTTGCGGGCTTCCTAGGCGCGAGCGAGCGCGGCGGCCGCGGCGCTTCGCACGGAGGCGTGCGTGCGGGCCTACGAGCCCGCCCGCGCCCGCGCCCGTCTCGCCAGCTCGACGGTCGCCGCGCGCAGGCCGTCGGGCGCGCTCGCCATGACGATGAAACCGACCCGCGCGGGCGCTCCTCCGCGCGGCGTCTCGATCGCGAGCTCCATCCCGTAGCGGTCGATCGCGGTCGCGACGGCGGCGGTCGCGTCCGGGTAGCCGGCGAGCTGCTGCGCGATCAGCAGCAAGGCGTCCGCGTGGTCGGCGTTGAGGTGCGCGAGCGCGCCGACGGCGCTTGGCGCCGTCGGGTCAGCCTCGGCCGCCGCATACGCGGCCGCGTCGGCCGATCCCATCGCTCCGTAGCCGCCGACCCAGCGCACGCGCTCGACGCGCAGGACCCACACCGAGAAGTCGCCGAAGCCGTCGTAGGAGCCGCTGTACGCGACCGCCTCGCGGTAGGCCGCCTGCGCCTCCTCCAGCCGCGCGCCGTCGGGCCGCTCGAAGCGGCCGGCGAGCGTCACGCGGCCGCTGCGCAGCGGGTCTTCCGCCGCGAACGGCGCCGTCATCAAGAGGCTCCCGCGCGGCTCTCGCGCAAGGTTGCGGCCATGCTCGGCGAGCGTCGAGACGGTCAGCACCGGCGCGCCGTCGCCGAGCAGCCCGAAGACGACCATCGACGCCCACGGCGTGCCGTCGTCGCTCAACGTCGCGAGCGCCGCGGCCTTCGCGTCAGCGACGAGCGTGCGCGCCTCCTCGGCCGGCGTGCGGCGGGGCGCTGGCTCGACCGGCGTCAGCGGCGCGGGGAAGCGCTCGGAGCCGTCCGGAACGTCATGGTCGGGGCTCGGCGGGGTGGGCATCCGCGTGAGGGTACGCCAACACAGCCGCGTCTGGGATCGCTCCCACGTCTGGCCGCGGACGTGGCGCGCGCGGGCTGCGCTCGCGGGCCAGCAGCTCGCGCACGCGCCCCTCGAAGCGCGCGCTCTGCGCGTGCCGGCGGGGCTGCTCAGGCGGCTGCGGCGAGGGCTCGTTCGAGGTCGACGAGCGCACGCGTGACACCGTCGCGGAGCAGCAGCCGAGGGTTGGCCTGGGTGAGGCGGTACGCCTGCGTGCTCGACGCGCCAGCGCGCAGCAGCAGGTGGAAGCCGAGCTGCAGCGTCTGCTCGCGGCTGCCGGGGTGGGCATCGGAGGCGAGGCAGTAGGCGAGGCCTTCGCGCACGAGCCGCACGGAGGCGTCCTGCGCGTCGAGCCCGTGGTTGCCCAGCAGCGAGCAGACGTTGACCTGGAGCAGGACGCCCTGCGCCAGCAGCAGGTGGAGGCGCTGGAGCCCGTCGTCGCTCATCATCCCGGCGGTCCGCTCGGGATGGGCGAGCAAGAGGCCGTAGCCGAGGCTGTGCAGCCGCCGGCAGGCGAGCGCGAACTCGTCGTCGAAGCCCTCGAACGGGCATTCGAGCAACAGCCAGCGGTGGTCGGGCGGGCCCTGCGCGATGCGCGCGAGGTCGAGCTCGGAGAGCGACAGCGCGTCGGGGTGCGCCAGCTCGGCGCCAGCGTGCAGGCGGACGGCGAGGCCGGCTCTCGCGATCAGCGCCTGGGCGGCGTTGACGCGGTCGGCGAGCTCCCGGATCGGTACTCCCGGGAACTCGTCGCGCTTGACGTGCGGCGTGCAGGCGACGTCGCGGACGCCCTCGGCGTGGAGCCGCCGCGCGTGGCGCAGCATGTCTTCGTTCGTCGCTGCGCCGTCGTCCAGGCCGGGCAGCAGATGGCAGTGAAGGTCGACGTACGACATAGGGGCAGCGTAGGGCCGGCCACCAGTTCAAAAGTGCTGCAAATGTGAAGCATCGCGGGTTTCACCGAAGTTTCACGAGCGGGCGCGCGGCCAGCGGGAGCCCGAGCTTGCGAGTGCCGCAGTCGCGCGAGCCTGCGAGCGCGGCAGCGTCGCGGCGGCTGTTCGCCGCCGCGACGGGCGCTTCAGCGGTCGTCGCCCTCGCGCTCGCTGGTCTGCTCCTCGTCGGCCTCCGCGTCGACCTGATCGGCCGAGCCCGCGTCCTCTTCCCGAGCGAGGTCGTTGGAGGGGATGTTGGCCGAGTGGTAGTCGCTGTGCGAGGCGTGGTCGATCAGGTCCTCCTCGGCCAGCTCGAAGCCCTCGGCCTCTCCCTCGCCGCCTTCGATCACCGGGCGGTCGGCCGGGTCGAGGTCCTCGTCGCCGGCGACGCCGCCGATCGCGCGCGCCTCAGCCGCGGCGGCTTCCTCCTCTTCGCGCTCCCATTCGGGCTCGTTGAAGTCGGGGTCGCGGCGGCCCGGGTCCTCGCTCGTCATGCAGATACTCCTGATTTTGGTTGTTTGCGTTTTGTGCGACCGCACGAGCGCGGCCGGCCCCATCAGCATCGCGTACCCGACGGGCTCGCCGCGAAACCGGGCGCCGACGGCGTTATGCGTTACCGTCCTGGGATGGGAGGCGATGCGACACCGCTGGTGTGGCATGGCGACGGGGAGCCGGCGCTCGGCAGCGCCGAGGCGGCCCGGATGCTCGACGTACCGGCGTCCGCGCTGGAGGCCTGGTCGCGCCGGCTTCAGTTCCCGCGCGACATCGGCGGCGCCGCTGGGCCGCGCTTTCGCCGCTCCGAGATCGTCGCGCTGCAAGAGGCGCTCCCGCTCGCCCACTCGGTCTCCGGCGCGATCCTCGTCGCGCGCCGGCGCGTGCAGGCCTGAGCAACGCGCCGTCCCTCCCACCACCTGCGAAGGTGACCCTCCGCCGTGTTCAAGCCATATGCAGAGATCCTCCGCGACCCGGCCGCGCGAGCGTTCGTGCTCGCGGGCTTCGTCGCGCGCATCCCGATGGCGATGGTCGGGCTGGGGATCGTGCTGCTCGTGCGCTCGACGACCGGCTCCTACGGACTCGCTGGCGCCGTCAGCGCGACCTTCGCGATCGCCAACGCGATCGGCGCGCCGCAGGTCGGCCGGCTCGTCGACCGCTTCGGCCAGCATCGCGTGCTGCCGCGCGTGATCGCCGTCCACGCCCTCGGGATCGTCGCGCTGCTGCTCGCCGCCGGCCTGCACGCGCCCGACGCGCTGCTGTTCGTCCCGGCGTTCGTCGCGGGCCTCGGCTACCCGGTGATCGGCTCGCTCGTGCGTGCCCGCTGGACCCATCGCCTGCACGGCGGCGAGCAGCTGCAGACCGCATATGCGCTCGAGTCGGTGATCGACGAGGTCGTCTTCACGCTCGGCCCCGTGCTCGTGACCGTGCTCGCCACCGCCGTCGCGCCGGTCGCCGGGCTGCTGGCGGCGACCGTCTCCGTGACCGTCGGCGGCGCCGCGCTCGCCGCCCAGCGCACGACCGAGCCGCCGCACGCCGGCCGGCACGCGGGCGGGCCCTCGGCGATGCGCGTGCCGGGGATGGCCGTGATCGCCAGCATGCTCGTCGGCGTCGGCGCCCTCTTCGGCACGATCGACGTCTCGATGGTCGCGTTCGCCTCCGAGCACGGACACGCGGCGCTGTCGGGCCCGCTGCTGGCGCTCTTCGCCGCGACGAGCGGCGTCGGCGGGATCGCATACGGCGCCCGCACGTGGTCGCTGCCGCTCCATCGCCGGCTGCTCGTCGTGCTGGCGCTGATGTTCGCTGGGACGATCCCCGTCGCGCTCGTCGACTCGTTGGGGCTGATGGCGCTCGCGGTCGCGGCCGCGGGCGTGAGCGTCGCGCCGATGCTGATCACGAGCGCCGGCCTGATCGAGGAGCTGGTACCCCGCAGCGCGCTGACGGAGGGCTTCGCCTGGCTGTCGACCTCGATCGGCGCCGGCTCCGCCGTCGGCCTGGCCGCCGCCGGCCATGTCGTCGACGCCGCCAGCGGCCATCGCGCCTTCGTCGTCGCGACCGTGGCGAGCCTCTTCTCGCTCGTCGTCGCGACCGCCGGCAACCGCTGGCTCGCCGTCAAGGGCGAGCGCGCGACGGCTGCGGCAGAGGGCTAGGAGACCTGCCCGAGGTACGCGACGACGTTGGCGGCGTCACGGTCGGGCGGGAAGACGGGGTAAAAGACCTTCTCGATCGTCGTGCCTCTGGCGATCAGCGTGATCCGCGTGTAGACCGTCATGCCGCCGGCCTCGAAGCTCGGCAGTCTCAGCGCCGCCGCGAGCCGCAGCTCCGGGTCTGACAGCAGCGGGAAGGGAATGTGCTCGCGCGCAGCGAACGCCTGCTGCTCATCGGTCGTCTGCGCGCTCACCCCGACGACCTCGGCGCCGAGCACCGTCAGCTGTGCGCGATGGTCGCGAAAGCCAAGGTTCTGCGGCGTGCAGCCGCGGGCGCCCGGGATCTCGTTCCACCCTTCGGGCAGTGCCTCGCCGGGCGTGCCGGTGCGCGGGTAGACGTAGACGACGAGCGTGCATGCCTCGGCGGCGAGCGCCCTCAGGTCGACCGTGCCGCCGTGGGTCGAGGGCAGCGCCAGCTCCGGCAGCTCCAGCCCGGTGAGGTGATCAGCTGCCCCGTCGTCGACCGGGACCGGCAGGTCCGCCGGCAGCTGCCGGAAGTCTCGCTCTTCGGTCATCCGACACAGTCTGCCAGCTCAAGGAGCGTCGATCTCCGGATGTGTGGCGATACGGACCTCGGCGGGCCGCTCAGCGCGCCCGCGCCGCCAGCTCCGCGATCACGCGCGAGAGCTGCCCGCCCTGCCATGCGATCGGCGATCTGCCCTCGTCCTCGACGACAAACCGGGCGCTCGGGATCGCGGCGGCGTACGCCTCGCCGATCGCCAGCGGGTGGGTCGGGTCGGCCTCGTCGCGGTCGGCGACGACGACGGCCGGGATCCCCTCCAGCGCAGCCAGGTCGTGGAGCGTGTCGAACGGTCGCGAGCGCGGCACGACGCGCAGCGCGTCGGCGACCGCCTCGGGGTGTTCGTGGAGGGAGATCCGCTGGCGCATCACGCTGCGG
Organism: Conexibacter sp.; assembly: GCA_036499225.1. Lineage (GTDB taxonomy): Bacteria > Actinomycetota > Thermoleophilia > Solirubrobacterales > Solirubrobacteraceae > Conexibacter. Next base: position 5,390 of record DASYEC010000034.1, read on the forward strand.
ATCGTCTCCTGCCACGTCGCGGGCAGCCGCTCGACGTGGTTGGCCGCGATGAAGCCGTCGACCCCGCGCTCGCGCAGGCCGTCGGAGAGCGCGTCCCAGTACGCGAGCCGGCCGCCCTCGCCGTTCGTCGCCGGGTCATACGCGGGCGTGATGACGGCGACCCCGGCGACCCGCGCGGGATGGTCGAGCGCGAAGCGCAGCAGCGTGTGCGCCCCCATCGACGCGCCGGCCAGCACCGCCCGCTCGATCCCGGCCGCGTCGAGCACCGCGCCGAGGTCGGCGGCGAGCAGCTGGTAGCCGTAGCGGTCGGGCGCGGTGGCGGGGCTCGATCTGCCGTGGCCGCGCGCGTCGTACGCGATCACCCGATAGCCGTCGCGCTCCAGCGCTTTGGACCCCATCACGACGTAGCGACGGCTTGCCGTCAGCCCGTGCAACAGGACGATCGCCGGCCCTTCGCCGTTGTCGTCGCCGACCAGCTCGACCCCGTCGTGCTCGACTCGCAGCTCGCTCATGGCACGAGGTGATAGCGGACGAGCGCGCGCCCCCGTCGGGCGGCCGGCCGGTCGCTACCCTGAGCAGATGGTCTTCGACGTCACCGAGCAGGACTTCCAGCGCGAAGTCCTCGAGCGCTCCAAAACGATTCCCGTTGTCGTCGACTTCTGGGCCGAGTGGTGCGGGCCGTGCCGCCAGCTCGGGCCGGTGCTCGAGAGAGGCGTCGCCGCGCGCGAGGGCAAGATCGCGCTTGCGAAGCTCGACGTCGACAGAAACCCGCAGATCTCGCAGGTCTTCCAGATCCAGAGCATCCCTGCCGTGAAGGCGTTCAAGGACGGCAGAGTCGCGTCGGAGTTCATCGGCGCGCAGCCGCCGGCCCAGGTCGAGCGCTTCCTCGACGGGCTGGTCCCCTCAGAGGCCGAGCTGCTCGTCATCGTCGGCGACGAGGAGTCGCTGCGCCGGGCGGTCGAGCTCGAGCCCAACCGGGTTGACGCGCTCGTCCCGCTCGCGCGGCTGCTGCACGAGCGTGGCGACGACGACGAGGCGCTCGAGCTGCTCAAGCGCGCCCCCGGCGACTTCGGCGCTGCCGGCCTTGTCGCGCGGATCAGCTTGCAGCGCAGCGGCACGCCTGGCCTCGACGACGCCTTTGCCGCGCTCGACGCGGGCGACCACGAGGCGGGCCTCGACGGCCTCATCGGCGCGATCCCCCAGGCCGACGGCAACAGAGACGAGATCCGCAAGGTCGTCGTCGCCGTCCTCGACGAGCTCGGCGTCGAGCACCCGCTCGCCCGCGACGCCCGTCGCAGACTCGCCGCGGCGCTGTACTAGCTCGCAGCCAGCGCGGCGCGCTCCTCGCCGCCGCGCTTGTCCTGCGCCTCGGCGCGCCATGTCGCCGCCGCGCTTGTCCTGCCGCGCCTCGGCGTGCTATGTCGCCGCCGCGCTTGCGCCCGTCGCAGGCGCCGACGCTGCGCCCCGACCGCCGCGCCGCGGCCGGGGCTTCTCGCGGGGGCTCCTTACGCGATCGCGGCGGGCAGGGCGACCGACTCGTGCGCCCAGAAGGCGTCGGAGGCGGTCGGCAGCTCGTTGACGTCGGCTGCCTCGGCGAGCTGGTCGCGCGCGGCGTCGCGCGCGATGCCAAGCACCTCGGCGACCTCCTGCGTCGCAAGCGGCTCGCCCGCCCACTCAAGCAGCTCCGCGACCGACGTCGGCAGCTCTCTGCGCGGGATCTCCGGCTCGAGGTTCGCGACCGCGACCTCGTACGCAAGCGACGGCTGGAAGCCCGGCGTCTCGATCGCGTTGCGGTCCGAGATGCGCGTGAAGACAAGCGACGGCGCCGTGTAACGCCATCTGCTCGAGTCCTCGTTGGATCTGGCGAGCTTGTAGCTGAGCGCGGCGCCGGCCGAGCTGACGGTGCGCGCCGCGTTCATGTCGTCGACGAGCGCGTGCTCGACGGCCGGGTCAGCGAGCCAGCGCTCAAGCACGGCGGGGTCGATCCCGCACTCGCTGGCGGCGGCGAAGATCGTCTCGTCCTCTTCCAGCATGGCGGTCGGGTTCGTCATCGCGTGCACGCGCAGGCGGCGCAGCAGCCGCTCGGAGAGCTCCGGCGTGGAGCCGTGCAGGCGTGCGGCGACGAACGCCTTCGCGGCCGGGCGCGTCGCGCCAAGGCGCGGGCGCGGCTCACCGGAGAGCGGCATGCCGTATCTGTTGGCGAACATCTCAAAGCCGGCGGCCATCTGCTCGGCGGTGTAGCCGCGGCTGGCGTAGAGGTCGCTGCTCGACGCAAGCACGATCATCCGCGTGCGCCATTCCAGGGACTCCCCGTAGAGCCATCTCAGACGCCACTTCATCGGCTCGGCCGACCAAGCCCACGGGCACTGGGCGTCGGTGTACTCGGTGACTTCGATCAGAGAACTCATGACTAAGCAATTATTGCACCGTCAACGTTTTGCTTGACACGTTTTTTCTGGAGAACGCGTCAGAGCGACAACGCGAGACGCCCGTCAGAGCGGCAGCGCCAGCTGCGCCGACTCCTGCCCCTCTCCCTCCGCGGCCTCCTCCTCGAACGACGCGACGCGCACGCCCAGCAGACGCACCGGCCGCGGCGGCGCGTAGGCGCGCAGCAGCTCGAGCGCGATCGTCGTCACGGTCTCGACGTCGTTGGTGTACGCGTCGATCGTGCGCGCGCGGGTGATCGTCGTCCAGTCATCGAGGCGGACCTTGATCGCGATCGTCCGCCCGCGCGAGCCGCGTCTGGCAAGCCCCTCGCACAGCTCGCGCGCGAGCCTGCGCAGCACCTCCTCCAGCTCCGCGAGCGAGGCGACGTCCTCGTCGAAGGTCCGCTCGCTCGAGCGTGACTTCAGCACGCGGTCGGTGCTGACCGGCGAGTCGTCGTAGAAGTGGGCGCGGCGCAGCAGGTCACGCCCGTGGTTGGAGCCGAACCGCCCGACGAGCGTCTCCTCCGGCGTGGCCTGCAGCTGCCCGATCGTCTCGATCCCCAGCTCGCGCAGCCGCTCGGCGGTCTTGGCGCCGATCCCGGGCAGCAGCTTCGGCGGGTCGCCCGCGAATCGCTGCGCCGCCTCCTCGCGCCCCATCGCGACGAACCCGGCGGGCTTGCCGAGGTCCGAGCAGATCTTGGCGATCAGCCGCGAAGGCCCGATCCCGACCGAGACCGTGATCCCCACCTGCTCCTGCACCTCCGCGACAAGCTCGCGCAGCACGCGGACCGGCTTCGGCATCCCGGTCAGGTCGGCGTACGCCTCGTCGAGCCCGAGGTGCTGCAGTCCGCCGAGCCGCGCCCCGACGATCTCCCACAGCTGCCGCGAGATCCGGCGATAGGACTCGAAGTCGGGCTTCAGCACGATCGCCTGCGGACAGAGCCGCTTCGCGCGCACGAACGGCATCGCCGACCCCACCCCGTATCTGCGTGCCTCATACGACGCCGTCGTCACCACCGACCGCGGCCCCTCGTACGCCACGATCACCGGCTCCCCTCTCAGCTCCGGCCGGCTCAGCAGCTCGACCGAGACGTAGAACGCGTCGCAGTCAAGGTGCGCGATAACCCGCTTCGGGATCTCCTCTGGGCGAACGTCTGTTCCCACGGTAGAGACATGGTAGGGGCGGGAGCGGCGGCGAAACGCGCCTACCGATCCACCCAAACCGTCCCGACCCCGCCGAACCCGAGCGCGCGGGCCGTGGCGCCGGTCAGGTCCCATTCGCGGCCGGCGACGTACGGGCCGCGGTCTACGACGGGGACGCGGACCTGGTGGCCGCCGTATCGGATCGTGACCAGCGTGCCGCACGGCAGCGACTTGTTGGCGACGCCGAGGGTGCCGAAGCCGAGCGTGCCGCCGCACGCGAGCGGTCCCCCATAGTCGCCGTACCACGAGGCGATGCTCGGGCGCAGGCCCTCGATCGAGCCGGCCGCGGCGCGCGCGGTGTCGTTCGCGCGGGTGCTGTCGGCGTGGACGCGCAGCGGGACGCTGCCGACGCTGCTCGCCACCACGCGGGCGCTGAAGTGGCCGTTGCCACGGGTCCGCGCATGGGAGAGCACGTGCCAGCGGCCGCCCGTGCGCCCCTCGACCTCGACCCGATGGCCGCGCCCGCGCGGCAGCAGGACACCCTTCAGACGGACCGCCTGGCCCGTCGCGGTGGTATGCGATCGGCGCTTGACGATCAGATGCGCAGCAACCGCGACATGCTCGGTGTGGCTGGCGACAACGGCCTCACCGATGCCGCCGACGCCGTGCAGGCCAGCGACATCGCCGACGCCGACAGCCGCGCTCGCGCCAGCGGCCGAGCCGGCATCAACACCGCCAACGCCAGCACCGGCCCCAGCGGTCCCGTCATCGACAGCAGCCGCTACAACGCGCACCCCGCCCGACGACCTGACCAAAGCGTCGAGCGTGTAGCGGCCGTGGCTGCGCACCTCAGCCTGCCTGACGCTCCGCCAGCGGTGGCCGGCGGGGCGGTACTGGAGCTCGACAGAGGGCGCGTCGGCGCGGCCCCTGGCGACGACATGCTGGCCGTAGCGCAGGTGCCGGTCCTTCAGCGCGATCGTCGGGGTCGGGAGCGGGCCCGCGACGGCGACCGGCTTCGCAGCGCCACCAGTCGCGGTGGAACCGCCGGCGTGGGCGACGGCCGCGGCGGTGACGGTCAGAGTCGTGCAGGCCGCGAGCGCGCCGGCCGCGACATGGCGCGGCCGCACGCGCAATTGGGATTGCGAGCGCAAGGGAGTGTGACCTCCTTCGTGCCGACCAAGCGCCTGCGGAGTTAGCTGACGGGCTCGCGTCGGCACGGCGCGCACCACGGCAGCTCACGCAATGCGCGGCGCTGTGTAACGGTCGGTCGTCGCTACGGCGGCATCAGCCGCCGACTCGCCCCGGCCGGAAGGGTTGGAAAAGGCCCCGGCTCTGGGTCCCCCGCTCGCCGCGACGTCGGATCGCAGCGACTCGGCAGGTCGGAAAATGTGAGTATTGACCGTAGCCTCAAGTTGAAACCTATCTGTGCTCGATCTCACATCTTCACTGTTTACTGTCAGGGATCTGACACAATTAACGGTCGAAGGGGCGCCGACGTTGCTCAACGGAGGTCCATCAGCCCATTGCGCGGGCGCCGTCAACCCTCCACAATGCGGACGTGGCCAATCGCGACCGTCTCTCCGGGCTCGACGCCTCCTTCCTTCACCTCGAGCACGATTCCGCCACCCACATGCACGTCGCGTCGTGCATGGTCTTCGAGGGGCCAGCGCCGACCCATGACGAGCTCGTCGCGCACGTCGAGGCGCGCCTGCACCTCGTGCCGCGCTACCGCCAGCGGCTCGCGTTCGTCCCGCTCGGGCAGGGCCGGCCGGTGTGGGTCGACGACCCGCACTTCAACACGCGCTACCACGTCCAGCACCACGCGCTGCCCGCCCCGGGCGGTGACGCCGAGCTGAAGCAGCTCGCCGGCCGCGCCTTCTCCCAGCAGCTCGACCGCAACAAGCCGCTGTGGGAGATGTGGCTCGTCGAAGGCCTCGCCGACGGCCGCTTCGCGCTTCTCGGCAAGACACACCACGCGCTCGTCGACGGCATCTCCGGCGTCGACATCACGACGGTCCTGTTCGACCTGACGAAAGAGCCGCCGCCGGTCCCCAGCGGAGAGCTGCCGTGGATCCCACGCCCGCTGCCGACCGACGCGCAGCTGCTCGCCGACGCGCTGTTGGAGCGCGCGACGATCCCCGGTGAGATCGCGCGCGGGCTGCGCGCCGCCTTCCGCACGCCGCGTCGCGTCACGCGCAAGCTCGTCGAAGACCTTTCGGCGGTCGGCTCGTTCACGCTCCCGGGCGTGCGCGGCGCGCCGGCCAGCCCGCTCAACGTGAGGATCGGCCCGCACCGCCGCTTCACCTGGGACGACGAGCAGCTCGCGCGCGTGAAGGCGGTCAAGGACCGGCTCGGCGGGACGGTCAACGACGTGATGCTGACGACCGTCGCCGGCGGCCTCGGCCGCTACCTGCGCGCCCACGGCCATCCGACGATCGACCTCGTCCTGCGTGCGCTGATCCCCGTCTCCGTCCGCGCCGACGAGCAGCGCGGCGCGCTCGGCAACCAGGTCGCCGCCGTCTGGGCCGGCCTGCCGGTCGGGGTGACAGACCCGGTCGAGCGGCTGGCGCTCGTGCGCGGCGAGATGGCGTCGCTGAAGGAGTCCGACCAGGCGGTCGGCGCGCGCGTCCTGACCGAGCTGACCGGCTTCGCGCCGCCGACCGTGATGGCGCAGGCGGCGCGGCTGCAGGCGCACCAGCGCTTCTTCAACCTCGTCGTCACGAACGTCCCCGGCCCGCAGCTGCCGCTCTACGTGCTCGGGCGGCGGATGGAGGCGATCTACCCGATGGTCCCGCTCGCCCAGAACCAAGCGCTGGGGATCGCGATCATGAGCTACGACGGCAAGGTCTCGTTCGGCCTCAACGCCGACTTCGACGCGCTGCCCGACCTTGAGCTGCTGGCCGACCAGCTGAGCGAGGCGCTCGAAGAGCTTGCGCTCGCGGCCGGCCTGCCGCCGCGCGGCGGGGGTAGCAGCGGCGGCGACGGCAACAGAGGCCCTGCCAGGCGCAGCAACGGCCGCACCGTGCTGAGCGCCGCGACGAGCATTGAGGCGAAGCGCGAGTAAGCGGCCGCCGCCTCCATTAGATTCTCTGCCTTCATGAGCATGGAAGCCCCAGAGCCGGAGACGCCGCCGAGGCACCCGAAGGCGCCGTCGGCGGCGCCCGCGAGAAGGCAGTCGCTGCTGCGGCGCGCCGCCGGCTTCCTCGTGTCGTTGGCGATCGGGCTTGGCCTCGTCATCCTGCTGCTGCTGTTCATCGACTCGCGCGACCAGTCGGGGGTCGACCAGCAGACGCCGACGACCGCGACGGCGCCGGGCACCGCATTCGACGCGCCCCAGCAATATCTCGACGCCAGACAGCTCGTCGGCCTGCGCGCGGGCGACGTCTACATCGTCTCGGCCGGCGCCAGACCCGATCCCGCGCTCGTCGCGCTGCGCGACCAGCTGTCGGGCCCGCCCGACCCGGTGTTGGAGAGAGCCGGTCAGGCGGTCGTGCTCGTGCAGAGAGCCGGAACGCCCGGCGTCGTCGCGCTCGCGTCCACCCAGAGACTTGACGCGACAACCCCCGACGACCCCGATTTGCAGGCGTTTGCGTCCCACTGGCTCGGCCACGGCGCCAACGGCGGCTGACCCGGCTCGCGAGCAGGCTGCGATCATGGCAGCCATGTCAACGTCCACCGGGCCCCTCCGCCTCGCGCTCTGCCAGATGAACGCGACGGTCGGCGACATCGCCGGCAACGAGCGCAAGATCCGCGACGGCATAGCCGCCGCGCGCGGCCAGCAGGCGCAGCTCGTGCTGTTTCCCGAGCTGGCGGTGACCGGCTACCCGCCCGAGGACCTGCTGCTCAAGGAGCACTTCCTCGCGGACACGCGCGCCGCGCTGGAGCGAATCGCGGCCGACACGACGGGGATCGTCGCGCTCGTCGGCTTCCCGGAGCGCAACAGCGACGTCTACAACGCGCTCGCCGTGCTCGCCGACGGCGAGGTCCAGGCGGTCTATCGCAAGATCTACCTCCCCAACTACGGCGTCTTCGACGAGCAGCGCTACTTCGACATGGGCAACGGCGGGGCGTTGATCGAGGTCGGCGGCCTGAAGATCGGGCTGACGATCTGCGAGGACATATGGGAGCCGGGCCCGCCGGCGACCGACGAGGCGTATGCCGGCGCCTCGGTGATCATCAACCTGAGCGCCTCTCCGTACCACGCCGGCAAGGGCCACGAGCGCGAGCGGATGCTCGTCCAGCGCGCCCGCGACACGATCTGCGTCGTCGCCTTCTGCGGGCTGGTCGGCGGCCAGGACGAGCTCGTCTTCGACGGCCAGTCGGTCGTGCTCGACCATCGCGGCGAGGTCGTCGCGCGCGCCGGGCAGTTCACCGAGGAGCTGTTGATCGCGACCGTCGACCCGCAGGCCGCGCGCACCTACCGGCTGCGCGACGCCCGCCAGCGCGTCGCCGCGCGCGACGCCAGCCCGGTCCAGACGATCGCGCGGCTGGAGCTGCCGCCCGGCCCGCCGCCCGAGCCGCAGCTGCTGACCGGCGGCGCCATCGCGCCGCTGCTCGGACCGGCTGCCGAGGTCTACGCGGCGCTCGTCACCGGCCTGCGCGACTACGTCGCCAAGAACGGCTTCAGAAGAGTCGTGCTCGGGCTCTCCGGCGGGGTCGACTCGGCGCTCGTCGCATGCATTGCGGTCGACGCGCTGGGGCCGGACGGCGTCGCCGTCGCGGTGATGCCCTCGCCCTACTCCTCGCCCGCAACCCAGGCCGACGCGCGCCAGCTCGCCGACAACCTCAGCGTCGAGCGGTTCGAGTTCGACATCCAGCCGGCGATGGACGCGTACACGGCGACGCTCGCTTCGAGCTTCGAGGGCCGCGACCCCGACCTGACCGAGGAGAACCTGCAGGCGCGCATCCGCGGCAACCTGCTGATGGCGCTGTCGAACAAGTTCGGCTGGCTCGTGCTCGCGACCGGCAACAAGTCCGAGATGTCGGTCGGCTACTCGACCCTCTACGGCGACCTCGCCGGCGGCTTCGCGGTGATCAAGGACTGCCCCAAGACGCGCGTCTACGAGCTGACCCGCCACCGCAACGAGGTCGCGGTGGAGAGCAGCGGCAGCGTGCTCGTGCCGGTCTCGATCATCGAGCGCGCGCCGAGCGCCGAGCTGCGCCCCGACCAGAAGGACGAGGACTCGCTCCCGCCCTACGCGGTCCTGGACCCGATCCTCGACGCCTACGTCGAGCAGGACCTCGGGCGCGAGCAGCTGCTGCTGCGCGGCTTCCAGCCCGACGACGTCGACCACGTGATCAAGCTGGTCGACCGCGCCGAGTACAAGCGCCGCCAGGCGCCGCCCGGGATCAAGATCACCAGCCGCGCCTTCGGCCGCGACCGGCGCGTGCCGATCACGAACAGATACCGGGGGTGATGACCGGCACGCGACCGCCGCGTGCCGATCACGAACAGATACCGGGGCTGAGCCGGCCGACGGCCACGTCGAACGCGCCGCCAACGGCCCGCCGCGCCAGGAGGGCGGGGCGCGGCGGGCCGAGCTGCGGGGAGTCTTGGGCTATGCCGCGACGGGCGCGAGCAGGTCGGCGATGATGACCTCGCCGTCCTTGGTGTTGAGTCCGGCGGCGAGGCGCTGGTCGTGCTCGATCGCCGCGTCGACGCCGCGGTCGGCGAGCGCGCGAAGGTACGGCATCGTCGCGTTCGTCAACGCGCGCGTTGACGTCGCCGGGACGGCGCCCGGCATGTTCGCGACGCAGTAGTGCAGGACGCCGTCGACGACGTAGGTCGGGTCGTCGTGGGTCGTCGGTCTCGAGGTCTCAGCGCAGCCGCCCTGGTCGATCGCGACGTCGACGATGACCGAGCGCTCGCGCATCTTGCCGAGCAGCTCACGCGTGATCAGCTTCGGCGCGGCTGCGCCGGCGATCAGCACGGCGCCGACGACGACGTCGGCGTTCGTGACCTCATCCTCAAGCGACAGCGGGTCCGACATCAGCACGCGCACGCGACCGTCGAAGCGGTCCTCGAGCTCGCGCAGACGGCGCGGGCTGCGCTCGAGGATCGTCACCTCAGCGCCCATGCCGGCCGCGACGCGAGCTGCGTTGAAGCCGACGACGCCGCCGCCGATCACGACGACGCGGGCCGGCGCGACTCCCGGCGCCCCGCCGATCAGCACGCCGCGCCCGCCGAGCGGGTGCTGCAGGAAGTACGCGCCGGCCTGGCCGGCGAGGCGGCCGGCGACCTCGCTCATCGGGGCGAGCAGCGGCAGCGAGCCGTCGGTCTCGGTGACGGTCTCGTAGGCGATCGCGGTCGTGCCGGCGGCGACGAGCGCGTCGGTCAGCGCCGGCTCGGCGGCGAGGTGAAGGTAGGTGAAGAGCGCGGTCTCGGAGCTGAGGAAGCCGTACTCAGAAGCGATCGGCTCCTTGACCTTGACGATCAGCTCAGCGTCGCTCCAGACGCTCTCGGCCTGCGGGACGAGCGTCGCCCCTGCAGCCGCATACGCCTCGTCGGCAAAGCCCGAGCCGACTCCGGCGCCGGCCTGCACGAGCACGCCATGACCGGCACCGACGAGCTCCGCAGCACCCGCGGGCGTCAGCGCCACACGCCGCTCCGCCGGCTTGATCTCCGTCACGACGCCAACCCGCATACCGACCAGCTCCTGTCTTCGTTGTCGGCGCGCCGTCATCGCCGGCTCCGCCGCTTCCTTGTGTGCCGCAAGCGTCCCGCCCGACGGGGCCTCTGGCACCAGGACAAACCGTCGCGTCTCTCAGCGAATCGACAGACGTTGTGTCGCCGTGTGATCTGCCACGCTTGGGGAATGGCGACGAGACCGGCGAGAGCAGCGGCGGCGCGGTTCGAGCGTGACGGCCTGCCCGCCCGCATAACGGTCGCAGACGCGCTCGCGCTGCCGGCCGTCCGGCAGGGGCTGCCGGTCGTCGCAGCCGGCGAGCGCAATCTCGAGCGGCCGATCCGCTGGGTGCACGCCGGCGAGGTCTCCTACATCGCGTCGGTGCTGCTCGGCGGCGAGCTGCTGCTGACGACCGGGATGGGGATCGGCAGACGCGCCTCGGCGCAGCGCCGCTTCATCAACGAGCTCGACGACGCGGGCGCCGCCGCGCTGTTCGTCGAGCTCGGCGGCGCGCTCGACGACCTCCCGCCCGCGCTCGTCGCCGCCGCCGAGGAGCGCGGCCTCCCGCTCGTCGCCTTCCGCCGCGACGTCAGATTCATCCCGGTCACCGAGGCGATCCACACCGAGCTCGTCAACAGCCGCTACGCCGTCCTGCAGCGGGTCGACGAGATCCACCGCAAGCTGACGCAGGTCGTGCTCGACGGCGGCGGGATCCCTGAGGTCCTGCGCGTGCTGGCGCAGACGCTCTCGACGCCGGTGGTGCTCGAGGGCGCCGGCGGCCGCATGCTGGCGCACGCGTTGCCGGGCGGCGAGGAACGCGAGGGCGAGCGCGGCGAGGACGCGCTCGCGACGTGGGCAACGACCCGCGGCAGAGCGAGCCGCGCGCCATGGCGTGCAGGCCTCTCAGCACCGGTCCCGCTCGGCCCCGGCGCCCCCGGCCGGCTCGTCGTCCTCCCCGTCTCAGCCCCGCTCGACGAGCTCGCCCGCCTCACGCTCGACCGCGCCGCCGGCCTCGTCGCGCTCTCGCTCCTGCGCAGCCGCCAGGAGGAGGAGCTGCTCGCCCGCGAGCGCGGCAGCGTCCTCCATGGCCTCGCGAACGGCCGCCTGACCGTCGCCGCGGCCCGCAGACAGGCTCAGCTGCTCGGCTTCGCCCCCGCGGCAAGACTCCTCCTCCCCCTCGCAGCCGAGGCTGGCGCTCCCGTCGAGCCCGCCGAATGGAGCCTCGTCCTGCGCGATGCGCAGACCGCGCTCGAAGGCCGTGGAACCCCGGCGCTGGTCGGGCAGCACGAGCGCGCGGGGCAGTTGCTTGCGCTTGTCGCAGTGCATGACTTCACGGGATCGGATAGCCCGGTGCTCGCCAACGGCCGCATCGAAGGGGGCCAGACGGTTGGAGCGAGTGAGCGGGAGCGGGCGGCAGACACGGTGGCTGACGCGCTGCGCGCCGCAGCAGCGCGCCATCTTGGGGATGTGCCGATTGCGATCGCGGTTGGGCGGGCTTCAGGGTGGGATGCAGCCGGGCCTGAGCTTGCGCTGGCGGCTGACGGCGCCGCGAGCGCCGGAGCGGGCGGCTTTGGCGCGACCGCGGCATGGCACGACGCGCGCGCGTTGGAGTTGCAGCGGCTGTTGTGGCGCTGGCGCGAGGACCCGGAGCTCGCGGCGCTCGTCGAGCGGCGGCTCGGAGCGCTGATCGCGCATGACCGCAGACGCAGACACGCGCTGCTGCCGACGCTTGAGGAGCTCTGCGCCAACGGCGGCCACAAGGCGCAGACGGCGCGCGCCCTCCACCTCAACCGCCAAGCGCTCTACCAGCGGATCGAGCGGATCGAGCGTCTGCTCGGCGTCGACCTCGCCGACCCGCGCGAGCTGCTCACCCTCCACCTCGCGCTCGAAGCGCGCCGCTTCATCTAAGCGAGCACTGCAGATCTGCACCGGATAGTCCGGTGCAACTCCGCATTGCTCGGCGCCGGTTCAGCCCTCGGGACGGGGCCGGACCGCGATCGTCATCCGCGTCACGGCGCAGAGGCGGTCGGCGTCGTCGCGGGCCTCGACGTCCCATATCCACGTCGTGCGGCCGCGGTGGATCGCTCTGGCGACGACGTTGACGCTGCCCTCGGTGATCGGGCGCATGAAGCTGGTCTGGTTGGAGAGGCCCATCGCGGCCATGCCCTGCTCCTGCACGCCCATCCAGGTGCCGATCGAGGCAAGCGTCTCGGCGACGGTCGCGTAGAGGCCGCCGTGGACAAGGCCGAACGGCTGCAGCACGTCGGCTCTCACCGGTATGCGCGCGTGCATCTCGCCATCGTCGTGCTCGAGCTCGGCGTAACCGAGGAGGCTGTCGAGGCCGCGATCGGGCAGCGGCAATGGTCTGAGACTCACGCGCGGGGACGATAGTAGGCTTGCCGTTAGATGCGTCGCGCTGCTCTCGAGTCGTTGCCCCCTGACCAGCGGGCAGTCCTTCAGCTCATCCTCAAGCAGGGCCGGGGTTACACCGAGCTCTCCGGCCTCCTCAAAATCGACGAGGACGCCGTCCGCGCTCGCGCCCACGCCGGCCTGGAGGCGCTCGTCCCCAACGGCGCCGGCGCGGCGTTGACGCCGACGCGCCGCGCCCAGATCGCCGACTACCTGCTGAGCCAGCAGGACGACAGCGACCGAAGCATCACCCTTCAACACCTCGAGGACTCGCGCGCCGCGCGCCGCTGGGCCAGCGCCCTGCGCGACCAGCTCGCCCCCCTCGCGGCCGAAGACCTCCCCGAGGTCCCAGGAACGCCGTCGGCTGCCCACCAAGCCGCTCAGGCCACGGACGAGCCCGTGCCCGCCGACGGAACAGCCGACCGCGCGCCCGCCGACGGCGCCACGGCCGACGACGAGCCGGTCGCCGCCGAGCTCGCACAGCCGACCAGCGCCTTCCCCGCGGTGCCCGTCGACGCGCCCGTCGAGGAGCCTCACTCGCTCGCGCCCGAGGAGCCGGTCGACGATCCCCGCGCGGACGCGGCACAGGACGAGGCCCACAGCGGGTCAGCAGCCGCCCCGCGCCCCAGCCCGCCGAGCACGACGATCCGTGCCCGCGAGTGGCAGGACGCGCCCCGCCGCTCGTCCAAGCTTGGCGGGATCCTCTTGCTCGGCGGCGTCGCGGCGCTGATCGCGGTCGTCGTGATCGTGCTCGTGAACCGTGGCGGCGACGACCAGCCGACCGCCTCCGCGCCCGCCGCGCAGGCGCAGACGAGCAGATCGGCGACGAGAGGCGCGACGCCCGGCGGCGGCGCCTCCAGCGACGCCCCGACCGTCCTGCAGCAGGTCAACCTGAACCCGCCCGGCGGCGCCGACAGCGCGCCTGCCCGCGGGGTCGCGTTCGTCATGATCCAGGGCCAGAGACCGGTCGTCGCGGTGCAGGTCGCCGACATACCGCCCAACGGCGACAGCGACGTCTACGCCGCCTTCCTGCACTCGAGCAGAACGGGCAGAAGCCACTTCCTTGGCTATGTGCCTGGCTTGGTCAAGAGAGACCGCAGATTCACCGTCAGCTCGCCGCTCCCCAACGACACCGCAAGCTACGACGAGGTCGTCGTGTCGCGCGAGTCGAGCCAGGCGACGGCGCCGCCCGGCTCGCCCAGCGACGTCGTGCTCAGCGGTAGGCTCCGAGTCAACAGAGCTGGCTGAGCCCGCGGCGCCAACGCGCCAGCGGTCCCACCCCGCTCTGTCGAGAACGAGCCGATCGAGCGAAGGAGCTGCGCCATGCCTGCAAGAGGAGCCGCGGAGTGGAAGGGCGAGCTGAGATCCGGCAGCGGGACGTTCACAGCCGGTGACGGCAGCATAGGCGGCGACTACTCGTACAGAACGCGCTTCGAGGACGCGCCCGGCGCGAACCCCGAGCAGCTGATTGCCGCTGCGCACGCGTCGTGCTTCTCGATGGCGCTCGCGGCCGGGCTCGGCGGCGCCGGCACGCCCGCCGACTCCGTCAAGACGGACGCCGTCGTGTGGCTGCGCCCGGTCGACGGCGTCCCGACGATCACGAAGATCGAGCTGACGACTGTCGGCAGCGTGCCGGGGATCGACCAGGCCGCCTTCCAGGCAGCTGCCGAAGACGCGAAGAGGAACTGCCCGGTCAGCCGCGCGCTCGCCGGCGTCTCCGAGGTCACGCTCGACGCGACGCTCGCGTCCTAGCGAGCCAAGCACAGGGTTGGGCGGCGCGGCGCCCGCCGCGCGCGCCCACCGCCTGCACGCTCAGCCAGCGCGCGGCACTCGCCGCGCGCGGCCACCACCCCCTGCTCAGCCAGCCGCGCCCGCAGGTGCCAGCGCAGACCGCAACCGCGGCCACTCTTCAGCCAAGATCGAGTACACGATCGTGGTTCGCCACGAGCCGTCCCGCCGCCGCGCGTGACCCCGCAGCGCGCCTTCCTCCGTCGCGCCGAGTGCGAGAACGGCGCGTCGAGACCGGGCGTTCTCGTTATCGACGTTGAACTCGGCCCGTCTCGCAGCGAGACCGTCGAACACGTGGTCGAGCAGCAGGACCTTGGCCTCGCGGTTGAAGCCGGTGCCGCGCACGGACTGGGACAGCCAGGTGTAGCCGATCGTCACTCGCCGATGGGCTTCACTCATGTTGTAGAGCGCCGTCATCCCGACGACGCGACCCGTCAGCGCGTCGATCTGGGTCAGGACCTGGCGCCCCGATGCGAGCGCGTGGGCGACCGTCCGCTCAGAGGGTGGCTCGGACTCGATCCCATACGGGAAGTACCGCAACGTCTCGTCGTCGTTCTGATGGGCCGCGATCAGCCCGTCGACGTCTGACAGCCGGGTCGGGCGAAGCAAGGCCCGGTGGCCGCTGAGCGTCGGCGGCTCGCGCCACCCCGTTGCGCTCATGAGAGGGCCTCAGGCCTCACCGGCCGCCGCCGCACGCGGCATCCAAGCCCGCGAGCGCCTCGCCGAGCTGCCGCTTCGCCGCTCTCCTGAAGAGGAACGGGACGAAGCGCGACCAGCCGCGCAGCCGCTGCCGCGTCTCGGCCGTCACCGTCGTGCGCTCGGCGCCGTCGGGCCCGAGCGTGAAGGTCGTGACCGCCTCCGTCAGCAGTCGCTCAAAGGGCGAGCCCTCAAGCTCCTGCTCCCACTCGAGCAGCTGCCCCTCCTCGCGCCGCAGGATGCGGAAGTCGGCCCGGACGCCCTTGCCCGCCTGCGTCCCGAGCACCTGCGTGAAGCGGTCGAGGTCGACGTCCTCGATGCGCGTCAGCCGCGGCCACCAGCGCTCCTGGTGGTAGGGGTTGTTCAGCACCGCCCAGACGTCCTCGGGCGGGACGGCGAGCGTTCGGCTCACACGAGCGGTCGGCACGGCGGCCTCAGCCTTCCTCGCTCGCGAAGTCGACGAGCGAGTGGACCTCGAACGGCGCGAGCCGCCCGCGCCCGCCAAGGAAGCTGAGCTCGACGAGGAAGGCGCAGCCGACGACGTGGCCGCCAAGCTGCTCGACGAGATCGCAGAGCGCGCGAGCCGTGCCGCCGGTCGCGAGCAGGTCGTCGTGGACGAGCACGTGGGCGCCGTGGGCGATCGCGTCGGCGTGGACCTCCAGCGAGTCGACCCCGTACTCGAGCACGTACTGCGCCGAGACCGTCTCCTGCGGCAGCCTGCCGGGCTTGCGCGCCGGCACGAAGCCAGCTCCCAGCTCGCGCGCGAGCGCCGCGCCGAGGATGAAGCCGCGCGCCTCAGCGGCGACGACGTAGTCGACCCGGCGCCCGGCGGCGAACGCGGCGAGCTGTGCGATCGCGCCGTTGAGCGCGCCCGGGTCGAGCAGCAGCGGCGTGATGTCGCGGAAGACGATCCCGGGCTTCGGGTAGTCAGGGATGCCGCGGATGTGGCTGCGCAGGTCCACGAGATGCGCGCCGCGCGTCTAGCCGGAGATTCTGCGCAGGTCGCGGATCAGCAGCAGGTGCTTGAGGTAGGTCGCGACCGCGGCGAGGTTCTCGAGCGTCTCGACCGCCTCTCTGCGCCGCTCCGGGTTGCGCGAGCGCAGCGCCGGGGCAAGGATCTGCTGCAGCAGCGCCGACTCGCGGTCGGCGGAGGTGCGGAAGACGCGCAGGTTGCGTCCGGCAACGCCGTATCTCGCCAGCTCGGTCACCGCGCGCACGATCTCGCGGTCGGTCTCGTCGTAGTAGCGGACGCCGGCGCGGTTCTCGCCGCGGATGACGCCGAACTCCTCAAGCTCGTAGACCAGTCTCGGGTCCGCGCCGGTCTCCTCGACGACGTCGTCGAGCGAGTAGCTCGCGCCGGGGCCTCTGACCGCGACCGCCGAGCGGCGCAGGTGGCGGACGTCAGGTCTGGATGGAGCGACCGGTGCTTCCTCGTTCGCGCGGCCGCCCGCGAGCTCCTGGCGGATCACTCTCAGCGGCAGGAACTCGTCGCGCTGCAGCCGCAGGATCGTCCGCAGCCGCTGCACGTCGCTCTGCTGGTAGACGCGATAGCCGCCCTGTGTGCGGCGCGGCGTCAGCAGCTTCTGGTCCTCGAGGTACCGGATCTTCGAGATCGAGATGTCCGGGAACTCCTGCTTGAGCGCCTTGCAGACGGCGCCGATCGTCAGCGCCTTCTGGCGCGCCGGCTTGGCCTCGACCGCAGCCGCCTCGGCGCTCGCCGAAGCGTGCGCCTGCGCGGACTCGCCCTCGGCTGGGACAGGCGCCGCAGCGGCGGCGGCCGGGTCCACGGAATGAGGGATCTGAGAGGCCATTGTGCTCACCGGGACAGATACGCCAACTTGTACTTGCCCACCTGCAACTCGTCGCCATCTTGCAGCTTGTGCGACTCGATCCGCTCGCGGTTGACATAGGTGCCGTTGAGCGAGCCGCAATCGTCCAAGAACCACTCGCTGCCACGCCTGACAAGCAGCGCGTGGTCGCGCGAGACGGTCACGTCGTCGAGGAAGATGTCGCTGTCAGGGCGGCGGCCGATCGTCAGCCGCTCGCCGTCGATCGCGAACGACTCGCCGGTGCGCCCGCCGCCGGAGCGGATGACCAGCGCCGCGCCGCGCGCGACGACGTCCTCCAGCTCGACCGGCTCGATCTCCCCGGTCTCGCCGATCCGGTAGGTCGCGGTCGTGTCGGTGCCGGCTGGCTCAGGCGTCGCCAGGAAGGCGCCGCAGCGCTGGCAGTAGTTCGCGCCGACGGCGTTCGCGAAGCCGCATTCGGGGCAATGGAGCGCCACGCGCCTCTCCCGGCTCCCGCGCTCAGCTCTGCTCGCCGCCGCCCGGCACGCGGCCGGACAGGATGTCGGTCAGCTTCTCGACGTCAGCTCCCGAGATGACGTCCTCGCCGTTGTCGTGCTTCTTGCGCAACCGGTTGACCAGCTCTGCCCGCAAGATGTCGATCTTGCCATGCAGGATGCGCCGCTTGTAGGAGACCTCGATCTCCTCCTCGGTCATCTGCTGGATCAGGTCCTTCAGCTCCTGGTCCGTCAGAGAGCCGAGGTCCGGGAAGGTGTCCATCACTTGATGTTGCTCCGATCCGAGTGCGCGCAGGGGCGAGACCAGCCAGTATACCGCCGTTCTGCCGGTCCCTCAAGCTGAGCTTGAGGGTCAGCCCGGCGGAGCCGTGCGCAACTGCCGCAAACCGCTGCGCACGTAGAGCACGGTCGCGGTCAGCGCAAGCGCCAGGCCAACGTACAGCAGCACCTCCCCGAGCGTCGCCAGTCCGCACATCGAGAAGAACAGCCCGCCCATCACCGGCGCGACCGCGAGCCGCCCTGGCCAGTTGATCGCGAGGTCGACGCCCTTGCGCAAACCCCACTGGGCGATGATCAGCATCGCGACCTCGCGCGCGACCAGCACGGCAATCGCCCAGCGCGGCAACAGCTCGAAATGCCAGCTGACGACGACCCCGGAGATCACCAGCAGGCGGTCGGTCACCGGGTCCATCAGCGCGCCGAGGCGGCTGTACTGGCGCGTGACGCGGGCGGCGATCCCGTCGGCGTAGTCGCCCCAGCCGATCACCGCGAAGAGGATCGCCGGCGCCGCCCCGATCCCGTCGCCGCTGGAGAAAGCGACGATCAGGAAGACCGGGATCAGCGCGAGCCGCACGAAGCCGATCGCGTTGGGGAGCGTCCACGGGTTGAGCGGCGCGCCCGCAACGGTCGCCGGCTGCGGCGGGCCCGAGCGGTCCAGGCCCGACAGCCGCTTGAACGTCAGCCGCTGGCGCGGGGCCTGACCGGCGCCGCCCGCCCCAGGCGTGCCGGCATCGCCGCCGCGCCCGGGCCTGCCGCCGTCGCCTACGGGAGCGTCGCCCACAGCTCGCGCACCGCCTCCGCCGCCCCTTCGAGCGGCACGCTGCGCGACTCACGGCCGCGCCGCACCTGGACTTCCAGCTCGCCGGCGCTGAGCGTGCGCCGGCCGACCGTCACGCGCAGCGGCGCGCCGAGCAGCTCGGCGTCGGCGAACTTCTCACCCGGGCCGGCGTCGCGGTCGTCGTAAAGGACGTCGAGGCCGGTCGCCTGCAACTGCGCGTAGAGCGTGTCGGCGAAGGCGCGCTCCTCCGTCTCGCCCTTCGCGATCACGACCAGCTCGACGTCGAACGGCGCGAGCGCACGGGGCCATGAGATGCCAGCCTCGTCGGAGAACTGCTCGACCGCGGCAGCGACGATGCGCGCCGGGCCGATCCCGTAGGAGCCCATCACGACCGGGTGCTGTCTGCCGTTCTCGTCGAGGTAGCTTGCGCCAAGCGCGCTGGAGTATCTCGTTCCGAGCTTGAAGATGTTCCCGACTTCGATCGCGGTCTCGATCCGGATCGGGTGGCCGTTGACGGTGTCGCCGGGCTCGACCGCGCGCACGTCGGCGCGCTCGAACGGGAAGTCGCGGCCGGGCTCGACGCCGCGCAGGTGGAAGTCGGCGCGGTTCGCGCCGGTCACGTAGCCGCCGTCGCGGACCGCGTCGTCGAGCACGATCGGGGCGTTCGCGCCCACCGGGCCGATGTAGCCGGCTGGGCCGATCTTCTTCGCGAACTCGTCGGGCGTCGCGGGACGGACCTGCGCGCCGAGCGCGTTGCGCAGCTTCGTCTCGTTGACCTGATGGTCGCCGCGCACGAGCACGAGCACCAGCCCGCGCCCGTCGGCGATCACCGGGTAGGCCTTCAGCACGGCGCCGGCCGGCACGCTGAGCCGCCGCGTGACGTCCTCGACGGTCGTGATCCCCGGCGTGTGCTCCTCGACCGGCTGGTTGAGCGGGGCGGGCAGCTCGACCGGCTGCGCCTCGGCGCTGGCGACCTCGACGTTGGCGGCGTAGCCGGGCGCGAGCGCGACCTCGTCCTCGCCGGCTGCGCAGGGAGCCATGTACTCGTGCGCGCCGGAGCCGCCCATCATGCCGACGTCGGACTCGACGCGATACCACTCCAGGCCGCTGCGCTCGAAGATCCGGTCGTACGCGGCGATGTGCTTCGCGTAGCTCTCCTCCAAGCCCGCTTCGTCGCGGTCGAAGGAGTAGGAGTCCTTCATGATGAACTCGCGCGTGCGCAGGACGCCGGCGCGCGGCCGCGCCTCGTCGCGCTCCTTCAGCTGGAACTGGTACAGGATGAACGGCAGGTCGCGGTAGGAGCGCACGACCTGCGCCACGTGCGTCGTGACGATCTCCTCGTGCGTCAGCGCGAGCACCATGTCGGCGCCCTTGCGGTCCTCGAGCTTGAACAGCTCGTCGATCTCGATGCGGCCGCTGCGGCGCCACGGGTCGGCCGGGTTGAGCAGCGGCATCAGCAGCTCCTGGCCGCCGATCGCGTTGAGCTCCTCGCGGATGATCTGCTCGACTCTGCGGTGAACTCGCCACCCGGCCGGCAGGTAGGTCCACAGGCCGGCGCCGAGCTGACGGACCAGCCCGGCACGCACCATCAGCTTGTGGGAGACCGCCTCGGCGTCGGCCGGGGCCTGCTTCTCGGTCGGGAGGAGGAAGGAGCTCAGACGAGTCATGGGCGCGCAAGCCTATCGGCCGCTGCCGCCAGCTTCGCCCCCGGCCGCGATCAGCGGAAGTACTGCTTGTATCCCAGCAGCGTGTTGTACGCCGGACGCGGCGCGCCGTTGGCGTCGAGCACGCCTGAGTCCCAGCGGTTGCTCGCGGGCGCGTAGAACCATTCGTAGATGTAGACGCGGTCGATCTTGCTCTTGTACTTGAGCGCCTGCGTGAACAGCGCGTCGATCGCTCTCGCCTGCCGCGTCAGGTCGGGGCGGAAGGTCTGGCGCCCGTTCTGCGGCTGGAAGCGGTAGATGCCGCCGGTCTCCGTCAGCCAGATCTTGCCCGGCAGCAGTCTCACGATCTTGCGGACGCTGCTGTTCTGGTCCTTTATGAAGCGGTTGACATCCGTGTAGTTGTGCATGCCCCAGATACGGGGCGTCGGGATGTGCTTTCTTCTGAAGTCCGCCAGCAGCGTTCTCGTGTAGTTGACCATGTTCGGCACGTCCTGAAGGTCCGCGCCGAGGATCGTGCAGCCCTTGCAGTTTCTGCGCACGATGTCGTAGTAGGTGACGACTGCGTCCGGTCTGTAGACGGTCGGCTGCGTGAGGTTGTTGACCTCGTTCCACGGCTGGATCAGCTTGACTTGCGGCCACGCCTTGTGGAACGCCTTGAAGGCCTTCAGGTACTGCGCCGAGCTGACCGGTCTGCAGCCCTTCTTGCCGTTCAGGTTCGGGCACTGCATCGTGCTCGGCGGGTTGAACGCGACGAGCACCTGCTGGTGCGCGGCCGCAGCGGCGTCGAGCCACTGGTCGAGCTGCGCCTTCTGGTCCGCGTGCAGCGCGGCGTCGTACGGCGTGATGATGCGCGTGCGCTTGGAGTGCAGCGCCTGGAACTGAGGGTTCGTGAACAACGCCGGGTTCTGGTCAGCGATGCCGACGACGAGCGCGCTGCTCGACGCCGGGGCGATCAACGCGGCGGCGAGAAGCGCTCCCGCAAGCATCGCGGGCAGCAGACGGCGGAGGTTCACGTGTCAGTTTCCTTTCCAGAGGGGGAAGCGGCTCTCCGAGCCGCTGGCACGGCGGAGAGCCGGAGCTCGCAGGAGCGTAGCGAGCGCGTTGGTCGGCTCGTTCAGTAAACCCGTGAACGTCTGCGAGGTTGCGTTTTGGCGCGCGTGCGTCGTGGAATGCGGTCAGTTGGCGCCGACGCCGTTTGCAGCGTCGGCGCTGTCAGCGCTCGCGACGCGCAGCAGGCTTGCGACCGCGTCGGGGTCGTCGTGCATCGGCAGGTGGCCGCAGCCGGGCAGCGGCACGTGGCGGGCATGCGGCAGCCGCTGGCGCGCCCGCTGTGACTGGGTGCGGTAGAGCAGCAGTCGGTCGCGCGTGCCCCAGCCGATCGTGACGGGGACCGGGTCGAGCGCGGCGCCGTCGGCGAAGGCGTAGTCGCGCAGCCGCGGCAGCGCCGCGTCGAAGCCGGTCGAGGCGGCAAGCGCGGCGATGTCTGCGCGCGCCACCGCTGGGTCCAGCCGCGTCGGGTGGCCGTAGAAGGAGCTGAGCGCGACGATGCGGCCGGGCGCGCTGGAGACGAGGCGGCTGGTGACCGGGCTGGCGCGGCGCGCCATCAACCGGCTCATCCGCAGGGTCGCGCGCGAGGTGACCTTCTCGGGCGTGTTCCAGAAGCCGATCGGCGACAGCGCCGCCGCGCTTGCGACCACGCCTCGGCGGGCGAGCTCGAGCGCGATTCCGCCGCCCATCGAGTTGCCGGCGACATGTGGGCGGTCGAGGCCGGCGTCGGCGAAGAACTGCTCGACGGCGTCGATGAAGGCCGCGATCGTCGCCGCCTCGCCCGCCGGTAGCGGCGGCGACTCGCCGAAGCCCGGCAGGTCGATCGCGATCGTCTCGCGCGTGTCAGCGAGCAGCTTGACGACCGGGTCCCACGCCCCCCGCCGCGCGCCGATCCCGTGGATCAAGACAAGCGGCGGGCCGCTCCCACGACGGTCATGCGCGAGCATCGGGCGAGCGTATCCGACGCCAATCTCCGGCCGCGCCAATTTCCTGGTCGTCTGAGGGAGCCGGATCGTGGATGCTCGACGTGAGCCGATCTCGCGACGCGGCCCTGCCTTCGAGCGAGGTCGGCTCGCGTCCAGCGCCGCGAGGCGGCTTCCTCAGACGATCAGGAGCGGGAGAAGCGACGGCCCGCGGTGGGTGAGACGGCCTCGTCGAGGCGGGCGCGCTCGGCGACGGCCTCGAGCAGGTCGCCGGACATCTCGTCCTGCTCGGCGTCGGCCGCGGCCTTCTCCAGCGCAGCGAGGCGCTCGGGGGTCATCTCGCCCGCGTTCTCGTCCTCGATCGCCTGCAGCCAGGCGGCGCCCTCGGCGGCCTCCCCCGCGTCGACGTCGACCTTCTTGCCGCGCGAGACGTACTTGTCGATCTCGGCGAAGAGCGTGTCGACGAGCTGCTCGGTCGGGACCTTGCGCAGCGCTCTGCCGCGGCTGAAGATCAGGCCCTCGTTCTTGGCGCCGGTGATGCCGAAGTCGGCGTGCGACGCCTCGCCGATGCCGTTGACGGCGCAGCCGAGCACAGCGACCTCGATCGGATCGGCGTACGACTCGAGCCGCTGCTCGATCTCGGCGACGACCGTGTCCATGTCGAACTGCAGGCGGCCACAGGTCGGACAGGCGATCAGCACTGGGCCGCGCTCGCGCAGCTGCAGCGCCTTGAGGATCTCCCAGGCGACCTTGACCTCTTCCTCCGCGTGGAAGGTCGAGAGCGAGATGCGGATCGTGTCGCCAATGCCGTCGGCGAGCAGCGTGCCGAGGCCGACCGACGACTTCAGCGAGCCCGACCACTTCGTGCCAGCCTCGGTGATCCCGAGGTGGAGCGGGTAGGGGATCCGCTCCGACAGCAGGCGGTTCGAGGCGATCGTGTTCGGGACGTTGGTCGACTTGATCGAGACCTTGAAGTCCTCGAACTTCAACGACTCCATCAGCTCGACGAACTCGACGGCGGCGGTGACGAGCGCCTCGACGGAGCTCTCGCGCTCGAGCGCGTGAAGGTGTCTGGGCAGCGAGCCGGAGTTCACGCCGATGCGAATCGGGACTCCGGCCGTTCTCGCCTTCTCGGCGACGAGCGCGACCTTGTCGGGGCCGCCGATGTTTCCGGGGTTGAGCCGGATGCAGTGGGCGCCTGCGTCGATCGCCTTCAGCGCGAGCGTGTAGTTGAAGTGGATGTCGGCGATGATCGGGATCGGCGACTCTTTGACGATCGTCTTCAGCGCCTCGACGTCCTCGTCGCGCGGGACCGCGCAGCGGACGATGTCGGCGCCGGCCTCCGCGACGCGCTTGATCTGCGCCATCGTCGCCTGCAAGTCGGCGGTCTCGGTCTTCGTCATCGTCTGGACCGCGACGGGCGCGCCGCCGCCGATCGGCACGCCGCCGACGTGGATCTGCCGCTTGGAGGCCATGGCCACCAGTGTAGACTCGGCATTTGCGCCACGGCCTCAGCCGGTCAGCGGGAACCGCGGCAACCCGGCGCCGGGCCGCCCCACCCGCTAGTGCCCGTCGTACATCGCCGCGATCTCCGCGGCGTACTTGTCGGCGATCGGGCGGCGCTTCAGCTTCATCGTCGGCGTCAGCTCGTCGCCGCCCGGCAGCCAGTCGCCGCGCACGAGCGTGAAGCGCTTGACCTGCTCGACGCGCGACAGCTTCGCGTTAGCGGCGTCGATCCCGTCCTGGACCGCCGCGAGCACGCGCTCGTCAACCGCGAGCGCGGCGAGCTCGCTCTGCTCTAGGCCGCGCTGTCTCGCCCACGCCGGCGCGAAGTCGCTGTCGAGCACGACGAGCGCGGTGTTGAACGGCCGCCCGTCGCCGATCGCGCAGACCTGGCCAATCAGCGGCGAGGCGCCCTTGAGCGTCGCCTCGATGTTCGACGGCGACATGTTCTTGCCGCTCGAGCTGATGATCAGCTCCTTCTTGCGGTCGACGATCGCGATGAAGCCGTCGTCGTCGATCGTCGCGACGTCGCCGGTGTGCAGCCAGCCGTCGGCGTCGAGCGCCTCGGCGGTCTGCTCAGGCAGGTTGCGGTAGCCGCGCATCACGCAGACGCCGCGCACGAGCAGCTCACCGTCCTGCGCCAGTTTCGCTTCAACACCCGGCCCGGGTGGCCCGACGGTCCCGATCCGCACCTCGCCCGGCCGGTTGATCGTGCCCTGGCCGCACGTCTCCGACATCCCCCACAGCTCGGCAAGCTCGATCCCGAGCGCGTGGAAGAACTCGATCACCTCGCGCGGCGTCGGCGCGGCGCCGACGTTCACCGTGACGACCTGGTCGAGCCCCAGCATCACGCGCAGGTTGGAGAAGATCGTCTCGTCGGCCCGCGCGACCGCTTCCTCCAACTCGGCCGGGACCTTCTTCCCGCGCTGGCGCAGCCGCACCCGCTCCGTCGCCGCCGCGAGCGCCTGCTCGACGCCGGCGCGCGCCTCCTCGGACTGCGCCGCGAGCATCGCCTCCAGCCCTGCCTTCAGCTTCTCCCACACGCGCGGGACCGCAAAGAACCAGTTCGGCCGCACCTGCGGCAGCGTCTGCACGATCGCTCTCGGGTCGGGCGAGGTCCAGACCGTGCAGGCGTAGACGATCGGGATGTAGTGATGCGCGGCGCGCTCGGCGATATGCGCGGACGGGAGCCACGAGATCACGCGCGAGCCCGGCTCAAGACGGACGACCTCCTGCGCACTGCGGACCGCGCCGAGGATCCCGCGATGGGTCAGCTCGACGCCTTTCGGCGGCCCGGTCGTGCCGGAGGTGTAGATCAGCGTCGCGACGTCGTCGGGCTCGACGGCGGCGAGCGCCGCGTCGAGGTCGAACGCGCCGTTGGCGCCCTCGACCTCGGAGAGCGCGAGCGTCTCGCCGCCCGGCACCGGCTCGCTGTCGAGGGCAATCACGTGCTCGAGCTGCGCAAGCCCAGCCGCGCCAGCGCCGCCAGTGCCGCGGGCGGCGTCCATGAAGCGCGGCAGGAACGCCTGCTCGACGATCGCTACGCGCGCGCCAGCGTCGGCGACGACGTAGCGGATCTGCTCGGGTGAAGAGGTGAGGTAGACCGAGAACGGCGTCGCCCCGAGCATCACGGCGGCGAGGTCGGCGACGTGGAACTCGGGGCGGTTGGAGAGCATCAGCGCGACCGTGTCGCCACGGGTGACGCCAAGGCCTGCGAGGCCGCGCGCGAGCGCGTCGACCCGCTCGCGCAGCTGTGCCCACGTCAGCGAGACCTCGCCGTCGAGCGTCCGCACGGCGGTCAGGTCGGGATGGGCGGCGGCGGTCCGCCGCAGCGCCTCGCCAAGCGTCGTCGCATCGACGGCGTCCGGGACCGCGGTCGTGATCGTGCTGCTCTCCATCTCACCCTCCCTCGCGTCGGCCGGCAGGCGCCGGGGCCGTCTGAGCCCAGACGCTAACGCGAGGGACGCCCGCTGGCGAGCGGGAACTGTCGGGAGGGTCCGGCTACTTCGGGATCTGGCCGAGCGTGCCGTCGGAGATGCGGCCGATGTCGTTCGTCAGGCCGATCAGGAACAAGACGATCACGAGCGCGAAGCCGACCATGCCGGCCTTCTCCATCACTGCGAAGGAGACCGCCCGCCCGCCGCGCGCCTTCTCGACCAGCGCCCAGAAGATGTGGCCGCCGTCGAGCGGTAGGAACGGGAACAGGTTCACGATCGCCAGCGACAGCGAGATCAGCGCGAGCACCTGCAGCGCGAGCGACGTGGAGAAGGCGAACGACTGTCGCAGCGTCTCGGAGGTGCCGACGATGCCGCTGACCTGCTTGCGGTCTCTCGCCTCGAACAGCTTCGCAAACGTCGAGACGGTCCGCTTCGTCACGTCCCACATGCCCGAGGCGCTCAGGCTGGCCGCGTTCGCGGGGCCGACCGTCGCTGTCCCGTTCGTGTAGCTGAAGCCCAGCCGCGTTCGGTCGATCCCTCTCGTCGCGTCGTAGCGCGGGGTGATGTCGAAGGTGTGCAGCGTGCCGCTGCGGTCGACGACGACGGTCGCGGCGGTCGTCGCCATGCAGCCGTTGACCTGTCTGCCGGCGCATCTGTGCCTCGCGACCTGTCTGGCGATTGTCGTCGGGTCGCCTCTGACGCCGTCGACGCTGATCACTCTGTCATTTGGCTGCAGGAACTGCGCGGCCGGCTGGCCAAGGCCCTGCTGGGCGACGACGAAGTCGTTCGTCGTGCGGCCGTTGGACAGCAGCAGCGCCCAGATGATCACGAACGCGATCACGATGTTGACGAACGGGCCCGCCGCGATCACGAAGACCCGCTTCCACACCGGCATCTGGAAGTACGCGCGGCCCTCTGCCTCCCGGGGGATCTCCTCCGCCGGGTTCATGCCGGTGATTCTCACGTAGCCGCCGAGCGGCAGCCAGCCGATCCCGTACTGCGTCTCGCCCTTTCTGAAGCTGACGAGCGGGTTGCCGAAGAACAGCGAGAAACGCTCGACGCGCATCCCGACGAGCTTCGCGGCCGTGAAGTGGCCGGCCTCGTGCAGGACGATCAGCGCACAGAAGCCGAGGAAGGCGAGCAGTATCGGGATCATGCCGCGGCGCGCTCCTCGATCAGCTCATGGGCGGCGTCGCGCGCTGCGCGGTCGGCGCGGTAGAGCGTCTCGAACGCGTGGATCATGCCGGTCTCGACTGTGTCGAGCGCATGCTCGATCACCTCGGCGATCTCGAGGAAGCGAAGCCTGCCGTTGAGGAACGCGTGGACGGCGACCTCGTTGGCAGCGTTCAGCACGCACGGTGCGGTGCCGCCAGCGCGGCCGACCTGTCTGGCGAGCTTCAGGCAGGCGAAGGTCTCCTCGTCGACGCGCTCGAAGGTGAGCGAGCCGACGTCGGCGAGGTCGAGCGCTCTCAGCGGCACGTCGACGCGGTCCGGGTAGTGGAGGCCGTAGGAGATCGGCGCGCGCATGTCCGGGTAGCCGAGGTGCGCGAGCGTCGCGCCGTCGCACAGCTGGATCATGCTGTGGATGATCGACTGCGGGTGGACGACGACGTCGAGCCGGTCGTAGCTGGTGCCGAACAGATGGTGGGCCTCGATCAGCTCGAGGCCCTTGTTCATCAGCGTCGCGGAGTCGATCGTGATCTTGCCGCCCATCGCCCACGTCGGGTGCGCCAGCGCCTGCTGCACGGTGACGTCGCGCAGCTCGGCGGCCGTTCTGCCGCGAAACGGCCCGCCAGAGGCGGTCAACACGACCTTGTCGACGACGCCGGGCTCCTCGCCCGCGAGCAGCTGGTGGATCGCCGAGTGCTCGGAGTCGACCGGGATGATCTGCGCGCCGGTCGCCTCGGCGAGCTGCGTGACGAGCTCGCCGCCGACGACGAGCGACTCCTTGTTGGCGAGTGCGAGGTCGATCCCCTCGCCAAGCGCGGCGACGGTCGGGCCAAGCCCGGCGGAGCCGACGACGGCGTTCAGCACGAGGTCTGCCTCGGACTCGACGACGAGCCGCACGAGCCCTTCGGCGCCGACGAGCACCTCGCCGTCGGTCCACGCCTCCGCGGCACGCGCGCCGGCGTTGGGGTCGGCGATCGCGATCCGGTCGACGCCGTGCTCGCGCGCCTGCGCGACCACGGCCTCCCATGAGGTCTGGGCGGAGAGGCCGACGAGCTCAAGGTCCTCGGAGCGCGCAACGACGTCGAGCGCCTGCGTTCCGACCGACCCGGTCGAGCCGAGGATGAGCAGGCGACGTGACATGCAAGGAGTCTAGGGCGACAGGGTTTGGAGCGGTTAAGCGCCCGGCGCGCGGGCGCTGGTCGCCAGATGCGCGGGCAAATGGCGCGAGATGCGCGGGCAGGGGCGCCAGCCCTACGACAGCGCGAACCAGATGTAGTAGCCGACGACGGCGGCGAAGAGGGCGGCGTCGATGCGGTCCAGCGCGCCGCCGTGGGCGCCGAAGGCGCGGCCGGTGTCCTTCGTGCCGACGTCGCGCTTGATGAACGACTCGAACAGGTCGCCGATCGGGGCGGCGATCGCGACGCCGACGCCGAGCAGCAGAGCGTCGGCCGTCGACAGCCAGTCCTGGTAGAGGCCGGCGCAGATGACTGCGCCGACGCCGCAGAGCATGCCGATCACGAGGCCCTCGACCGTCTTGTTCGGCGAGATCGCCGGGGCGAGCTTGCGGCGCCCGAACATTCGGCCGCCGAAGTAGGCGCCGGTGTCGCCGATGAAGGTGCCGACGAGCACGTCGATCACGATCGCGTTGCCGTGCGGCAGCTCACGCAGCAGCACCGCGTGCGCGAGCGCGAAGCCGATCCAGTAGATGCCGAGGATCGTCGTCGACATCGCGAGCGTCGCATGCTCGCGCTGGGGCCCGAACGCGGTCGCCACGAACAGCACAGGCACGACCGAGACGGCCACGAGCAGGATGTGGAACTGCGTGCCGTAGAGCGCCGCGGCGAGCAGGCCGGCGAGCGCTACGAAGCCGACGACGGCGACCGGCTGGACCGGTCTCAGCATCTCGTACAGCTCGTGCAGGCAGAGGACTCCGACTGCCAGCAGCGCCAGCGCCCAGACCGGGCCGCCGATCGCGTTGACCGCGATCACCGCGATCGCTGCGGGAACGGCGACGACGACGCGGCCGACGAGGTCCGAGCCGCCGCCCTCGCGCCTTCTGCTGGCGCGTCTGCGGCCGCCTCTCCTGCCGGAGCCGGAACCGGGCCCCGAGCCGCGCCCACGGCCGCGCCCTCTGCCCCGGCCTCTCGCCGCCTCGCCTCGCCCGCGGCTGCGGTCGCGCTCGGCGCGCTCAGAGCCGCCGCTGCCGTCGCGCCCCGGCCTCGGCTCCGCAGCGTCGTCGGCTGGGCTCTCGACGTCGAAGAACTCGCGCCCGCCGCTCATCGCCTGCGACTCCATCTCACGCGACCCGGCCGCCGAAGCGCCGCTGTCGCGTCGCGAACTGCGCGAGCGTGTCCTCGAACGCGGCTCTGTCGAAGTCGGGCCACAGCTCGTCGCGGAAGACCAGCTCGGAGTAGGCGGTCTGCCAGACGAGGTAGTTCGACAGCCGCTGCTCGCCGCTCGTGCGGATCACGAGGTCGGGGTCCCCCATGTCGGGCGCGTAGAGATGCGCGCGGAACTCTTCCTCGGTCGTGCCGGTGAAGCTGCGCGCCGCGTCGACGATCTCCGCTCGCCCGCCGTAGTTGAACGGGATGAAGAACGTGATCTTCGTGTTGTTGGCGGTGAGCTCCTCCGCCCACTCCATCTGCTCGACGATGTCGGGCGGGACGGGGTCGCTGCGGCGCCCGATGAAGCGGATCCGCACGCCCTCCTCGTGCAGCCCGGGCGTCTCCATCGCGATGTACTCGCGAAACAGCTCCATCAGCCCCGCGACCTCCGCCGGGGAGCGGACCCAGTTCTCGGTCGAGAAGGCGTAGATCGCGAGCTGCTCGATCCCGAGGTCGGGCGCGTCGCGCAGCCGCGCCTTGACGTTCTCAGCGCCCGCCCGATGGCCCTCGGTCACCGGCAGCCCATGCTGCTCGGCCCAGCGGCCGTTCCCGTCCGTGATGATCGCGACGCGACGGACACGACGGACGTGGTGGCCCGGCCCGTCCGTCTCGTCGGCCACGCCGTGCTCCGCCGCCATGCCGGCCTCAGACCTCGAGGATCTCTTCTTCCTTGTGCTTCAGGAAGGTGTCGAGCTCGGCGACCTTCTCGTCGGTGAGCTTCTGCAGCTCGGTCTCACCGCGGTGCTCGTCGTCGGCGCCGACCTCGCCGGCGTCGCGCAGCTCGCGCAGGTCCGACATCGTGTCGCGCCGGACGTTGCGGATCCCGATCCGCCCTTCCTCGGCTATGTTGCGAACGACCTTGACGAGCGATCTGCGCCGCTCCTCGGTCAGCTCGGGGATCGACAGGCGGATCAGGATGCCGTCGTTGTTCGGCGTCAGGCCGACGTCCGACTCCATGATCGCCTTCTCGATCGCCTTGATCGAGCCCTTGTCGAACGGCTGCACCGACAGCAGCCGCGCCTCGGGCGCTGACACCGTCGCGAGCTGCTTGAGCGGCGTCTGCGCGCCGTAGTACTCGACCATCACGCGGTCCAGCAGCGCGGGCGTCGCGCGGCCGGTACGGACCGAGCCGAACTCGTGGCGGGTCGATTCGACCGCCTTCGACATGCGCTCCCGTGCGTCCTGCAGCAGCTCTTCGATCATGTCCTCACCAAGGTCCCGACTCGCTCACCGCAAACTATCCGATCGATGTTCCGCTCGTCGCCCATGTTGAAGACCACGATCGGGAGTCTGTTCTCCATGCACAGCGTCAGCGCGGTGGAGTCCATCACGCGCAGCCG
Organism: Conexibacter sp.; assembly: GCA_036499225.1. Classification (GTDB taxonomy): domain Bacteria; phylum Actinomycetota; class Thermoleophilia; order Solirubrobacterales; family Solirubrobacteraceae; genus Conexibacter. The sequence goes on from DASYEC010000034.1 coordinate 35,805, forward strand.
CCGCTCGACCGCTTCCATATGCGTGATCTCCGGGATGAAGACCGCGTCGGGGTCGAGCGCCGGATCGGCGCTGTAGACGCCCTCGACGCCGTTCTTCGCCATCAGGATGATCTCGGCGTGCATCTCGATCGCGCGCAGCGCGGCTGCGGTGTCGGTCGTGAAGAACGGGTTGCCGGTGCCGGCCGCGAAGATCACGACGCGGCCCTTCTCGAAATGGCGGATCGCGCGGCGGCGGATGTAGGGCTCAGCGACCTCGGAGATCGCGATCGCCGACTGCACGCGCGTCGGCACGCCCTGCTTCTCGAGCGCGTCCTGCAGCGCGAGCGCGTTGAGGACGGTCGCGAGCATGCCCATGTAGTCGCCGGTCGCGCGGTCCATGCCGGACGCCTGCGCGGCCAGCCCGCGGAAGATGTTGCCGCCGCCGACGACGACGCCGATCTCCACGCCGCGCGCATGCACATGCGCGATCTGGCGTGCGATCGCAGCGATCCGGTCCGGGTCGGTGCCGTACTCCTGCTCGCCCATCAGCGACTCGCCGGAGACCTTCACGAGCACCCGGCGGTAGGCCGGCTCGCACCCGTCCGACGACCCGTCACGGGCCGTGGACCCGGCGAGCGCCGGATCCACGTCTCTGCTCGTCGCGCCCGCGACGGGACCGCTGTCAGCGTCAGTCGCCAACGGCGAACCGCGAGAAGCGGCGGATCACGATGTTCTCACCGGTTTTCGAGGCGAGCGTTGCGCGGATCTCCTCGATCGACCGGCCCTCGTACTTCTCCGTGTTGACGTGCGGCTGGCGCAGCAGCACGACCTCCTTGAGCCACGAGTCGACCTTGCCCTGGACGATTCTCGGGCGGATGCTCTCAGGCTTGTCGGCGAACTGCTCCTCGGCGATGCGGCGCTCGCGCTCGACGTCCTCGGCCGGGACGCCGTCGTCGTCGACCGACAGCGGCGCGGCCGCGGCGACGTGCAGCGCGAGGTCACGCGCGAAGCCGACGAAGTCGTCGTTGCGGGCGACGAAGTCCGTCTCGCAGTCGACCTCCACCAGCACGCCGATCTTGCCGTTGGCGTGGATGTAGGACTGGACGGTGCCCTCGCTGACGCCACGCTCGCCGCGCTTCTCGGCCTTCGCGATGCCCTTGACGCGGAGCGCCTCGATCGCCTTCTCGACGTCGCCGTCAGCGTCGACGAGCGCCTTCTTGCAGTCCATCATGCCGGCGCCGGTGCGCTCGCGCAGCGCCTTCACGTCCTGGGCGGAGATGCTCATGCGGTGGGCTCCCCCTCGGAGCCTGAGTCGGTGGTCGTGGTCTTGGTGTCGGAATCGGACGCCTTCTCCGGCGCCGGAACGGCCTCGGAAGCGGGCGCCTCGGCGGTGGCCGGCTCAGCCGGCGCGGCGGGGGCCGCGGGCGCAGCCTCGGCCGGGGCGGCGGGCGCCTCAGCGGGAGCGGCGGCCTCGGCCGGCGCGGCAGGCGCGGAGGGCGTCTCGGCGGGGGCGGCGGGCGCGGCGGGCGCAGCCGGGGCAGCGGGCGCCGCCGGGGCAGCGGCCTTGGCCGGGGCGGCGGGCGCGGCCGGGGCGGCGGGCGCGGCCGGCGACGGCGTCGCGGCCGCAGCGGCCTGTGCCTGCTGCGCGGCCTGCGCGGCGGCGGCCTGCGCCTGTCCGGCAGCCTGCGCCTGCTGCGCGGCGGCCGCAGCCTCGGCCTCGCGTCTGGCGGCCTCCTGGGCCTGCCGTCTGGCCGCCTCGTCAGCCTCGCGCTTGGCGCGCTCCTCGGCGTCGCGGCGGGCCCGCTCCTCGGCCTCGCGGCGGGCCTTCTCCTCGGCCTCCTTGCGCGCCTTCTCCTCCTCGGCGCGGAACGCGTCGCGGTTCTCGCCGATGACCGTGCCGAGCGCTCTCGTGATCACGAGGCACGACTTGATCGCATCGTCGTTGCCCGGGATCACGTAGTCGACCTCGTCCGGGTCGGCGTTCGTGTCGACCAGGCCGATGATCGGGATGCGCAGGCGCTTGGCCTCCTTGACGGCGATCGCCTCGACCTTCAGGTCGACGACGAACATCGCGTCGGGAACGCGGCCCATGTTCTTGACGCCGCCGAGGTTCGCGCGCAGTCTCTCGAGGTCCGCTCTCGCGGCGAGGCGCTCACGCGTCGGGAGAAGGTCGAGCTGACCCTCTCTCTCGTAGCGCTCAAGGTCGTGGAGGCGGCGGATACGGCCGGTTATCGTCCCGAAGTTGGTCAGCAGGCCGCCGAGCCAGCGGTGGTTGACGTACGGCATGCCGGCCGCCTCGGCGACCTCCTTGATGCCGTCGCGCGCCTGCTTCTTGGTGCCGACGAAAAGGACCGAGCCGCCGCGGCGGGCGATGCTGCCGGCGAAGCCCTGCGCGACCTGGAGCAGCTCTTCGGTCTGCAGCAGGTCGATGAAGTAGATCCCGGCACGCTCGCCGTGGATGAAACGCCGCATCTTCGGGTTCCAGCGACGGGTCTGATGCCCGAAGTGGACGCCGTTCTCGAGCAGCTCCTTGATGCCAACCTGACCGTTTGTCGTCACGGTTGATGCTCCCTTGTGATCTCTTGATACGGATCCCGGTCGCGGTCGGCGTGAGTCCCGGCGCGGAATGCGCCAGGCAGGGTCACGTGACCATCTGCGCCCGGGGTAGTGGACTGCGGACGGCCGAGAAGTCTAGAGGACTTCGCGCTCGCCGCTCACTCCGGCCTGCGCCTGCAGCTGTGCGAGCACATCGGCAAGGTCGGGCGGGAGCGGCGAGGTGACGTCGACGGGCTCGCCGGTGAGCGGATGCTCGAAGGCGAGACGGGCCGCGTGGAGGAACTGGCGTCTGAGCCCGAAGCGCCCCGCGATCCCATATTCGGGGTCGCCGGCGACCGGGTGGCCGATCGCCTGGAGGTGAGCGCGAATCTGGTGCGTGCGTCCGGTCTCGAGCACGACGCGCAGCAGCGTCGAGCTCGGCAGCACCTGCTCAAGCGTGAAGTGGGTGCGCGCCTCGCGCGGGTCGTCGGTCTCGGTCGACATGCGCGTGCGCACACGCCGGTCGCGACCGATCGGCGCGTCGATCGTTCCGCTGCGCGCCGGCGGCGTGCCGTCGACGAGCGCGAGGTACTCGCGCCGCACGTCGCGCGCCTCGATCATCCGCTTCAGCTCGCGATGGGCCTCTTCGGACTTCGCGACGACGAGCAGCCCCGAGGTGTCGCGGTCGAGGCGGTGAACGATCCCGGCGCGGCCGGGATCCTCGCCGCCGGCCGCGCGCCCGGCGAGCGCTTGCGACAGCGTGCCGCTGCGATGCCCGGGCGCCGGGTGGACGACGATCCCTGCGGGCTTGTCGACGATCAGCAGGTGCTCGTCCTCCCACATCACCGTGAACGGCGCGTCGCTCTCGGTGTCGGGCGCGACCTCGGGCTCCGGCGCAACCTCGACCAGCTCGCCAGCCACGACTCTGTGGCGCTTGGGGACGGCGTTGCCGTCGACCGTCACGAGGCCGGCGTCGATCAGCCGCTGTGCCTTGGAGCGGGAGCCCAGCGGGGCGGCGAGGAAGTGGTCGAGCCGCTCCCCCGCCTCCTCTGCGCCGACCTCAAGCGTCAGCGGAGCGGGCATTGTGATCCAGCACGAGGACAAGCACGACCACGCCGCACGTGATCGAGGTGTCAGCGGCGTTGAACGAGGGGAAGTGCGGGAAGGTGATGAAGTCGGTCACGTAGCCCTGCCGGACGCGGTCGATCAGGTTGCCGACCGCGCCTCCGAGCAGCAGCCCGGTCGGCAGCCACAGCAGCGGGGCGGCGGGATGGCGCGCGAAGTAGCCGACCAGCAGCGCCAGCGCGGCGAGCGTGACGACGAGCACCAGCGCGCCGCCGCCGCCCAGGAAGCCGAACGCGACGCCGCTGTTATGGACGTGCTCGAACGACAGGAACGAGGTCAGCTCGTGCTTCTCGCCGAGCGCGAGGTTGTCGCGCACAAGCGCCTTCGTCACCTGGTCGACGATCAGCACGACGATCACGACGACGACAACGCGCAGCCAGCTTGCGCGCGTCGAGATGGCCGTGCGTGCGGCAGTCACGCCCATCAGCCCTGGATCGCGCTGACGACTATCCGCCAGACGATGATCAGGAGGAAGGTCGCGACCATCGGGCTGAGGTCGAACGGGCCGAGGTTCGGCAGGAAGCGCCGGAAGAGCCCGAGGTAGGGCTCGACGACTTGTCTGAGGAAGTCGAAGATCGCGTTCGTCGCGCGGGTGTACGGCGGGCGTATCCCCGCCGAGAACATGATGCTGACGACTATGTACGCGAAAATCAGGATCACGTAGACGGTGAAGACCGCGTCCACGTAATCGGCGATCGATTGGCGGGCGGTCGCGAAGACCAGCGCCGCTGCCGTCATCTCCCGCCTCCGTCGACGACCGCGTCCGCGGCCTCCTGGAAGGCAGTCCGCAGGCCGTTGCGGTCGAGCGCGGCAAGGCCGCGGGCGGTCGAGCCGCCGGGCGAGGTGACCGCGCGACGGACGCCGAGCGTGTCGCCGTCGCGCGCGGCAAGCAGCTCGAGCGTGCCGGCCATCGTCTCGGTCACGAGCTCGGAGGCGACGTCGGCGGGGATCCCCAGCCGGATGATCGCGTCGACCTGCGCTTCGACGATCAGCGCCGTGTACGCCGGCCCAACGCCCATCGCGGCGGTCGCCGCCTCCATCAGCCGCTCGGGCAGCTTGACGACGACCGCGATCCGCTCCAGCAGCGTGACGACTCTGTGCTCAAGCTCGGGCTCGGCGCCGGTTGGGTCCGACAGCACGATCGCGCCGCGGCCAACCTCGACGTTGACGTTCGGCATCAGCCGGAAGACCGGCTGCTCCGGATAGGCCTCGCGCAGCTCCTGCACGGGAACGCTGCCAAGGATCGAGACGATCGGCTGCCCTGGCTTGACGCCCGCCACCTCGGCCGCGACCTCGCGCAGCTGGTACGGCTTGTGGCAGAGGAAGACGACGTCTGCGCGCTGCGCCAGCTCCGCGTTGGTGACGACCGCCTCGCCGCCGAGCTCCGCGGCGAGCGCCTCAGCGCGGTCGAAGGCGACGTCCGCGCAGAGGACCGGGTCGCCCCAGCCACGCGCCAGCGCCGTCGCCATGTTGCCTGCTCCAATAAGTCCCGCCTGCATATACGCGGGAAGGGTATCGACCTGTTCCCTGGCAAGCGCGCCGCGGTGCGCCGCGGCGCGACGAGCCCAGGGTCAGCTCTGGTTGAAGAAGCCTTTCTCGATCAACCGGGCGCGCTCTTCCGCCGACACCTCGACGTTGCGGGGCGTGAGCAGGAAGACCTTGTCGGCGATCCGCTGCATGCCGCCGTCGAGGGCGTAGGTGAGCCCGGACGAGAAGTCGATCAGGCGCTTGGACAGGTCCGTGTCGGAGCCTTGCAAGTTCAGGATCACGGGGATCGAGTCCTTGAACTTGTCCGCCACGTCCTGGGCGTCGTTGAAGGACTTGGGTACGACGAGATGCACGCGGACCTCCCCGCTGCGACCGTTGCGAACACCTGCTGGCGCGCCGCCCCCGCTGCCGCCGACCGGCCGCAGGACGCTTGTGCGCCGCTGGGCTGGCTCGTCGTCGGCGAAGATGTCGTCGATCTCGTCGCGACGGCGACGGCTGCTGCTCAGCCGGCGGACGTTCGGACGGTCCCTGTACTGGTCTTCGAGCTCGACCTCGGGTTCGACGTACCGCTGCTCGCGCTCCCGCTCGCGCGGGCGTTCACGCTCGTAGTCCTGCTCGTCCTCATAGTCGGGCTCGACGGCGAGGCCGAAGTAGACGAGCGTGCGGTGCCAGGTGTCGCGAAATGCCATGACGGTGAGGGGTTCGCGCAGGGCAGATGAATCCCTGCACGCACGTTCATTATGCGCTTCGGCAACATTTCACGTCGCCTTCTGGCGCTCACGCGCCGGCCGGGGGCGCATCTGCCTGGTGCAGGGGTTTTCCGCTCAGGCGTAGAGCGTGGAGCCGAGACGCACGATCGTCGCGCCTTCTTCGACTGCGACTTCGTAGTCCTGCGAGGTGCCCATCGACAGCTGCGACAGACCATGCGCGTCAGCAAGCTCGCGCAGCGCCGCGAAGTGGCGGCGGCTGCCCTCGGCCGTGGGCGCGAGCGGCGGCATCGTCATCAGGCCGACGACCGGCAGAGCGCAAGACTCGATGAAGGCCGGCACGTCGGTCGGGGCGATCCCGCTCTTGGATGCCTCGCCCGCGACGTTGACCTCGATCAGCACCTTGACGCCGGGATGGCTCGGCGCGTGCTTGGCGAGCTGCTCGAGCACCGACTCGCTGCCGACGGAGTGGATCATCCGCACCCACGGGAGGATCTGGCGGACCTTGCGGCTCTGCAGGTGGCCGATGAAGTCCCACGTGAAGCTCCCAGGCCACGCCGCCGCCTTCGCCTCAAGCTCCTGCGCGCGGTTCTCGCCGACGAGCGTGACGCCGGCCTCCGCCAGCGCCCCGAGCGCCTCCAAGGGCACGTACTTGACCGCCGCCAGCAGCTCGACGTCGCCCGGTTCGCGGCCGGCCAGCAGCGCCGCCTCGTCGATCCGCAGCCGCGCCTCGAGCAGGTTCGCCCGCACGCGCTCGGCGGTGATCCCCTCGATCAGCGGCGCCATGCGAGGCCCGCCTGCCGGCCGGTGACGCCGTGGTCGCGTCGGTGGGAGTAGAAGAGCGCCGGGTCGGCGCAGATCGTGCAGAGGCCGCTGTCGTGGACCTCGTGGACGCCGGCGTCGCGCAGCTCGCGGCTCGCGACCGCCTTGAGGTCGACGTTTCTCCCGTCGCGCACGCCGTCGCCGTGGCGCGCGAAGGCGTCGCGGACCTCCTCGCCGACCTCGTAGCAGCAGACGCCCGCCCCCGGCCCGATCGCGGCCGCGATCGGGCCGTCTGCGCCGAGCTCGCGCAACGCGGCGACGCCCTCTTGGACGACGCCACCGGCAAGTCCGCGCCAGCCCGCGTGGACCATCGCGACTGCGCCGCAGGAGATCAACGCGATCGGCAGGCAGTCGGCGGCGAGCACAAGCGGCACAACGCCGCGCAGCGCGGTCGCCTGGCCGTCCGCCGGCATCGGCTCTGCGGCCGTGTCGGGCGCAGCGGTGACGCGACGGACCTCGGTCCCGTGGACCTGGCGCCCCTGCGCGATCGCCGCGCGCGGCACGCAGACGACCCCGGCCAGCAGGTCGCGGTTGCGCTCGACCGCGCCAGGCTCGTCGTCGGTCCAGCGGCCAAGGTTGAGGGAGGCGTAGGGCCCGTTGGAGACGCCCCCGCGCCGGGTCGTGAACAGCGCGAAGCCGCCCGGCAGCTCGATCGCGACATGGTCCTCGTGCCAGGTGAACGGCGATGGGAGCTTCACTGTGTGGAGATTAGCCAGCGGCCGGGCGACGTCCTTTACGACCATCGAAGGATCGCTACCGCCGGCAAGCAGCAAAGCTGTGGTGCTCGCTCCAGCGAGGCGTGTCAGGCGGAGAGCGCGACCGCGAGCTCGTCGGCCTCGCCGGCCGTGCGCCCGTCGAGCTTCGCGTCAAGCGCAGCTGCCAGCGCGCGGCCGAGCGCCTCGCCCTGCGGGATCCCGGCGGCGATCAGGTCGTCGCCGTCTATCTCCAGCCGGACGTGCCGCAGCCGCTCCAGCCAGTCGCGCACCGCCGGCTCGGCTTCGGCGTCGAGCGCGCCCGCGAGCGCCGCGAGCTCGGGCGGCGCACCGCGCAGCGCGGCAGCGACCTCGGAGGGCTCCAGTCGCCTGCCCTCCCCCAGCCTCGCCGCGACCCGAGCCGCGCCCCCCACCGCCGCAACGACCGTGTCGCGCTCGCGCGCCGTGAAGCCAAGCGCGCTGAGCCAGACGGCGAGCGCCTGCGGCTCAACGCGGTGCGCGGCGACGGCGAGCAGCAAAAGATCGGCGCGGCCGTCCTCAGGCAACAGCGCCAGCGCGCGCTGCGCCAGCGCACGGTCGAACGAAAGGCCGTTGACGAGCGCGTCGCCGCCGCTCCAGCCGGCGACCCATGCAAGGGCTTCTTGCGCCGCGGGCTCGCGCAGCAGCAGCCGCAGCTCGGCGCCGATCCGCGTCGCCGTGACGGTGCGAAAGACGCCGTCGGCAAGCGCGCCCCGCATCAGCTCAGCGGTGTGCGACTCGACCTCGAAGCCGAGTCGGGTCGCGTAGCGGACGAGCCGCAGCAGCCGCGTCGGGTCGTCGGAGAAGGAGGCGTCGTGCAGCACGCGAAGCCTGCGCGCCGCGAGGTCGTCGAGCGCGCCGTCGACCGCGTCGAGCCGCCCGTCGAGCCCAAGCGCGATCGCGTTGACGGTGAAGTCGCGCCGCGCCAGGTCCTCGGCGAGCGTCCCGGGCCGGACGTCGGGCAGCGCCCCGGGTTGCGCGTACGACTCGGCCCGCGCTCGCACGACGTCGTAGGAGCGACCGTCGGCGGTGACGGTCGCGGTGCCGAAGCGGTCGTGGACCTGAAGCTCTCCGCCGACCACGTTGGCGAGCGTGAGCGCGAACGCGCCGGGATCCCCGGCGACGACCACGTCGAGGTCGAGCGGGTCCCCGCCGAGCAGCAGATCGCGCACCGCTCCCCCGACCAGGCGGGCCTCCGGCATGCGCTCGAGCGCACCCAGGAGTGGGGCGATCGCGGGCAGCTCGCGCAGGCGCTGGGAGAGGTCAGCTGGGGTTGCCATGAGAGGGCTGTACTACCATGCGCGGCCGATGTCGAGCCCGAAACCACGCCGCAGGTGGCTCGTGCTGAGCTCCGCCGCCGTGGTCGCGCTGCTGATCGTCGCCGGGGCTGCCGTGTTCTTCTTGGTCCGCAAGCCCGGCGATGTGTCGAACCCGGACGTTGCCTTCTCGACGACCGAGACGCCGCCGACCGAGCCTGCGCAACCACCCAGAAAAGCCCTTGCCGTCGACACGTTCTCGTGGCCGACCTACGGCTTGGACGACGCCCGCACGCGCGACTGGAGCACCGCTCCCGACTACCTCAGACCCCGCTTCAGACGGGGCTGGACCTACCGTGGGACGGCGCTGATCGAGTTCCCGCCGGTGATCAGCGGCGCGACGATCTTCATGCTCGACGACGACGGCTGGCTGCGAGCGATAGACAAGACGAACGGCTCGATCAGATGGCACGTGCGCTTCGGCAGGCTGGCCGCATCGTCGCCGACGCTCGGCGACGGCAACGTCTACGTGACCGCGCTGGAGTCGGTCCACGGGAGCGGTGGGCGCGTCGGCGCTTACCGGCAGCTCGACGGCAAGCCGCTATGGACGCGTGACCTGCCCAGCCGCGCGGAGTCCTCGCCACTCGTCCACGGCGGCCTCGTGATCTTCGGCTCCGAGGACGGGACCGTCTACGCGCTCGACGCGAGAACCGGCCAGACGCGCTGGACCTACAAGGCCAACGGCGCCGTCAAGGGCGCGCCCGCTTACAACAACGGGAACGTCTACTTCGGCGACTACGGCGGCAAGATGCACGCGCTGCGCGCCAGCGACGGCAAGGTCGTCTGGAGCGTCGGCACGAGCGGGACGCGCTTCGGCTTCGGCTCGGGCCAGTTCTACTCGACGCCCGCAGTCGCTTTCGGACGTGTCTACATCGGCAACACCGACAGTCGCGTTTACTCGTTCTCGGCGAGAGACGGCGCGCTCGCGTGGGCGACCAGCACCGGCGGCTACGTCTACTCGGCGCCGTCGGTCGCGGACGTCAGAGGGCTGGGCCCGACCGTCTACATCGGCTCCTACGACGGCAGCTTCTACGCGTTCGACGCGCGCTCGGGCACGAAGCGCTGGAGCTATCGCGTCGGCCAGCGGATCTCCGGCTCGTCAACGGTCATCGGCGGCATCGTCTACTTCTCCAACCTCGGCACGAACCTGACGCACGGGCTCAACACGCGCACCGGCAGACAGGTCTTCCAGTTCCCCGAGGGCTCGTTCACCCCGGCGATCGCCGACCGCCGCGCGCTCTACCTGACCGGCTACGCCAACTTCTTCGAGCTGCTGCCGGCAAAGGCGACACCGGCGTGGAGACGGGCCAATGCGGCCGCTGTGCGCGCCTCAGACAAGGAGAACGACGCAATCCGCGCGCTGCGCACCAAGGCGGCCGCAGCGACGGCGAGAGCGCACAGAGCGCACCGCGCCGCCAGAAGAGCGAGAAGAGCAAAGCGCGGAGCCGCGCATAGAGCCAGACACGCCGCACGTAGAGCCGGACACGCTGCGCGCAAGGCAAGACACGCCGTGCACAGAGCAAGACGTGCCGCGGCCGCCCGAAGAGCGGCCCGCCAGAAGAGATCGAGCTGAGGCCCGGCGCCGGGCGGCGCCGGCCAGAGCAGAACTACTCGACCGCGCGGATCGAGACGCCCGCGCCCGCGAGGCGCTGCTTGATCTGGGGCACGGTGAATCTGCCGTAATGGAGGATCGAGGCGCAGAGGACGGCGTCAGCGCCTGCGTCCAGCGCCTCGACGAGGTGGTCGAGCTGGCCGGCGCCGCCGGAGGCGATCACCGGCACGCTGACCGCGTCGGCGACCGCCGCCGTCAGCCCAAGGTCGTAGCCGTCGTTGGTCCCGTCGCGGTCCATGCTCGTCAGCAGGATCTCCCCCGCTCCGCGCTCGGCGCCCTCGCGGGCCCATTCGACCGCGTCGAGGCCGGTCGGCGTGCGCCCGCCCGCGACGAACACCTCCCAGCCCGAGCCGTCCGCGCGCCGCTTGGCGTCGATCGCGAGCACGACGCACTGCGCGCCGAACTGGTCGCGCATCTCGTTGAGCAGCTCAGGCCGCTTCACCGCAGCCGAGTTGACCGCGACCTTGTCGGCCCCCGCGTCGAGCACCGCCTGCGCGTCCTCCACCGAGCGGATCCCGCCACCGATCGTGAACGGGATGAAGACGTTGTCAGCGGTGCGCCGCGCCAGCTCGACGACCGTGTCGCGCTGGTCATGCGTCGCGGTGATGTCGAGGAAGACGAGCTCGTCGGCGCCGGCGGCGTCATAGCGCTCGGCCAGCTCGATCGGGTCGCCGGCGTCCTTGATGTCGACGAACCCCGTGCCCTTCACGACACGCCCGCGGTCGACGTCGAGGCAGGGGATGACGCGCTTGGCGTGCACAGCCGCGCCTCAGGAGGCCTTCGTCGGCGGCAGCAGCGCTTCGAGCGCCTCCGCCACCGTGAACTTGCGCTCGTACAGCGCCTTGCCGACGATCACGCCGTTGAGGTTGACCTGCCGCAGCGAGGCGAGCGCCGCGAGGTGGTCGAGCGAGCCGATCCCGCCCGAGTAGATGAAGCTGCCTCTCACGACCTCGGCGATCCGGCGGACCTCGTCGATGTCGGGGCCGGTCAGCATCCCGTCGCGCTCGATGCTCGAGTAGACGAGCTTCTTGACGCCGCGGCGCTGCAGGTGGTCGATCACCGCGACCGCCTCCATCTCGGTCTGCTCGGTCCAGCCGGCCGAGGCGACCTTGCCGCCGCGCACATCGACGGAGACGACGACTCTCTCGCCGTAGGCGGAGACCGCGTCGTCGAGGAAGTCGACGTCGTTGAAGGCGGCGGTGCCGAGGATCACGCGCTCGGCGCCGGCGGCGATCGCGGCGTCGACGGAGGCGCGGTTGCGCAGCCCGCCGCCGAACTCGACCGGCACGCCAAGCTCGCCGGCGATCCGCTCGAGGTGGTGGAGGTTGGCCGGTCTCCCGTCGCGGGCGCCGTCGAGGTCGACGACGTGCAGCCATCTCGCGCCGCCCTCGACCCAGGCGCGCGCGGCGCTCAGGGGGTCGGCGTCGTAGACGGTCTCATCACCGAAGTCGCCCTGTCTCAGGCGCACGGCGCTGCCGCCGCGGATGTCGATGGCGGGATAGAGGATCATGCGGCGTCGCTCGCTGAGTTGGTGGACGGGGCAGCGCCGACGCCTTCGCAGGCGGCGCTGAAGCTGGCGATCAGGCGCAGCCCGAGGCGCGAGGACTTCTCGGGGTGGAACTGCACGCCGTAGACGTTGTCGCGCGCGACGGCGCTGACGAACCGCTCGCCGTACTCGGCGGTGCCGAGCACGTCGGCGTCGTCGGCCGGCTGTGCCACGAACGAGTGCACGTGGTAGAAGGCGACCTCGGCCGGCAGCGCCGCGTTGAGCCGCGTCGCGTGCCCGAAGCGGACGACGTTCCAGCCGATGTGCGGAACGCGCTCGCCGCGTGCGTCGAGCGGTCGGACGTGGCCGCCGAGCAGGCCAAGGCCCTCGGCCGGCTCGACCTCGACGGAGCGCTCGAACAGCAGCTGCATCCCGAGGCAGATCCCGAGAACCGGGACGCGCGCCGCGGCGCGCTCGCGGATCAGCTCGTCGAGCCCGAGCTCGCGCAGGTTGCGCATCGCGCGCGGGAAGGCGCCGACGCCAGGCACGACGACGCCGTCGGCAGCACGGATCGCCGCATGGTCGCGCGTGACGAGCGGTGTCGCCCCGACATGGTCGAACGCCTTCTCGACCGAGCGGCGGTTGCCCATGCCGTAGTCGAGGATCGCAACTGTCGGACCGCCGGCCATCAGGCGGTCAGGGTGCCCTTGGTGCTTGGCACGCCCGTCTCGGTCGGGTCGATCGCGACGGCGGCTCGGAGCGCGCGCGCGAACGCCTTGAAGAGCGCCTCGATGATGTGGTGGACGTTCGTCCCCGCCTCGACGGTCAGGTGCAGCGCGATTCTCGCGTTGCCGGCGACGGCGCGGAAGAACTCCTCCGTCAGCTCGTGGTCGAAGTTGCCGATCGCGCCCGGCGGCAGCGACACCTCCCACGCGACGTACGCGCGGCCGGAGATGTCGATCGCGCACGACGCGCGCGCCTCGTCCATCGGGACCGTGGCCGCTCCATATCGGGTGATCCCGCGGCGGTCGCCGAGCGCCTGGTCGAGCGCCTGCCCGAGGCAGATCCCGACGTCCTCGACGGTGTGGTGCGCGCCGGTCTGCAGGTCTCCGCTCGCCGCGACGGCGAGGTCGAGCCGCCCGTGGCGGGCGACCAGGTCGAGCATGTGGTCGAAGAAGCCGACGCGGGTCTCGCGGCTGCCCGCGCCGGTGCCGTCAAGCCCCAGCGTCAGGCTGATGTCGGTCTCGCCGGTCTTGCGTTCGATCTTCGCGGTGCGCTCACTCATCACGAGTCATTGTCTCCGATCAGCGGAGGAGGGCGCCCCGGGGCGAGCATTCCGCGCTTCCATCGACTCCGCGTGCAGCTCGAACCCCTCGGCGCGAGCGATCGCGGCGCCGGCCGGCGCGAGCGAGGCCGCCGCGGCGGGCGGTATCCGCACCTCGGCCATGCGGCGACGGAAGTGGCGGGCGGAGAGGCCGGAGGCGAACCGCGCCGCGCCGTCGGTCGGCAGCGTGTGGTTGGAGCCCGCGACGTAGTCGCCGAATGCGGTCGCCCCGCCCGGCCCGACGAACAGACAGCCCGCGTTGCGGACCTGCGGCGCCAGCGCCTCGGCGCCCGGCCCGATCAGCTCGAGATGCTCGGGCGCGAAGGCGTTCGCGAGTGCCAGCGCGTCCTCCAGCGAGGTCGTCTCGACGAGCGCGCCGACCCCTGGCTCGGGCACGAGCGCGAGCCCGTCGGAGAGCGCGTCGAGCGCGCTTGCATCCGGCGACACCGCGACGACAAGGCTGTCAGCGCCATGCTCCGCCTGGGCGCGCAGGTCGAGCGCGGCGAGCCGCACGTCGGCGCCGCGGTCGAGCAGCACGAGCAGGTCGCTGGGCCCGGCGAAGCCGTCGATCCCGACGAGGCCTGCAGCGGAGACTTGCCGCTTGGCCTCCTGCACCCACAACGAGCCCGGCCCGACGATCACGTCGACCGGCGCGACGGTGTCGGTCCCGTGCGCGAGCGCGGCGATCGCGTGCGCGCCGCCCATCCGGTAGACCTCGGTCGCGCCCGCGAGCGCGCAGGCGGCGAGGATCAGCTGGTGCGCGTCGCCGCTCGGGCCGGGAGGCGCGCAGACGACGACCTCCCCGACGCCCGCGGTCAGCGCGGTCACGACGCCCATCAAAACAGTGCTTGGGTACGGCGCGCGGCCGCCCGGCACGTAGACCGCGGCGCGCTTGACCGGCACCTCGCGCAGCCGCACCGACTGCCCGTGGCCGAGCGTCACCTCGCGCTCCTGGTCGACACCGACGGCGGCGACGACCCCGATGCTCTGCTCGGCGACGTCCAGCGCGGCGCGCACCTCTGGGTTGAGCGCGGCAAGCGCGGCGTCGAGCTCGGCGTCGGTGACGCGCAGCGGGAGCGGCTCGGCGCCGCCCGTGTCATGCGCGCGCGTCAGCTCGACTACGGCCGCGTCGCCGCGCGCAGCGACGTCGGCGAGGATCGCGGCGACCGGCTCGGCGAGGGAAGCGCCGGCCGGCACGAGCGCGCGCAGGTCGACGGCAAGCGCGGCAGCGCTCGCGGCGTTGGGCAGCGTGCGGCGCTCAAGCCGCACGGATGCGCTCCACGATCGCGTCGATCGCGCCGGCCTTCAGCTTGTGCGCGACGGGGTTGGCGATCAGGCGGGCAGTCGTCACGGCGATCTCCTCGCGCACGACGAGGCCGTTCTCGCGCAGCGTCGCGCCAGTCGCGGTCAGGTCGACGATTGCGTCGACCATCCCGGTCAGCGGCGCCAGCTCGACCGATCCCTTGACCTCGACGATCTCCGCCTGGCGCCCGGTGCGCTCGAAGTGGCGCAGCGCGATCTTCCGGTACTTCGTCGCGATCCGCATCACGCCGAAGCGGCGCAGCGCCTCGGCGGCAGGGTCGTCGCCTGCGACGGAAGCGAGCACCATCACACAGCGGCCGAAGCCAAGGTCGAGCAGCTCGTAGACGGCCCGCTCGGACTGCTCCATCAGCACGTCCTTGCCGGTGATGCCGATATCGGCGGCGCCGGACTCGACGTACGTCGGCACGTCGGAGGGCCGCATCGTGACGATCCCGACGTCTCTGAACAGCAGCTTGCGGTCGTTGGCGCGGACCTCGCTGGTGTCGATGCCGATCGAGTCGAGCACGTCGAGCGCCTCGCGCATCAACGCGCCGCGCGGCACCGCGATCGTCAGCCCGCCGTTGGGAGCGCCGCTCATCTCGCCGTCTCTCCAGCCAACGCGATGTGCAGCCGCTCGACGGTCAGCGCCCAGCCGACCGCGGGCAGCGGCCGGCCGAAGCGGCCGAGCAGGTCGTCGTAGCGGCCGCCGCCGCCGAGCGTGACGCCGAGCTTGGGGTCGTAGACCTCGAAGATCGCGCCCGTGTAGTAGTCGAGGCTGCGCACGAGGCCGAGGTCGAAGATCACGCGTCCAGCGACGCGGGTCTCCAGCAGCTCATGGATGCGGCGCAGCCCCTCGGCCGCCTCACGCCCGGCGCCGTCAAGCCGCTCGAGCACCTCGGGCCCGCCGCGCATCTGCGGGATCCGCTTGAGCTGCTCGGTAGCCGCGGCGTCGCTCAGGCGCAGCGCGTCGACCTCGCGCTCGAGACCGACGAAGTCGCGCGTGACGAGCTCGTGCAGTATCCGCTCGCGCTCCTCGCCCGAGACGCCGTGGCCGTCCAGCAGCGACAGGTACAGAGCGACGTCGCCGACGCCGATGCGGTAGTCGGTCAGCCCGACCGCGTCGAGCGTGTCGCAGAGGATCGTCAGCGCCTCAGCCGTGCCCTCAGGCGCGGGCGCGCCGATCAGCTCGATCCCCGCCTGCAGGAACTCGCGCGACTGGCCGCGCAGCGGACGGACGCCACGGTAGGCGTGCGCGACGTAACAGAAGCGCAGCGGCACTTCGGCCGTCGGATAGCGCGTCGCGACGAGCCGTGCGATCGGCACGGTCATGTCCGAGCGCAGCGTCAGCACGTTGCCTTGCTCGTCGAACAGGCGGTAGACCGGCAGGGCACCGCCGACACCGCCGATCGCGAGCGTGTCCTCGTACTCGAGCGCGGGCGTCGAGACCTCTCCGTAGCCGGCGGCGTCGAACACGCCCTGGGCCGCGGCGAGGATCGCGCGCAGCTCTCGCATCTCGTCGGGCAGCACGTCGCGCGTGCCGCTGGGGATCGGGTGGATCACGATGGATCCGGAGCTTAGTGGGCGTGGACGCGTTCGCTGTCCTCGACGCGCTCGATACGCGCGCCGAGCGCTCGCAGCCGCTCGTCGATCCGCTCATAGCCCCGGTCGATCTGGCGGATGTTGCCGATCTCGGTCGTGCCGTCGGCGGCGAGGGCCGCGATCAGCATCGCCATGCCGGCGCGGATGTCGGGCGACTCGACGCGCTCGCCGCGCAGGCGGCGGGGGCCGACGACGATCACGCGGTGCGGGTCGCAGATCGTGATCGCGGCGCCCATCAGCTGCAGCTTGTCCGTGAAGAAGAGCCGGTTCTCGAACATCTTCTCGTGGATGATCACCGACCCCTCCGACTGTGTCGCGAGCGCGACGGCGATGCTCGTCAGGTCGGCCGGGAACATCGGCCACGGGCCGTCCTCGACCTTCGGCTGGTAGCCGCCGGCGTCGTTGGTGATCACGAGCTTCTGGCCGCCGGGGACGAACAGGTCGTTGCCGCGCAGCTCGGTCTCCAGCCCAAGGCGGGCGAAGACGAGCCGGATCATGCGCAGGTCGCCGGGGATCGTGTCCTTGACCAGCACCTCGCCGCCGGTCACGCCCGCGAGCGCGACGAACGAGGCGATCTCGATGTGGTCGGGCGCGACGGCGTGGTCGCAGCCGCGCAGCCTCTCGACGCCGTGGACGGTCATCACGTTGGAGCCGATCCCGTCGATCTGCGCGCCCATCTTCACGAGCATGCGCGCGAGGTCCTGCACGTGCGGCTCGGAGGCGGCGTTGCGGATGACGGTCGACCCGGGCGTGATGGCGGCGGCCATCAGCGCGTTCTCGGTCGCCATCACCGACGGCTCGTCCATCAGGAAGTCGCAGGCGGTGAGGCCGCGCGGGGCGGTCAGCAGGATGTCGCGGTCGTGCTCGATCGTCGCGCCGAGCGCCTTGAACGCGTCGAGGTGCGGGTCGAGCCGGCGGCGGCCGATCACGTCGCCGCCGGGCGGCGGCATCAGCGCGCGGCCGAAGCGCGCGAGCAGCGGGCCGGCGAGCAGGAAGGAGGCGCGGATGCGCTCGGACAGGCGGCGGTCGAGGTCGGTCTTCGTGACGCCGTCGGCGCGTATCGCGACATCGTTGTCGCCGACCCAGTCAGCGCGCGCGCCGAGGTCGGCGATCAGCTCGATCTGTGCCTGCACGTCGCTGATGCGCGGCACGTTGCGGATGACGACCTCGTCGTCGGTCAGCAACGCCGCGGCCAGGATCGGCAACGCGCCGTTCTTGTTGCCCGCAGGCACGAACGTACCGGAAAGCGGCACGCCGCCTTGTATGACGAACTTCTCCATAAGAGGGGGATGGCGCAGGCCCCGCAAGTCGGTCACGGAAAAGGGGTCGGGACCCGAGCGCTGAGCTAGGGTAACAGCCATGCCAGGGGGGATTTCGCGCGACGAGGCATGGGCCCTCTTTTGCAGCTGGACCGAATCCCCGTCGCTGCGGCGTCACGTTCTCGCGGTCGAAGCAGCAATGCGAGCGTACGCGCGCCAATTCGGCGCAGACGAAGATTTGTGGGGCATCACCGGCCTGCTTCACGATCTCGACTACGAGCGCTACCCGTCGCTCGTCGACGGCCACCCGCGCGTGGCGATGCGAGAGCTGTCGCGTCTGGGTTATCCGGATGAGATGATTCGTGCAATCGGATCGCACGCAGACGAGATGGAGCTGTCGCGCGACTCGAAGCTGGAGCAGACGCTCTACGCGGTCGACGAGCTCAGCGGGTTCGTCCTCGCGTGCGCCTACGTCCGACCCGAGGGCCTCGTTGGCATGACGCCAAGATCGGTCAAGAAGAAGATGAAGACGGCGAGCTTCGCGGCGGCGGTCGACCGCGATCAGCTGCGCCAGGGCGCAGCCGACCTCGGCGTCGACTTCGACACGCATGTCGCGTTCGTGATCGAGGCGCTTGCCGAGCACGCCGACGTGCTGCTCGACCGCTGATGCTGAGCGCCTATCGCGTTCTCGTCCAGCCCCCGGGGGCGAAGCGGCTGATCGTCTCGGTGCTGATCGGCCGCCTGCCGATCGGCATCTTCTCGCTCGCGATCGTGCTGCTCGTCCGCGCGGAGACGGGGTCGTTCGCCGACGCCGGCGCAGCGAGCGCGGCGTGGGCGATCGGCGCCGGGGTGCTGGCACCGATCCAAGGCCGCCTCGTCGACCGCTTCGGCCAGCCGGCGGTGCTGCTGCCCTCGACGCTGCTGAACGCGCTCGCTGTGATTGGCGTGATCGTCTGCGCGCGCAACCATGCCTCGACGCTGGCGCTCGCCGTCTTCGCCTTCCTCGGCGGCGCGGCCCTGCCCCCGCTCGGTGCGTGCATGCGCTCGATCTGGGCGACCGTCTTCGAGAGCGATCCCGACGCGCGCAGCACCGCATACACGTTCGAGGGGACGGTCGCGGAGCTGTTCTTCATCCTCGGCCCTGTCGTCACGACGGTCGTGATCGCGATCGGCTCGACGCAGACAGCGCTGATCGTCGCGATCGTGCTGAGCGTCGTCGGTACCGTCAGCTTCGCGACCGGCCCGCTGTCACGCGACTGGCGCGGCGTGATCGACGGCACCCGCAGCGCCGCCGGCGCGCTCGGCTCGCCTGGGATCCGCACGCTGATGCTCGCGATCTTCCCGACGGGGATCTCGTTCGGCGCGCTCGAGGTCGCGATGCCGGCGTTCGCGGTGGCCCACGGGCACCAGGCCTCGATCGCCGGCATCCTGCTGTCGGTGATGGCGGCCGGCAGCGTGCTCGGCGGCGTGTGGTACGGCGCGCGCACGTGGACCAGTCCTCTGGTGCAGCGGTTCGTCTCGATGCATGTCGTGCTCGCGCTCGGGACGCTGCCGTTGCTGCTCGCCAACTCGATCGGGCTGATGGCGGCGATGGCGCTGATCGCCGGCCTCGCGCTCGCCCCTTCCGCGGCCGCCGGCTACCTGCTGATCGACCACGTCGCCCCGCCCGGCACGACAACCGAGGCGACGACCTGGATGATGACCGCCAACGTCGCCGGCGCTGCCGCGGGCTCCGCGATCGCTGGCCTGATCGTCGACTCCGCCGACGTTCGCTGGGCGCTCGCGCTCGCCTGCGCCGGCCCAGTCGTCGGCGCCATCATCTCCGTCCGCCTCCGCGACACCCTCCGCCCTGCCGCCAGCAGCGAGGCCGCCGAAGTCACGGCGTCACCCTCGCGCGATCGGTGAGCGGCGCCGCCGCGAGCACGCCCCCGCGACCGGCCACGCCACACCGCTGCGCGGCCGCTCGCCGCGCCGCCGCCCTAGCGCCAGCGCCCGCCGGCGATCGCCCAGGCGCGCAGATGGTCGTCAGCTCGCCGCCGCGCCGCCGCCCTAGCGCCAGCGCCCGCCGGCGATCGCCCAGGCGCGCAGATGGTCGGTCGTGCAGAAGGCATCGGGGATGCGGTGCTCGCCGCGGTACCGCACGAGCACGACGCGGGTGTCGTCGAGCACAGCGCCACAATGCGCGCAGGCGAGGAGCGCCGGATCGTCGGGGACGGTCTCGGACAGCCTTCCGGCCGCCCAGTGCGGCCCCTGCATCGCCCACGGCACGACGTGCTCCAGACGGCAGAACACCGCGACGCGCTCACCCGCTTCCTCGGTTGCCCGATAGCCGTCGTCGGCCTCGACCGCAGCACCGCACCAACTGCATCTGAGCGCGTCCACAGCCAAACCGTAGCGCCGCCGCGCCGGCCGCTTCCAACCACTTTCCGGGCGGGCCCCTTGGTCTATCGTGCCCGAACATGCCCGAGCCGCTGAAGATCACGATCCTCGAGGGCGACGAGACCGGCCAGGAGCTGCTCGATCAGGCCGTCCGCGTGCTCGACCCGCAGGTCACGGGCATGCCCGTGGAGCTGGAGCGTTTCGACCTTTCGCTCGAGAACCGCCGCGCGACGAGCAACGGCGTCGTCACCGACGCGGCCACGGCGATGCGCGCCAGCGGGTTCGGCATCAAGGCAGCGACGATCACGCCGGAGGGCGCCGACGACGTCGGCTCGCCCAACCGCATCCTCCGCGAGGAGGTCGACGGCAAGGTGATCATCCGCACCGGGCGCCGGATCCCGGGAGTGACGCCGATCGCGGGCGTCCACTTTCCGATCTCGATCGTGCGCATGGCGATCGAGGACGCCTACGGCGCGAAGCAGTGGCGCGAGGGCGAGGCGGGTGACAGCGGCGAAGTCGCCTACCGCACCGAGCACGTGACGCGCTCGACCTGCCGCGCGGTCTCGGAGTACGCCTTCCGCGCCGCGCGCACGATGCAGGCGAAGGTGTACGGCGGCCCGAAGTGGACGGTCTCCCCGGTTTACGAGGGCATGCTGAAGGAGGAGATGGACGCGGCGGCCGAGCGCCACCCGGACGTCACGTACCAGCCAGTCCTGATCGACGCGACCTACGCGGGCCTGATCAGCGGCGCGGCCGACCAGCCGCTCGTTGTCCCCGCGCTCAACCGCGACGGCGACTGCCTCTCGGACCTCGTCCTGCCGATGTTCGGCTCGATCGCGGGCGCTGAGTCGGTGCTGCTCGCCTTCGACGACGAATACCAGACGCTTGTTGCGATGGCCGAGGCGCCGCACGGCACCGCCCCGGCGCTCAGAGGCAAGGACGTCGCGAACCCGATGGCGATGCTGCTCGCGACGGGCGCCGTGCTGCGCCACGCCGCTGAAGTCGGCCACCCCGGAGCCGAGCGCGCCTCGCGCGCGATCTACGAGTCGGTCCTCGAGGCGATCGCCTCAGGCACCAAGACGCCGGACCTCGGCGGCCACGCCGGGACGACCGAGTTCACCGACGCGGTCATCGACCGCATCCAGACGAAGATCGAAGTCTGGTCCTCGCTGGGCTCCAGCTAGCCCAGCCCGTCCCCTTCACCCGGCCCGCACCACGCGCGCCGGGCTGCAAGTCGCCCCGGCCGGCCCTCCTAAGCGGCGCGGGCCGCCCGGCGTTCCGCCGCAGCCCCAGCACGAACGGCCGGGCCATCCCAAGCGGCGCCGCCCCCTCGGCGTTCCGCCGCAAGCCCAAGTCACGCGCTGGTCGCTCCACGTCGCGCCGCACCCACGCGCAGCGCCACCTTCGACGAGCGCGTGTGCTCGTCGCGGCCACCACACGAACGTGCGCTCGGGTGCTCTGCAACTTTCGTTGCACGGCGTCCCGCAGGATTCGCCCGTAAATACGGGACATTCGCAGCGCACGCGCCACCGCGATGTGCTTGCGTGCGCTTCCATCCGGGAAGCGGGCTACCGTTACGAACACATGTTCTCTCCACGCGCACCCAGAATCATCGGCGCCGCCCTGCTCGAAGTGGCGGAGGCAATGCTGCGCCCGTTCGACGAGAGCGACGCCGGCGACGACCGGGCATGCCCGTCAGCGGACCGCAGCCATGAGCTCGACGCCCACACGGGCCAGCTCGAGTTCAAGTGGCTCGACCACCCTCACCGCCGTCCGGCGCGCGTCGATCACCGACGCCGTCCAGGCGCGGTCGCGCCTCAGCCGGCGCCATGCAGCGTGTCGCTGAGCACCGCGCCCGACCGTCGCGCCCCGCGCACGCTGCACAGCGGCAGCGCCGCAGTCAGTCGCTGACCGCCGCGCCTGCTGCGGCAGACCGCAACACGGCACGCGGTACCAGCCGCGCACATCTGTCGGACGAGCGGACCGGCCGACGCGCACTGAAGCGCTCCGGTCGACAAACGGCACGGCTCGCCGTGCGCGGGTCGCGTCATCGACAGCAGAGCCGCTCGTGGACGCGGGGACAGCGGCCGCTCGCGTACGGCGAGCGGCCGTAGAAGCAAAAAAGCCCCAGTCGCCGGTGAGGGCAACTGGGGCTGAATGAAAAACCGGCGGCGTCCTACTCTCCCAGGCCCTTTCGGGCCAAGTACCATCGGCGCTGAGAGGCTTAACGGCTCTGTTCGGAATGGGAAGAGGTGTTTCCCTCTCGCTATAGCCACCGGAAAACGTGCGAGACCACGCTTTCCACGGGCCTTCAAAACTGCACAGCGCCATTGAGACGGGTATCAAAATTCCGTCAAGCCCTCGAACAATTAGTACCAGTCTCCTACGAGCGTTACCGCTCTTCCAGATCTGGCCTATCAACCTGGTGGTCTTCCAGGGTTCTTACTCCCTCAAGGGGATGGGAGAGCTCATCTTGAGGCCGGCTTCCCGCTTAGATGCCTTCAGCGGTTATCCGATCCGCACGTAGCTAACCTGCTATGCCCTTGGCAGGACAACAGATACACCAGAGGTGCGTTCATCCCGGTCCTCTCGTACTAGGGACAAATCCTCTCAACTCTCCAACGCCCACGGCAGATAGGGACCGAACTGTCTCACGACGTT
>DASYEC010000035.1:0-47084 GCA_036499225.1 Conexibacter sp.
CGCAGCGCGGTCGAGCCGAGCGGGGCCAGCGAGTTGCGCGGCGAAGCCGAGATCCTCCGCGTCGTCCCACTCGCCTTCCCGATCCGCGACGAGCACGGCACGCGCATGACCGCGTGGGTCGACCGCTGCCTCTACCGCGCGCGCACAACAGACGGGCGCGTGGGGATGGGCTCGGTCGAGTTCCAGCGACGGGTCGCGAACGAGTAGGCGCCGGGCGCGCCGCTACCCGCGGGCTCTGGCCACACGTCTGCGCGCTCTCGGCGCGGGCGCGTCGCCGAGCCCCGTCGTCAGCAGCCCGATCACGTGGCTGCTGAACGACTCGACGAGGGCGGGGTCGAGCTCCATGCCGAAGCCGCGCTCCAGCAGCGGACGGGCGGAGAAGAGGAACTCGCAGAGGCCGACGAGCGAGAAGAAGAAGAGGGTCGGGTCGATCTCGCGCCAGCCCTCCTCGCGGCGGCCGGCGGCGAGCAGCTCGGCGTAGGCGTCGCGGGCGGGCAGCGCGAAGCTGCGCGCGATCCCCTCGACGCCCTCGGGGTCGGCCGACAGCAGCCGCTCGTTCATCAGCCGGTTGACGTACGGGTAGCGCAGGTAGTTGCGCACGACCGCGGCGACGTGGCGGCGCAGCTGCTCGGCCGGCGCCAGCTCGCTGCGCAGCAGCCGCTCGAGCTCGCCCGCGAGGCCGTGCAGCACCCGCTCCAGCAGCGCGTCGAGCAGCCCGTCCTTCGAGCCGAAGCAGTATCTGACCATCGCGACGTTGACCTGCGCCCGCGCGCAGATCTCGCTCACCGACGCGACCGTCGCACGCTCGGCCAGCAGGTCATGCGCCGCTCCAAGCAGCTTCTCGCGGGTGACCTGCGCGTCGCCGCGCGCCATCAGCCGACGCCTCCGGCCGAGCGCCCGCGCTCCGCCGCTCGCTGCCGCTCGCACGCGCGTCGTCGCTCGATTCCCGTCATCGCGAAGCATCTTCGCAGCCGCGCTCCTTGACATCAACTAAACGTTTATTTAGGGTCGAAGACATGAGCGATCCCGTGCGCCTGGGCTGCTGGGCAGCCTTCTGGGGCGATACCAGCGTGGCCGTCGACCAGTTGCTCGACGGCGCCGACCTCGACTACCTCGTCGCCGACTACCTGTCGGAGATCACGATGGCGCTGCTCGCCCGCGCCCGCGCGAAGGACCCGGAGGCCGGCTTCGTCCCCGACGCCGTCCGCGTGCTCGCGCCGCGGTTGAGAGAGATCGCCGAGCGCGGCATCAAAGTCGTCACCAACGCTGGCGCGCTCAACCCGCGCGCCTGCGCGCGAGCGTTCCGCGAGGCGGCCGCCGCGGCCGGCGTCACGCTGCGCGTCGCCGCCGTCGAGGGCGACGACCTCGGCCCGCGCCGCGAGCAGATCGTCGCCGCCGGCATGCGCGACATGTTCACCGGGGAGCCGCTGCCGCCGGAGCCGATGACGCTCAACGCCTACCTCGGCGCCCGTCCGATCGCCGCCGCGCTCGCCGCTGGCGCCGACATCGTCGTGACCGGCCGCGCCGTCGACTCGGCCGTCCTGCTCGGGCCGCTGATGCATGAGCTCGGCTGGGGCGACGACGACTACGACCTGCTCTCCGCCGGCACGCTCGCCGGCCACATCGTCGAGTGCGGCCCGCAGTGCACCGGCGGCAACTTCACCGACTGGGCACAGGTCCCCGGCTGGGACGACATGGGCTTTCCCGTGATCGAGTGCTACGCCGACGGCACGGCGGTCGTGACGAAGCCGGCCGGCACCGGCGGCCTCGTCTCGCCCGCGACCGTCGCCGAGCAGCTCGTCTACGAGATCGGCGACCCGGGCGCGTACGTGATGCCCGACGTCGTCTGCGACTGGCGTGACGTCCGGCTGGAGCAGGTCGGCCCCGACCGCGTCCGCATCTCCGGCGCCCGCGGCACCCGCCCGCCAGCGACGTACAAGGTCACCGCGACCCACGCCGACGGCTACCGCGTGATGACGACCGCGATGTTCAGCGGCCTCGACGCCGCCGCGAAGGCCCGCCGCGCCGGCCAGGCGCTGCTGAGCCGCACGGAGCGGCTGCTCGCGCAGGCTGGCCACGTGCCGCTGACGGAGTCGTCGATCGAGGTGATCGGCGCCGGCGACACCTACGGCCCCGAGCACCGCGACGACAGCGCGACCGAGGCGGTCGTGAAGATCGCCGCGCGCCATCCCGACAAGGCGGCGCTGGAAGTCTTCGGCCTCGAGTACGCGCCGATGGCGCTCGTCGCGCAGGGGATGACCGGCTTCTTCGGCGGCCGTCCGCGCCCCGCCCCGGCGATCGCCGTCTACCACTTGCTGATCGACAAGGCGAGCACGCCAGTCCAGGTCCAGCTCGACGACGACGCGCCGTTCGAGGTCGCGATCGCGCCTGGCGACGCGACCGTCGAGATCGGCACGCCG
Organism: Conexibacter sp.; assembly: GCA_036499225.1. Lineage (GTDB taxonomy): Bacteria > Actinomycetota > Thermoleophilia > Solirubrobacterales > Solirubrobacteraceae > Conexibacter. Next base: position 2,421 of record DASYEC010000035.1, read on the forward strand.
GCCTTGCTCGACGGCGACGGCGTCACGATCGCGTCGCCCGCGCTCTCCGGCGGCGGCATCACGGTGCCGCTGCGGCGGCTGGCATGGGCGCGCAGCGGCGACAAGGGCAACAACGCGAACGTCGGCGTGATCGCGCGTCGGCCGGAGTTCCTCGAGCCGATCCGCGCCCAGCTGACGAGCGCCCGCGTCGCCGCGTTCTACGCCCAGTACCTGACCGGCGGCGTGCGCCGCTGGGAGCTGCCGGGCCTCAGCGCGATCAACTTCGTGCTCGAAGGCGCGCTCGGCGGCAAGGGCGGGACCTCGACGCTTCGCTTCGACCCGCAGGGCAAGAGCTTCGCGGCGATGCTGCTGGAATTGCCGATCGCGGTCCCCGCCTCGTGGGACCACGACGGCCTGCTGTCGGCCGCGACGCCCGCGCCGCACACGCTCGCGAGCGCCGAGCCGGTCGCCGGATGAGCCTGCCCGAGAAGGTGCTCGTCGCCAACCGCGGCGAGATCGCGGTGCGGATCATCCGAACGCTGCGCCGCCTTGGGATCGCGAGCGTCGCCGTCTTCCACGCCGAGGACGTCGACGGCCGCGCCGTGCGCGAGGCCGACGAAGCGGTCGAGCTGTTCGGCGAGACGCCGGTCGGGGCGTACCTCGACGTCGCAGGGATCGTGGCGGCCTGCGAGACGACAGGCGCGACCGCCGTCCATCCGGGCTTCGGCTTCCTGTCGGAGAACGCGGGCTTCGCCGAGGCGCTCGCGGCGGCGGGGATCGTCTTCGTCGGCCCGCCGCCGAGCGCGATGCGCGCGATGGGCGACAAGATCGAGTCGAAGCGGATCGCGCAGGCGGCCGGCGTTCCGACCGTCCCGGGATCCAACGGCGCTGTTGACAGCGCCGATGAGGCGGTCGCGGTCGCGACCGAGGTCGGCTTCCCGGTGCTGCTGAAGGCGAGCGCGGGCGGCGGCGGCAAGGGGATGCGCATCGCCTACGACGCCGAGGAATGCCATGAGGGCTTCGCGCGCGCGTCCGGCGAGGCGCTCGCGAGCTTCGGCGACGGCCGCGTCTTCGTCGAGCGGTTCATCGAGCAGCCGCGCCACATCGAGGTGCAGGTGCTCGCCGACGGCCACGGCACGGTCCTCCACCTCGGCGAGCGCGAGTGCTCGATCCAGCGCCGCTACCAGAAGGTGATCGAGGAATGCCCGTCGCCGTTCGTCGACGAGGAGACGCGCGCGCGGATGGGGGAGACCGCGGTCGCGCTGGCGCGCGCGGTCGGGTACGTCTCGGCCGGGACGGTCGAGATGGTCGTCGACGCGCACGCGAGCTTCTACTTCCTCGAGATGAACACACGGCTGCAGGTCGAGCACCCAGTGACCGAGCTGGTGACGGGGATCGACATCGTCGAGCAGCAGTTGCGGATCGCCGGCGGCGAGCCGTTGACCTTCGGTCAGGACGACGTGCGGATGGACGGCCACGCGATCGAGTGCCGCGTCTACGCCGAGGACGCCGACGCCGGCTTCGTGCCCGCGATCGGGCGGCTGCGGCTCGTGCGCTTCCCCAGCGGCGACGGCGTCCGCGTCGACCACGGGGTCGTCGAGGGCCAGGAGGTGAGCGCTTCCTTTGACCCGATGATCGCGAAGCTCGCCGTGCATGCGGAGAGCCGTGCCGAGGCGATCGCACGCGGCCGTGACGCGCTGCGCCGCACCGTCCTGCTCGGCACGACGACGAACACGGCGTTCCTCGAACGGGTGCTCGCGCATCCGGCGTTTGCGGCCGGCGAGACCCACACCGGCTTCCTCGCCGACCATGCCGAGGATCTGCTCGCGCCGGCCGCCGACGCCGACCGGGAGCGCTGCCTCGTCGCCGCGGCGGCGCTCGCCAGCCCGCGCTTCGACGCGCGCCTGTCAGTGCCGGAGCCGCTTGCCTCGATGGGACCGTGGGGGACCGGACGATGAGCTACGAGATCACGCTGGAGGGCGCCGCCGCCCGCACCGTCGACCTCGCCCGCCATGGCGAGCGGGCGACCGTGACGATCGACGGCATCCGCTACCACGGCGCGCTGCGCCCGGCCGGCGACGGCTGGGAGCTGACGCTGGAGGACCGCACCGAGCCGCTGTGGATCGTCGTCGACCGCGACGCCGTCTTCGTCCACGCCTTCGGGCGGGCCTGGACGCTGTCGGTGATCGACCCGGTCGAGCGGGCGCGCGGCGGCGGCCCCTCCGAGGACGTCGCGACCGCGCCGATGCCGGGCGCCGTGATCGCGGTCGCGGTCGCGGCCGGCGACGCGGTCGTGCAAGGCCAACCGCTGATGGTGATCGAGAGCATGAAGATGCAGAACGAGATCGTCGCCGCGCGCGACGGGGTCGTCGATCTGGTCCACCTCGAGGTCGGCGCGACCTTCGACCGCGGGGCGGCGCTGGTGGGGCTGGTGCCGGTGGATGGGGACGACGCCTCGGATGGCGCTGACGGCGCGGCGGCCGCGGGCGCGGTTGCCCGCAACGACGGAGGCGAGGCCTGATGCACCGCTTGGAGACGCATGTCGACACGAGCGCGCCGAGCTATCGCGCCTTCCGCGAGCACAACCTCGCGCTCGCGACCGAGCTGCGCGGGATGCTCTACAGCGCGCGCCACGAGCGGCCGCAGCGGGCGCTCGACCGGCTCGCCGAGCAGGAGAAGCTGACGGTCCGCCAACGGCTCGACCTGCTGCTCGACCCGGGCGCGCCGTTCCTGGAGCTGATGAGCCTCGCCGCGAACCGCCACTACGACGGCGAGGCGCCGCAGGCGCTGCTGGTGACGGGGATCGGCGTCGTCGGCGGCCGCGAGGTCGTCGTGATCGCGAACGACTCGTCGCTGAAGGGCGGCGCCTGGTACCCGATCACGACGCGCAAGATCGTGCGCGCGCTGCAGGTCGCGCTGGAGAACCGGCTGCCGGTCGTCCACATGCTCGACAGCGGCGGCGCCAACCTGCATTTGCAAGACGAGATCTACGCGACCGCCGGCCATATCTTCAAGCAGCAATGTCAATTGAGCGCGGCCGGGATTCCCCAGCTCGCGGTCGTCTTCGGCTACTGCACAGCGGGCGCGGCGTACACGCCGACGTTGTGTGATCAGACGATCATGGTGCGCGGCCGCGGCGCAGTCTTCCTCGCCGGCCCGCCGTTGGTGAAGGCGGCGACGGGAGAGGAGGTGACGACCGAGGAGCTCGGGGGCGCGGACATGCATACGAGCGTCTCGGGCGTTGCCGACTATGCGGTCGACAGCGAGGCGGAGGCGCTTGCGCTGGCGCGCGACGTCGTGGGCGTCTGGTCACGGCGCGAGAAGGCCGACAGCGACCGGCGCACGCCCGAGCCGCCGTTCCACGACCCCGACGAGCTGTACGGGATCATCCCCGACGACGTCAAGAAGCAGTTCGAGATGCGCGAGGTGATCGCGCGGATCGTCGACGGCTCGCTGTTCCACGAGTTCAAGCCGCATTACGGTGACACGATGGTCACCGGCTGGGCCTTCATCTGGGGCTTCAAGGTCGGGATCCTCGCCAACAACGGCGTGATCTTCAGCGAGGCGGCAAACAAGGCGACGCAGTTCATGCAGCTGTGCGACCGCGACGGGATCCCGCTGCTGTTCCTGCATAACGTGACCGGCTTCATGGTCGGGCGCGAGTACGAGCGCAGAGGGATCACGAAGGACGGCGCCAAGATGCTGATGGTCCAGGCGAACGTCACCGTGCCGAAGCTGTCGGTGTTGTGTCATGCCTCCCAGGGGGCAGGCAATTACGCGATGGCCGGTCGCACGTGGGACCCGCGCTTCGTCTACGCCTGGCCCAACTCACGCTCGTCGATCATGGGCCCCGAGCAGGCGGCCGACGTGCTGACGCAGGTGAGAGTCGCCGGCCTGCGGCGCCGCGGCGAGGAGCCCTCGCCGGAGCAGATCGCGCAGATCAGAGTCGAGGTGACGGCCTACTTCGAGCGGACCTATCACTCGTACTACCTCACCTCAGACCTGCGTGACGACGGCTTGATCGAACCGACCGACACCCGCAACACGCTCGGCATGTCGCTCTCGGCGGCGCTCAACGCCCCGATCGTGCGCGCGCCCGGCGGCGTCCTGCGGATCTGAGCCGATCGCGGCACCGAGCGTGAGTTGATGACGGCCGAGCGAGCGCACGACCCGCCGCGCTCGCCGGCCGGATCGTTGATCGCTGAGAACGAAAGGGAAGTGAGATGTCCGACGAAGTCGTGACCTATGCGGTCGCCGACAAGGTGGCCTGGCTGACGATCGACCGCGAGGAGGCGCGCAACGCACTCTCCAAGGCGGTCCGCGACGGCCTTTGGGCCGGCTTCCGCCGCTTCGCCGAGGATGACGAGGCGTCGGTGCTGGTGCTGACCGGCGCCGGCGAGAAGGCGTTCTGCGCCGGCGGCGACCTGAAGGAGATGGCCGGCGCGGCGATGCAAGTCCCGCCGCTCGACTTCTTGCCGTACCTGCAGCGCAGCGTCAGAACCGACAAGCCGGTCATCGCCGCGGTCAACGGCGTCGCCTTCGCCGGCGGCTTCCTGCTCGCGCAGATGTGCGACCTCGTGATCGCCGCCGACCACGCGAAGTTCGCGATCACCGAGGCGAAAGTCGGCCGCGGCTCCCCCTGGGCCGCCCCGCTCCCATGGCTGATCGGCCCCCGCGCCGCGATGGAGATCATGGTGACGGCGGCCCCGATCACCGCCCAGCGCGCCTACGAGCTGGGCTTGGTCAACAAGGTCGTTGACGCCGCTGATCTGAGAGCGGCGGCGGAGGAGATGGCTGCGGGCATCGCGGCCAACGCCCCGCTGTCGGTCCGCGCCGCCAAGGCGCTCGTCTACCTCTCCGCCGAGCACGGCTGGTCCGCCGCCCTCGAAGCCGCCGACGCCCTCTACGAGCCGGTCTACATGAGCGAAGACGGCCAAGAGGGCCCCCGCGCCTTCAAGGAAAAGCGCCCCCCGGTCTGGCAGGGGCGCTAAGCGAGCGCCGGGACGGCAAGCGTCGAGCGGGGCGTGCGCTGTCGCCCGCCGCGCCGCCCCGCCCCCGCCGCGCCGCCCCCGCCGCGCCGCCCCCGCCGCGCCGCGCCAACGCCCGCGCCGCGCGCGCTAGCTCAGATCCGCCCCGCCCTGCGCAGCGCCCGGCGCGTGATCGAGTCGAGCTTGGCCTGATCGATCTCGACCCCGTCCCATGCGGCCAGCAGCTCCTCGTCGGGCGGCTCCTCGAGATGCGCGTAGCGCGCTCTGGCACGGAGCATCGTCTCCTCCGAGTAGAACTGACGCGCCCACCACGACTTCGGCAGCGCGAGCTTGAACGCGCAGCCGATCGCACCCCCGCCGAGGTGTATCGCCACCGACGGCTTCCCCTTCAGCGCGCAGATCACCCCCGGCACGAAGACGTAGCCCAAGATGAACGCAGCGGTCAGGACCTCGGTCATCGCGCGCCGACCCTACCGCACCACTCCCTGGTGCGTCACGGCTCGAGCGTCCTGCGGCGCAGGCGGAATCCCCCGGTTGCGTTTTGGTTGCGCTATCGTGGGGGCATGGCTGGTGCCAGTGCCCTCTTCGAGTCCGACAACGCCGCAGACGTCCGCGACGAGCTGCGGCGCTCGCACGGCGACCTGCTCGACGCGCTTGATCGCGGTCTCGTCGGCGGTCTCCGAGGGTCCGAGTCGGACACCGCGCTGTACGCCGCGACGGCGCATGAGCTCTCCTCATGGCTGGTGCATGCGTGGGCAGACCAGCCGCGCCGGTCGCCCAGCACCCCGGCGATGCAGTGGGAGCTGCTCGTCCGCCTGCTTGAGAGAGAGGCGGCGGTCGCGCCGTTTGTCTCCTGGGCGGCGACGTCGTTCGCACCCGGCGACGCGGTGGCGCTGCACCTGACAGACACGTTCCGGCGCTGGATGGCGCTGAAGCCCGTCGAGTTGTCGACGGAGAGATCGATGCGCACGGTCGCTGACCACGACGCGGAGCGGTTCATCCGTCGCGTCGAACGCCAGCTCGACCGCGCTGGCGAGGAGCCGCTGCAGCGGCTGATGGACGTGTTCGACCTGTCGAAGTCGGACCTCGGGCGCCTCTTCGGCGTCACCCGTCAGGCGATCGACAGATGGGCCGCCGGCGAGGTTCCCGCTGAGCGCAAGGAGAAGCTCACGGCGATGCTCGCGCTCGCCGACCTGCTCGAGCGCAAGCTCAAGGCCGGACGTGTGCCCGGCGTCGCCCGCCGTCGCGCCGAGGCGTACGGCGGGCTGACGATGCTCGAGATGATCGCCGCCGACCGCCACGACGAGCTGCTCGCCTCCGTCCGCGACACGTTCGACTGGGCCAGAGCGGCATAGCGTGAGCTCCGCCTTCGGCCGTTCGGCCGCCTGTGGCGGGGCGTACAGCCGGCTGGCCGAGCCGGGCTGGGACGACCCGCTCGACACCGGCTACTCCAAGCGCGTGGGCGGCCGTTGGAACGCGCCCGGAAGCTACGGCGTGCTCTACCTCAACGCGTCGGACGCGATGGCGCGGCTGCAGGTCCACCACCGGCTCGCCGGCCAGCCGTTCGGCGTCGAGGACCTCGACCCATCCGAACAGCACGAGCTCGTCCGCGTGACCGTCGCCGACGGCCAGCAGGCGCTCGACTGCGTCAGCGCGCCCGGCGTCGAGGCAGTCGGGCTGCCACCCGCCTACCCGCGCGACGCCGACGGCGCGGTCGTCCCACACGCGGCCTGCCAGCCGATCGGCGCGCAGGCGCGTGAGCACGGCCTGGCCGGCGTCGCATGCCGCTCCGTCGCCGGCCGCGACGCCCGTGACACTGAGCTCGCCCTCTTCGACACCGTCGTCGCCGACGTCGTCACCGAGACCGCCCGCCTCCCGTTCGCGGACTGGTTCTGGCCGGATGCGAAGCCCTAGCCACCCGGCCGGAAGACATTCGCTGAATCGCTGGCCGGCTCCCACGGCGGCCGGCGACGCGGGCCCCGCTACGCCGCCCCCGCCCGAAGCCGCTCGCGCAGCTCGCTGCGGCGGATCTTGCCGCTGACGGTCTTGGGGAGCTCGGTGACGAAGTGGATCTCACGGGGGTACTTGTAGGGGGCCGTCAGCTCGCGGGTGTGGGCCTGGAGCTCGGTGGCGAGCGCGTCGCTGGGCTCGTGGCCGGGGGCGAGGACGATGAAGGCGGTGACGATCTGGGTGCGCTCGGGGTCGTCCTTGCCGACGACGGCGGCCTCCATCACCGCCGGGTGCTCGATCAGCGCCGACTCGACCTCGAACGGGCCGATGCGGTAGGCGGAGGAGGTGATCACGTCGTCGTCGCGGCCCTCGAACCAGAGGTAGCCGTCCTCGTCGCGCCAGGCCTTGTCGCCGGTGTAGTACGAGCCGTCGCGGAACGCCCGCTCGTTGGCGCCGTCGTCGTCGACGTAGCCGGTGAAGAGGCCGACCGGGCGCTCAGCGTCGGTCGAGCCGCAGCGCACGGCGATCGCGCCGACGGTGTCGTTCGGCGCGGGCTTGCCGTCGTCGTCGAGCACGTCGACGGTCCAGCCCGGGACCGGCTTGCCCATCGAGCCCGGCCGCACCGGCTGCGCGCGGTAGTTGGCGACGAGCACCGTCGTCTCCGACTGGCCGTAGCCGTCATAGATCGTCAGGCCCGTGCCCGCTCTCCACGCGCGGATCACCTCCGGGTTCAACGGCTCGCCAGCGCCGGTGCAGTGGCGCAGGCCTGACAGGTCGTAGGCGCTCAGGTCAGCCTGCACGAGCAGCCGGTAGAGCGTCGGCGGGGCGCAGAAGGAGGTGATCCCGCGGTCCTGGAGGATCGACAGGATCGTGGTCGCGTCGGGCTTGCCGAGCGCGACCTGGACGTTCGTCGCGCGCTCGTGCCACTGGCCGAACAGACCGCCCCATGCGGCCTTCGCCCAGCCGGTGTCGGTCACCGTCCAGTGCCGGTCGCCCGGGCGCAGGTCATGCCAGAAGCGCGCGGTGACGACGTGGCCGAGGCCATAGGCCTGCGTGTGCAGGACCATCTTCGGATACGAGACCGTGCCGCTCGTGAAGAACAGCAGCAGCGGGTCCGCGCTCGCGGTCGGGGACGCGGGCAGCTCCACGTTGCTGGCGCCGGGGGCGGCAACCAGCGCGTCGAGCGCATGCCACTGACCGGACGACGAGGCCGCCGCAGCCTCCGCAGAGCCGCTGCCTGCGGCGATCCGGTGGCGCAGCGTCGGCAGCTCGTCGCCGACGGCGTCGAGCTTCGCGACGCCCTCCGCGGAGACGATCGCCGCGACCGCGCCACCCGCTCTGATGCGGTAGCCGATGTCGCGCGCGGTCAGCTGGTTGGTGCCCGGCATCGGGACCGCGCCGAGGCGGATCGCGCCGAGCATCGCGGCATACCACGCCGGCTCGCGCCCGACCATCACGAAGACGCGGTCGCCCTTGCCGATCCCGACGCTCGCGAGCGCGCGTGCGGCGTCGGTCGCGAGCGCGGCGAGCTGCGCGGCGGTGTGCTCGGCGACCGACTCGCCGGCCGGACCGAGCGACACCAGCGCCAGCTCGTCGGGCGCCTCGGCGGCCCAGCGCTCGACGATGTCAACAACCGCGTTGAACCGCTCGGGCAGCTCCAGCCGGAACGCGGCCCGCGTCTCCTCATAAGCGGTCAGGTTCGGCGGCGCCGACCGGTTCGGTCGCGCTTGCTCGGGCATCGTCGGCATCCTCCTCGTCGAAGCGGCTTCATCGGGCAACCTACCCGGCCGGCGCGAGCGCGCGCATTGGCGGAACTGACAGTGGCCGGCGCGAGGCGGGTCGAGTGGAGTGACGGCCATGGAGCACGCACCAGCAGCGCCGCCGGCCTCCGACGGGCCGCCGGCACCGGTCGGCCGCCGCTCGCTCGTCGCCCCGCTTGCGGACGCGGTCGCGGCGATCCCCGACGGCGCGACCGTCGGCATCGGCGGCGCCGTCACCGCCGGCCACCCGATGGCGCTCGTGCGCGCGCTCGCGCGCCGCGGAGTGAGGGACCTGACGATCGTCGCGCCGACCGGCGGGGTCGACGTCGACCTGCTGATCGCCGCCGGGTGCGTGCGCACGGTCGTCACCTGTTACGTCGGGATCGAAGGGCTCGCGCCGGTCAGCCCGGTCTTCCGCAGCGCCGTGCAGTCGGGCGCGGTCGAGGTGATCGACCTCGACGAGGCTCACTGCGTGCAGGGGCTTCGGGCCGCCGGCCAAGGGCTGCCGTTCCTGCCGTGGCGCGGGGGCGTCGGCACCTCGTTTTCGCAGCTCAACCCCTCGCTGGTCGAGTTCAACGACCCGCTGCTCGGCGAGCCCTTGCTGGCCGTCCCGGCGCTCGAGCTCGACTGGGCGCTGATCTTCGCGGAGGCGGCTGACGCGTACGGCAACGCCCAGCCGGTCGGCACCGGCCACATGGACGCGTTGATCGGCGCGGCGGCCGCGCGGGTGATCGTCCAGGTGGAGCGGGTCGTCTCGACTGAGGAGATCCGCCGCAACCCCGACCGCACGCTCTACTGGCGCGACACAGCGGTGGTGCGAGCCCCGTTCGGCACCCACCCGTACTCCAACGCCTTCATGACCGCCGACGAGCAGCACCTGCGCGACTACGTACGCGCCGGCCGAGAGGGCGGCGCCGCGCTCGAGCAATACCTCGACTGCCACGTCCGCAACGGTGACCACGACGACTACCTCGAGCAGGTCGGCATCCGCCGCCTCGCCTCGCTGCTGATATGAGCACGACTGCTGATCCGACGCCCGGCGACGCCGCTGGCGCTGCTGTCGCCGCGAGCGGTCCCGCCGCTGCGGGCGCTGCCGCCGCCGCAAGCGATCTCGCCCCGCCCTCGACCGACGAGCTTTTCGCGATCGTGCTCGCGCGGGACCTGCGCCCGGAGGACCGCACGATCCAGATCGGCGCGAACATGCCGATGGCCCGCGCGGCGGCAGTGCTGGCGAACCTGACGACGCTGCCCGACGCCCGGATCGTCGTCGGCCTCGGCGTGCAGGCGCTCGGCGACGGCGGCGCGGCGCCGCCGGTGTTGCCGTTCGTCTTCGACCCGCGCACGCGTGCGGGCGAGTCGCTGATGCACCAGGCGCGCGTCTTCGACGACGTCGCCAAGCCCGACGTGTTCTTCGTCGGCGGGCTGCAGCTCGACCGCCGCGGCAACGTCAACCTGTTCGGGATCCCCGGCAGAGACGGCGGCTGGAAGATGCGCGGCCCCGGCTCGGTCGCGCTGGCGACGATGAGCGCCAACTGTCGCGGCTACTACGTCGTGATGCCCTCGCACGACCCGCGCACGTTCGTCGAGCGCGTCGCGCTGATCTCCGCGCTCGGCGACCGCCGCGAGCGCGCCCGCCTGAGACTGCGCGGCGGCGGCGTCCGCCTCGTCGTCTCCCCGCTCGGCGTCTTCGACTTCGACGACGACGGCGAGATGCGCGTCCGCAGCATCCATTCCGGCGTGACGCCTGAGCAGGTCCGCGAGGCGACCGGCTTCCCCCTGAACGTCCCCGAAGACGTCCCGACGACGACTCTGCCGACCGCCCAGGAGCTCGCGCTCCTGCGCGGCCGCGTCGACGTCGACGGGGCGCTGCGCGCGCGCGCCTGAGCGCGCCTCGCAGGCCGGCCGGCACGGCGCACCTCTCCGCGCCGCGCCGGCCGGCCGGTCGCCACGAGCGCGGCCCGGCCCGGCGCGGCCGGGCAGCGCGATCGTGCCGGCCGGCCGGGCTCAGCCCTGCGGCAACGTCGCCTTGACGGTCACGACGGTCGTGCCGTCCTGTTTGACGCAGGCGGCCTCGAGCGTGCCGTCGTCGTGCTGCTCCACCAGCTCGCAGGCGACGACGTCGTCGGGACGGGTGGGGGCGCGGAAGGTCGCCTTCACGGTCGTGCCGGGCGGCAGCGTCTCGACGCCGAGCCAGTCGGTCGCGGAGCGGAAGAAGCTGTGCAGCGCGATCGGGCCGTGGGCGATGATGCCGCCGAACTCGGAGGCGGCGGCCGCCTCGGGGTCGACGTGGAGCGGGTTGAAGTCGCCTGACAGCGCGGCGTAGACGTCGATCGCGGCCTGCGTCACCTTGTCGCTGACGCCGCGGAACTCGCCCCGCGACTCACCGTGCGCGCTCATCTTGCCGCCTGCTCGCTGGGGCCGGTCGGCCACACGATCACCATCCGCCCGGTGACGGACTGGACGCCGTCACCGTCGCGGACGTCGAACTCGACCGTCACGAACGGCCGCTCCCGCCGGACCTCCTTGGCGCCGACCCACGTCGTCACGTGCGCCTCGCCGCCGACGGCGAGCGGGGCGTGGAACTCGAGCTCCTCCTTCGCGAGGATCCCGCCGTTGGGGATCCCGCCCATCGCCCGCCGCAGCGCGCGCAGGAACAGCACCGGGAAGACCGCCGGGGGCGCGACGGCCACCGCCGTCGGCGTGCCGATCGCGCCCGCGAGCCGCCCCGCCAGTTCGGCGGTCACCGACTCCACGAACGGCCCGCGCCGCTCGTCGAGCGCGAGCTCGTCGTACGTGATCGCGGAGAGCGCGGGGGCGTCGTTGACGCTGTCTGTCATCCGTAGAGCTCCTTGTGTGTGGCTCGCAGCTTGTACTTGAGCACCTTGCCGCCGACCGTCACCGGCAGCTCGTCGACGAGCACGACCCGCTTGGGCGCCTCGAAGCCGGCGAGCGTCTCGCGCGAGTAGGCGATCAGCGCGTCGGGGTCGGGCGCGCTGCCCGGCTCGACGATCACGAACGCCGTCACCGCCTCGCCCCACTGCTCGTGGGGCAGCCCGACGACGGCCGCCTTCTGCACCTCGGGGTGCTGGTGCAGGACCGCCTCGACGCGCAGGCTGGAGACGTTCTCGCCGCCCGACTTGACGATGTCCTTCGAGCGGTCGACCATGATCCGCAGGCCGTCCTCGTCGTACTCGCAGACGTCTCCTGAGTGGAACCAGCCGCCGCGGAACGCCTCGCGCGTCGCCGCCTCGTCGCGGTAGTAGCCGGCGGTGACGACCGGCGAGCGATAGACGACCTCGCCCGGCACGCCCGGCCGGTCGCGCAGCGAGCGGCCCTCGTCGTCGACCACGTCGCCGGCCACCAGCGGGTTGGGCACGCCGACGTAGTTGTGCTCAGGCGAGGTGCGGTGGAAGAGGTCGATCCACTTGTCGGGCCAGAAGCGATGGCAGGAGATCGCCTCGGTCTGGCCGAGGATCTCGCACAGCACGAGCTGCTCGCCGGCATGGCGCTTGAGCGCCGCGACGAGGCCGGGCGGCGCCGCCGTCCAGCCGAAGACCGCGGTCGTCAGGCTGCGGATGTCGTGCGTCAGCGGCTCTCTCTCGATCACGCCGACGAGGTCGCTCAGCATCGCCGGCGAGCCGGCCCACAGCGCGGTCGCGCGCTCCTTCGTGATCGCCGCCGCGATCTGGCGCGGGTCGTAGCCGCGGCCGATCACGAGCGTCCCGCCGGCCAGGAACGCCGGCAGGCTGAAGATCTGGTCGGCGATGTGGTAGATCAGCGGCAGGAAGGCGCACAGCTTCAGGTCGCACTCGATCCGCAGCCCGCGCGTCAACGTCAGCGCGAAGGAGTAGGCGCCGAGGTAGCTGTAGTTGTGCGACACCATCACGCCCTTCGGCAGCGCGGTCGTGCCGGAGGTGAAGATGATCTCCCAGATGTCGTCGGCATGGATCTCGACGTCGGGCTCCTCCGTCGAGGCGCCGTCAACGAATGCGTTGAAGCCGACGCTGCCGGCGACCGGCGCCCCGCCGATCTCGATCGTCACGTCGGGCGTGATGCCGTGTGCGCCGAACGCCTGCTCGGCTCTCGGCCACAGCACCGCGTCGACGAATGCGAAGCGCGGCCGCGCGCGCTCGATCAGGTGGCCGACGACGTCGGGCGCGAGCATCGGGTTGACCGGCACGCACGTCAGGCCGGCCTTGGCGATCCCGAACTTCGTCAGGTAGGCCTCGACCGAGTTCTCGCAGAACAGCAGCACGCGGTCGCCGCGCTCCAGGCCGTGCGCGAGCAGCGCGTTCGCGACCCGGTTGGCGAGCGCGTCAGCCTCGCGATACGTGACCCGCTGCAGCGCGGGGTCGGCAAACGCGCCATCCCAGGCGACGATCGCCTCCTTGTCGGGATAGCTCCACGTGAGCCGTTCGAAGATGTCGCCGACGCTGACGCGCTCCCACCGCCGGACGGCCCGGCGGCCGTGAAGGCGCTCGACGTCAAGCTCGGCGCTGCTGTCGGTGGCGCTCGTCATCTCTCCTCCGTGTTGCCTCGATTCGGCCCACAGCATCTCCCCGATCGCCGCGGCCGCACCCTGTCGGGAGCGCTAGTCCTCGGCGCGCCAGCGCTGTGGCAGGGTGGCTGCATGTGCGACCTTCAGATCCCTGTGAGCCGCCGGCTGGTGGTGCTCGAGCGCTTCGGCGGCCCCGAGGAGCTGCGCTGGGTCGAGGCCCCGATGCCGCCGCGCGGCGCTGACGAGGTGGTCGTCGCGGTCGAGGCGATCGGCGTCAACTTCGCCGACACGATGGTCCGCCGCGGCGAGTATCGCCGCGACCAGCCGCTGACGTTCACGCCCGGCTTCGAGGTGGCGGGCCGGGTGCTCGCGGGCCCGGACGACGGCCCGCCGCTCGGCGCCCGCGTCGTCGCGTTCACCGAGCACGGCGGCGGCTATGCCGACCATGTCGTCGTCAGCGCCCGGCAGGTCCACGAAGTGCTCGACGGGATCGAGGCGGTCGACGCCGCCTCGCTCTTCACGCAGGGCGTGACTGCCTGGTACGCGGTCCACCGGTACGGGCGCGTCGCGGCGGGCGAGCGCGTGCTCGTCCACGCCGCCTCCGGCGGCCTCGGCGGCCTGTGCGTCCAGATCGCCGCCGAGGCCGGCGCCGAGGTCGTCGCGGTCGCCTCGACCGAGAGCAAGCGGGCGCACGCGCGCGAGCACGGCGCCGCCCACGCGCTCGCGGGCGACCCGGAGACGTTGACCGCAGCGGTCCGCGAGGCGATCGGCAACGACGGCGTCGACGTCGTGATCGACGGCGTCGGCGGGCCGCTGTTCACGCCGAGCCTGCGCGCGCTCGCCTTCAACGGCCGCTACGTCGTCGTCGGCTCCGCCAGCCAGGCGCCCGCGACGCTCGACGTGCGCGCGCTGATGCCGCGCGGCCAGACGGTCGTCGGCTTCGTCGTCGCACGCGTCGCCGAGCTCGACCCGGCGGAGCCGGCGCGCGCCTTCGCGGAGGTGCAGCAGCGGCTGCTCGACGGTCGCCTGCGCCAACCGGTCACGGTCCTTCCCGCCTACGACGCGGCGCGCGCCCACGAGCTGGTCGAGTCGCGCGCGCTGACGGGCAAAGCGGTGCTCGTCTTCGACCCCGCCAGCCCGCACGAGCGCCGCGTCCGGTGACGCACCGGACGCGGCACTAGCGCTTCTGCCAATGGCCGCTCCCACGGCGCGCCAATAGCCTCGCCGGCAGTAGGAGAACGACGAGAGGATCGACCGTGGACTTCGAGCCGACCGACCGCTGCAAGGCGCTGCTTGAGCGCCTGCGCGCGTTCATGGACGAGCACGTCTACCCCAACGAGCGCGAGGCCGAGCTGGCGATCGACCGCGAGGTCGACGTCGACACGCCGTTCCCGGCGATCCTCGTCGAGCTCCGCGCCCGGGCGAAGGCGGCCGGGCTGTGGAACCTGTTCCTGCCCGGCGAGGCGTACGGCCCCGGCCTGACGAACGCCGAGTACGGCGTGCTGTGCGAGGAGATGGGCCGCGCGACGCTCGTCGCGCCGTGGGTCTTCAACTGCCAGCCGCCGGACTCCGGCAACATCGAGATCCTCGTCGAGCACGCGACGGCTGATCAACGCGTGCGTTGGCTGGAGCCGCTGCTGGAGGGCGAGATCCGCTCCTGCTACTCGATGACCGAGCCCGGCACGGCCGGCTCGGACCCGACCGGCCTCGACTGCCGCGCCGAGCTGGACGGCGACGAGTGGGTGATCAACGGCCGCAAGTGGTGGACCTCCAACGCGCTTGGCGCGCAGGTCGCGATCGTGATGGCGGTGACCGACCCCGACGCCGGCACGCGTCACGGCCGCGCGACGATGCTGCTCGTCCCGACCGACACGCCTGGCTTCAACCTCGTGCGCCCGCTGTCGAACATGGGCCACCACGAGGGGCCGGGCCACTGGGAGATCGCCTACGAGGACTGCCGCGTGCCGGCCGAGCTGTGCACGCTGGGCACGCGCGGCAGCGGCTTCAAGATCTCGCAGGACCGCCTCGGCCCGGGCCGCATCCACCACTGCATGCGGCTGATCGGGGTCGCCGAGCGGGCGCTCGAGCTGATGTGCCAGCGGGCGAAGTCGCGCGAGATGTTCGGCGGCGTGCTCGCCGACAAGCAGTTCGTCCAGGACTTCATAGCGACCTCGCGGATCGAGATCGACCAGGCCCGGCTGGCGACCGCCTACGCCGCCTGGAAGCTCGACATGGTCGGCAACAAGCTCGCGCGCGAGGAGCTGTCGATCGTCAAGGTCGCGGTGCCCCAGATGGCGCTGAACGTCGTCGACCGCGCGATCCAGGTGTGGGGCGGCGCCGGCGTCTCCGACGACACGCCGCTGTCGAGCATGTACCGCTACAACCGCATGCTGCGAATCGGCGACGGCGCCGACGAGGTCCACAAGCAGGTGATCGCGCGGATGGAGCTGCGCAAGGTCGAGGGCACCGTCGGGACCGGCGAGTACGCCGGCTGGGTCCCGCCGGCGCGCGCGTACGCGGGGGAGGGCGCGTGATGAGCGGGCTTTGTGACGCGGGCGCGGCGTCGGCGGGCTCGCGGGCGCGGGCGCGGGCGGTCGAGCGATGAGCGCTGTCGACGCGCTCGCCGGCGCCGGCTACACGACGCTGCTGGTCGAGCGGCCGCGGACGGGGGTCGTGCTCGTCACGCTCAACCGGCCGACGCGGATGAACGCGATCACGTTCGAGATGTTCGACGAGCTGCACGACCTCTGCGGGCGGCTGCTGCGCGACCGCGAGGCGCGCGTCGTCGTCGTGACCGGCGCCGGACGCGGCTTCTGTGCAGGCCTCGACCTCGACGACGCCGAGACGCTGCCGGACATGAGCCCGCACGAGATGATGCTCGGGCAGCAGTACTGGGCCGGCGCCTTCGTCAACTTCCACGAGCTGCCCCAGCCGGTGATCGCGGCCGTCAACGGCGCCGCGGCGGGCGGAGGCCTTGGCCTCGCGCTCGCTGCTGACATGCGCCTCGCGTCGCCGGCAGCGCGCTTCAACGCGGCGTTCGTGAAGATCGGCCTGTCGGCCGGCGACGTCGGCGTCTCCTGGTCGCTCCCGCGCGTCGTCGGCCTCGGCCGCGCGGCCGAGATCATGCTGACCGGCCGCTTCATCGACGCCGAAGAGGCGGCCTCGATCGGCCTCGTCAACCGCGTGGTGCCGGCCGAGTCGCTGCTGGACGAGGCGTTCGCGATGGCCGAGCAGATCGCCGCCAACACCCCGTTCGGCGTGACGCTGACGAAGCGAGTCCTCAACGCCAACGTTGACGCCGGCTCCCTGTCGCAAGCGGTCGAAGTCGAGAACCGCGGCCAGACCCTCGCCACCCGCGGCAGCGACTTCCGCGAAGCCCTCGGCGCCTTCCGCGAGCAGCGGACAGCGACGTTCACGGCGCGATGAGCGGCGCCTGCACGAGCGGTTCGGCGAGCGCGGCGGTACGCCGCGCGATAGGCGCGACCCGCGCGGCGACGGGCGCTGGGGCCGGGCGATGAGGGCGATGCCGACGATCGGGATCGAGCCGCAGGGTGCGTCCGTTCGCGCGATGGGGGAGATCGCTGCTGCGGCCGACGCCGCTGGGCTCGCCGCCGCGTGGACGCCGGAGCTGTACGACCGCTCGGCGACGATCACGCTCGCGGAGCTGGCGCATCGCACGACGCGATGCACGATCGGCAGCGCGATCGCCTATGGGGTCGGGCGCAGCCCGCTGACGCTGGCGGCGGAGGCGCGCGACCTCGACGAGATCTCCGACGGCCGCCTGATCCTCGGCCTCGGCAACGGCACGCGGCGGATGATCTCCGACTGGCACGGGCTCGACCCGGACGCGCCGGCGGTGCGGATGGAGGAGCTGGTCGTGCTGCTGCGGCGGCTGTGGCGGCTGCACGAAGGCCCGGTCGAGCACGAGGGCCGCTTCTACCGCATCAGGATCGCCCCGACCGGCGACCTGCAGCCGCCGCCGCGCGAGCGGATCCCGATCTGGACCGCGGGCGTCAACCCCCGGATGATCGAGGTCGCCGGCCGCGTCGCCGACGGGCTGCTCGGACACGTCCTGTTCTCGATCCCGTACATCGAGGAGGTCGTGCTCCCGGCGATCGCCAGAGGCGCCGCGCGCAGCGAGCGCGACCCGAGCCAGGTGACGGTCGCGAGCCTCGTGCTTGCCTGCGTCGACGAGGACGCCGAGGCCGCCCGCCGCGCGGCTGCCGCCCAGCTCGCCTTCTACGCCTCGGCGAAGACGTACGGCCCGCTGCTGGAGCGGATCGGCTTCGGCGCCGCCGGAGAGCAGGTCCGGGAGGCATTCGCCCGCGGCGACCGCGACGCGATGATCGCCGCCGTCCCCGAGGCGATGGTCGACGCCCTCGCCCTCGCCGGCACCGCGGAAGACGTCCGCGCCGCGGTCCGCCGCTTCGACGGCCTGCTCGACCACGTGATCCTCTACACCCCCAGCTTCACCCTCACCCCCGAGCGCGTCAGAGCCTCAGCCCTCGGCCTGATCGACGCGTTCTCGAGCGTCTAGCTGTACGACCAACGCCGGCCGCAGTGCGAGGCCGGCGGCGGTCAACGGGGAGGGCCCAGGGCGTAGATCTCCTGCTAGCGCGGCGCGCCATTGGCGCATCCGCCAGTTGCATGGCCAGCCCGCCCGCGATTCGATCGCACACATGTTCAACGCGCTCACCTCTGAGGAGCTTCTGGTCGGCGTCGGCCGCGTCCTGCGCATGGCCGCCGACGCCGACAGCGGCCTGGAGGACTACCAGCGCAGCCAGGTGCTGTCGGCGTACAGCGTCACGCGGCTGCTCGCCGCCGAGCATGCCGGCGCGCCCGCGCTGCTCGCCTGGGCTCGCGCCGAGCTGCTCGCCGCGACCGCCGACGACGACGACCGCCCGGCGCTCACCGCGCCGCGCGAGCGGGTCGACGCTGCGACCGACGGCGTCGAGCTCGGCGAAGCAGTCGCCGACCTGCTCGCCGCCCTCCCACGCGACCAGGACCCGCCCGACCCCACCCGCGCCGCAATCCTCGCCGTCCTGCGAGAGCTGACCAACCGCGAGCAGTCCGCCCTCGCCGCACCCCTGCCGAGCTGACCGGCGGCACGCAAGCCGCGCGCGCCGGGCCGCGCCGCGCCGCCGATTTGCCCACGCCTTTACGCTAGAGTAAAGGCGATGCCGAAGATCTCCTCCAAGCATCAGGTCACGCTGCCAGTCGAGGCGCTCGCGAACGCGGGGCTGACGGCTGGGGACGAGGTGACGATAGAGGCGGAGGGCCCCGACACGATCGTCGTGCGTCGCACGCCGCGCGATCCCGCTGACGGCTTCGGCGTCTTCGACGGCTTGTACGAGCCCGGCTACCTCGACCGCCTGCGCTCGGAAGAGCGCGCGTGAGCGTCTGCGTCCTCGACACCGACGTCGTGATCGCGGCGCTTGATCGCGCCGACGCGCATCACGAGCGGGCGACGCGCGCTCTGCGACGGATGATCGAGGATGACGTGGACCTGCTCCTGTCGCTGGTCAACTACGCCGAGACGCTGGCGCGCCCGGCGCAGAGCGAGCAGACGATGCGAGCGGCTGTCGCGGCGATCGAGGCGATGGGCGTCGGCCTTGTCGCGCCGACGCCGTCGATCGCGCGCGAGGCGGCGCGTCTGCGCGGGAACGGCGTCAGCCTCGCCGACGGCTTCGCGATCGCGTCGGCACGCGCGCATGGCGGTCGCCTCGCGACCTACGACAGACGCGTGCGCCGGTCGCTCCCGGCGGGCGTCGAGCTCGCCGCCGGGCTCGACTGACCTTCGCGCTAGCGGCGCTCACCGTCACAGCCGCCGCATCCGCGCGGCCCGCGCCGCGCCCCCACTGCGCGGCGCCGCCTGCCTCGCGCTAGCGCTTTCGCCAATCCCCACGCGGCGGTTACGCGTTTAGCGTCCCGGTGGATGGCGACTACGATCAACCTGGGCGTTGACGCGGCCAAGGCCGAGGCGCTGCTGAGCACGATGCGCGCGGCCGGCGCGGCCGACGCGACGAGCGCGGCGACCTACCTCGAGCAGCTTGAGGGCGGCTGGTCGCGGCACTCCTACGCCGCCCGCCTCGCTCACCCCGATCGCGCGACCGCGGACAACCCGAGCGGCGAGCAGGCGTACATCGTCCGCGTCCGCCCGCGCGGCTCGCTGCTCGACACCGACCTTGGCGAGGAGTACCGCACCTTCCGCCTGCTCGAAGAGGAGCAGGCGCTGCCGACGCCGACCACGTACGGCTTCGAGCCATCGGAGCAGACCCCCTACGACGGCCCGTTCTTCGTGATGGAGCGGCTCGGCGGCCACGCCGTCAACGTCTGGCGCAAGCGCGACCGCAGAGAGCTTGAAGAGGACTGGAGCGGGCAGAGAGGGATCGCGGAGGACCTCGCCGACCACCTCGCCGGGATCCACGCGATCGGCGCCGGGCGGGCGAGGACCGCGGCGACCGCGCGCACGTTCAACGAGACCGTCGACCGCTGGCAGGGCGTCTACGAGCAGATGCGGCTGGTGCGCGACCCGGTCGTTGACGAGGCGTACGCCTGGGTCCGCTCCCGCGAGCCCGACGCCGTCAAGCCCTGCCTCGTCCACGGCGACTACCGCATCGGCAACTGCCTGATCGACAACGGCCGCGTCTCCGGGATCCTCGACTGGGAGCTGTGCTCGGTTGGCGACCCGCGCTTCGACCTTGGCTACATGGCGCTCGAGTACCACGCCGGCAAGTTCACGACGCCGGGCTCAAGCCTGCTCAACGCGACAGCCGACCGCGCCTGGTTCCACGACCGCTACGCGCAAAGAACCGGCAGCCCGGTCGACCAGGAAACGGTCCGCACCTTCACCGCCCTTGGCGCGCTGATGCTGTTCGCGATCATGACGACCGGGATCCGCCTCTACGCCGACCGCGAGACGACCGACATCCGGATGGCATGGGGCCGCTTCGTGCTGCCCGGCCTGCGGCAGGACCTCACGACCCTGATGGGCTGGTGAGCCGCGGTGACTGGCACTAGCGCCAGTAGCCCCGACGCGTTGCCGTTGACAAGCTCGCAAGGCATGCGGACTGGGATGAGGGAGGGTCGCATGGGGGATCTCGCCCCTGGAAACGTGAAGCTCGACCTGTCGGGGGCCCAGCGCTGGGACGCGCTGGCGCTGCCGTACTTGATCGAGCGGGCAGGCGTCGACCTCGACAAGCCGGCGATCGTCTTCGAGGACCAGGGCCGGACCTATGGCCAGCTGCGCGAGGCGAGCCGTCGCGTCGCCAACGCGCTCGTCGGCCTCGGCATCGACGAGATGGACCGCGTCGCGGTGCTGAGCGCCAACCGGCTCGAGTTCATCGAGCTCGAGGTCGGGATCGCGGCCGCGCGCGGGATCATGGTGCCGCTCAACTGGCGCCTGCGCTCCGGCGAGCTGGCGAACCTGCTGCGCCGCTGCCAGGCGCGCGCGATCTTCGTCGAGGAGCGCTTCGCCGGCACGATCCTCGAGCTGCGCCGCTCCGGCGAGCTGCCCGAGCTGCGCACGATCGTGACGCTCGACGGCAGCTCCGGCGACCTCTCCTACGACGAGCTGCGTGCCAGCGCCTCAGCGGAGAAGCCCGCGCGCCTGGGCCGCATGGACGACCCGCACGAGATCATCTTCACCTCCGGCACGACCGGCAAGCCCAAGGGCGTCGTGTGGACCAACGGCACGGTCATCTGGAACGCGCTGCAGCAGGTGACCGACTTCTGCCTCGGCCCCGAGCACGCCACGTACGCCGTCATCGACCTCTATTACATCGGCGGCCGCCACGACTTCACGTGGCCGGTCCTGCATCAGGGCGGCACGGTCCACGTCAAGCGCTCAGGCGGCTTCGACGCCGAGGAGGTCGTGCGCTACGTCTCCGAGCAGGGGATCAGCCACGTCCTGTGGGTGCCGACGATGCTCTACGAGATCCTGCGGCTGCCGTCGCTGCCTGACTACGACCTGAGCCATCTGAAGATGGTCATGTGCGGCGGGCAGCCGGTCTCGATCGCGACGGCCGTGCGGGCGCAGGAGGTCTTCCCGGAGACCGACTTCATCCAGGTCTACGGCCTGACGGAGGGAGGCGGCTCGGTCACCTTCATGCGCCCGCAGGACGCGCGCGCCAAGCCCGGCTCCGCCGGCAAGCCTTCCCAGCACGTCGAGATCAGACTGGCCGACCCGGAGGGGCTGGAGGTGCCGAGCGGGAGCGACGGCGAGATCCTCGTGCGCGCCCCCTCGGTGACCGCCGGCTACTGGGACGACCCGGTGATGACGGAGCGGCTGATCGTCGACGGGTGGCTGCACACCGGCGACATGGGCCGCTTCGACGAGGACGGCTTCCTCTACATCTCCGGCCGTAAGGGAGACATGATCATCAGCGGGGGGATGAACGTCTTCCCGTCGGAGATCGAGGACGTGCTGCGCACCCATCCCGCCGTGGCCGACGCGGCCGTGATCGGGCTGCCGCACGAGAGATGGGGAGAGACGGTCTGCGCCGTCGTCGAGACGGCAGAGGGCCGGGTCGTCGGCGAGGACGAGCTGATCGCGTTCTGCACGGAGCGGCTGGCGGGCTACAAGAAGCCCTCCAGCGTCCGCTTCGTCGACGCGCTGCCGCGCACCGCTGGCGGCAAGCCGAAGAAGTTCCTGCTGCGGGAGCGCTTCACAAACGTGGGCGAGTCGATGTTCGCCACATCGGTCGAGGAGAGACATGAGTAACAGCCTGGAAAACGGCAGCGGCCGCAGCGCCTTCATCGGCGTTGACGTGGGCGGGACGCACACCGACGTCTCCGTCGTCTATGACGGACGCGTCGAGCGCGGCAAGGCGCTCACCACCTACGACGACTTCAGCCGCGGCGTGCTCGAGGCCGTCGGCGTCGCCGCGGGGAGCTACGACCTCGAGATGAGCGAGCTGCTGCAGCGCACGCAGCTCTTCATCAACGGCACGACGGTCGTCACGAACGCGATCACGCAGCTGCGCGGCTCGCGCGTCGGCGTGCTGATCACGAGCGGCTTCGGCGACGCCTTCCGGCTCGCCGGCGGGCCGCGCACGACCGAGCTCGACGACCACCTGCAGGTCAACGTGCCCGACCTCGTCGACCGCCGCGCGATCGCCGAGATCGAGGAGCGCGTCAACTGGGCCGGCGAGGTGCTCGTCCCGCTCGACGTCGAGGAGGTCAAGGCGCAGGTCAAGCACCTCGTCGAAGACGTCGGCATCGACGCGCTCGCCGTCTGCTTCCTCTGGTCGCACGCCAACGAGGCGCACGAGCTGGCGGCGGAGGCGGCGATCAAGGAGCTCTACCCCGACCTCTTCATCACGCCGTCGCACCGCGTCTTCCCGGTCGAGGGAGAGACGCGCCGCTGGACGACCGCGATCCTCAACTCGTTCGTGCAGGACCGCGCCGAGGTCTACCTCTCCTCGGTCAACGACAGACTGCGCTCCTCGGGCCTGGAGGGCGGGCTCGCCTTCTTCCAGGGCCTCGGCGGCGGCATCAGCCTCGACAAGGCGCGCCAGTACCCGCTGGGCCTGCTCGGCTCCGGCCCGGCCGGCGGCGCGATCGGCGCCAACGAGCTGGCCAAGCGGATGGGCAAGAGACGCGTCCTGCTCGGCGACATGGGCGGCACGAGCTTCGACACCGGGATCATCGTCGACAACGAGATCCACATCGACAAGAACCTCCAGCTCGGCCCGTTCATGACCGGCGTCAACATCGTCGACGTGATCTCGGTCGGCGCCGGCGGCGGCTCGATCGCCTGGATCTCCGAGCGCGGCGTGCCGCAGGTCGGCCCGCACTCGGCCGGCTCGACGCCTGGCCCGGCGGCGCTTGACCGCGGCGGCGAGAGCCCGACCGTCACCGACGCGATGGTGACACTCGGCTTCATCGACCCCGACAACTACCTCGGCGGCCGCGTCCAGCTCAAGCCGGAGCTGTCGCGCGCCGCCCTGGACGGCGTCTTCAGCGAGCGGTTCGGCTGGAGCACCGAGGAGGCGGCAGCAGCCGTCCACGACCTCGTCGTCGTCAACATGGCCAACGCCGTGCGCGAGGTCAGCGTCGGCAAGGGCCACGACCCGCGCGAGTTCCTGTTCCTCGCGTACGGCGGCACGCTGCCGCTGTTCGCGTCGCAGATCGCGGAGCGGCTTGGGATCTCGACGATCGTGATCCCCGCCAACAGCTCCGTCTTCTGCGCGCTGGGCCTGCTGTCGTCGGACTACGTGATGCGCAACGACCAGGGCGTCAACTGGGACCTGTCAAAGCCCGACGGCGTCGAGCGGGTCAACCAGGTCGCCGAGCGGATGGTCGCCGACGCGATCGAGCAGATGGAGTCCGAGGGCTTCTCGCGCAAGAACATCGACCTGCAGCGCAGCGCCGACGTCCGCTTCCAGGGCCAGGCGTACGAGCTGACGTTGCCGATGCCCGACCGGCTTTTGACGGGCGAGGACGCGCAGCAGATCTTCGACGACTTCCTCGCCACCTACGAGCGCACCTACGGCGAGGGGACGGCGTGGAAGGGCGTCCCGGCGTCGTTGATCAACTACAGCGTCACGGTGACGGGCCGCCAGGAGCGCCCGGCGCTCAACGGCGTCAACGCCAACGGCGCGGGCGGCGACATCGTGCGCGAGACGCGCGAGGTCTTCCTGCCGGCCGAGCGCCGCCGCGCGCAGGTCCCGGTGATCGACGACGCCAGCTTCACGGCGGGGTCGCGCGTCGAGGGCCCGGCGATCATCGACGCGGTCGACACGACGATCTACGTGCCCCCGGGAACGACCGCGGAGCGCGACGAGTATCTCAACTACGTCCTTACACGGTGAGGGAACGACCGATGAGCAACGCTGATTACGACGTCATCGCCGCCGAGGTCCACCGGAAGGCGCTGCAGAACCTGACCGACGAGATGGCGATCACGCTCGTGCGCACCTCGGGCTCGCCGATCGTGACGGAGTCCAAGGACTTCTCGACCTGCCTGATGGACCGCAACTGCGAGCACCTCGGCTTCTCGTCGTACGTGCTGTTCCACGTCGGCTCGTCGTTGATCGGGACGCGCGCGATCATCGACCTGGTCGAGGAGAGCGGGCATGAGCTGAAGCCCGGCGACGGCTGGATCGTCAACGACCCGCACACCGGCGGGGCGATGCACCAGGGCGACGTCTCGATCATCATGCCGACGTTCTACGGCGACGAGCACCTCGGCTGGTCGTTCGCGAACATGCACGTGCTCGACGTCGGCGGCGTCGGCATCTCCGGCTACGCGCCGGGCGCCCACGACGTCTGGCAGGAGGGGATGCGCTTCCCCCCGATCCAGATCATCAGAGACGGCGCGATCGACTCCCAGTGGGAGAACTACATCGCCGCGAACGTGCGCGCGCCGGGCGCCGTTCTCAACGACATCCGCTCGATGGTCGCCGCCAACAACACGGCGACGGGCAAGCTCAACCAGATCATCGACGAGTTCGGCCTCGAGAACCATCACAAGTACTGCGAGATCAACAAGGACCTCTCAGAGCAGGTGCTGCGCGAGCGGATCGCGAAGATCCCCGACGGCGTCTACGAGGCCGTTGACTGGAACGAGTTCGACGGCCACGAGGGCCCCGACCGGCTGCTCGAGCTGCGCTGCCGCCTGACGGTCGACGGCACCGACCTGCGCTACGAGTACTCCGGCGTCCCGCAGATCGACGCGTTCGTCAACTCGACGCGCGGCCCGATGTTCGGCCAGGCGATGACCGGCCTGATGACGGTGCTCGTCTACGGCGACCTGCCGGTCAACGGCGGCCTCTGGCGGCCGATCAGCGTCGAGCTCGGCGAGGAGGGGACGATCGTCAACTCCGTGCCGCCGGCGCCGGTCTCAAACGCTCACTCTGAGGTCGGCATGCGCGCCTGCAAGCTGTCCAAGGACGTGCTCTGCCAGGCGCTCGCGCTGAGCGAGGACCCGGTCCTGCGCGGCCGCATCGCCGGCCAGCATCAGGACGGCTTCCCCGGCAACGCGCTGTTCGGCACCAACCAGCATGGCGGCGTGTCGGTGATCTTCTACCCCGACAACGCGATCGGCTCCGGCGGCGGCGCGCAGACGATCGCCGACGGCCAGGACGCCTACGGCCTGACGTGCACGACCGGCGGCGGCATCCCGGACATCGAGAACCACGAGGGCGCTGACCCGGTCCTCTTCCTGTGGCGCAGACTGGTCGCCAACTCCGGCGGCCCGGGCCAGTTCCGCGGCGGGCAGTCGCTCGACCAGGCGTACGTGATCACGATGGGCTCCGGGATGGCCGGGCCGTGCTTCAACGCCTGCGCGCAGGTGCCGCCGCACGGCGTCGGCGGCGGCTACCCGGGCAGCGCTGGGACGTTCCACCCGGTGCGCGAGTCAAACGTCCCGCAGATGCTCTCCGAGCGGACGATGCCGACGGCGGCGCGGCTCGACGGGCGGGCGGAGAGAGTGCGCTCGAAGCTGACGCACATCAACCTCGCGATCGGCGACGTCTTCGTCGCGACCGCAGGCGGCGGCGCCGGCCTCGGCGACCCGCTCCTGCGCGATCCCGCGCTGGTCGCCAGAGACGTCGTCGCCGGGTACGTCACGGCGGCGCACGCCAACGCGATCTATGGCGTCGTGCTCGACGACAACCAGAACGCCGACGACGCGGCGACGGCGGCGCGGCGTGAGGAGATCCGCAGCGCGCGGATCGGCGCAACGCCCGCCAAGCCGTTGAGCCCGCCGCGGAGCATCGGCGTCTCGCTGGCGCGCGACAACGGAGCGTGGAGCTGTGCCTCGTGCGACGAGCGGCTCGCCGACGCCGACGCCAACTGGCGCGACGGCGCGGTGCTGTCGGAGCGTCCGATCGCCGAGCGCTACGAGGAGCTCGGGATGATCGTGCGCGACCGCCTCGAGGAGCCGCGCGTGACGGTGCGCGAGCACTTCTGCCCAGGCTGTGCGGCGTCGCTCGGCGTTGACGTCGCGACGGCCGACCTGGAGACGCTGCCGGCCGCCAGCGCGTTGCGGGAGGCCGCCGTCGTGTAGTGGCGTGTCAGGCAACGTTCACCCGACACTCGTGCCGGAAGGGAATGTGGAGCGGGCCGCGCCGGGAAGCTGGCACGGCCCGCCCGCGCAAGGTAGGGTCGGCTTCGTCGGAACCGACTACGGAGTCGGTTACCGGGGAGGCCGGCTCGTGTGGAGCCGGAAGAGGAGAGAGAGCGATGCGAGTGATGATCGTCGACGATCACGAGATCGTTCGTGAGGGCGTTCGTGCGACGCTGTCCGCGCACCCACGGATCGAGGTCGTCGGTGAGGCGGCCAGCGGGAGAGAGGCGCTGCGGCTGGTGCGCCGCACGCTGCCCGACGCAGCGCTCGTCGACCTGCGCCTGCCGGACATGCGCGGGGAGGATTTGACCCGGGAGCTGACGCGCGACTTCCCCAGCACGTCGGTCGTGATCCTCTCGACGTACCTGAGCGAGGAGACCGTCCGCGGCGCGCTGGAAGCCGGCGCAAGCGCCTATGTGACAAAGGCGGCGGGGCTGCCGGAGCTGATCGGCGCGCTGGAGCGGGTGATGGACGGCGGCCGCGCGCCGGGCGCCGCGGCCGGGCCGCAGATCGTCAAGCAGCTCCACGCGCTCGTTGACAGCCGCATGAGCGGCGCGCGGCCGACGCCCCAGCAGGAGCGCGTGCTGGAGCTCGCGGCGCAGGGCTTCACCAACCACGAGATCGGCGAGCGGCTGTTCATCTCGGAGTCGACGGTCCGCTTCCACGTGCAGAAGCTGAAGGCGAAGTTCGAGGCGCGCACGAAGACCGAGCTGATCGCGAAGGCGATCCGCACCGGCTTCATCGCCCCGGCCGGCGAGGCCGGGGGAGTCCTGCACGAAGCATGATCACGCTCGTCTCGCCACCGCTCGGCAAAGGCCAGGCCGGCTTCGACGGCCTGACCGCGGCGGCCCGCCGGACGCTCGGCGGCGAGGCGATCGTGATCGTCTTCGAGCCGGGCTCGCGGCCGCCGGTCGTGGTCGCGGCCGAGGGGCTGTCGTCGGGCGAGCTGGCGAGCGTCGAGCGCGGGCTGGCGGAGCGGACGCCCGGCTACCTGCAGCGCGAGTTCGAGGGCGTGCTGTCCGCCGACGTCGTGCTCGACGGCGAGCGGCTCGGCGCGGTCCATGCGCTCAAGCGCGACGGCGAGCCGTTCGAGAACGCTGAGCTGATCGCCAACTTCGCAGTGCAGGTCGCGCTGGCGCTAGGGCTCGCGCGGCGGCCGGTCGCTGACGCGCGCGGCGGCGAGTCGCTCGACGACGTCGACCGGCTCGTGCTGTCGGTCAACAACCTCGAGGATCTCCTGTCGGCAGTCTCCGCGGTCGTCGCCGCGCAGTTCGACGGCGCGCTCAGCGGCGTGATGGTCGTCGACAGGCAGCGCAACGTCTTGCAGATGCTGCCGGGGTCGTTCGGCGCCGGCAGAGAGGTCGCCGCCTCCCATCAGGTCTCGATCTTCGACCCGCGCAGCAACTCCGCGCGCGTCTTCACGACCGGCCAGCCGCACCTCAGCAACGCGTCGGAGGGCGATGCCGGGATCCGCCAGGAGTACGTCGACGTCTTCGGCATCCACCGGCTGCTGAGCGTCCCGCTCGGGACGGTCGGCGTCCTGCACATCGCCAACCGCGAGGGCCCGTTCACGGTCTTGGACGTCGAGCGGGCGCTGGCGTTCGCGCCGCGGCTGGCGTCGGTCGTCGAGCTCGCGATCACGCTGTTCGGGCTGCGCCGGCAGCAGCGGCTCGACAGCATCCTCGCGCGCGTGGCGGTGTCGGTCGCGTCGGGCTCGGGATCGAACGAGGGCGACCAGCTGCTGACGCGGGCGCTCGGCGAGCTGTGCGAGGTGACCGACGCGAGCCTGCTGGCGATCGTCCCCGACGACGGGCCGGTCGTCGTCTCGCGGCGCGGGATGCGCAACGCGGCACTCGAGCGGACCGTGCTCGACGAGGCCGGCGGCGAGCCAGGGATGCGCGCGTATGTCGTCGGTCCTCAGAAGCCGGGCGATCCCGGCTGGGCGGCGTTCCACGTGCCCGTGCTGCTCGGCGGCCAGCGGATGGGAACGCTCGCGGCGTACCGCCAGCGCGGTGAGCCGTTCGCCCGCGTCGAGCGCAGGGCGCTCGCACGGATGGCCAACCTCGTCGCGCTCGCGAGGGCGACCGAGCGCTACCAGCGCCAGCGGGCCGAGCTGGCGCGGATGCAGGAGCGCCAGCGGATCGCCGACGACCTGCATGACGACGTCGCGCAGATCCTCTTCGCGGCGCAGCTCAGCCTTGACGCGATCCTCCAGCGCGACGACCTCGACGAGGACGCGAGCGCCGGGATCGCGAGGGCGCGCGCGCTGCTGATCCGCGGCGACACCGCGATCCGCACGGTGATCCACAGGCTGTCGGGCCCGCCCGCGGCTGACATCGGCACGCGGCTGGCTGCGGTCGTCTCGACCGTCGAGGACGAGTTCGGCCTCGGGGCGCAGCTGTCGGTCAGCGAGGAGGCGTCCGTGCGTGCGGCGGGCCTGCACCGCCCGACGAGCGACGCGCTCGTGAAGGTCGCCCGTGAGGCGCTCGTCAACGCCGCCAAGCACGCCGGCCCGTGCAACGTGACCGTGCGGCTGGAGCTGGTCGGCGGCGCGAGGCTGCGCCTGGCGGTCGAGGACGACGGCCGCGGTCAGGCCCCGGTCAGAGAGGGCCACCACCACGGCCTACTGTCGTTGCGCCGAGTGGTCCGTGAGCAAGACGGGACGCTGAGGGTGTCGCACGGCGCCGCCGGCGGGACCCGCGTGGCGGCGACCGTGCCGTTGGAGAGCGGCTCGGTGGTGGCGGCCGCTTCCGACGAGCGGGCCGAGGCGTAGCCGGCGACTGGCGGACTCGCTAGTTCCTGGCTCCGGTGCCGCCCCGTAGCGTCCGGGGGATGGAGGAGACCACCGCCGCCCCGCAGCTCAGCCTCGTCGAGCGCGACGAGCACGCGATGCTGCGCGACGCCGTCTCGGCGATCGCGAACGACTTCGGCCACGCCTACTTTCAGCGCGTGACGAGGGCGGGAGAGCCGGTGCGCGAGCTGTGGGACGCGCTGGCGGAGCACGGCTACCTCGGCGTCAACATCCCCGTTGAATGGGGCGGCGGCGGCCTCGGCCTGGTCGAGCTGGCGATCGTCGGCGAGGAGCTGGCGGCCGCTGGCTGCCCGCTGCTGCCGCTGCTCGTCTCGCCCGGCATCGCCGGCACGCTGCTGACGCGGCATGGGACGACGGAGCAGAAGGAGCGCTGGCTGCGCGGTCTCGGCACCGGACGGGCTCACTACGCCTTCGCGATCACCGAGCCCGACGCCGGCTCGAACTCGCATGCGCTGCGGCTCCAGGCGCGCCGCGACGAGGGGCGCGGCGGCTGGCGCTTGAGCGGCACGAAGACATACATCTCGGGGATCGAGGACTGCCAGGCGATCGTCGTGATGGCGCGGACGGGGGAGGGCGACCAGCCTGGCCGCGGGCGGCTGTCGTTGTTCATCGTCGACGTTGACGCCCCAGGAATGTCGCGCCAGCCGATCGAGACCGTGATGGAGGCCCCCGAGCAGCAGTGGACCTTGTACTTCGACGACATGCTCGTCGAGGACGACCGCCTGCTCGGTGCTGAGGGCGGCGGCCTACACGTCGCGTTCGACGGCCTCAACCCCGAGCGGATCATGGCCGCGGCGACCTGCAACGGCATCGGACGGTACGCGCTTGCGAAGGCGTCGGCGTATGCGAACGAGCGGGTCGTCTGGAGCCAGCCGATCGGCGCCCACCAGGGCGTGGCGCACCCGCTGGCGGAGGCGAAGGTCGCGCTGGAGGCGGCGCGCCTGATGACCGCGAAGGCGGCTGCTCTGCACGACGCCGGCGCCCCGGCGGGAGAGGCATCGAACATGGCCAAGCTGCTCGCCGCCGACGCCGGCGGGATGGCAGTCGACCGCGCGATCCAGACCCACGGCGGCAACGGCCTGAGCGTCGAGTACGGCATCGCCGACCTCTGGTGGATCGTCCGCCTCCTGCGCATCGCCCCCGTCTCGCGAGAGATGGTCCTCAACTACGTCGCCCAGCACTCGCTCGGGCTGCCGCGGTCGTACTAGGAGCAAGGACCCGGCGGCCGACGTGGCTCGGCCGCCGCGCCCGCGGTCGTACTAGAAGCAGGGACCCGGCGGCCGACGTGGCTCGGCCGCCGCGCCGCGCCCGCGCCGCTCGATCAGCCGCGCGGCGTGAGGTAGCCGAGCCGCTGCAGGCGCTCGCCGACGGCCTGCACCACGCTCAGCTGCTCGGCCTGCCCGAGGATCAGCATCACGCCGTCCCAGCCCTCGGCGTCGAGCTCCGCGAGCGTCTGCGCCCAGCGCCCCTCGTCGCCCCAGAGGCAGAGGCTGTCGATCAGGTGAGCGGCGAGCCGGTCGCTGACGACGCCGGTGTTGCGCGGCCGCGAGTTGTCGGCGTGATAGCCGTAGTCGTAAGCGCGCCGCATCTCCAGCACGTCGGCCTGCACGTCGGCGGGCACCTCGCGCTCGTCGAGGTCGCCCCGCATCGCGCGGTTGGCCATTGCGACGACCATCGCGCCGAGGTCGTCCCGGACCGCGTCGTGGTTCTCGGCAAGCGAGACCGTAGGCGCGATCCATGCGGTTCTGGCGGCGTCGCCGGAGCGAGCCCCCGCAAGCCGTCGTCGCCGGACGCTCGGCGCCAGCGTCCCGCCGTACAGAAGCCCGTCCCCGGCGCGGCTGGCGAGGTCGGCGCCTCGCTGCCCGTCTGCGGCGATCAGCAGCCGACAGCCTTCGCGCTGCATCCCGGTCGGCGGGATCGCGCTGTCGCCGAACGCCCCGCCCTCGCCGCGCCAGTACCCCTGGATCGCGTGAACCGCCTCCTCGAGCTCGGCGATCCGTGCCGGCTTCATCCCGAGCCCGCGCGCCGCGCTGTTCCCGGTCGCGAGCGTCCCCACAGCCCGCCCGCCCGTGAAGCTGTTGAGCGTCGCGAGCAGGTTCCCGACGATCACCGGATGCCGCGCGACGACATGGCTGACCATCGGCCCAACCCGCACCGAAGGCGCCGCCCGAGCGATCTCGAGCTGATGCAGGTATGAGTCCTCGTAGACGGTCGGCGAGTCAGCCGCGCTGATCCAGCTGAACCCCAGCGCCTCCCCAAGCCGAGCCGCGTCCCGCGTCTGCTCCAACGACCGCGGCAGCACCATAAACCCGATCTCCATCGCCCCAGCCTCGTAGACCGCGACGGGCGGGGGGACTGGCGTTAGCGCCAGTTCGGGCGTCGGTCGTCATGCGGCTGCCGGGCTACCGCTCGTAGGCGTCGCGTCGATGTCTGGCTGGGCATTGCTGGCGGGCTTTCCGGATCAAGAAGCCACCGCTGGGGTAGCTCTCTCATCGGTGACCGCGGCCCTCCTGATCATCGACCTCCAGAACGACTTTATCCCCGGCGGCGCGCTCGCTGTCGGGCATGGCGACGAGGTGATCGGTCCGATCAACGAGCTCGCGAGCTCGAGGCGGTTTGGGGTGGTGGTGGCGACGCGAGATTGGCATCCGGCGAACCACGCGTCGTTCGTCGAGCAGGGTGGGCCGTGGCCGGTGCACTGTGTGCAGGACACGCCAGGGGCGGAGCTTGTCTCGGCGCTGGATCGGAAGGCGATCGACGCAGTCGTCAACACCGGTGTTGGTCGCGACGACGACGGGTACTCGGCCTTCGAGACCGGGGAGCTTGGCAACCTGCTGCGGGCGAAGCAGGTGGATGGCGTAACGGTCGTGGGGCTTGCGACGGACTTCTGCGTCTTCCACACGGCGCGCGATGCGTTGCGGATGGGGTATCGGGTGACCGTTCCGACGTGGGCGGTGCGGGGGATCGATCCAGCGGGATCGGACGCGGCGCTGACCGAGCTGAGAGAAGCGGGCGCGGAGATCGTCTGAGGCTGCGCGGCGGCGGGCCGGAAGCCCGTAACCCGCCCGGGGGCTAGCCCCCGCATCGCGATCCGGGGGCTGGCCGTGCCCGCCTGTCCCGCGCGCACCATTGGAGCGCGACCCTCGCAACGGCAGGCTGGTCCCCATGTCGATCACCAGCTTGGAGACGCGCCGCACCGCCGCCGTCGCGCTCGACGGAGTCAGCAAGACCTTCGGCGCCGACGACGGGGCCGTGCGGGCGCTCGATGGCGTCTCGCTCGCCTTCGAGCCCGGCAGCTTCACGGCGATCATGGGCCCCTCGGGCTCCGGCAAGACGACGCTGTTGCAATGCGCCGCCGGCCTCGACCGGCCCGACACCGGCACGGTCCGCATCGGCGGGACCGACCTCTCCGGCATGCGGGAGCGTCGGCTGGCGCGGCTGCGCCGACGGAGGGTCGGCTTCGTCTTTCAGTCGTTCAACCTGCTGCCGTCGCTGACGGCGGCGCAGAACGTGATCCTGCCGCTGCGGCTTGCCGGCGAGCATCCGCCGCGGCGCGTCGCGCGGGATGCGCTTGAGCGAGTCGGGCTCGGGGACCGGGCCGGGCATCGGCCCGCGCAGCTCTCGGGCGGGCAGCAGCAGCGCGTCGCGATCGCGCGGGCGCTCGTCGCCAAGCCCGACGTGATCTTCGCCGACGAGCCGACCGGCGCGCTCGACACGCGCAGCGCCCGCGACGTGCTCGCCATGCTGCGCGGACTCGCCGACCACGACGGCCGCACGCTCGTGATGGTCACCCACGACCCCGTCGCAGCGGCCGTAGCGGACCGCGTCGTCTTCCTCGCGGACGGCCGCCTCGTCGACGAGCTCGCCGCACCCCGCGCGCAGGAGATCGCCGACCGCATGACCGAGCTGGGTGGATAGCCGATGCTCAGCTGGCGAACACTCCCGATCCGCCTCGGCTCGGCGCTCGGGATCTTCGTGATCGTCGCGATGGCGGCGACGATCGCCGCTGCGGCAGGGCAGATCATGGCGACTGGGCTTGGCGCGCCTGGCCCAGGGCGCTTCGCTGCCACCGACGCCGTCGTGCGGGCCGACCCGACCGTGACGCTCGGCCACGGGGACGACGCCGAAACGCTCGACGTCCAACGCAGCGCGCTGCTGCCGACGAGCGCGCTCGCGCGCGTCGCGGCGGTGCCGGGCGTCCGCTCGGCGGTCGGCGACGTCGCCTTTCCGCTGACCGTGATGACGCGCAACGGCACGCCGGTGCCAACGACCGGCGACGGCCCCGCCCACGGACACGGCTGGGCGAGCGCCGCGCTCACGCCCTACCGGCTCGCGCACGGGCACGCCCCGGCCGGGCCCGGCGACATCGTCCTCGACGCCGGCCTCGCGCGGGCCGGCGGGCTCGATGTCGGCGACCGCGTGCGCGTCGTCAGCCCCGCTGGCGCTGACGTCTTCCGGCTCTCCGGCATCGCCACCGCCACACCCGCCCAGCAGGAGCGCCAGTCGTCGGTCTTCCTCACGCAGGCGCGCGCCCAGCAGCTCTCCGGCCTCGGCGCCGGCTACAACGCGATCGCAATCCGCACCGAGCCGGGGGTCGACCAGGGGCAGCTGCGCGAGCGGGTCGGCGCAGCGGCGGGCACCGCCCACCCGCAAGTCCTCGACCACCGCCATGCCTCTGCCGCAGACGCGGGTGATCCGCGGGCGTTCGACCGCGTCGAGCTGGTCGCCGTTATCGCCTCGGGCGGGGGGATCACGCTGGCGATCGCGATCTTCGTCTTGGCGGGCACGATCGGCTTCGCTGTCGAGCGCCGTCGCAAAGAGGTCGCGCTGCTGCGGGCGATCGGGGCGACTCCCGGCCAAGCGCGCCGGCTGCTGCTGCGGGAGGCCGCCCTGCTCGGCCTGCTCGGCGGGGTCGCCGGGTGCATCGTCGCGACCGCGCTTTCCTCAGTCTTCACCGACGCGCTCGTCTCGGTCGGGATCGCGCCGGACGGGTTCACGGTCTCGCCGAACTGGATTCCATACGGGATCGCGATCGGGTCCGGGGTCGTCGTCGCGCTGCTTGCAACGCTCGTCGCCGCTCACCGTGCGTTGTCGGTGCGGCCGGGGGAGGCGCTCGTCGAGGCGGCGGTGCCGCAGCGGCGGCTCGGCATCACACGCACGCTGCTGGGCCTCGCCGCGCTTGGCGGCGGGATCACGCTCCTGATCGTCCTCTCCTCGCAGGCGCTCTCGTTCGCGACGCTGTCAGCCTTCCTCTTCATCATCGCCGTCGCGCTGCTCGGGCCGGTGGTCGTCGGCTGGCCGGCCGCGCTCGTCGGCCGCGCGCTGCTGCCCGGCGGCGGCGCCGGCTTCCTCGCGGGCTCGGCGCTCGCGAGCGGCCGCTTCCGGACGGGCGCCGTCGGAGCGGCGATCGCCCTCGTCGTCGCGCTCGCGGGGACTCAGGTCGTCGGCAACGCGACCGCCCAACGCGCGACTGAGCGCACGACCGCCGCACGCGTCCACGCCAACCGCGTCCTCGTCGCCCGCGACGGCGACGGCCTGCCGCCATCCGTCGCCGCAGCCGCCGCGACCCTCCGCGGCGCGACCGTCGCCCCGATGGTCTCGACCGAGGTCTACCTGCTCGACCCCCACCTCACGAACGAGGGCGACGGCTGGGACGCGGCCGGGCTCGAGCCGCCCACCACCCCCAGCCCGCTCGACCTCGACGTCAGCGCGGGCTCGCTCGAAAACCTGCGCGGTGACGGGATCGCGGTCAGCGAGGCGCTTGCCAAGCACGATGGGGTGGAGGTCGGCCGGGTCCTCAACGCTCGGCTCGCCGACGCGACGCCCGCCCGGCTTCGGGTCGTGGCGATCTACAAGCGCGCGAACGGGCTTGGCGACGTCGTCCTGCCTCGCAGTCTCGCGCTCGCCCACGCGACCGCGTCGCTCGACAGCGCGGTCTTCGTCAGCGCGAGCAGCAAAGACCGCGCGGCCGTCGCGCACGGCCTCAAGCGGATCGCTCACGACACGCCGACCGCCGTCGTCGCGTCGCGCGCGTCGTACCTCAGCGAGGTCAGAGCGCGAAACCAGGAGAACGCGCGAGCGCAGTGGGTCGTCGACGCGCTGATGATCGGGATCGCGGTGCTCGCGGCGTTCAACATCGGGGCGATGGCTGCAGCCGAGCGCCGTCGCGAGCTTGTCCTCGCGCGCCTCTCGGGGGCAATGCGGCGGCAGGTGATCGGCGCCCTGACGCTCGAGTCGCTCGTGATCACGGCGGTCGGGCTCGCTGTCGGCGCCGCGATCGTGCTTGCCTCGCTCGTCAGCGCCGACAGCGATCCGACCGGCGGCCCGCTCGTCATCCCCTGGCACCAGGCCGCCCTCGTGCTCGCCGGCGGCGCCGCCCTCGGCCTGCTCGGAACCCTCATCCCAGCAGCCCTCGTCGGCCGCGCCCGCCTCACCGCACTCGCCGGGCTGAGGGAATGAGCGGATAAACCGCCCGCTCGGCACGCAGCCCGGCGCCCGCTCGCGACCCCGCGCGCGAACGGCCGACGGAGGCTGCCCCTACCCTCTCGCGCGGCGAGGACGTCGTCCCGCTGATCGGCGCCCGCCGCCGTGACCGCCTCGACGAGGCGCTCGGCGCGCTCTCCGTGGCGTTGAGCGAGGACGACCTGCGCGGCCAGCCAGAAGCGAGCAGGCGCAAGCGCCATGACGGGTTCGGCTACGTTGTTTGAGTAACCAGAACCGAGGAGCGAAAGACATGACGGCGACAACGGAGAAGGCGATTCTCGCCGGAGGCTGCTTCTGGGGCATGCAGGATCTGATCCGCAAGCAGCCGGGCGTGACCGCCACCCGCGTCGGTTACTCGGGTGGCGACACGCCAAACGCCACCTACCGCAACCACGGCACCCACGCCGAGGCGATCGAGATCGAGTTCGACCCGGAGCAGATCTCCTACCGCGACGTGCTCGAGTTCTTCTTCCAGATCCATGACCCGACGACGAAGAACCGCCAGGGCAACGACGTCGGCCTGAGCTACCGCTCGGCGATCTTCTACCTCGACGACGAGCAGCGCAAGGTCGCCCAGGAGACGATCGCCGACGTCGAGGCGTCCGGCATCTGGCCGGGCCACGTCGTCACCGAGGTCGAGCCGGCCGGCCCGTTCTGGCAGGCCGAGCCCGAGCACCAGGACTACCTGGAGCGCTACCCCAACGGCTACACCTGCCACTTCATCCGCCCGGGCTGGAGACTCCCGAAGCGGGCGGAGACGGCAGCCAGCTAACCGTCGGAAGCCAGTCCAGCCGTACCGAGGGGCGCCGATCACCGGCGCCCCTTTTGCCCGCCATCGCTACCGCCTTGCCGCCGCTGCCGCGACGGCCGGCCGCGCCGAGCGCGCCGGGCGGCCGCCACCACGGTCCATCCGCCAGGCCAGCACCAGCGCCACCACGAAGATCGCTGACAACGCGATCGCCCCGTAGTCGACTGCGCTGACGAGGTCGATGTTCGTTGCGATGACGCCGAGGGCGACGGCGATGATCCCCTGCAGCAGGTAGGCGCAGAGGTAGGCCGCCGACAGCATCCCGGCGCGGTGGTGTGCCGCGGCGTGCGCGGTCACCAGCGTGATCCCGCCGAGGAAGTTGAGGCTGAAGCCCACGCCGCAGACGATCGTCGCGATCAGGAACAGCGCGAGCGAGTGGCTCGCGCCCACAAGCACGAACAGCCCGACGCCGACGAGCGAGAAGCCCGAGCCGACGGCGACGACTGTCCGTCCCGACGCCTTCGCGAAGACGTTCGCGGCGGCCGCGCTGGCGAAGCCGAAGAGCGACAGAAGCGCCCCGGTCACGAACGCGTTGTCGGAGCCGCCGAGCTGTCGCGAGATGTCGCTGCCGAGGCCGACGACGACCGCCGCGACGGCGAACGACGAGATCAGCGCGACCGCCGCCGTCGCGAACACCCGGCGCTGGCCGGGTGGGACGACGAGCGCGGCGTGCGGGCGCCACCGGCTGCTCGTCTCGGCAGCGGTGTGGCGCGGCAGGAACCACGCCGCGACGGCGACCGCGGCGATCGTCGCGTCGAGCACGGCGTAATCGAGGTGGAGCGGCAGCGGCGCGTACTGCACGAGCGCGCCGCCGAGCAGCGTCGCTGCGACGATGCCGACCGCCGCGACTGACGCGGTCAGCGAGCTGGCGCGGCGCTTCAGGCTGTCGGGGGCGAACTCGACCATCGCGGCGCTGGCGGGGCTCAGCGACAAGCCGACCCCGATGCCCATGAACGCGCGGCCGATGTAGAGCCACCAGACGTTCTCTGCAAACGTGAAGAAGAGCACGCCGACGAGCATCGACACGAGGCCGGCGAGGATCGATTTCCGCCGCCCGATGTGGTCGGAGAGGTCGCCGAAGAAGACGAGGACGCCGACGAGGATCACCGGGTAGACGGCGAAGACGACGGTCGTCGCCGTCGGAGTCAGGCCCCAATGAGCGGCGTAGAGCGGGTAGCTGACGGTCGGCGCGACGCTCGTCCACAGCGCGAGCGCGGCGACTGCGCCGGCGATCCAGAAGTTCGTTCGTCTGCTGAGCGTGCGCAAGGTGCGCCTTCCAGGTGGGGTGCGAGAGATCGCCGAACGCGTGCCTGGCGACCTAGGTTGGATTTCCCAACGTAGCAGCCTGAGTTGGACGGCCCAACCCAGCATTGGTATCGTGGCTCGTATGCCTAAGCCGCTCGGACCCGAGTCGAACTGCTCGATCGCCCGCAGCCTCGACCTGCTCGGCGAGAAGTGGACGCTGCTGATCGTCCGCGAGGCCTTCTGGGGCAACACGCGCTTCTCCGAGTTCCGTGAGGAGCTCGGCATCGCCGCCGACGTGCTGACCGAGCGGCTCGCGAAGCTCGTCGACGCGGGCGTGATGGAGCGCCGCGAGTACCGCGAGGACGGCGCCCGCGCCCGCCACGAGTACGTCCTCACCGCGACCGGGCGCCAGCTGCACTTCGTCATAGCCGGCCTCGCTCAGTGGGGCAGAGAGAACCGCCCCCGCTCCTACGGCACGTCTCCCGTCTACGTTGACGTTGACACCGGCGAGCGCGCCCGGCTCGCCTTCGTCACCGACGACGGCCGCCGTATCGACCCCGCCCTGCTCGGGGTCCGCCAGGTGCGCGACCACGCATAGCGCGCGGTCGCGTCGCGGCGGCTGGCGTCAGCCGCCAAACCCGTCGCCGGGGCGTTCGTCGCCTAGACGGCAGCCGGCTCCGCAGCCGCCGCGTCGCCCTTCTCAACCCCCGCCCGCTCCGCCTCGCGGTAGCGCCGCGGGGAGACGCCGGCGGTCCGCTTGAAGGCGGTGCTGAAGGCGCTCTCGGAGTTGTAGCCGAGCGAGTAGGCGAGCGTCGCGATCGGGACGTCGTCGTCGCGCAGCGCGCGCTCGGCGACGCGCATCCGCCAGCGGTGGAGGTAGGCGAGCGGCGGGATGCCGGCGGCCTCCTTGAAGTGCGCGGCGAAGGCCGTGCGCGACATCGCCGCCGCTCTCGCCAGCTCGTCCAGCCGCCAGGGACGGGCCGGGTCGGCGTGCATCAGGCGCAGCGCGGGCGCGATGCGCTCGTCGGCGAGCGCGCGCAGCCAGCCGGGCGGGAACGAGTCGACGTCGGTGATGCAGGCGCGCAGCACCTCGACGAGCAGCAGCTGGGCATGCTGGTCGGTGGCGAAGCTGGACCCGGGGCGCAAGGAGGCCGCCTCGTCCAGCAGCCGGTCAAGCGGCCACCGGACGGCCGACGCCTCGGCGCCCGCGCGGATGTGCGTCAGATGCGGAAGGGCCGCGAGCAGCAGCTCGTCGCCGCTCTCGTTCAGCTGGACGTGCCCGCAGATTATTTTCACCTCCTCGCTGTCGCCGACGCTGACGAACGGGGTCGCGCTCTCCTCGTAGAGCTTCATCCCATCAGAGGGCTCGACCGACAGGTCGCTCGCGACCACGAGCCCGTGCGGCCCGTTCGACACCGCCACGTCGCCCTCCTCGAGCCAGACGGGCCCGGGGTTGTCTTCGAGCGCGAGCCAGCAGCAGCCGCGCGCCACGACCGCCAGCTTCAGCCGCGCGGGCGGGTGGAAACGCAGCGCCCACGCGCCGCCGACGGAGAAGATGCCCGAGACGACGCAGCGCGCGTTCACGAGCGCGAGCGCGGCGGAGAGGGGGTCTGGTGCCATCTCCGTACGCTCGCGCAAGTTATTCGGACTCGCAAGCATTGGGAGTCCGGGGTGTCAGGGCTAGCGTCGTTTGTTGCGCCTCGCGAAAGAGACCTGACACACCATGCCCAGCCTCCAACAGCCGATCGGCTCCGGCTTCTCCGCTGCCTCCAGCGCCGCCGACGTGATCGACGGCGTCGACCTCTCCGGAAAGGTCGCAATCGTCACCGGCGGCGACACGGGCGTCGGAGTCCAGACGACGCGCGCGCTGCGCTCGGCCGGCGCCACGGTCGTCGTCCCCGCGCGCTCGCCGCAGCGAGCCCGCGCCGCGCTGGCTGGGATCGACGGCGTTGAGGTCGAGCAGCTCGACCTGCTCGACCCCGCCTCAGTCGACGCGTTCGCCAGCCGCTTCCTCGACTCCCGCCGCCCGCTCCACATGCTCGTTGACGCCGCCGGGATACACGGCGTGCCGCTCGCGCGCGACGGGCGCGGCTACGAGTCGCAGCTTTCGACCAACCACCTCGGCCACTACCAGCTCGCGATGCGGCTGTGGCCGGCGCTGCTGCTCGCCGGGGGCGCGCGCGTCATGTCGGTCTCGGCGCAGGCGCATCGCCTTGCCGGGGTCGACTTCGACGACCCGCAGTTCGAGCGCCGCGACTACGACCGCTGGCTCGCGTACGGCCAGTCGAAGACGGCCAACGTCCTCTTCGCGCTCGCACTCGACAGCCTCGGCGAGCCCGAGGGCGTGCGCGCGTTCGCCCCGAGCCCGTGCACGATCGCCGGGGCCAGCCTTTCCCCGTGGCTGACGCGCGAGCAGCTGCAGGCGATGGGCGTCGTCGGCGAGCGCGGCCAGCCGCTGCTCGACCCTGCCCGCGGCTGCGAGACCATCGCGCAGGCGGCGTCGACGATCGTCTGGTGCGCGACCAGCCCTGAGCTCGACGGCGTCGGCGGCGTCTACTGCGAGAACAACGAGGTCGCGCCGATCGTCCCGGTCTCGACCTCGGCCACCGCCCCCGCCTCAGCGGCCGACCGCGAAAAGCGGGCGCT
Organism: Conexibacter sp.; assembly: GCA_036499225.1. Lineage (GTDB taxonomy): Bacteria > Actinomycetota > Thermoleophilia > Solirubrobacterales > Solirubrobacteraceae > Conexibacter. The sequence goes on from DASYEC010000035.1 coordinate 42,662, forward strand.
CGGCGTCGCCCCCCACGCGATCGACCCCGAGTCGGCCAACCGGCTGTGGGAGCTGAGCGAGCGGCTGACCGGCAGCTCGATGCGCTGACGCAGCCAAGCGCCAGTCGAGCGCCAGCCGAGCGTCAGTCGAACGACGCCTGCTTCAGGTCGATCGCGACGGAGACCGCGTCGAGGATCGGCGTCCCGTCGTCAGGGTTGCGGACGTAGACGCGACGGCGCGTCGGGAGAACGATCCCGTCGAAGTCGTTGTACGCAGACGGGTAGTGGACGGCCGGGCCGCCGCCGAGGATGTCGACCGCATAGTCGATCCGCCGCAGCAGGCCCGGCTCGTCGAAGTAGTAGGTCTGCTGGCGGTGGTGGGCGACGATCGTGTCCGGATAGCTGACCAGCAGTCTGCGCCACACCTCGCCGCCCTCGGCCCACGGCTCCAGCTCCTCGGTTCTGAAGTCCGGGCGGGTGAAGACGAACGGCGCGACGAAGTAGTTCCAGCTCGCCTCGCCGGCGAAGTAGGCGGCGTGGAGGTGGTCCCACTGCGTCTCGCGCGTGTGGCCGTCGAAGGCGCTGCCGGGGTCGAGGCGCTCGGTCACGAGCACGCCGTCGGTCGTCTCGATGGTCTGGCGGTGCGGCTCCCACGTCGCGTACTCGCCGGGGCCGGGGAAAGGGCTGAGCTTGACCCGCTGGTCGCGCGTCTCGCCCTCGATCAGGACGTCGTCGAGCAGCCCCGCCTGCCCCTTCAGCGCCCAGATCGCCCCTCTGATCGAGGCGACCGCGCGGAAGCGCGACAACCGCCGCCACCGCTCCATCCCGCCGTGCGCGGTGACCGCCAGGTCGAGCAGGTCCACCATCTTCCAGTCCTACCCGACCGCGGTGCTCGTGTGACGCCGGACGGGGCGCGCCCGTCGTTGGCTCGCGCCAGCAGACGATAGACTCGTCTGACAAGTCGAGCGCGTTTGCTCGATCAGGGCGGTGGCCCCGCGTTTCCGCAGTCGTGCGCTCAGCCGCACCCTCCGCGTCTCGCATATCACCTGCTCGACTACCAGGGATGTGCCATATGGCCTCGAACGGCAAGAAGAAGACGACGATGGCGAAGCTCACGCGCGAGAGCAAGCTGCGCGAGCGCCGCCTCGACAAGGCGGCCCGCAAGGACGCGCGCAAGCGCGACGCGGCCGATCGCCCGGCTGGCGCGCCGGACTTCGGCCCCGACGCGGATCCGTTCGCGTACGTGCCTGACCGCATGGTCGGCGCGCTGGACCCGCTGGCCGAGGCGCCCGACGCGCCCGCCGAAGCGGCCACGCCGCGCGAAGACGCCTAACCCCTGTACGCCCTAGGGGCGCTGCTGCTCCCCGGCGTCGACGATCAGGTTCGCGCCGACGACGTGCCCCGCGCGGTCGGAGACGAGGCGAGCGACCGCCTCGGCGATCTCCTCGGGGCGGCCGACCCGGCCAACCGGCGCGGCCGCATGCCGCGCCACCACGTCGATGCCGACGCGGGGGCGAGGTCGTCGCGCGCGGCAGCCCGACCGTCGCCGAGGCCTCGACGGCGGGCGATGAGCGCGAATTATCTGAACGGCCTCGATCGGTCCAGCGTGGACAGGCTGAGCGCTGACGAGGCGATAGCCGGCGGGCGAGGAACGATGAGTTCGCGTGCCCGGCGCGGTCGTTGAGGTGAAAGGATCACTCCACCTCAACGCTAGGAGGCTGACGATGGCGACGACATCCAACCCGCCCGCTGCGATCGACAGACGCTTCAGCGATCCGAGCGCCGGCCCGACCGCCTGGGCCGACGCTCAACGGTCGCTCGCGGAGGCCGAGCTGTACTGGCTCACGACGGTGCGCGCCGACGGCCGGCCGCACGTCACGCCGCTGATCGGCGTGCTGGCGGACGGCGCGATGCATTTCTGCACCGGGCCCGACGAGCAGAAGGCGCGCAACCTCGGGCACCATCGCGAGGTCGCGCTGACGACCGGCACGAACAGCTGGAACGCCGGGCTCGACGTCGTCGTCGAGGGAGCCGCCGTGCGCGTGACCGGCCGCGCCACCTTGCAGCGGCTCGCCGACGCGATCGAGGCGAAGTACGGCAGCGTCTGGCATTTCGACGTCGCCGACGACGCGTTCAAGACCGATAGCGGCGTCGCGCACGTCTTCCGCGTCGAGCCGGCGAAGGTCTTGGCGTTCGCAAAGGCACCGCACGCGCAGACGACCTTCCGGTTCGGCTAGGCGGCACCGTGCGGGGAAGGGCGGCCCTGGGCGCGGGGGCCGCCCCATCCGCGCGGGCGCGCCAGTTACTCGACCCCCGGCTCGCCGTGGAAGTAGTCGACCGCGCTCTTGCGCTCGACGATCGCGTCCTCGGCGGGGTCGCCGGTGTAGAGCGCGACCTTGCCGCTGTCGGGATAGGCGGTGCCGTTGGGCAGCACGACCTCAGACCACATCAGCACGCGCGCGGGCTCGTCCGTGTCGTTGCGCAGTTGATGGGCGCCCTCGGGGCCGGTCGGGAAGAAGACCATGTCGAGCGGGTCGAGCTGTCTCGTCCCCTCGGGTGTGCGGACGGTCGGGTGGCCGGCGAGCACGAGCGCCCACTCCTCCTCGCCGTACTCGTAGTGGTAAGGGCAGATCGACTGCCCCGGCGGCAGCTCGTACAGCGACGCGCTCGTCCGCTGCGCGCCGAGCTGTCTGCCGAAGCGCGCCATGCCGGCGCGGAAGCCGTCTGGGTCGTCGGCGTCGAAGCCGAACATGGGGTCGGTGAGGTTGACGCTGCGCATCGTCGTAGTTTGACCGACGACGAGCGAGACCGCGCGAAATACCGCCCGCAGGCACTCGCAGCGCGAGGCGCCTGCGGGAGAGCCAGGGGGCGCGCGCCCGCAGGCGCTCGCAGGGCGAGGCGCCTGCGTGAGGGCCAGGGGGCGCGCCCGCTCGATTACGGCCAGAGCCGGTGGCGCTGCCAGGCGCCGCCGGTCAGGCGGTACGTGAGGCGGATGTGGCGGCGCTCAGCGTCGGCCTGCCAGAACTCGACCTCGTCGGGCAACAGGCGGTAGAGGCCCCAATGCTCGGGCACCAGCGCCGGGTCGGCGGCGAGCTCGTCGCGGGCCCGCTCGACCGCCGCCTCGACGTCGGCGGGGTCGTCGAGGATCGCGCTCTGGTTGCCGGCGAGCGTCTCGGCGCGCGAGCCGAGCGGCCGGGCGAGGTAGTCGCGCGCGCTCGCCTCCGCGCCCGCGCCGAGCACCCGCCCGCGCAGGCGCACTTGCCGCCCCTGCTCGCGCCAGTGGAAGGTCGCCGCCGCCCACGGGTTGGCGGTCAGCTCCCGGCCCTTGCGGCTCGTGCTGCTGGTCGCGAACTCCCAGCCGCCGTCGGCAAGGCCCTTGAGGATCAGGGTGCGCGCGGAGGGCCGTCCCTCCGCGTCGACCGTGCTGAGCACCATCGCGTGCGGCTCGCGCACGCCCGCGTCGATCGCGCTCACGAGCCACTCGGCGAACAGCGCTTCCGGCCGGCTCGGCGCCCGCGAGGGGTCGAACGCCGGCATCTCGACGTCGAACACCTCGAGCGCCCGCAGCCGTGCGCGCAGGCCGTCAGCTCTCTCGGGGTCGTTCGCGTCCGACATCGAAGCGGAGTATCGCGGACGGGGGACCATCTGCCAGGATTGAAGGCGATGACGCTGCTGACCGAGCTAGACGGCCTGACCGCCGCCGACGTGATCCACCCGCGTCTGAGCAGCCTGCCGGCGAGCGCGACGATCGCGGAGGTGCGCGACTTCTTCGCCGCGAGCTCCTCGCGTCGACTTGCGGTCTTCGCCGACGGCGAGCGCTTCGTCGGCTCGATCGAGGTCGACGCCCCGAGCTTGAGCGCCGACCCGGCTGACGCCGCCTCCGCTCACGCCGCCCAGGGCCCGACGATCGCCCCCGATGCCTCCGCCGTGGCCGCGCGCGACCTCGCGCTGGCGCAGCCGAGCCGCCGCGTCCCGGTCGTCGACGACGGCGGCCGCCTGCTCGGCGTCGTCGCGATCGACAAGCACCTGCAGCGCTTCTGCGGCGTCTAGCCGGCGGACACGCAGCGCTCAATCGCTGATTACACAGCGATTGACTAGCGACTCCATCCCCGCCGTCAAATATTCACTGACTTTTGGCTCCGGGGGGCGCCGAAGTAACTCGCCGCCATCGTTGAATCTCGCGTAAGCTACCCGCCGCGTCGGCGCGCCAGCGCCAGGGGAGACGAGATCATGGATGGAGGATGCAGTGAGCGATGAAGAGCGCGGTGACGTAGAGCCGTCTGCTCCCAACGAGGAGCGCGGTACGACACGTCGTAACTTGATGATCGGCGGTGGCGCGGTTGTCGTCGCGGGTGTCGCGGCGGGCGTGGCGATCGGCGTCAGCGGCGGTGGCGATGACGGCGGGGTGTCGGAGGCTGGGGCGGTCGTGTTGAGAGACGACCCG
>DASYEC010000036.1:0-7475 GCA_036499225.1 Conexibacter sp.
GGGGGAAGGGCAGGGGATGGGGTCAAGAGGGGCGGAGCGACACGGGGGACGGGGGCGAAGGGGATGGGGGGGCGCCAGGGGACAGTCGGCGGCGCGGGGTTGGGGAGCCCCGCGCCGCCGCGCGACCGGACGCACGCTGGCGCGTGTGATTGACTGAGCCGGTGCTTGCCGAGCCCGCCGATAGCGCGCCCCTCATTCCCTGTTCGTTCGGGATCTGCGACGGCAGCGGCATGGTCGTCGACTGGGACGCGAACGAGACCTACCGCTGCCGCTGCTGGCCAGAGCAGGTCCAGCGTCGCCGCTCGAGACGGCTCTCGCGCGAGATCCCCAAGCGCTTCCGCAACCTCAGCTTCGAGCGCGAGCCGATCCCGTCGATCGCGCGCAACGCGACCGACGCCGTGCGCAACGTCAGACGCTATTGCGAGCGGATCGACACGATGCTCGAGAGAGGCGAGGGGATGTGGTTCCTCGGCAGCCCGGGAACCGGCAAGAGCCACCTCGCCTACCTGATCTCCCAGCACGCGCTCGCGGCCAACCGCTCGGTCGCGATCTACACCGGGCCGCGTCTGCTCGACGAGATCCGCCGCACCTATGGCGAGGACGAGGCGGGCAGCACGCTCGACCTGATCGACCGCCTGACGACCGTCGAGCTGCTGCACATCGAGGACCTCGCGGTCGCGCGGCCGACCGACTGGGTGCTCGAGCAGCTCTACAACATCATCAACGGCCGCTACGAGAACGAGAAGTCGATCGTCTTCACCTGCGACCTGACCGGGGACGCCGAGAGCCCCGACGAGATGCCCGACCCCAACTGGCTTGCGAGACACATCACGGCGCGCAACTTCTCGCGCCTGATCGAGATGTGCGGCGACCCCCAGCTGCTGATGGGGTCCGACAGCCGCCGCGTCGAGTACCGCAAGCATGAGTGGGAGTCGTGAGCGCACCCGAGCCGCCAGAGCAGACGCCCGACCAGGAGCTGCTCGACCAACAGCAGGAGGTCGCGACCGACCCCTCGCGTGTCGAGCGGATGCGCGGCGAGCTGGAGATGGGCTTCCGCGCGCTCAGCGACGTGCAGAACGGGATCGCTGTCTTCGGCTCCGCGCGCACCCCGCCCGACAGCGCTGAGTACGCGCTCGGCGTCGAGCTCGGCCGGCGCCTGGGCGAGGCTGGCTACGCGGTCATCACCGGCGGCGGGCCGGGGGCGATGGAGGCAGCCAACCACGGCGCGCGCGACGCAGGCGCACTGTCGATCGGGCTGTCGATCGACCTGCCGTTCGAGGCCCATCGCAACGGCTACATCGACCTGCTGCTCGACTTCCATTACTTCTTCACGCGCAAGGTGATGTTCGTCCGCTACTCGCACGCGTTCGTCGTGCTGCCAGGCGGCCTCGGCACGCTCGACGAGCTGTTCGAGGCGCTGACGCTGATCCAGACAAGCAAGATCCGCAGCTTCCCGGTGGTGCTCGTCGGGCGCGACTTCTGGTCGCCGCTGCTCGACTGGCTGCGCGACCGCGTGCTCGCCGACGGGAAGATCGACCGCGCCGACGTCGAGCGGCTGATGCTGGTCGACAACGCGGAAGAGGCGGTCGCGCTGATCGACGCGACCTGCGACATCGACCGCGCCGCCTGACGCCAGCGGACGCGCGCTCTCGGCCGTTGAGCGCGTTAGCGGCGCGCTTCGACCGACAGCACGCCGCCGACGAAGGTCGCCGGCCAGCGGCCGATCCGGCCCGTCGCGCCGTCCTGCACGCGGTCAGCATGCAGCACTTCGAGGCCGAGCGCGCGCAGCCGCTCGACAAGCGCCCGCTGCGGGATCCGCACCCGCTCGACCGGCCGCGGCACGCCGTGCCAGCGCTCGCTCAGCGCCGGCAGCCCGAGCGACGTCGGCTGGGCGATCGTCAGCAGCCCGTCGGGCTTCAGCAGCGAGGCGGCGTGCTCCAACGCGGCACGCGGCGTGCGCAGGCCGCCGAGCGACTGCCAGAAGACGATCGCGGCGTAGCGGCCGCCGAGCTCGGTCAGCTCGATGTCGTGAACGTCGCCGCGCTCAGGCAGTCTGCCGATCCCTGTCGCGACGCGGCCGGAGGCGCGCAGCGCGTCGAGCAGCGTCCCGTCGCCGCTGGCGACGTCGAGTATCGCGCCGGGCGGGGCCATCCGCGCGACGCGGACGGCGAGCCGTTTGCTGGCGCGGCGGCGCAACGCGTCCGCAATTGAACAGCGCTCCGCTGTCAGGCGGGCGTCGTCGCCTGCCCACGCGCTGCTGATCGGCGCTGCGCGCGCGACCTGCTCGCTGCCGGCCCAGGCGCGCGTGCGGCTGCCGCAAGCAGGGCAGCGCCGCGCCGTGCCGCCGCTGACGGCTGGCTCAGCGCGAGCTGGCGGCTCGACTGCCCGCAGCGGCTCCTCGCACCAAGCACACGCCTCGACGGCGACCCCCGCCGCGTCGTGTGATTCCGCAATCACCGCCGGGACGCTATCGCGCATGCCGTCGCGGCGCGCCAGCTGACCACAAGCCGAACGGCCGCCGGCTCAGCGCTGAGCGATCGCCTCGAAGCGGGCGACGCCCTCGTCGACCAGCTCGTGCACTCGGCCGTCGAGCTGGAGCAGGTCGAGGTGGCCGAGCACCTCGGAGAGCGTCAGGAACGCCTGGGTGACGGCGACGTTGCCCCACATCCGCTGCGCCAGCTCGTGCGCCGTCTGCGGCTTCTCGACCAGCATCTGGTGGATCTTGTCGGCGCGGCGCGCGGTCATTCGCGCCCGCTCGTCGATCAGCGCCGCATGGCTGACGACCGGCTCGCCATGCCCGGCGAGCACGAAGCGCGCGGGCATCGCCTTCGTCAGCTCCAGCGACGCCATGTATGTGCGCAGCGACTCGGGCCGGTTGAGCGCGGCGGCGATCGCCTCCGAGCTGACCTCCGACTCGCCGGCCAGGGGGAGCGGGCGCGCGGCGAGCGGGTTGGAGGAGATGTGCTTGATCAGGTGGTCGCCGCCGAGCAGGATCGCGCGCTGCTCGTCCCAGAAGACGAGGTCGGAGGGGCTGTGGCCGGGCCGGTGGAAGACCTCGAGCGTGCGGTCGCGCAGCTCCAGCCGCGCGCCGTCAGCGAGCGGGCGAGTGATCGCGGCGCCGCTGCCCCAGCCGCGGAACGCGCTGGAGACCGCGCGCAGCGCCTGCACGACCTCCGACGGGATGCCGTGGCGCTTCATCAGCGCGACGGCGAAGTCGTCGTCCTGCTCAGCGCCAGCCGAGTAGCGGCCGAGATAGGGCGCGAGCCGGTCGAGCGCGGCGACCTGCGCGCCCGAGCGCCGCGCGAGCACGTCGACCAAGCCGATGTGGTCGATGTGCTGATGGGTCAGCACGATCAGCTCGAGCTCCTCGACGCGCTTGCCGAGCGCTTCCAGCCCACGCTCCAGCTCGTCGAGCGCCTTGCCGGAGTTGGGCCCGCAGTCGACGAGCGTCAGCGGCTCGTCGTCGATCAGATAGCAGTTGACCCGCCCGACCGCGAACGGGGTCGGCAGCGGCAGCACATGGATGCCGGCGCGCGACGCTTCGGCACGCGCCTCGTCCGCTGTGAGCTGGGTCCCCGTCAAGCCGTCGCCCAGCTTACCCGCGGATCAGCCCGAGCACTTCGTCCCGGCGCCGCTCCATGTCGCCCTCGGAGACGAGCGACTCGAGGTTGAGGCGCAACAGCGGCTCCGTGTTCGAGGGGCGCACGTTGAAGTGCCAGTCGTCGAAGTCGACCGAAAGGCCGTCGAGCTTCTGGATCCGCCCGTCCTCGAAGCGCCGCTCTATCGCGTCCATCGTCGCCTTCGGGTTGGCGACTTCGCTGTTGATCTCGCCCGAGATGAAGTATCTGCCGCGCAGCTCCGCGAGCAGCTCGCTCAGTCTCTTGCCCTTTCTCGACAGCAGCTCGAGCACGAGCAGCGCCGGGATCGTGCCCGAGTCCGCGCAATAGAAGTCTTGGAAGTAGTAGTGGCCGGACACCTCGCCGCCGAATATCGCCGCCGTCTCGCGCATACGCGTCTTGAAGAAGGCGTGGCCGACGCGGTTCATCAGCGCCGTCCCGTGGTTCGCGCGCACGATGTCGCGCACGGCACGGCTGGCGCGCACGTCGTAGAGGACCGTCGCGCCGGGATGCTTTTCGAGCAGCGACTCGGCCAGCAGCGCCGTGAGGAAGTCGCCGTCGACGAACGTGCCGGTGTCGTCGATGAAGAAGCAGCGGTCGGCGTCGCCGTCCCATGCGATCCCGAGGTCGGCTCTCTCCTCGACGACCTTGCGCATGATGAACTCGCGGTTCTCAGGCAGCAGCGGGTTGGGCTCGTGGTCGGGAAAGGTGCCGTCAGGCTTGAAGTACGCCGTCACGAGGTCGAGGCCGAGCTGCTCCAGGAGCGGGCCGACCATCGGGCCGGCCATCCCGTTGCCGCCGTCGACGACGACGCGCAGCGGCTTGACGGCGGAGGCGTCGATGAACTTCAGCGCGGCGGCCTGGAACTCTCTGTAGATCTCGACCGACGTGCAGCGGCCGCCGCCGCGGCCGTCTGGGATCCCCGTCTCGACGAGGCGGCGGATGTCCTGGATGCCGCTGTCGCCCGACAGCGCCAGCGCGCCCTTGCGCACGAGCTTCGCGCCCGTGTACGCCTTCGGGTTGTGCGACGCGGTGCACATCAGGCCGCCGTCGAGGTCACGCGAGCCGACGAGCCAGTAGAGCATCTCGGTTCCGACCTGTCCCGCGTTCAGGACCGTAACGCCTTCGCGCACGAGGCCATCGCGGTAGCGCGCCGCGAGCTCAGGCGCCGTCAGGCGCATGTCGCGCCCGAGCGCGACGGTCAGCGCGGTCACCTTTCTCCCGCTCAGGTCCGCCAGCACGTGGGCGAATGCCCGCCCTATGAGCTCGGCGACATCTCCATCGATGTCTTTTTCATAGAGGCCGCGGATGTCGTAGGCCTTGAAGATGTTGGGGGAGACTTCGCGCATGAGGTCGGCCATCCTATGGGTGCAGGGACACGGAAAGGGTCGCGCCCGGAAACAGTTTTGGACGAAAAGACGACGCTTGGTCGCTCTTTCTCGCTCACGCGCTGCTGCCGCCGCGGCTGACGCGCTCTGAGATGATCCTGCCCCAGATGGAGCCGGCCGAGCTGAGCGTCGTGATCCTGTGCGGTGGGCGCGGGACGCGGCTGCAGGAGAGAACGCGCTCGATCCCCAAGCCGCTGGTCGAGATCGGCGGCCGCCCGATCGTCTGGCACGTCGTCGAGCTCTACCGCGCAGCCGGCTTCCGGCGCTTCGTGCTCTGCACCGGGTACAAGGGCGAGCTGATCGAGCAGTTCGTCGAGCAGCGCCCCTGGGGCGAGGAGATCGAGGTCGCCTGCCTCGACACCGGCCTGGAGACCCCGACCGGCGGCCGCGTGCGCCAAGCGCTCGCGTGCGGTGCCGTCCCGGCCGATCGCCCGTTCTGCGCCACGTACGCTGACGGCCTCGCTGACGTCGACCTGCCCGCGCTGCTTGCCGCGCACGCCGCCCGCGGGGCGCTGGCGACGATGACCGTCGTGCGCCCGCGGCTGCAGTTCGGGGTCGCCGAGCTCGACGGCGAGGGGCGCGTGCGCGGCTTCGTCGAGAAGCCTCGCTCGGAGCGATGGGTCAACGGCGGCTTCTTCTGCTTCGAGCCAGCGCTGCTCGACATGCTCGACGACGACAGCGTGCTGGAGCGCGAGCCGCTCGAGCGCCTCGCCGCCGCCGGCGAGCTGCGCGCTTTCCGCCACAACGGCTTCTGGGACTGCATGGACACGTACAAGGACGCGATCTTGCTGAACGACCTGTGGTCTGCTGGCGACCCGCCGTGGGTTATCGCGGGGAAGAGGGCGGGCGGCGCTGCCGAGCCGACCGCGGCCGCTTGCGCCGCGGCGACGCCGCTGGCGCTCGCACTCGACGGCGAGCCCGAGGGCACGGCCTAGATGGCCCGCTCGGTCTTCGTCACCGGCGCGTACGGGCTGCTCGGCGCGTGGCTCACGCGCGCGCTCGTGGAACACGGCGACCGCGTGGTCGTCCTGCAGCGCGACCGCACGCCGCGCAGCGCGCTGCTGCTCGGCGACGTCCGGGAGCGGGTCGACGTCGTCCACGGCGACCTCAACGAGCCGGGTCTCATCGCCCGCGCGCTGGGCGAGTACGAGGTCGACACCGTCTTCCACCTCGCGGCGCAGACGATCGTCGGCACTGCCAACCGTTCGCCGCTCGCGACCTTCGAGACGAACATCAGGGGAACCTGGACCGTCCTCGAGGCCTGCCGCCTGCACGGCGCGCAGCGGGTTCTCGTCGCCGCCTCCGACAAGGCGTACGGCGCCAGCGCGACGCTGCCCTACCGCGAGGACCACCCCCTGGAGCCGCGCTTCCCCTACGACGTCAGCAAGGCGGCGACCGACCTGATCGCGCGCTCCTACTGGCACACGTACGGGCTGCCGGTCGCGGTGACGCGCTTCGCCAACCTCTACGGCGGCGGCGACCTCAACCGCTCGCGGCTTGTCCCCGAGGCGGTCGCGGCGGTGCTTGCCGGCCGCGCGCCAGTGATCCGCTCCGACGGCACGCCGCAGCGCGACTTCCTCTACGTCGAGGACGCCGTCGCCGCCTACCTGCGGCTCGCCGACGCGCTCGACGCGCACAGCGACGAGCGCCCGGCCCGCGGCGAGGCGTTCAACGCGGGCGGCGGCGAGCCGCATGCGGTGCTCGAAGTCGTGCGGCGCATCTGCCGCATCGCGGGGACGGACGTCGCGCCGGTCGTGCGCGGCAGGGGCACGCCCGACGGCGAGATCGACCGCCAGTGGGTGGACCCCTCAAAGCTCCGCGCGCTGACCGGCTGGGAGCCGGCGGTCGGCCTTGGCGAAGGACTTGAGCGGACGGTCGCCTGGTACCGCGACAACCCGCTCGCGCTCGGCTGAGCGCCCGCCCGACGCCGGCTCGGCGCGCTACTGCGTGACGGTGATCGTCCCGTCCATTCCCGGATGGATCGTGCAGACGTAGCTGATCGTGCCGGCTCTCGTCGGCGTGAACGAGAAGCTCTTGCCCTTGCTGAACAGCTCGGATCTGACGCTCTCGCCGCTCGTGGAGACGACGTTGTGGAGCACGTTGTCGTCATTGACCCACGTGATCCTCTGGCCGACCCTGGCTGTCAGCGCCTTGGGCTGAAAGGAGATCGACTGCATCTGGACGACGACGTCGCCACTCGTGCTGGAGCCGCTCGTCGCCGTCGTCGCGGTGCCCGCGTCGGCGCTCGTTGACTGGGCGGGTGCGGTCGAGGAGGAGTCAGAGCCGCCACAGCCCGCGAGGGCGAGCGCTGCGACGGCGAGCAGCGCGAGCAGCGGGGGGAGAGGAGTGCGCTTCATTACGGGGGGATCACTTTCGTTGGACGGCCACATACAATCAATCCATGGCCGGACATTCGAAATGGGCGGGAATCAAGCACAAGAAGGCGATCGTCGACGCGAGACGCGGTGCG
>DASYEC010000037.1:0-10265 GCA_036499225.1 Conexibacter sp.
TGCTCGACGGCGGGCAGCCCACGGAGCGGCGAGGGACGCATCCCGTCCACCAGCCGCTCCGTCTCGTGGGCCTGCTTCACGTCAACCTGCTCGCTATCTGACGAGCGGAATCGTGTCGAACGTGTAGTCGCGTCTGTCGGGGTCGACGTACTGCCCGATGTTCGCTCTCGTCCACAGCGTCGATCTGACGACGAGGTCCGGGATTCTCTGGCCTCTTCTCGCCATCGCCTCTCTCATCCCGAGCGCCATCGCCCAGCCGGTGCCGACCGAGTCGGTGTCCCAGGTGCCGGTCAGACGGCCTTCTCTGACGGCCTGGATCGCGTCCGGGTCGCCGTTGACGCCGAAGTCCATGATCCCGTCGCTGGTCCCGTCGGAGACCGACTTGCCGTTGTTGAGGATCGCCGAGGAGATGCCGAGCGCGGTCGCGTCGTTGTACGCCCAGAAGACGTCGACGTCAGGGTTCTTCGTCAGCAGGTCCGACGCGAGCTGGGCCGCGGAGGCGGAGTCGTCTCTCGTGTTGTCGGTCTCGTTGATGACTCTCAAGCCCGCTCTCGTCGCCGCGGTCGTGAAGCATCTGACGTACGCCTGGATCGACGGGACGGGCGGGCCGCCCATCACGATCACGCTCGCGCCTGGACGCGCTCTCGCGATGTACTGCGCCTGCTGGTCGAACGGGTAGCCCGGCTTGCAGACGTCGACCTGCCACCAGACGGTCCCGGCGAGGCCGTCACCGGTCGAGTTGACGCCGATCACCGGGATGCCGGCGCTCTGCGCGCGGGTGTAGGCGCCCGTGGTCGCGCCCGGGTCGAGCGTCCAGCTGGCGAAGGCGCTGACCTTCTCGTTGATCAGCGTGTCGACGTTGGAGACCTGGCGGTCGGGCGACAGCGCCGAGTCGATCACGCTGGAGGACCAGTTCGCCTCCTTCGCGGCTCTCGTCAGGCCCATGTTGATCTGCTGCTGCCCGATCTGAGCGCCGGTCGGCGAGACATACGCGACTCTGATGCCGCTGCTGCCCGAGGCGCCGTCGCTGCTGCCGCTCGACGCGTCCGTGCTTCCAGCGGCGCTCGCGCCACTGCCACTGCTGTTGTCGCTGCTGCCACAGGCGGCGAGCGTGGCGACCGCCAAGAGCGCGGCGCCTGCTGCGGTGAGCCGGTTCATGCTGTGCATTCCTTCTTTCCTCATAGACGGCACCGCGGGCGTCGCCCGCGGCGTTCTCCTCCGCTGTCCCCCACGTGCCGCGTTTACCTCGGCACGACGTTCTCGGCCGTCCCCCAGAGCTGTGGGCGCGCGCTGTCCAGGCGCATGCTCACTGCCTTCGGCGCGCTGTACTCGAGCAGCGTCTCAGCGCACATCTCGCGCCCGTGCCCGCTGCGCTTGACGCCGCCGAGCGGCTGCCCTGGGGGCGTCTGGAACCAGGTGTTGACCCAGACGGTCCCCGCCTCCAGCTCGTCAGCAAGGCGATGGGCGCGACCAAGGTCGCGCGTCCACACGCCTGCCGCGAGCCCAAGCTCGCTGTCGTTGGCCCGCGCGACGACGTCGCGCTCGTCGCGCCACGTCTGCGCCACGACGACCGGGCCGAAGATCTCCTCGCGCGCGGCGGTCGTCGACCCGTCGGGGTCGTCGACGAGCGCCGGCTCGACGTAGAAGCCGCCGGCGAGCGCGCCGTCGAGGTCGCGCCGTGCGCCGCCCGCCAGCACGCGGCCGCCCTCGGCACGCGCCTGCTCGACATAGCCGAGCACGCGCTCGCGATGCTGGGCGGAGACGAGCGGGCCGACCTGCGTCTGATCGTCGAGCGCGTCGCCGATCCGCACGCCCGCGATCGCCGCGCGCATCCGCTCGAGGAACTCGCCGTGGACCGCCTCGTGCACGTACAGCCGCGACGCCGCGAAGCAGACCTCGCCGTTCTGGCTGAGGATCCCGCTGAGCGCGTCGTGCACGGCGGCGTCGACGTCGGCGTCGGCGCAGATCACGAAGGCGCTCTTGCCGCCGAGCTCGAGGATCGTCGGCGTCAGCGTCTCGGCGGTCGCCCGCACGATCGCTCTCGCCGTCGGGATCCCGCCGGTGAAGGAGATCTTCGCGATCTCCGGGTTGGCGACGAGCGCCGCGCCGGCGCCGGGCCCCGTGCCGGTCAGCACGTTGACGACGCCGGGCGGCAGGATGCTCGCGGTGCGCCGCGCGAGCTCGACGACGCTCGGGGCGGCGAGCTCGGACGGCTTCAAGACGACCGTGTTGCCGGTCGCGAGCGCCGGGCCGAGCTTCAGCGCGGCCGAGATGATCGGCGAGTTCCACGGGATCAGCGCGGCGATCACGCCGAGCGGCTCGCGCACGGTGAAGACGCGGCTCAGCGGATCGCCGGTCGGGATCGTCTCGCCGTGCAGCGCGCGCACAAGGCCGGCGTAGTAGCGCAGCACGCCGGCGGCGATCGGCACGTCGGCCGCAAGCGCCTCGCGGATCGGGCGGCCGTTCTCGGTCGCGAGCAGCTGCGGCCAGTCGGTCCGCTCGATCTCGTCGGCGAGCGCGAGCAGGATCCGCTGGCGCTCCTCCAGCGAAGAGCGGCGCCACGCGGGGAAGGCCGCGCGGGCGGCGCGCACGGCGGCGTCAGCCTGGGCGGCCGACGCCTCCGCGACGGTCGCCCACTGCTCGCCCGTCGACGGGTTGATCGCCGCGAACTCGCCGTCGCCGGGCAGCTCCTCGCCGCCGACGAAGATCCCGTAGGGACCGCTCGGGACATAAGGCGCAAGCGCGCTCACGAGCGGCCGTCCTCTGCCGCGCCCTGAGGTTGTTGCGCGCTCCGAGAAGGAGCCTCTGGCGAGTTCTCGCTAGGAACGCGAGCCCCCTGGCCGTCCTCTCTCAGCATGCGCGCCGCGGTGCGCTCGGCGAGCGCCATGACCGTGATCATCGGGTTGACGCCCGGAGCGGTCGGCAGCGCCGCCGCGTCGCCGATCCAGACGCCTCTGACGTCGTGCAGCTCGCCGTTGCCGTCGGCGACCGCCGTCTCCGGGTCGGCGCCCATCCGGCACGAGCCCATCTGATGGGCCGAGTAGCCGGTGAAGTCCTCAGCCGGCGTCGTGCGCAGCTCGTCGAGGAAGCCGTCGAACGGCTCCCCGTCGCGCCAGCGCCGCTCGTTGAAGTGAAAGGTGAAGACCTCTCTGGCGCCGGCGGCGCGGTGGATCCGCGCGAGCTCGACGTGCGCGCGCGCTGCCACCGCGCGGTCGACCGGGTCCTCGAGCGACCACTGCACGAGCGCCTCGCCGTCGGCGTCGAGCACGACACGGCCGCTGCCGTGGTCGTGCGAGACGCCGTGCCAGGCGGAGACATGGCCGAGCTTGAGCACCTGCTCTCGGTGGGCGAGGCCGTCGACCCATGGCGACTGGCCGGCCCAGAAGCCCGGGCTGAGGCCGAGCGTCTCGCAGAGGAAGCCGACGCCCTGCTCGACATGCGTGAAGTCGAACGAGACCGCGGACTGGATCTGCCCTCTCCATGCCTCGACCGGCTCGTCGTAGACGCCGCCGACCATCCACGCCGGGTGGACGCGCAGGAACCTGCCGGCCGCCGGCCCGCCGATCCCAGAGCGCAGCAGCAGCGCTGGCGACTCGATCCCGCCGGCCGCGACCACGACCGTCGCCGCGTCGACGCGCAGCTGCGTCGACGTGCCGTCGGCGTTGCGAACGACGCCCTCGACGCCGCTCGCGCGACCGTCCTGCACGAGCACGCGCTCGACCCTGCAGCCGACGACGAAGCGCGCGCCGTCGCGCGCCGCGTCAGCGAGGTAGTTCTTCTGCGTGGAGCGCTTGCAGCCCTGCTGGCAGCCGCTGTTGCAGTAGCCGCAGAAGGCCGGGTCGTCGTCGAGCGAGGCGTTGCGCGGAAGCCGCTCATGCGCGTGGCCCAGCTCGGTCAAGCCGTCGACCATGTGCTGCGAGCTGGCGCTGTGGACGGTCGCCTCGGTGTTGACCTCCAGCGCCGACCAGACCTGCTGCTGCGCCTGCTCGTACTCCTCGCCGTCGAGGCCGTCGAGGCCCATCCGCGTCCACTCCTCGCGGATCTCCTGTGGCGTTCTGAGGCAGACCATCGAGTTGATGACGGTCCCGCCGCCGAGCGTCGAGCCGGCCAGCAGGCCGAGCTCGCCGTGCTCGGACCAGACCATCCCGCCGCCGAGGTACATCTCGCCGGCGACCGACTCGAGCTGTTGGAAGTCGGCCTCGTTGCGGTAGGCGCCGAGCTCGAGCACGAGCACCGACCTGCCGGCCTGCGCGAGCCGCGCGGCGATCACCGAGCCGCCGGCGCCAGAGCCGACGACGACCGCGTCGGCGGTCAGCGTCGCCGCCTCCCCGGAGACCTCCACGAGCGGCAGCGTCTTGGGCGCCTGCTCGGGGCTCGGCGGGGCGGTGACCGGGCCCGCGAAGCCGATCGCGTCCCACGCCTCGTTGCGCCCGTCGTCGCCGAGCACGGCGAACATCAGGCCGAACAAAAGCGTCTTGAGCTGCTTGAGCGCGAAGCGGCCCTCCGGCACGCGGGCGCCGAGCGCGTGCAAGCGTGCGCCGCGGGCCTCGAGCGTCGCCTCGGCGAAGCCGTCCGCGGCGAGCTCGTCAAGCGCGGCGAGCAGGCTCGCGCGCGGCGTCGCGGGCAGGCTCGGGATCGCGGCGGCGAGCTGGGCTGGCAGCCCGCGCTCGCGCGCGCCGCGGCGCAGCAGCTCGCCTGCGGGCCCGGGCTCGTCGGTCGCGATCGCCGGCAGCAGCGTGTCGCAGACCGCGTCGAGCACGGCCTCCTGAGCGGCGCTGAGCGGCGCCTTGATCGTGATCGCGCTCATGCCTCTCCCCACAGCCGTGGCCGCGCCGTCGAGAGGTCGAGGTTGACCACCTTCGGCGCGCTGTACTCGTGCAGCGTCTCGGCGCTCAGCTCGCGCCCGAAGCCGCTGTCCTTGACCCCGCCCATCGGCACGCCGATCGCGAGGTCGAACCACTTGTTGACCCAGACGATCCCCGCCTCGAGCTCACGCGCGACGCGGTGCGCGCGTGCGAGGTCGCGCGTCCAGACGCCGGCCGCGAGGCCGTAGCGCGTCGCGTTCGCGCGCGTGACCGCCTCGGCCTCGTCGTCGAACCGCTCGAGCACCGTCACGGGCCCGAAGAACTCCTCGCGCGAGGCGCTCGTGCCGCCGGCCGCGTCGGCCAGGAGCGTCGGCGCGAGGAAGTAGCCGCCGTCGAGCGGCGCCTGGAGCGCAGGCGCCTCGCCGCCGACGACGACCTCGGCGCCCTCGGCGCGCGCCTGTGCCACAGCGGCAGCGACGCGGTCGCGCTGCTGAGCGGAGACGAGCGGGCCGAACTGCGTCGCGGGGTCGAGCGCGTCGCCGATGCGGATCGTGCGCGCGACCGCCGCGAAGCGCTCGGCGAAGGCGTCGTGCACCGAGGAGTGGACCAGCAGCCGCGAGGCGGCGACGCAGACCTCGCCGTTGGCCATGTAGATGCCCGTCAGCGCGTCCGCGACGGCAGCGTCGAGGTCGGCGTCCGCGCAGACGATCATCGCGCCCTTGCCGCCGAGCTCCATGATCGCCGGCGTCAGCGCCTCGCCGGCAGCCGCCATGATCTTGCGCGCGGTCGCCGTGCCGCCGGTGAAGGTGACCTTGGCGACGTCGCGGTGGGCGACGAGCGCGGCGCCGACGCTCGGCCCGAAGCCGGTCACGACGTTGACGACGCCCGGCGGCAGGATCTCCTGCGCCAAGCGGGCGAGCTCGAGCACCGACGCCGACGCGTACTCGGACGGCTTGACGACGACCGTGTTGCCAGCGGCGAGCGCCGGCCCGAGCTTGTTCGCGAGCGTGATGATCGGCGAGTTCCACGGGATCAGCGCGGCGATCACGCCGAGCGGCTCCCGCACCGTGTAGACGAGGCTGTCAGGCGCGTCGACCGGGATCTGGTCGCCGCGCAGGTCGCGCACGACGCCGGCGTAGAAGCGCAGGATCGCCGCGCACGTCGGCACGTCGGCGATCGTCGCCTCGCGGATCGGGCGGCCGTTCTCGGTCGCCAGCAAGCGGGCCCACCGCTGCGGGTCGGCCTCGACCGCGTCGGCGAGCCGCCACAGCAGCTCCTGCCGCGTCGCGAGCGACGTGCGCCGCCACGCCGGGAAGGCGGCGAGGGCCGCCTCAACCGCGCGGTCGACGTCCGCGACGCTCGCCTGCGGGATCTCCGCCCACGGGGTGCCGACGCTCGGGTCGATCGCCTCGAAGCGCTCCGCGGCGGCGATCTCCTCGCCGCCGATGTGCAGGCCGTACGGCCGGCTTGGGACGTACGCGTCCCGCGTCGTCGTCGCAGCCATCAGGCAGCCTCTCCGGCGGGCCGCGGCGGCGTCGCTGCGGGCGGGCTTCCCCGGCGCAGCTTCGGCAGGCGGCCGCGTCTGCGCAGCACCTCGAGGCCGACGGCGGCGATCAGGATCAGGCCGCTGACCATGCCCTGCCAGAAGGTGCTGACGCCCGACAGCGTGAGGCCGTTCTGCACGACGCCGAGGAAGACGACGCCGATCAGCGTGCCGAGCACGCCGCCCTCGCCGCCGGTGTACGCCGTGCCGCCGATCAGCACGGCCGTGATGACCGTCAACAGCAGCGTTGGATCTGCCTGCGGCGCCGCGCCGGTCAGGCGGCCGACCTGGACGATCGACGCGATGCCGGCCATCAGGCCCGCGATCGCGTAGACGGCGATCAGGACGCCGCCGACGTTGATGCCGTTGAGGCGGGCGGCCTCGGGGTTGGAGCCGACCGCGAACAGCGCGCGGCCGAAGCGCGTGTAGCGCAGCACGCCGCCCGCGATCAGCAGCAGCGCGACGTCGAACAAGAGGATGATCGGGATGCCGGCAACTTCGTTGTTGACGAACGATCTGATGAAGCTGAAGCCGGGGTCGCCGAAGACC
Source organism: Conexibacter sp. (assembly GCA_036499225.1). Taxonomy (GTDB): domain Bacteria; phylum Actinomycetota; class Thermoleophilia; order Solirubrobacterales; family Solirubrobacteraceae; genus Conexibacter. Next base: position 6,898 of record DASYEC010000037.1, read on the forward strand.
GAAATCGTCGCGCCGTTGTTCACGACGAGCGCGAAGCTCTGGAAGATCGAGAGGCCGCCGAGCGTCACGACGAGGAAGGAGATCTTCAGCCAGCTGATCGTGATGCCCTGCAGGAAGCCGAGCGCGAGGCCGAAGAGGACGGTCACGAGGATCGCCGGCGCCGCCGCCCAGTGGTGCTCGAGCGTGAGGCCGAGGATCATCGCGCTCGCCGCCGTGGCGGAGGCGACCGACAGGTCGATGCCGGCCGAGATGATCACGAACGTCGCGCCGATCGCCAGCACGAACATGACGCTGTTCGCCTTGACGATGTTCATCAGGTTGTCCCACGTGCCGAACGTCGACTGCGTGATCACGAGGTAGACGCAGACGACGACCAGCGCTGCCAGCACGCCGCTGTAGCGGCCGGGCGAGATCCGGCGCAGCCAGGCAGCGCCGCCAGCGGGACGCGCCGCCGGTGCGGCAGCCGTCGCCGGGCGCGCGTCCGTGGTGGGCTGGTCGATGCTCATGCGTGAATCTCCGTTCTTGACGGTCATGCGGCCTGCTGCTCAAGAGGCGTGCCGGCGACCGCGACGTGCGCGACCGTCTCCTCCTCGAGCCCTTCGGCGTCGAACTCCCCGCGCACCTCGCCGCCGAAGAAGACGAGGATCCGGTCGGCGATCCCGAGCAGCTCGGGCAGCTCGGAGGAGACGACGAGCACGCCGGCGCCTGCCTCGGCCGCCTCCTGCATCAGGCGGTAGACCTGTGCCTTGGCCCCGACGTCGATGCCGCGCGTCGGCTCTCCGAGCACGAGCACGTCGAGGCCGAGCGCGAAGACGCGGCCGAGCACGACCTTCTGCTGGTTGCCGCCCGACAGCGTCGTGATCAGGTGCTGCGGCGAGGCGGTGACGACGCCGTAGCGTCTGATCGCCTCGCGCACCCGTCTGCGCTCCGCGCGGACGTCGAGGATGCCGCCGCGCGAGAGGTCACCCCACGCGAGCGAGAAGTTCTCCGCGACCGAGCGGGTCGGCAGCAGCGCCGCCCGCTTGCGGTCGTCCGGGACGAACCCGATCCCGCCGGCAAGCGTCGTGCGCGGGTCGCGCAACGACACAACACGGCCGTTGACTCTGACGCGGCCGCTTGACTGGATCGCGCCGCCGAGCGCCTGCGCCAGCTCGCCCTTGCCGGAGCCGACGAGGCCGGCGACGCCGAGGATCTCGCCGCGCCGCAGCTGGAACGAGGTCGGCTTCAGCTTGCCGTCGGCCGTGCAGACGCCGTCGAGCTCGAGCACGACCTCGCCGCGGTCGATCTTGCGCTTGCCGTAGTAGTCGCCGAGCTCGCGGCCGACCATCAGCCTCACGAGCTCGCGCTCGGGCGTCTGCGGCAGCGGCACCGAGCCGACGAGGTGGCCGTCGCGCAACACGGTCGCGATCGAGGAGACCTCGTACAGCTCGGGCATGCGGTGCGAGATCGTCAACACCGCGACGCCTTCGTCGCGGCGCTGCTTGACGAGCGTCAGCAGCCGCGCGGTCGCCGCCTCTGACAGCGAGCTGGTCGCCTCGTCGAGGATCAGCAGCCGCGCCGGCGACGACATCGCACGGGCGATCTCGACCTCCTGCTGCAGCTCGACGCTCAGCTCGCCGACCGGCCGATGCGTGTCGACGTGGACGTCGAGGCGGTCGAGCACCTCACGCGCATGCCGATGCACCGTGCGCCAGTCGATCGTCCGCATCGGCGTCCGCGGAAGACGGCCGAGGTAGACGTTCTCGGCGACGCTCAGCGTCGGCGCGAGCGTCAGCTCCTGGCTGATCAGCACGATGCCGTGGCGCAGGGCCGCGGCGGGGTTGGAGATCGTGATCCGTCTCCCGTCGAGCTCGATCGTGCCGGCGTCCGGCTGCACGACGCCGGCGACGACCTTCGCGAGCGTCGACTTGCCCGAGCCGTTCTCGCCTGTGAGGGCATGGACCTCTCCGGGTGCCACAGTCAAGTCGACGCGGCTCAACGCCTGGACGCCTGGGTACGACTTGTCGATCCCGCGCAACCGCAGGAACGGGGCGCCGGACACGTCTCTCTGGCCCGTCATGCGACCGCTCCGGGCCGCTCAGCATGCACATAGCTGCTCTGCACTGCCGCAACTCCTTCTGAGGATCGACCTCTGCTTCGCCTCCGGCGGGGAAGCTGCCATATCTTTGATCAAAAGTCAACGACACCGAAAAACGGCGCTTGCAGGCTCGCCGTTCTGCCTGGAAACGCGCGCTTTCTACGACGCGAAAGCTGGCCCTCGTGCGCGGGCGAAACCTGCCGAACGAGTCCCATCGCAGCGCGCCGCCGCGCCGTCGCGCCGCTCGGCACGGCGTGCCGAGCGCTCTGGCGACAGGCCGGCGATCAGCGCTCCGCGACGCGCGCTGTCGGCGCTAGGAGTCGGTCTGCGGGAGCAGCTCAGCGAGCGAGGGCAGCGCGATCGGCGTCGCCGCCGGGTCGCGATCGAGCCCCGCCGCGACGAGCTCGGTCGAGGAGCGCAGATGCTCGGACAGCAGCTCGACGGCCCTCATGGCGTCACCGGCCTGCAGCGCTTCGAGCATCTGCACGTGCTCTCTGCCGCGCCTGCCGACGTGCGCCGGGTCTCGCATCGACTCGACGCGGTAGCGCTCGCTGTTGCGCCACGCCGGTTGAATCGAGCGCACGAGCCACGACGAGCCACAAGCCCGGTACATCGTGAAATGGAACCGCTCGTGCGCGTTGCGGGCCCCGACCTGGTCGCCGCGCTCGCGCGCCGCAACGTGCTCGTCGAGCGCGGCCCGCGCCTCGTCGCCGTCGGCTTCGGTGAAGCGGCCAGCGGCCGTCCGCATCGCCAACGACTCGAGGTGGAGCCGCGTGAAGTAGGTGTCGTAGAGGTCCTCGCGCGTCAACGGCCGGACCCACGCGCCCTTGTGCGCGACGATCTCGACCAGCCCGAGCCCCTCAAGCCGCCGCAGCGCCTCGCGTACCGGCATGATCGACATGCCGAGCTGCTCGGCGAGCTCCTGCAGCCGCAGCGGCGAGCCGGGCGGGATCTTCCCGTCCATGATCGCCTCGAAGACGGCCTCCTCGGCTTGGTCGCCGGCCGTCTGCCGGCTCGGCCGCGACACAGCGATCGTCCCCAGCTCCACTCTGGATCCGGAGGTGCCGCCGTTGCTGTCCCTGCTGCTGCTCATGTCAGTCGTGCCGCAACGAGCCTGTTCCGCAGCTCGCCGAGCCCCTCCACCGTCGTCACCAGTACGTCCCCATCTCTCAAGAACACCTGCGGGTCACGGGCGTTCCCGATGCCGCTCGGCGTTCCAGTCAAGACAATATCCCCTGCACGCAACGTCATGCCCCGGCTCAGCTCGGCGATCAGCCGCTCGAAGCGGAAC
>DASYEC010000038.1:0-23529 GCA_036499225.1 Conexibacter sp.
CGCCCGCGCCCGCGCGACGAGGCCGTCCCACATCCCTTCGGGCGCCGTCGCCGACGGCGATGACGATCGCGATCACGACCGCTGCCACGCCGACCACAATCGAGAGCATCGCCGCGATCCGCTGTCTCGTAGGATCACGATCCAGTGCCCACGCCTGCTGAGAACGCGACCGCGATGGCAGCGGAGAGCGCCGCCGCCCCCGTGCCGGCTCGCCCTCGCCGCCGCTGGCTCGACGACCTCGACCGGGTCGACCGTTCCGTCTATGCGGCGATCGCGAGCACGCCGACGCCCGCGCTCGACGGGCCGATGCGGCGGCTCTCGCATGCCGCCGACTTCTCGCGCCTTTCGCTCGGCGCCGCCGCGCTGCTCGCGCTCGGCGGCGGCGCGCACGGACGGCGCGCGGCCGTGTCGGGGATCGCCGCGGTCTGCGTCACCGCGACCGTCGTCAACGTCGCTGTCAAACCGCTCGCGCGCCGCAGGCGGCCTGACCGCACCGTCGCCGCGCACAACAGCGCCCGCCACGTGCGGATGCCGATCTCGCGCTCGTTCCCCTCCGGCCACGCGGCCGCGGCGTTCGCGTTCGCCTCCGGCGTCGGGCAGATCGCTCCAGCCGCGGCCGTTCCGCTCTACGCGCTCGCCACGCTCGTGGCGTACTCGCGCGTCCACACCGGCGTTCACTACCCCGGAGACGTCGTCGCCGGCGCGGCGCTCGGCGTCGGCCTCGCGCACGCGACGCCGTCGATCCGCTCCCGGCTCGCGACGGTCAGCGGCGGCGGCAGCGCCGGAGCGAGCTGACGTCGCGCGGGTCACGCCGAACCACTTCAAGCCTTCATCACCCCGCCTGCGCGTACCGCCAGAAACGGCTCGCGAAGGCGCCGCGCCAGCGACGGTGCCGGACACCGCGCGATCGATGATCCGGATTTCATACCGTTAGAAGACGAGGATAGGTCGATGGCCGTCCTCGTCGAGACAGATCACGCAACGCCATCCAGGTCACGGACGACGCCCTATCTGACCGTCGGGGAGCGCGCCGCCCGCGGCAAGGCGACGCGCGCCGACGTGCCGCGGTCTGCGCTCGGCGAGTGGGAGCCGGCCCCGAGCCGGCCCAACCCCGTCGACCTGTTGGAAGAGCAGGCCGCCTCGCGGCTGCAGGACCTTGTCCCGGTTCGCTACGGGCGGATGCTCGTCTCGCCGTTCACGTACTTCCGCGGCGCCGCGTACCCGATGGCGACCGACCTCTCCCACTCGCCGCGCACCGGGCTGCATGTCCAGCTCTGCGGCGACGCGCACCTTTCCAACTTCGGCGGCTTCGCCGCGCCCGACCGGCAGATGATCTTCAGCGTCAACGACTTCGACGAGACGCTGCCGGGGCCGTTCGAGTGGGACGTCAAGCGGCTCGTCGCGAGCTTCGCCGTCGCCGGCCGCGACCGTGGCTTCGACGCGAAGGAGCGGCGCGGCGTCAACTCGATGGTGGGGACCTCCTACCGCGAGGCGATGGCCGAGTTCGCTGCGATGAAGAACCTCGACATCTGGTACGCCCGCGTCGGGCTGGAGGAGCTGCAGGAGGCGGTCCAGTCGGCCGCCTCGCACAAGCAGATCAGACGGTTCGAGCGCAACGTCGCGAAGGCCCAGTCGAAGGACAGCATGCGTGCGTTCTCGAAGCTGACGCACATCGTCGACGGCAAGCCGCGGATCGTCAGCGACCCGCCGTTGATCGTGCCAGTGGAGGAGATCGCGCCGGGCGCCGAGCACGAGCAGCTCGAGGAGTTCGTGAAGGTCGTGCTCCACTCCTACCGGCGCACGCTGACGGCCGACCGGCGCCGGCTGCTGGAGCGCTTCCACTATGTCCACGCCGCGCGCAAGGTCGTCGGCGTCGGCAGCGTCGGCACGCGCGCCTGGATCATGCTGCTGCTCGGCCGCGACGGCGACGACCCGCTCTTCCTGCAGATGAAGGAGGCGGAGCCGTCGGTGCTCGAGCCGTTCCTCGGCAGGAGCTCGTACGCCAACCACGGGCAGCGGGTCGTCGAGGGCCAGCGGCTGATGCAGGCGGCGAGCGACATCATGCTCGGCTGGATCCGCGTCGCCGACCTCGGCGGCGTCAAGCGCGACCTCTACATCCGCCAGCTGTGGGACCAGAAGGGCTCGGCGATAGTGGAGGCGATGGACCCGCGCGCGATGACGCTCTATGCGCGCATCTGCGGCAAGACGCTGGCGAAGGCGCACGCGCGCTCAGGCGACGCGGTCGCGATCGCCAGCTACCTCGGCAGCGGCCCCAGCTTCGACCGCGCGCTGGCGGAGTTCGCTGAGGCCTATGCCGATCAGAACGAGCGCGACTACCGCGAGCTCGAGAAGGCGGTCGCCTCCGGCCGCGTCGTCGTGGAGACCGGTTACTGAAGGCCGAAGGGGATCGCGCCGGTGTCGCCGCCGCCGTCCCAGCCGTAGGAGGGAGCGCTGTCCCCGTCCCGGCCGTGGCTGCCATCGTCCCAGCCTTGGCTGCCGTCGCTCCAGCCTTGGCTGCTGCCGTCCCAGCCTTGGCTGCCGTCGCTCCAGCCCTGGCTGCCGTCGTCCCAGCCACCGCCGAAGTTGCCGCCTGACCCGTCGCTCCAGCCGCCTGGGTCGCTGCCGTCGGCGGTCGCCTGAGGAGTGACGGAGACGTCGAAGGCGTCGCCCGCGTCGGAGGCCGTCGTCGGCGCCGCGCCGGCCGCTGCCTCGCTCGCGAGCTGCATCGGCTGCGCGGTCCACGCGGGGTCGGTCAGCGTGCCGGTGTGGCCTGCCGCCGTCGCCGAGACGTCGGTGAAGGAGACACTGCCGAAGTTCGCCAACGGGACCGGCTGGCAGGAGTTGAGCCCGGCGTCGCACTGCGACGGCGCCTCGGCGATCCACTCGGCCGAGGAGGTGTCGGGGCTGTCCATCGCGAGCGTCTTGGTCGCCGACTTGCCGCTCGTCTGGTCGGTCAGCGAGACCTTCACCTGCGTGCCGTCGATGGTTACATAGCTGGAGATGCGGTCGCCGGGGTTGATCGTGAGATCGAGCGTCACCGGAGCGGCCGGGACCAGCTCGTACCAGGCGCTGTAGGTCGCGTTCCCTGCGCCGTCGCAGCTGGCTTCTGTGCCAGCCTGCTCAAGCGCCTGGGACTGCTCGCCGGCGCCGCCGAGGCCGACCCAGAAGGCGGCGTCGCCCGCGCCGCTGGAGCAGTCAGCGGCCGGCTGGGTCCAGCTGGCGCTGACGCGCGAGAACTGCGGGTCGGAAGCCGTCGCGTCGGTGCTGGCGACGCTGGCTGCGTAGCCGGCCCAGTTGGCGCTCGTCGCGACGTCGTCGGTTGTCGCGGCCGAAGCTGAGGCGCAGATGCCGCAGAGGGCTGCGCCGGTGACAAACAGGGCGAGGGGAGCTCGTTTTCGCATGATGATCAGATGGGTCCTTTCAGCGAGGCCCGCGCTAAGCGGAGGAGGTCCTTCACTGTGTGAGAGGACGCTAATGCGGCCCTTGCGAGTCGCTAAGCAGCACGTGTCGGTTGAAGAAAGCGGCGCTTTAAGCGCCAGCGCCGACGCCTGATTCGCGCGTCGCGGCCGTCTCGCGACTGAAAAGCGTCGGAAAGCAACATTTCTCCCGCTGGCTCGCTCTGAGCCGGTAGCGTGACTCCCGCGATCGTGCTCCGTTCCCCTCGAGGGCACGACGCCGACCTTGGGAGGCCACCCATGACCGATCACCTCATGCAAGCTCTCGCCCCGCCGTTCGCCGTTGAGTCAACACCGGAGCGAGACCGTGTGATCGTCGCCGTCGCAGGCGAGCTGGACATCGCGACCACGGGCCGCGTCGAGGACGAAGTCACCGGTCTCTACGACCGCGGCTTCGAGAAGGTCGTGCTCGATCTCAGCAACGTCTCGTTCATGGACTCGAGCGGCTTGCGCCTGCTGATCCGGCTCGACGACCGCGCCCGTGGCGACCGCCGCTTCACCGTCGTCCAGGGCGACGGCGCCGCCCGCCGCCTGCTTGCCCTCACCCGTCTCGACGCCCGCTTCGTCCGCCCGCTGAGCTGAGCTGAGTTGAGCGGGCGCTCGCCGCAGCGGGCTTACGCGATGTAGATGACCGTGTCGGCCAGCGTCAGCCGTTGGCCGAGCTGGACGTGGGCCTTGTCGACGCGGGCGCCGTCGATGTAGGTGCCGTTGGTCGAGCCGAGGTCGGCGACGTGCCATCCGTCGTCGAGCAGCGTGACGACCGCGTGGCGGCGCGAGACCGCGTCGCTGGCGAGCACGATGTCGCATGACGAGCTGCGGCCCGCGATCAGACATGTCGCGCCGCAGCGGGAGAGCATCAGCGTCAGCGACGGCGCCTGCGCAGCGGGCGCCGGCTCGCGCGCGTCGCGCAGGACGTGCTCCAGCTGGGCGCGCCAGCCGCGCAGGTCGGCGCGCAGCGCGCGCAGCGTCCGGCTCGAGCGCGTCTCGTACGCCGTCGCGACGCGCGCCTCAAACGTGTCGGTGCTCAGCCGGCCCTGCAGGTAGCCGAGCTTCAACCCCTCGACAGCGCGCGAGCGGTCACGGTCCGATGGGCGCCAAGGGCGAAGCATCGTCCCCCCAAGCCTCGCGCAGTCGCGCAGGCGGTGCAAACGGCGAGCCTCAGCGCACCCGCGCGAGGGTGAAGCCGTCGTAGCCCTTGTCGCCGACCGTCTGGATCGTCGTCGCCTCGACGCGCGGCTCGGCGGCGAGCAGCTCGTGGAAGCGGCGGACGCCCTCGACGCGGACGTCGCCGGTCGCCGCCTGGGCGACGCGGCCGTCGCGCACGACGTTGTCGGTGATGATCAGGCCGCCCGGTCGCGTCAGCTCGATCGCCCATGGCAGATACGCCGGGTAGTTGTCCTTGTCGGCATCGATGAAGACAAGGTCGAACGGGCCGGCGCCCTCCTCCACAAGCTGTGGCAGCGTCTCGATCGCCAGCCCGACGCGTACCTCTACGACACCGTCAAGCCCGTCCCGCGCGACGTTTCTGCGCGCGACCTCGGCGTAGCCCGCGTCCGCCTCGAGCGACACCAGCCGGCCGTCGTCGCCCAGCGCCCGCGCCAGCCAGATCGTGCTGTAGCCGGCCAGCGTCCCGAGCTCGAGAATCGACCGCGCGCCGATCGTTCTCGCCAGCAGGTGCAGCAGCTTCCCCTGCGGCGCGGTCACGGAGATCGACGGCAGCCCAGCGGCCTCGCCGTCGGCGAGCGCGGCGTCGAGCACCGGGTCGTCGCCGATCAGCTGGTCGACGACGTACCGGTCAACGGCGGTCCAGGTCTCTTGCATTGGGTTACTGTCGCACCAATCCCCGCGCCGCCTCCGTCACGTGCTGCGCTGAGATGCCCGCCTCATCGAGCTGCTGCGCGCTCGTCGCGGACGCCGGCAGGTTGCGCACGGCGAGGTGGGTGAAGTGCTCGACGGGGACCGCGCCGGTGTCGGCGAGCGCTTCGAGCACGGCCGAGCCGAGGCCGCCTTCGGGGTGGTGGTCCTCGGCGACGACGAGCCGGCCGTCGGTCACGCGCGCGGCTTCGCGCAACGTCGCGGCGTCGATCGGCTTGATCGAGTAGGCGTCGATCACGCGGGCGGAGATCCCCTGGGCGGCGAGCATGTCGGCCGCTTCCAGGCACGAGTAGACGGTCACGCCGGTGCCGATCAGCGCGACCTGATCTTCCGCAGCGCCGCGCGGCGTCTTCGAGCCGCCGATCGCGAACGCCTCGCCGTCGGGATAGATCACCGGGTAGGCGCCGCGCACCGTGCGCATGTACGACAGCCCTGGGCAGTCGGCCATCTCGGCGACGAGCGCCGCGGTCGTCGTCGCGTCGGCGGGTGAGAGGACGGTCGAGCCGTGCACCGCGCGCATCGAGGCGATGTCCTCCAGCGCCATCTGCGAAGGCCCGTCGGCACCGATCTCGACGCCAGCGTGCGAGCCGACCAAGCAGACGTTGACCTGGGAGACGCCGTCCATCCGCGCGAAGTCATAGGCACGCGAGAAGAAGGCGCCGAAGGTCGCGGCGAACGCGCGGTAGCCGCGCGTCGCGACCCCGATCGCGCTCGCGACCAGCTGCTGCTCGGCGATGAACATCTCGAAGAAGCGCTCGGGATGGGCCTTGGCGAACTCGAGCGTGCGGGTTGAGTCGCCGACCTCGCCGTCGAGCACGACGACGTCCGGGCGCGCGCTCCCCAGCGCGTCGAGCGCCGCGCCGAAGGCGTCGCGCGTGGCGACCGACGAGCCGACCTCCCAGCTCGGCAGCGACAGGGCAGCGTGCGGCTGGCCGAGCTGGAACTGCTCGCGCTCGCCGCTGGCCGACTCGATCGGCATCGGCGCCGTCACTCTCAGGTCGCGCATGCCGCCGAGCTCCGTGATCGCGGCCGCCGCCTCCACAGGCGTGAGCGGCTTGCCGTGTCTGCCTTCTCTGTTCGCCGTCCCTGAGTAGCCCTGGCCTTTCACCGTCTTGGCGAGCACGACGGTCGGGCGCTCGGAGGTGCGCGCGACGGTGAGCGCGTCGTCGATCGCGAAGACGTCGTGGCCGTCGACCTCGATCGCCGAGCAGCCGAACGCCTCCACGCGCGCGCGGTAGGCGTGCAGGTTCCACTCCAGCTCGGTCGGCCCGCGCTGCCCGAGCCGGTTGACGTCGACGATCACCGTCAGGTTCCCGAGGCCGTAAAAGGAGGCCTTGTCGAGCGCCTCGTAGATCGACCCCTCCGCCATCTCGGAGTCGCCGCAGAGCGCGTAGACGTGGTAGGGCAGCTGGTCGAGCCGGGCGCCGGCGAGCGCGATCCCGACGGCGATCGGCATGCCCTGCCCGAGCGAGCCGGTCGCGACGTCGACCCACGGCAGCTGCGGGGTCGGATGGCCCTGCAGCCGGCTGCCCTGCTGGCGGTAGGTCGAGATCAGCTCCGCGTCGTCGATCGCACCGACCGCCTTGTACGCGGCGTACAGCAGCGGCGACGCGTGTCCCTTGGAGAGCACGAAGCGGTCGTTGATCGGCCGCTCCGGGTGAGCCCAGTCGAAGCGCAGGTGGCGCGTGATCAGCACCGCCGTCAGGTCGGCCGCCGACATGCTCGACGTCGGGTGCCCCGACCCGGCCTGCGTGCTCGCGCGGATGCTGTCGACGCGCAGCTGCTGGCCCAGCGCGGCGACGGTCTCAAGGTCGGTGTCGTGGGCGACGGTGCTCATGTCGGTCCTCCGATTTCGCGATGCGCTGCGGTTGCTCCTGGTGTGTTGTGCCCGTTGCCCCGGGGTACCCCCTTTTGCCCCGGTGCACGCGACAGCTCAACGTGCAGAGAGCTTCACGACCGGCTCACCGCTCGTTCACGGAATCCGCTGCTGCGCGACAAGCGCGGACTGTGGCGCGCTCTTCCCTCTGGGCGGGCGCGCCAAACGGCTTGTTGGCTCGCGCGCTGACGTTTCACCTGAGGATGAGCGAACTCTAAAGACACGCTTACATCAGGTTCACAGTCGCGTCACGGTGTTGCGACATCCGTCCAGGAAATCGCGGTCACGATAACGCCGGGCGGCGCCCATCGGGGCGGTGTGAGCGCACGCCACCGGCCCCCGAAGGACCGCCCAGGAAAGGATCAATTCTCTTGCGCAAGCTCAAGGCTCTTGCGTGCGGTGGTCTCGTGACGGGGATGGCGGTGGCGGGTATCGCCGTCGCCAGCGCTGACTCCTCGCCGACGTCGCCACCTTCGAGTACCCCGATTAAGCACGTGGTGGTGCTGTTCGACGAGAACGAGTCGTTCGACCACTACTTCGGCACGTATCCGAACGCCACGAACCCGGCCGGCGAGCCCGCCTTCCACGCGAAGGCGAACACGCCGTCGATCAACGGGCTGACGGACGGGCTGCTGACCAGCAACCCGAACTCGGTCAACCCGCAGCGGCTCGACCGCTCGCAGGCGGTGACGTGCTCACAGAACCACGGGTACGGCGCTGAGGAGTCGGCCTTCGACGGCGGTCTGATGGACCGCTTCGTCGAGAGAACGGGCGCGACCGGCACCGGCTGCGACCCCAAGATGGTCATGGACTACTTCGACGGCAACACCGTCACGGGTCTGTGGAACCTCGCTCAGAGCTTCTCGATGAGCGACAACTCCTACGACACGAACTTCGGTCCGTCGACCGTGGGCGCTATCAACCTCGTCAGCGGCCAGACGCATGGCGTCTCGCCGGCGACGGGCGGCGGCATCGAGAACGGCACCATCAACGGCGACCCGGACCCGTCGACCGCGAACGACGACTGCGCCGCTGGCAGCGCGTCGTTCCCGGCCCGCGCTCCGGGCACCGCGCCGCAGAACGTCGGCGACATGCTCTCCGACCACCACCTCACGTGGGGCTGGTTCGAGGGCGGATTCCGTCCGACGAGTCATGACGCCAGCGGCAGAGCCGTCTGCGCGTCGAGACACGTCAACGTCGCCGGCGGCGCCAGCAACGACTACTCGCCGCACCACGAGCCCTTCGCGTATTACCCGGAGACGGCCAACCTGCATCACACGGCGCCCGCGTCGGCCGACGTCATCGGCCAGGACGACCCCGCCAGCACGCCGGCTGCTGACAAGGTCAACCACCAGTACGACCTGACCGACTTCGACACCGCTCTTGCGAACGACAACCTCCCGGCTGTCTCGTTCCTGAAGGCGGCGCAGTTCGAGGACGGTCACCCCGGCAACTCCGACCCGCTCGACGAGCAGCGCTTCATCGCGCGTGCCGTCGACGCGATCGAGGAGTCGCCGGAGTGGAACAGCACCGCGATCGTGATCGCGTACGACGACTCCGACGGCTGGTACGACCACCAGATGTCGCCGATCGTCAACGCTTCTTCCGCTGCTGCTGACACGCTCAGCGGTGCCGGCAGATGCGGCAACACGCTGGACGCCAAGGGCAACGTCAGAGACCCGACCGCGTACCAGGACCGTTGTGGCTACGGCCCGCGCCAGCCGATGCTGGTGATCTCCCCGTTCGCGAAGCAGAACTTCGTCGACCACCAGATCACCGACCAGACCTCGATCATGAAGTTCATCGAGGACAACTGGCAGCTCGGCCGGATCGGCAACCAGTCGTTCGATGCACGTGCAGGCTCGTTGGGCAACATGTTCGACTTCGCGCCTGATGCGGCGCGTGCTCCGAAGGTCTACCTCGACCCGACGACCGGTCTCGTCACAAGAACGGCTCCGACGGTCACGCCGAGCGGCGCGACGCCGGCGACGCCCCCGACCGGCGGCGACGACGGCAGCAACCCGGGCGACGGCGACCAGGGCGGCAACGGCGACCAGGGCGGCGACGGCGGCGACCAGGGCGACGGCGGCGACCAGGGCGGCCAGGGCGGCGACAGAGGCTCTAGAAGAGGCGCTGGCTCCGGCAGAAGAACCACGCCGGCCAAGCCCTCGATCAGAGTCAAGTGCACGACCGCCTCGAAGGGCAAGAACATCACGGTCGCGTGCAAGGTGACGGGCAAGGACGCGAGAAAGGGCGCCACGGCGCTCCGCTTCCGCCTCGTCAAGGGCAACAAGGTCCTCGCGAACACCCGCGCGGTGGTCAAGAAGGGCACGGTTGCCACGACGCTGAAGACGAGCAGAGCGCTGCACGGCAGATACACGCTGCGCATCGCGATCTCGCACACGGGCAGCGCGGCCGCTTCGGTGGCCAGCGTCGTTCGCTTCAAGTAAGCAGCAGTCGCGCAGCAGCACCGTTTGACACACATCGGGGCGGGTGGCGCGAGCCACCCGCCCCGGGTCGTTTCTCGACGAGCGGCTGCGGGGCGATGGCGTGCGTGAAGCGTGTCGCCATCGGGAAGGCGAGCAGCACACAGCGTTCCAACAGACTGCCCGAGGAGGGCCTCATGAGACTCAGCGCGCGCAACCAGCTGGGAGGCACCGTGACGAGAGTGAACGAGGGCGCGGCGATCGGCAACGTCGAGCTCGAGGTCGCCGGCCACAGGCTCGTCGCGTCGATCACCGTAGAGGCGATCAACGATCTGGGCCTCAGACCCGGCAGCGAGGTGATCGCGATCGTCAAGGCGTCGGACGTGATGCTGGCGACGCCGTAAGGCGCACGCCGCCTGGGCTGTTTTACGCCGCGACGAGCGCGTCGGTGATCGCGTCGATCGCCGCGAATCTGGCGGCCAGCTCGGCGGCCAGGCTATAGCGGGCGACGAGCGTCGCCGGCGGGGTGTAGGAGACCGTCGTCGTCCCGTCGTCGGCGGCCCACACGAGCACCTTCAGCGGCAGGTCGAGCGCCATAAGCGGATGGGCGTCCATCACCGGCGTCCCGGCCTGCGGGCTGCCGAAGACGACGACCTTCGTGTCGCGCAACGCGAGGCCGGTGTCGCGTGCCGCGCCGCCGTGGTCGATCACGGCGAACAGCCGCAGGCCGCGATCCGTGACGAGGTCGATCAGCCGGGCGACCGTCTCGTCGACCGTGCGCGGGCTCGTCTTGCTCACCACTTGGTCGCTCATCGCTTGATCGTCGCTGCTGGGGTGGGTCATCGCAACTGCTCGCGTCAGCCGACCATCTACCCGTTTGCGTGCCGACGCGCGCTCAGCCGCCGGCCAGTGCCGCGCACGCGCCGCGCGCGAACGCTCTGCGCAGCAGGTGGAAGGCGCGTGGCGAGCCGCTGCCGTCACTCAGCTGCGTGTTGACCGACAGCGTGATCGAGCGGCTGCCGTCGCTGCTCGCGGCGATGAACTGCGTGTACCCCGGTATGTTGCCGGTGTGGCCGTAGACCGTGCCGCAGCCGACGCGGTAGCGGAACAGCGAGAGGCCGGCGCTGTTGACGCCCGGCCCCTGCGGGTCGGAGTTGCCTCTGACCCACGTGCGCTGCGCGTGCGCAACGGCCGGCCCGAACAGCCGCCCGCCGACATAGCCGCGGACGAAGCGCGTGACGTCGGCTGGCGTCGACTGGATCCCGCCGGCGGCCCAGACGCCCGACATCGACAGCACCTCGCTGACGTCCACCGGAGGGGCGGACGAGGTGGCGAAGTCGTAGCCGCGGGCGAGCGGCCGCGGCAGCCGCCACCCGCTCGGCAGCGTCGTCGCGTGCAGCCCGAGCGGCGCGTAGACCTCGCTGCGCAGCAACTGCGCGTACGGCGTTCTCGCCGCGGCCTCGGTCATCAGCCCCGCGACGATGTTGTCCGTGTTCGAGTAGGCGTAGGCGCTCCCAGGCGCAAAGGCGAGCGGGTCTCTGGCGACGAAGCCGACAAGCTGCATGTGCGTGAAGCGGCGTCTGAGGTTGCTGCCGAGCGCTCTCTGGAAGCCGGGGCTGGCGGTGTAGTTCGCCAAGCCGCTCGTGTGATGCAGCAGCTCGCTCAACGTGATCGTTGACCAGGCCGCCGGCAGCGTCGGCAGCCACGTGCCGATCGTGTCGTCAAGCCCGAGCCGGCCCTGCTGCACGAGCGACAACGCAACAGCCCCGTTGAACGCCTTCGCGGTGCTCGCGAGCCGCATGTGGTCGTCGATCCGCCACGCGTTTCTCGTTCTGAGATCGGCGACGCCGGCTCGGGCGACGTGGCGGCTGGAGCCTCGCTGCACGACAGCGATCGCGCCGGGCGGCCCGCCCGGCGCGGTGACGACGGCCCGCAGCGCGCCGCGCAGGGCGGCGTCGGCCTGGGCTGGGCTCGTCGCGGCGGCGCCGGCCGCCGTGGGGGCGATCAGCCCGGCCACGGCGGCCGCTCCCGCAAGCAGGGCACACCGGAACATGGACCGAGCGTACCGGCCGGCCCGTCGTTGGCGCGAGCGACGCGCCGCAGCCCGGCGCGTCACGTATGGCCCGGTGGGCTAGTCCAGCGCCTCAGTCGCGGCGTGGACGGCGCGCCACAGCTCGTGGCGGGTGCCGGTCATATACAGCGGGCTGTTTCCGTCCGTCAGCAGCTCGGAGACGAGCGCGACGCCCTGCGCACGGGCCGGGCGGTCGTCGCGCAGCCGCGCCGCCAGCCACAGCAGCTCGCCGCGCGCGACGCGCACCTCGAGGTGGCGCGCCTTTACGTCGGACTTCTCGCCGGGCAGCATCTCGTCGCTGTCGTGGACGACTCGCTCGAGGCTGTCAGCGAGCTGGCGGCGCATGCGTGGACGGGTGAGCTGCCAGGCGCGGACCGTCATCCCGCGATCGACCGAGATCGACTCGCCGCTCGCTATGCGGTGGTCGAGGCCGCCGTGGCGCAGCGACACCCGCGCGCGGTCGGCCAGCGACGGAGTGACGGTCAGCTGTGGCTGGGCGGCGACAGGCATCGCCGGGCTGACGCCGTCGGCAGGTGAGCCGGAACGGGCGTCGTGCAGCAGGTGACGGTGAGGGCTCGCAAGGCGCATCGTTGCTCCTCGTTGAGAAGGCGGCAGGACGACCTTCAAGATCCCGCCGCCCCCGTCGATGCCGCGTCAAGATCGGCCGCGGCGGGATCAAGATTTCGTCAGGATCCCGCCGCGCCCCCTAACCGACGCAGACCAGCGACTCGCCCGGGATGAACGGCTGCGCGCCGGTCCCGACCACAAGCCGGCCGCCGCCGATCGCTGGGGCCGCCGCGCTCGGCTCGCCCAGCGCGGTCTCGCTGAGGACTCTGCCGTGGACGGTGTCGAGCAGCCGCAGCGTCCCGTCCGAGCCCGCGACGCAGAGCGTGCGCGAGGCGGCGAGCGCGGGCGCGGCGAAGGTCGGCGCCGGGAGGGGCGTGCGCCAGCGGACTTTGCCGGTCGCGACGGCAACCGCGGCGGCGACGCATCCGCCGCTGTCGATGTCGTTGGAGAGCACGAAGGCGCTGTGGCCGTCGGTCGCGATCGGGCCGCCCTCCGGCCCGCCGGTCGGACCGGCGGAGGGGAGGCCGCCGGCGAGCGGGTCCGTCAGCTGGACATGCCAGATCCGCTTACGGCGGACGCGGTCCCAGGCGTAGACGCCGTCCTTCGCGGTCGCGATCAGCCGGCGGCCGACGATCACCGGCGCGCTGTTGAAGTCGAAGCCTTGTGTGTCGGCGGGGTGGACCTGGTCTTGCCAGACGACCGTGCCGTCGCGCAGCCGCAAGGCGATCAGCGAGCAGGTGCCCGGGTTGTCGCCGGGGACCGCCTCGTACGGCGAGCCGGTCGCGGCGTAGGCGAGGCCAGCGCGCGGGTCGACCGAGACCGGCCCGATCAGCCCGCCGCCGTTGGCGCCCTCGGGCACCGTGGCGGTGCTCCACAGCAGCCGGCCGTCGCGCAGCCGGTAGGCGGTCAGACGCCCGCGCGCGGTCGGCAGCTCGGCGCCCGAGCCCGAGCCGACGAGCACAATCCCGCCGCTGACGACCGGCAGCCCCCAGAAGTAGTCGTCGCTTGTCGCGCTGCGCAGCGGCTTCGTCGCCCAGCGGACGCGGCCGGTGCGCGCGTCGAGCGCGCGGGCGCGGTCGGAGGCGACGATCACGTGGCTTCCGGCAAGCGCGACGCCCGAGAAGAAGCCGAGCTGGCGGACGTCGTCGCCGCTGCCGTACTTCGCGGTGCCCAGCGCGGTCTGCCACTTCGCTCTGCCGTCAGCGAGCGCGAGCGCTGAGACGACGCCGTCGGCCGAGGCGGCGTAGACGACGCCGCCCAAGACCGCCGCCGAGGCCGGCACGCCGCCTCTGAAGGTCGCTCTCCAGCGGACTCTCGCGCCGTCGAGCGCGCCGCCGTCGCGGGTCGCCGCGAGGTCGTGCGCGGGCAGCTGCCAACTGCCGCGCGTGGCGTGGGCGGGGCGGCGGGCGGGGCCCTCATGGCCGAGCAGGTCGTGCGGGCCGTTGCCGCCGCGGATGAGCGGGGAGGCGTTGCGTCCCTGCGCGGCGGCGGTGTTCAGCGCGAGCGCGCTGACGGCGATGCTGGCGCCGCTGCCGATCAGGGCGCGCCGTGAGATGCGGGAATCGTTCGACACGTGGCGTTCATACCCCCATCCGCCAGCGCGGTGAACTGTCGGATCGGGGAGTCGCGACGGAAGTGCGGGCGCCTACACCGACTGCCCTGCGCTCAAGTCCGCCGCCCATTCACCGATCATCGTGGGTATGGGCGTTCTCACGCGCGTGCGTCGTGGTGTCCTGCCGGTCGAGGTGGCAACGCTGGCGTTGATGAACGCGGGCGCCGCGGTCGTCTGTCTGCTCGCCGCGCTCTTCCCGCTTAGCACCGGCGCGCCAACGACGCTCAACCTCGCTGTCGCTGGCTGCGCCGCCGCGCTGGCGGTGCTGATGCTCGTGCTGGGCAAGCGCACGCCGTCGTGGCTGATCCACGGCGACATCGTGATCGCGATCGCCGCCGCCTGCGCGATGGCGGGCCGCTCCTCGACGCCGGCCGGCGAGCTGCTCGCCGGCTTCGTGCTGACCTGGATCGGCGTCTACGTGACGCTGTTCATGCCGCAGCGCCAGGCGCGCCTTCACGCGCTCCTGATGACCGTCGGCCTCGGCGTCGCCGTGATCGCCTCCAGCCTGCCGTCGGGGCTGACCGTGTGGGTCTCGGTGATCGCGACCGTCTGGCTTGTCGTCGGCGTCGTCGGCCACCTCGTCGAGCGGCTCCACGCGCAGGCCGATACCGACCCGCTGACTGGCGTGCTCAACCGCTTCGGCTTCGAGAGAGCGGCCCGGCGCGAGCAGGCGGTCGCGCGGCGCGAGGCGTCGACGGTCGCGCTGGTGCTGATCGACCTCGACGGCTTCAAGACCGTCAACGACCGCGGCGGCCACGCCGCCGGCGACCAGCTGCTGATCGACGTGACGAAGGCATGGGCCGAGGTCCTGCGCCCGCGCGACGTGCTCGCCCGTTACGGCGGCGACGAGTTGGTCGTGCTGCTGCCGCGCGCTTCGCGCGACGACGCCGAGCGGGTCGTGCGGCGGCTCGCGAGAGCGCACGACGCGCCGTGGACGTACGGGCTGGAGACGTGGCGCCGCGACGAGAAGCTCGAGGCCTGCCTCGCGCGCGCCGACCACGGCCTCTACGCGGCGAAGCCGTCGCGCCGTCACCTGACGCTCGCCGCGCCGGTCGCCGGCAGGCCGGTCGCCGGGTAGACGGCCCCGCCCGGCCCCGCCCGGCCCCGCCCGGCCCGCCCGGCAGTCGCCTCGCCTCGCACGCCGTCGGTCACGAGACCTTCACGGCGGCGTCACAAGTCATCAACTACAAGCTGTAGTAGAAAGCGGGAGCGTACGCGGCGACCCCCATTTCTTCCCTCAAGGGAGCTTTGCCGCATGAGAAAACGTGCCCTGACGGCCGTCGCCCTGCTCGGCGCGACCGGCGCGATCGCCGCTGGCGGCGTCGCGATCGGTGCCATCAACCCAGATGACAGATCGGCAGCGCTCGCCGCGAAGATCGACTCCTCACGCCCGAGAAACGTGATCCTCTTCATCGGCGATGGCATGGGCGACTCCGAGGTGACTAGCGGCCGCTACTACGGCAAGGGCGCCGCTGGCCGTCTGAACATGGACGCGCTGCCGTTCCGCGGCAGCTCGATTCACTATGTGCTGAGAGCGGGGACCGGGCCCAACTGGAAGCCGAACTACGCCGGCGACTCGGCGCCGACCGCGACCGCGTGGTCGACCGGCAGACGGACGCAGGACAACCGCCTCTCACAGGCTCCCTCCGCGGCCGACAACGTGCCCGGCTCCAACGCCGGCTACCGCACCTTCCTCGAGATCGCGCGCGACGCCGGCAAGGCGACCGGCAACGTCTCGACCGCCGAGATCACCGACGCGACGCCGGCCGCGCCGAGCGCGCACATATCGCAGCGCTCCTGCATGGGCCCGGCCGACACGCGCACGACCTGCCCGCAGGAGACGAAGGCAGCCGGCGGCCGCGGCTCGATCGCCGAGCAGCAGGTCGACGAGGGCTTCGACCTCTACCTCGGCGGCGCCCGCGCGAAGTACATGCAGACGCTCGACAACAGCACGGACACGGTCCTCGATTACGCGCAGGACAACGGCTACACGTACGTGAGCAACGCGGCCGGGCTCGACGCGATCGAGTCGCTCGACGGCGACAGAAAGGTCCTCGGGCTGTTCCACGACAGCAACATGACGACCGAGTTCAGACCGCTCTTCGCGCGCACCGACAAGTGGCTCACCGACAACGCCGCGACGCTTGACAGAAACGTCAACGGCGGCGGGACCGACGTCCGCTGCCAGGAGGACCAGCGGCCCGCGAGCGAGCCGTCGCTGGCGGCGATGACGAGCAAGGCGATCGAGCTGCTCGACGACGACCCAGACGGCTTCACGCTTCAGGTCGAGGGCGCCTCGGTCGACAAGCGCGACCACGCCGCCGACGTCTGCGGCCAGCTCGGCGAGCTGCTGCAGCTCGACGAGGCGGTCGGCATCGCGCAGGAGTTCCAGCGCACGCATCCCGACACGCTGATCGTCGTGACCGCTGACCACTCGCACACGTCGCAGATCATCAGCGCGAGCACGAAGCCGGCGACCGGCGCCGCGTACGCGACCGTGCAGACGGTCGACGGCGCGCCGCTGCGGCTCGCGTACGGCACCGCGGACACGGGCGACGGCGCCGCGACGGCCGGCTCCCAGGCGCACACCGGCGCGACCGTCCCGGTGTGGGCGTCGGGCCCGCAGGCCGCGAACATCCAGGGCACGATCGACCAGACCGACATCTTCGCCGTGCTCAACGGGATGGTGCCGAGCAAGGTCGGCGGCAGCGGGGCCGCTGGGCCGTCCGGGGCGAACGGCGTCAACGGGGTGGACGGCCGCGATGGCGCGGCTGGCAACGATGGCGTTGACGGCCGGGACGGCCGGGACGGGGCAGCGGGCGCAGCTGGCCCGAGTGGCGAGGCTGGCGCCGCTGGCCCGGCCGGCCTGACCGGTGTGGCGGGAGCGATCGGCGCCACGGGTGCGACAGGCTCGGCCGGGAGAGACGGCGCCCAGGGCCCGGCCGGCCGCGACGCAAAGGTCTCGTGCAGACTGAGCGGCAAGAAGTCGGTCCACTGCGTCGTCGCCTACGCAAGCGCCCGTGCTCAACGCGCGGCGCTCGTCCATCGCGGCCGCACGGTCGCCCGCGCCAAGGTCTCCCGCAAGGGCCGCCTGACGCTGACCGCGCACGCCACGCTGTCGAAGGGCGCCTACACGCTCGTCGCCGGCGGCCACCGCACGAAGCTGACGCTGCGGTGAGTTATGCGCGGGGCGGGCTGCCTTGGCGCGCCCCGCGTCGATTCCACGGCGAGGGCGGCTGCGCCGCCTCCTGCCGTGGTGATGAAGCTTGCCGGTGGGGCCGCCGGCATCGCGACGGGGCGACCGCACGGTCGCCTCGTTTGCGTGTCAGGGCGACTGTGCCGCGCGCCGTCGAGCGCAGCGCAGCGCAGCGCGGCGCAGCCCAGCCCGCCGTCGCCGATCCACGCGCCGTTTTGCGCGCGCCGTCAGACGTCGCCCGCGAGCCGTCGAAGCTCGGCCAGCCGCTCCGCGTCGAGCTCCCCGACCTGGCGGGCGAAGTGGACGAGCGCCGCGTCGCCGTACTCGCCGACGAGCGCGTCGACCTCCGCGCGAGCGCGCCGCTGGAGGTACTGCTCGCGCGTGAGCGCGGCGCGGTAGAAGTCGCTCTTCCCCTCGCGCCGTCTGACGAGCAGCCCCTTGCCATGCAGGCGGGAGAGCGTCGTCATCAACGTCGTGTACGCACGGTCGCGAGTGCTGCGCGCGTTGAGCGCGTCGAGCACCTCTCGGACGGTCGCCTCCCCGTCGCCCCGCGCCCACACCTCCTCCAGCGCTTCCCGCTCCAGCCCGACGACGGCCGGCGGCGGATCGAGCGGATCGCTCACGTCGCTACGCACGCTGCCGCTCCCGCGCGTGGTCGGCGCCGTCTCGGGCGAGGCTGCCGCGGGCTCGCCTGCGCTGGTCGAGCATGCTCACGCCGCCGCCTCCACAAGCGGCCGCCGCCGACGCTGGACACGCGCGGCGACCGCCGCGCAGAGCAGCACGACCGAGGCGGTGACTGTCACTGTTGCGGAGGCGAGCGTGTGCAGCTCGCGCGGGTCGGCGGCGCGGCCGGCGCCGTGCTCGAACGCGAGCAGCGCCATCGCGAAGGCGCAGGCGAGCGCGACGACGGCGAGCGACAGCGCCCGCCTCGGCGCCCGCCACGCGCGTCGCACGCCGCCGAGCTGGTCGACCCGCTCGGGGTCGATGCTCGGCCCGCGCATGTCGTCTGATCCCCCGAAGGCGAGCAGCGCCCCCGCGACCGGCCGCACGTCCCCGCCGCAGGCGGCGACCGCGGCGGCATCGGCCCGCAGCTCGTCGACGGTCGCCCGGCGAGCCGTCAGCGGCCGCAGCACCGGCAGGAAGAAGAGGCTCTCGACGAGCAGCTCGCGCACGAGCGAGCGCAACGGGTCCCGTCGTCGCGCGTGGTGGCGCTCATGGGCGAGCAGCGCCCGGAGCTCGCCGTCGCCAAGCCTGCTCGCGGCGCCGGTCGTGACGTAGACGCGGGGCCGCAGCAGCCCGGCGCAGAACGCGGCGGGCCGCGAGTCGTCGAGCAGCCCGACCGGCTCTCCGCACAGCGTCGTCGCACGTGCGTGCACGAGCCCGCGCGCGATCCGTCGCTGCGCGCGCAACCGTGCGCCGAGCACCCGCCCACAGCGCATCGCCACGATCCCGACCAGCGCCGACAGCGCGAGCGGCAGCGGCCAGTCGAGCAGGACGTGGAGCAGCAGTGGCTCGTCGGCGTGCTCGATCGCATGCGCCGTCGTCGGCCCCAGCACGAACGCCTCAAGCACCGCTACCGCGGCGGCGACGGTCGCAAGCACCCCAAGCAGCGCGATCGGCACATGCAGACGGGCGACGGACGAGGAGCGAGCGCGCATCGGCTCGCAGCCTAGCGAGAGCGATCCGCCTGTTCGGGTGCGAACTGGTGAACGCGCGCGAGCCGGGCTATCCGCGGCTAGGCTGCCCCGCATGACCCCCGCGGAGCTGAAGGCGGCGTGCCTGGCGATGCCGGGCAGCGAGGAGACGTTCCCGTTCGGCGAGGGCGTGTCGGTCTTCAAGGTCGCCGGCAAGGTCTTCGCGCTCAGCCGCATGGAGCTGGAGCCGCTCACGATCAGCCTCAGATGCGAGCCCGAGCTCGCCGTCCAGCTGCGCGTCGCGCACGCGGCGATCGAGCCCGGCTACCACCTCAACAAGCGCTGGTGGAACACGATCACGCTCGACGGCTCGCTGCCGGACGAGATGGTCTGCGAGCTGATCGAGGACTCCTACGACCTCGTCGTCGAGCGCCTGCCGAGAGCGACGCGGCTGCGGCTCAGACTTCTGGCTTGACACGGGTGTAAACCAGTCCTAGCCTGTCGGTTTACAGCCGCGTAAACCGACTCGGAGGGCCGTACCCGTGCACGCCCAACCGGCGCAAGCCAGCCACCACCCTCACCGCCACAAGCACAGCGAGGTCTTCGCGCCGGCGCCGCGACGCTCGTGGGCGCTGCTCGTGCTGCTGTGCGCGGCGCAGTTCATGGTCATCCTCGACGTCACGGTCGTGAACGTCGCGCTGCCGTCGATCGGCGCCGACCTGAAGATGGCCCCCGCCGACCTCCAATGGGTGATCACCGCCTACGTGCTCGTCACCGGCGGCCTGATGCTGCTCGGCGGCCGCGCCGCAGACCTGCTCGGCCGTCGCCCGGTCTTCTTCGCCGGCCTCGCCCTCTTCACCGCCGCCTCGCTCGCGAGCGGCCTCGCCCCGTCGCCCGGCGCGCTTATCGCCTCACGCGCCTTTCAGGGCCTCGGCGCCGCCCTGCTCGTCCCCGCCGCCCTCTCGACCGTCACCACCGCTTACGCCGGCCGTCAACGCACCGTCGCCCTCGGCGTCTGGGGCGCGATCGCCAGCGCCGGCGCCGCCACCGGCGTCCTCCTCGGCGGCATCCTGACAGCGGCGATCGGCTGGCGTGCGGTCTTCTACATCAACGTCCCCATCGGCATCGCGGTCGCCGCGGGCGTCGCGCTGGTGGCGTCGCGCGAGGCGGCGACCGACGCGGTTGCGGCCGGTCAGGTGGTCTCGCCCGCCGCTGCCCGCGCCGACCACGTCGCCCCCGACGTCGTGGCCGCACCGGCCGGCGACGCAGGTCCCGCAATGCGTCCGGCCCCGGGCGGCGCCGCCATCGTCGGCGTCCACGCCGCTCCCGCTGGCCATGCCTCCGCCGGCCTCCACACCGGCCCGACCGGCCACGCGCCCGCGCCCGAGCGGCCGGTCGTGCGTCGCCTCGACCTGCCCGGCGCGGCGGCCGCGGTTGGCGGGCTGGGGCTGTTGCTGTTCAGCCTTCAGGGGGCAGCTGACCATGGCTGGGGATCGCTCCGCACGCTGGGCCTCTTCACGGCCGCGGTCATCCTGCTGCTGGTCTTCGGTGCGATCGAGCGAGGCGCGCCAGCGCCGCTCGTCCCGCCAGCGACGTGGCGCGTGCGCTCGCTCGTCACTGCCGCTGCGACGATGCTCGGGGCGACGGGGATCCTCGTCGGCGCCTTCTTCCTCAACACCCTGTACCTCCAGGAGGTGCTCGGCTGGGGCGCGCTGAAGACAGGCCTCGCCTTCCTGCCGCTGGCCGTCGCGACGCTGTTCGGCGCCCATGTCGCATCGAGAGCGCTGCCACGCGTCGGCTCGCGCGCGATCGTCGCCGCCGGCCTCGCGCTGGTCGCGTTCGCCTGCGCCGCCCTCGCCGCGGCGCCCGACCACGCGAGCTACGCCACTGATCTGCTGCCCGCCTTCGTGGGGCTTGGCGTCGGGGTCGGAGCGGCCTTCGTCGCGGTCAGCGTCGCCGCGATGGCCGACGTCCGCCACGAGCAGGCGGGCCTCGCCGCCGGCCTGATGGGAACCGCCCACGAGCTCGGCGGCGCGATCGGCGTCGCCCTGTTCTCAGCAGTGGCGCTCGGCGGCGGCCTCGCGACAGCAACCCCCGACGTCCTCGCCGCCGGCTACGGCGACGGCTTCACCGTCGCCGCCGCGATCGCCGCCGCCGTCGCCATCGGCGCCGTCGTCCTGCTCCCCACAGTGCGGCCCGCGCCCGGCGCGAGAGTGGGCATGCACTGATCCCTACGCCCGCGCCTGGCGCGCGAGTGGGCGTGCACTGATCCCACGCCCGCGCCCCGCGCGCGAGTGGGCATGCACTGATCCCCATCGGCGACCATGACGACCTCCTGGAACCCACGCTCCGCTGCGCTACCGTGACGCGCGTCATGGCCCAGCCCGCCGCCGACCACCGCCGCGCGACCGCGGAGCGCAACGTCGAGGCGATCCTCGACGGGGCGGAGCGGCTGCTGCAGCGCGGCGCTCCGCTGACGATCGCCGCGGTCGCGACGGAGGCGGGCGTGTCGCGCGTGACGGTCTACGCCCATTTCGCGAGACTCCCGCAGCTCGTCGAGGCGGTCGTCGCGCGGGTCGTCGGCGGCGTCGACGACGTCTTGCAGACGGCCGCGCCCGACGACGGCCCGGCGCTCGACGCGGTCGACCGCGTCGTCGATACCGGATGGGCGCACCTCGACCGTCACGCCGCCGTCGCCGCAGCCGCTGCCGAGCACCTCTCGCCTGCGCAGCTGCACAGCAGCCACGCCGCGGTGATGGGCACCGTCGAGCGCCTGCTCGAGCGCGGCCGCACCGAGGGCACGGTCCGCGACGACCTCCCGCTCGACTGGCTCGTCACCGCCCTCTTCGCGCTAATGCACAACGCCGGCGACCAAGTCCGCGCCGACCGCCTCGACGCCGCCGAAGCCCCAGCCGTCCTGCGCGCGACCGTCCGCAGCCTGCTCGCGGCCTGACGCCGGCGCCGCCGCTCGGCCGTCCGGCAACTGGCGAGCCCGCGCCGCCGGAGCGCCGCACGCCATCGGCGCGCCGCCGCGCGGCCTGACGTGCGCCGCCCAAGCGCCCCACGCCATCGGCGCGCCGCCGCGCGGCCTGACGTGCGCCGCCCGAGCGCCCCACGCCATCGGCGCGCCGCCGCGCGCCCTAACGCTCAGCCCGCGTTCGCGTTCGCGTGCTCGGGCGCGAGAGCGCCCTTGATCACGTCGGCGGCGACGGCCTGCACCTCGCCGATGTCGTGACCGGCCTCGACGGTGTGCGCGAGCAGCTCGCGCAGCCCGCCGACGAGCATCACGGCCTTCGCGAGCGACACCGGCTCGACGCCTGAGCGCTGCATGCTCTCGGTCCCCACAAGGCGAACGAGCAGCCGCGCGAAGGTCTCAATCGTCGCGCGCTGGCGCGCGGCGCCGATCTCACCGAGCGCTGGCAGCTCGCGGATGAAGCTGACCGTCAGCTCCGGCTCGGCGGCGATCGCCTCGACATAGGCGCCAAGCGCGCGGTCGACCTGCTGCTGCCAGCGCGCCGCCGGGTCGACCGATGCCTCGACCGCGGCGACGAGCAGGTCTGAGGTCGTGTCGAACAGCGCCAGGTAGCAGGCGTCGCGGTCCTCGAACTGCTCGTAGAACGACCGCCGCGAGGTGCGCGCGTGGCCGACGATGTCGGTGATCTTCGTGTCGCGGTAGCCGCGCTCGCGGATTGAGTCGGCGAGGCCGGCGATCAGCCGGTCACGATGGCTGGAGGAGAGCGGGAGCTGCGGCAGCGCGGCCATTTCGAGGACGCTAGCAGCGCTTGCCGCTCGAGCAGGCGGGTCGGCGGTCCCGCGTTCAGCGGGACCGCCAGCCCACGCGCGGGTGTTACTTCATCGCCGCCTGGAGGTTCTCGTCGATCGACGCGAGAAACTCCTGGGTGGTCTGGAACGGCTGGTCGTTGCCGACGAGCAGCGCCAGGTCCTTCGTCATCTTGCCGCTCTCGACGGTCTCGATGCAGACCCGCTCGAGCGTCTCGGCGAACTGCGTGACCTCGGGCGTCTCGTCCATCCGGCCGCGCGCCGCGAGGCCGCGCGTCCAAGCGAAGATCGACGCGATCGGGTTGGTCGAGGTCGGCTTGCCCTGCTGGTGCTGGCGGTAGTGCCGCGTGACCGTGCCGTGCGCCGCCTCGGCCTCGACGGTCTTGCCGTCGGGCGTCATCAGCACGGAGGTCATCAGGCCCAGCGAGCCGAAGCCCTGCGCGACGGTGTCGGACTGCACGTCGCCGTCGTAGTTCTTGCAGGCCCAGACGTAGCCGCCCTCCCACTTCATCGCCGCCGCGACCATGTCGTCGATCAGGCGGTGCTCGTAGGTGATCCCGGCAGCGTCGAAATCGGCCTTGAACTCAGCCTCGAAGACCTCCTGGAAGAGGTCCTTGAAGCGCCCGTCGTACTTCTTCATGATCGTGTTCTTGGTCGACAGGTAGACCGGGTACCCACGATTCAGGCCGTAGCGCATCGACGCGCGCGCGAAGTCCCGGATCGAGTCGTCGAGGTTGTACATCGCCATCGCGACGCCGCCGCCCGGGAAGTCGTACACGTCGAGCTCCATCGGCTGGTCGCCGTTGGTGGGCGTGTACGTCAGGGTCAGCGTGCCCGGGCCGGGGACGACGAGGTCCGTGGCCCGGTACTGGTCGCCGAACGCGTGACGGCCGATCACGATCGGCTTCGTCCAGCCAGGCACCAGGCGCGGGACGTTGGAGATGACGATCGGCTCACGGAAGATGACGCCGCCGAGGATGTTGCGGATCGTGCCGTTCGGAGAGCGGTACATCTCCTTGAGGCCGAACTCCTCGACA
>DASYEC010000039.1:0-25119 GCA_036499225.1 Conexibacter sp.
CATCATGTCCTTCATGTGGTAGGTGGGCAGCCCCAGCATTCTGAGGGCGATCCACTGCGTCGTCGTCGCGGTCCGCGGGAGTCCGGCGCCGATGATCTTCATCGAGGCTCCTTGTAGGGGGAAGTGAACGTCGACCACCACAACCGCCGGGCGCCCGCATGGTTGCGCGGGCCCGCGGACGCCGGTGGCGACGCGCGACGGGCGTTAGCCTTGCTGGCGATGAGCGAGCCGGCTGCCTTCCCCGTCGCGTTCCACCGGCCCGAGGCCGAGCGGCGCGTGGTGATCTTGCCGGGCGCACGCTATCCGACGCGGGCCCCGTTGCTGTGGTTCGCGCGTGAAGTGGCGCTCGCGAAGGGCTTTGGCGTGCTGGAGGTGCTCGACGAGCCGCCGGCGGGGAGCGATCCGTTCGCGTGGATGCGCGACCGCGCGCAGCGCGCGCTCGACCACGAGCCGGCGCCGACGACGGTCGTGATCGGCAAGTCGCTCGCAAGCGACGCCGCGGGGCTGGTCGCCGATCGCGAGCTCCCGGCTGTTTGGCTGACGCCGTTGCTCGACCGCCCCGAGGTCGCGGCTGCGATCACGCGCGCGACGCGTCCGGTGCTGCTGTTCGGCGGTACCGACGACCCGACGTGGAGACCGGAGGCGGTCGGCGACAGCGCGCTGATCGACTTCCACGAGCTGGCCGGGCATGACCACAGCCTGCAGATCCCGCGCGAGCCGATCGGCTCGCTTGCGTCGCTGAAGAAGGTGACGAAGCAAATCGAGCGCTGGCTTGGGGGCTCCTGGCTGAACTAGGCGCGGCGGCGGCCTTCAGGTTCCTCTTAGCAGCCTTTCGCCCCCCTTGAGAATTCATTCAGTGGAAGCTCAGAGTGTTGGCGCATTCTGAACTCCATGAACACGCCAAGAACAATCGTCACTCTCACTGCGGCCGCAGTCCTCGGCGCCGCGGGCGGTGCTGCGGTCGTCGGCGTGGTCGGTGACGGGGGCGGTTCGACCAAGACCGTCGTCGAGCCGTCCACGACACAGCCAGATGCACTCAGCGTCTCCGCCACCAGCGGCCTGGACGCCAAGCAGGTCTACAACCTCGCGAGAGACTCCGTCGCGTTCGTCACCTCCGACCTCACGGCCCAGTCCTCCTCCAGCGACCCGTTCAGCGAGAGCCCGGGGCAGGCCGGGACCGCGACCGGCTCCGGCTTCGTCGTCTCCAAGCAGGGCTACATCGTTACCAATGCCCACGTCGTCAACGGCGCGGCGAATGTCACGGTGAAGGTCGGCGACGGCAAGACGCAGACCGCGCAGGTCGTCGGCAAGGACGAGTCAACTGACATCGCGCTGTTGAAGGTGACGGCGAACAGCAGCTATAGACCGCTGACGTTCGGCGACTCCGACAAGCTCGCGGTCGGCGACCCGGTCTTCGCGATCGGCAACCCGTTCGGCCTCGACCGCACGCTCACGACCGGCGTCGTCTCCGCGCTCAACCGTCAGATCTCCTCCCCCAACGGCTTCACGATCGACGGCGTCGTGCAGACAGACGCGCCAATCAACCCCGGCAACTCGGGCGGCCCGCTGCTCAACGACGCCGCTCAGGTCGTCGGCGTCAACTCGCAGATCCTGACCGGCTCGCAGGACTCCAGCGACGAGGGCAACGTCGGCATCGGCTTCGCCGCGCCGTCGAACACGGTCAGAAACGTCGTCAACCAGCTCGAGCAGAACGGCTCGGTCAAGCACGCCTACCTCGGCGTCTCGATGGCCGCGACGACCGACGGCACCGCTGGCGCGGTCGTCGCGAGCGTCACGCCCAACGGGCCGGCGGCCAACGCCGGCATCAAGGCCGGCGACACGATCACCAGCTTCGACGGCAAGGCGATCGACGGCCCCGACGCGCTGTCAGGCCTCGTCAACGCCAAGATGGTCGGCGACAAGGTGCCTGTCACGGTGAAGAGCGGCGGCTCAACTCACACGGTGACGGTCACGCTCGGCACCCAGCCGGCCTCGGCTTCGGACGGCAGCGGGCAGGCGCAGCAGCAGGGCGTTGATCCCCAGCAGCAGGGCGTGGATCCCCAGCAGCAGGGCACCGACCCCCAGCAACAGGGCGTCGACCCCCAGCAGCAGGGCACCGACCCCCAACAGCAGGGCGTCGATCCCCAGCAGGCTGACCCGAGCGATCCCAGCCAGGGCCAGCAGATCGACCCCCGCGCGCTGCTCCAGCAACTGCTCCACTAGCCCAGTCGCACAAGTTTCCCGTTCCGTTCCCGCTCGCAACCCCCCGTGCCCGGGCGGAACGGGATCGCGGGCCGGCAGCTCCCCTCTGCCGGCCCGCAACGCCCACGGACCTTGACCCCTTCGTGGTCCGTGGGTGGGAGGTGAGCCCGGCTCAGAACGCCATGCTCTGAGTCGGGCTCCTTATCCTTCCGGTGCGTGAAGACGTCTTCCGTGCGAAATCAACTGCGCCCGCTCTTCGACCGGGTCGTCATCAAGGAGCTCGAGCCCGACCGCGTTCGCGAGTCGGGCCTCGTCGTTCCCGCGGGCACCCATGAGCCGCCACCGCAGCATGGGATCGTGCTCGCGGTCGGCACCGGCCTCGACTGGTGGCAGCACGTCGGCGTGACGATGCCGGTCAGACCCGGCGACCACGTCGTCTTCCCCGCCTCGGCCGGCGCGTGGGTCGAGGTCGACGAAGAGCGGCTGCTCGTCTGCCGCGTCGGTGAGCTGCTCGGCGTGCTCGAGCCGGTCGAGGTGCCGGACTGAGCCCGCTCGGCACGTCCGCGTGAGCCTGCTTCAGGCGCTCGCCGTCTTCGTCGCGGGGGTCGCGGCGGGGAGCATCAACGCCGTCGTTGGCAGCGGGACGCTGATCACCTTTCCAGTCCTGCTCGGCATCGGCTACTCGCCGATCACCGCGAACGTCTCCAACTCGCTCGGCCTCGCGCCGGGCGCGCTGTCAAGCGCCTACGGCTATCGTCGCGAGCTGAGAGGCCAGCGCTCGCGCGTGCTGCGCTACGGCTTCGGCTCGCTGCTGGGCGGGATCACCGGCGCCGCGCTGCTGTTCGTGCTGCCGGCCTCGGCCTTCGAGAAGATCGTGCCAGCGATGATCGCGCTCGCGCTCGTGCTCGTGATCCTGCAGCCGCAGCTCGGGCGCTGGCTCGATCGCCATCGCCATCCGGACAAGCGACACGGTGACGGCGGCCCGCTGACGATCGTGCTCGGCTATCTGTGCGGCGTCTACGGCGGCTACTTCGGCGCCGGGCAGGGGATCGTCCTGCTGGCGATATTCGGCCTCACGATCGACGACGACATGCACCGGATTAACGGGCTGAAGAACGTGCTCGTGATGATCGTCAACCTGATCGCGGGGATCGTCTTCCTGTTCGTTGCGCACGTCGCGTGGGGCGCAGTCGCGCTGCTGGCGGTCGGCTCGGCGGCGGGCGGCCAGATCGGCGCGAAGATAGGGCGCAGACTGCCGCCGACCGCGCTGCGCGCACTGATCGTCGTCGTCGGCGTCGTCGCGATCGTGCAGCTGCTGACGCGCTGAGGGCGCCGGACGGCTCCGGCTCCGGGCGGGGCACGCCGCCGTTGGCTCACGGTCCTGCGGCTGCTTGCGCTACGCCTGCGGGCCGATGAAGAAGCCGACCTGCTGTCCGTCGATCTGCGCGTCGAGCATCTTGTCGTCGAGCAGCTCGGCGGCATGCTCTTCCAAGAAGACGCGCGCGCCTTCCTCGTCGAGCACCTGGTCGGACTCGGCCGGCATCGCGGCGATCGTGACCTCGAGTCTGTTCGACTCTTCTTCGGACCCGGGTTGCGGGGCGATCCGCAGGCCTGCGCCGGCCGGGATGTCAGGCGACGCGACGATTCCGCGGATCGCGTCAGCAGCTGTCGTGGTGATGGCGAGCACGATGGCTCCTTCCGTCTGAGGACGTTTTCAGCCTCTTCCCGCGATCTCGCGGCTAGAAACGACCAAAGCGCGGACCGCCTCGGCCGACTCCGCCGCGAGCGCGGCATGGGCGAGCGCCTCCGCGTCACCGCTGTCGAGCTCGCGCACGGCTGCCTTCACAGCGGCGACCGACGGGGCCGCGACGCTCAGCTCGCGCACGCCGAGGCCGACCAGCAGCGGCACGGCGAGCGGGTCGGCGCCGAGCTCCCCGCAGACGCCGACCCAGCGGCCATGCGCGCGGGCGGCGTGGCAGACCTCGTCGACGAGCCGCAGGACGGCGGGGTGGAGGCCGTCGGCGAGCGTCGCGAGCGCTGGGTTGCCGCGCTCGGCGGCCAGCACGTACTGCGTCAGGTCGTTCGTCCCCAACGAGAAGAAGTCGGCCTCGTGCGCGAGCTGGACGGCGGTCAGCGCTGCCGCGGGGACCTCGACCATGATCCCGACCTCGAAGCCGGGCCGCGGCGTGACGCCGAGGTCGTCGACCGCCTCGCCGACGAGGTCGCGCGCGGCGCGCAGCTCGGCGACGGTCGCGACCATCGGGAACATCAGCTTGACCTGGTCGTGCTCGGCGGCGGTGCGGACGATCGCGCGCAGCTGGGCGCGCAGCAGCTCCGGGCGAGCGAGGCCGAGCCGCAGGCCGCGGACGCCGAGGAAGGGGTTGTCCTCATGCGGCATTCCGAGATAGGGGAGCGGCTTGTCGGCGCCGGCGTCGAGCGTGCGGATGATCAGCGGGCTGCCGTCGAGCGCCGCGGCCGCCGCGCTGTAGATCGCGGCCTGCTCGTCCTCCGTGGGCGCGCTGTCGCGATCGAGGAAGGCGAACTCGGTGCGCAGCAACCCGACGCCGTCCGCGCCGGCGGCTGACGCGGCGACGGCATCGTCGGCGCCGCCGGCGTTGGCGCCGACATCGACGGTGACCCCGTCGCGCGTGACGGCCGGCTCGTGCGCGCGCGCCTGCGCTTGGTCCTGGGCTGCGGCGGCGCGTGCTTTGCGGTCGCGGTAGTCGCGCTCGGTGGCGTTGTCGGGGGAGGGGATCAGGAGCCCCTGTTCTCCGTCGAGGATCGCCGTCGTGCTGTCTTGGAGCTCGAGCAGCGGCTGTCCGATGCCGACGACTGCGGGGACGCCGAGGGCCCGTGCGAGGATCGCGCCGTGGGAGGTCGGGCCTCCGCCTGCGGTGGCGATGCCGGCGACTGTTTGCGGGTCGAGGGAGGCGGCTTCGAGGGGGGTGAGCTCCGTGGCGAGGAGGACGGACGGTTGGCTCGCTTGGGTGGGTGGCGTCTCGCTTGCTTGGGACGGGGTGCGCGCGGCGGTGGTCGTCTCGGCGGCTGTCTCCGGCGCGGAGAGCGCTGTGAGGACGCGGCGGCCGAGGTCGGCGATGTCTCCGGCGCGCTCGCGTTGGTAGGCGTCGTCGAGTGCGAGATAGCGGGCGGTGACAGTGTCGACGGCGTCTGACCAGGCGCGGGCGGCGCTGCGCCGATGCTCGAAGATCGCGGCGCGCGCGGGGGCGAGCAGGGCGTCGTCGTCGAGTGCGAGGGCGAGCGCGTCGAGGATCTCGGCCTCCTCGGCGCCGACCTGCTCGGCCAGCCGCGCGCGGCGCTGCTCGACGTCGTCACGAACGCTCGAGCGCGCGGCCGCGAGCGCCGACCACTCCTGCTCCGGCGTCCCGCTCGGCTCTTCCACGATCGCCGCGGCCGCTCCGCCGCGATCACCGAGCCACCGCACCGGCCCGATCGCAATCCCCGGCGAGCTCCCGACCCCCGCCAAGGCGCCCCGAGGAGCGCCGACCGGAGCTGGCCGGCCCGCGCCGATGGCGAGGCCCGGCACCGCGCCAGCCTCGGTGGCGGCGCCTGCCGCGCCGCCTGCGCCTGCCGCGCCGCCCGCGCCTGCCGCGCCGCCTGCGCCAGCCTTGCCGCTCGCGCTGGCCGCCGCGCCCGCGCCGGCCGCTCCGCTCGCGCCGCCGCCAGCCCCCTCTGTCGCGATCTCTCGCAGTTGGCTGATCGCTTCTTCGGCTTGGGGGCCGGTGGCGCGGACGACGATCTCGTGGCCCTCGCGGACGCCGAGGGTCGCGATCGCGTTGAGCGACCTAGCCGACGCGGGGCCCGTGCCGGTCGTGGCGTTCTCGACCTCGACGTCAGCGTCGAGGGCCGCGGCGGCTCGGACGAACCGTGCTGCCGGCCGCGCGTGCAGCCCTTGTGAGACGGTCACCACGAAGCGGTCTTCGGCAGCACCGCGAGCTTGGGGGTGTGGTGCAGCCCCTGACTCGCGGTCGTCTGGAGGAGCGTCAGGTTGGGGGCGCTCGACGCCCCCAACGTCACCGTCCTCGCTGAGGTGGGCGGTTTTGGGGGCCAGGCCGCCGGTTGCCTCCGAAGCCACTTCGGCGCGGGAGGCGCCGGACTGGGCGGAGACTGCAGCCGCGACGGCGCCTTCGACCAACGGGGCGGCGCACAGCGTGACCCGCGAGGCAAGCTCGGGGTCGATGAGGTCGAGTGCGGTCTCGGCGCTCAAAACGGCTGAGCCCAGGTCCATCAGGACGATCACGCCGTCGCCGGAGGCGTCGTCGGCTTGCTCGATCGCCTCCAGAACGCGCGCGGCGTCGGTACCCAGCGGAGCCGGCGCGTCGGGAGCCGACGGCTCCAGCCCGCCGGCGGCGATCAGGCGCACGTCGCCGCCCATCTCGCGCGCCAGCTCGACGACGCCCTCGGCGAGCCGCGCGCTGTGGGAGACGACGACGAGCCCGACCATCAGCTCGGGCTCGTCACCGTCATGTGCTCGTCGAGCAGGCCTGCCACCTACCCTCTCGCCCAGCCGAGCGTGCGCTGGACCGCCTCCTTCCAGCGGCTGTAGCGCTGCTCGACCTCGCCCGGGTCCATCTGCGGCTCCCAGCGCTTGTCCTCGCCCCAGTTGCGCGTGACGTCGTCGGCGCCGGCCCAGACGCCGACCGCGATGCCGGCGGCGTAGGCGGCGCCCAGCGCGGTCGTCTCGGAGACCTTCGGGCGGATCGTGGGGACGCCGAGCACGTCGGCCTGGAACTGCATCAGCAGCTCGTTGGCGACCATGCCGCCGTCGACCTTCAGCTCCTTGAACGGCATGTCGGAGCCTTCGTTGGCGGCGTCGACGACCTCGCGGCTCTGCCACGCGACCGACTCCAAGACGGCCCGCGTGATGTGGGCCTTGTTCGTGAACGCCGTCATGCCGACGAGCACGCCGCGCGCGTCGTCTCTCCAATACGGCGCGAACAGGCCCGAGAACGCGGGCACGAAGTAGACGTCGCCGGTGTCGGGCACCGTCGCCGCCAGCTCCTCGGACTCGGGCGCGGTTCTGATGATCCCGAGCTGGTCGCGCAGCCACTGCACGCCGGCACCAGTCACGGCGATCGCGCCCTCCATCGCGTAGACCGCGTCCTGGTCGCCGATCTTGTAGCCGAGCGTCGTCAGCAGCTTCTGCGACGGGACGGGCTCGTTGCCGGTGTTGACGAGCAGGAACGACCCGGTCCCGTACGTGTTCTTCGCCGTGCCCGGCTCGAAGCAGGCCTGGCCGAACAGCGCCGCCTGCTGGTCGCCGAGCATGCCGGAGACCGGCACGCCGTCGAGCACCGTGCCCTTGACGTTGCCGTAGACCTCCGACGAGGAGCAGATGCGCGGCAGCATCGCCCGCGGCAGCCCCATCACGGCCAGCGACTCCTCAGACCAGTCGAGCGTTCTGAGGTCCATCAGCATCGTGCGCGAGGCGTTCGTCACGTCGGTCACGTGGACGCCGCCGTCGGGCCCGCCGGTGAGGCTCCACGTCGTGTACGTGTCCATCGTGCCGAAGAGGATGTCGCCGTTCTCGGCGCGCTCGCGCACGCCGTCGACGTTGTCGAGGATCCACTTCGCCTTCGGGCCCGAGAAGTAGGTCGACAGCGGGAGGCCGCTGATCGCGCGCAGACGGTCGGGCCCGCCCTCCCGGCCCAGCTCGGCGACGATCCCGGAGGTGCGCGTGTCCTGCCAGACGATTGCGTTGTAGACCGGCTCGCCTGTTCTGCGGTCCCACAGCACGGTCGTCTCGCGCTGGTTGGTGATGCCGATCGCGCGGATCTCTCTCGGCGTCACGTTCGAGGCGCCGAGCGCGTCGGCGATCACCTCTCTGATCCGCATCGTGATCTCGCGCGGGTCGTGCTCGACCCACCCGGACTGCGGGTGAATTTGTCTGTGCTCCCGTTGGCCGACGTTCACGATGTTTCCATCGAGGTCGAAGATGATGAAGCGCGAGCTTGACGTGCCCTGGTCGATCGCGCCGACGTAATCAGCCATGTCGTGGTCTCCTCATCTGGTCGTCTGGCCCCACACGTCCGCGGCGGTGCGCAGCAGCAGCGCTGACGACGTCGCGCCGGGGTCTCTGTGCCCTGCGCTGCGCTCGCCGAGATAGCTCGCGCGTCCCTTTCTTGCGACGAGCGGCGTCGTCGCATCCGCGCCGGCCGCCGCCGCCTCGGCACTGGCCGAGAGCGCCGCCGCGAGGCTTGCGCCGTCGCTGACGGCGATCGCCAGCGCGTCGCGCGCCGGCAGCAGCGCGTCGACCATCGTCTTGTCGCCGGGCTCGGCCTTGCCGCGTCTCTGCACGCCGGCGACCGCTGCCTCCAACGCGCTCGACCAGCCCGCCGCATCGATCGCGTCCGCGTCTCTGAGCGCGGACGCGAGGCCGATGAAGAACGAGCCGTAGAGCGGGCCAGCGGCGCCGCCGACTCTCGACAGCAGCGTCATCCCGACCGATCTGAAGACGCCCGCGAGATCGCCGTCGTAGCCGTCCAACCTCGTCACGGCGGCGGCGAAGCCACGGGTCATGTTCGCGCCGTGGTCGCCGTCGCCGATGTCGGCGTCGAGCCGGTTGAGGCGATCCCTCTCCGCGGCAAGCGCCGTGGCGCTTTGTCTGATCCAGTCGACGACGGCGTCCGTTGCGGCAGCGTCCATCTACACCCCCCACCGCAGCCCGGGGGTGTCGACCGGCGCGTCCCACAGCGAGATCATCTCGTCGTCGAGCTTCAACAGCGTGATCGAGCAGCCGGCCATCTCCAACGAGGTGATGTAGTTGCCGACGAGGTTGCGCGCGATCGCGATGCCACGGTCGCCGAGCACCTGCGCGACGCGGCGGTAGACGATGTAGAGCTCGATCTGCGGCGTGCCGCCCATGCCGTTGACGAACGCGAGCACGCGGTCGCCCCTGGCGAACGGCAGGTCGGAGAGGATCGGCTCCAGCAGGCGGTCGACGATCTGGTCGGCCGGCTCGAGTCTCACCCGCTCGCGGCCCGGCTCGCCATGGATGCCGATGCCGATCTCCATCTCGTCCTCGCCCAGCTCGAACGTCGGCGTGCCGACGTGCGGCACGATGCACGAGGTGAGCGCCATGCCCATCGAGCGGCCCTGCGCGTTGACGCGCGTGGCCACCGCCGCGACATCGGCCAGCGGGCGCCCGGCCTGCGCGGCCGCGCCGGCGATCTTCTCTGCCAGCACGGTCGTGCCGACGCCACGGCGCCCGGCGGTGTAGGTCGAGTCCTGCACCGCGACATCGTCGTCGATCAGCACCGACGCGACGTCGATTCCCTCCGCGGCCGCCAATTCAGCGGCGGCTTCGAAGTTCATCACGTCACCGGTGTAGTTCTTGACGATGTGCAGGACGCCCGCGCCGCCGTTCACTGCCTGGGTGGCGGCGAGCATCTGGTCGGGCGTGGGGGAGGTGAAGACCGCCCCCGGGCATGCCGCGTCAAGCATGCCCGGACCGACGAAGCCGCCGTGCATCGGCTCGTGGCCGCTGCCACCGCCGGAGAGCACACCGACTTTGCCGCTGACCGGGGCGTCGGCGCGCACGACGTAGTCGGGGTCGTAAGCGACGCGGAGTCGGTCGCCGTGGGCCGCGGCGACGCCCTCAAGCGCCTCGCGGACGACCGCCTCCGGGTCGTTGATCAGCTTCTTCATGGCGTGCCGCCTCGCGAGGGTGGCGGCGGGACCTCTGGCGACGCATAGCCGGCGGGGTGGTCGGTCCCAGTCGTGGGAGCGCCCCTTCCGGCCTGTTCGATCTCGGTCTCGCCGAGCTCCTCGACCGAGACGTCAGGCGCGACGCCGCGTCCGGCCAGCACGTTGCCGATGAAGAACTCATAGACGAACGCCCCAATCACCCCGCCCACAAGAGGTGCGGCGATTGGGATCCACATATAGCTGTTGACATTGCCGTAATCACCCGGCACAGCGATGGTTTTCCATCCCTCGATCCAGGTGACGAGGCGCGGCCCGAGGTCACGCGCTGGGTTGATCGCGTACCCGGAGTTCGCACCGAAGGAGAGGCCGATCACCACGACGATGAAGCCGACGATCAGCGGCGCCAGGTTCGACTTTGGCGGCTGGTTGAGGTTGTCGACGATCGCGAAGATGAGGCAGACGAGCAGCGCTGTGCCGACCACCTCGTCGAAAGCGGGCCCGAACCAGTTGCCGAAATATCTGGCCGGGAACGTCGCGAAGATCGAATACGTCCCGATCGAGTCCGGTGTGCCGCGGACGATTCCTCTCGCGCGCTCAAGCGAGTCAATCGACGGCGCGTACAGCCAGTAGAGGATCATCCCCGCTGAGAACGCACCGGCGAGCTGGGAGATCCAGTACCAGGGCACCTTCGCCCACGCGAACTTCCCTCGAGCGGCAAACGCGAGGGTCACTGCTGGATTGAGGTGCGCGCCGGTGACTCCACCAGCTACGTACACCCCGAAGGTGACGCCGAAGCCCCACCCGAACGCGATGATGAGCCAGCTCGCGGTGTCGAACGTCCCGCGCCCTGACTGGGGGAGCGCGGCCACCGCCATCGCGACGGAGCCGACTCCGAACATGATGAGGATGAACGTGCCGAAGTACTCGCCGGCAACGTCTCCCCAGATTGTGCGCCGCCAGGCTGCGTTGGGGCCGAGAAACGAGGCTCCTCCAGCCGGCTGCGCTGGCTGTGTTGCGGACATGTTTCCCGACTACCCCGAACGCGCCTTCCTGAAAGCCTGCCAAGATCGTTCATACGATGCGCAACCCACTGCCAGAGCGGGCGTTCGAGACGCCCTTCGACGTGATCGTGATCGGCGCTGGCATCAACGGCGCCGGCATCGCCCGTGATGCGTCGTTGCGCGGCCTGACCGTGCTGCTGGTCGACAAGCAGGACATCGGCGCGGGCACGACGAGCCGGTCTACGCGCCTGGTTCACGGCGGGCTCCGCTATTTGGAGCATCGCGAGCTGCCGCTCGTGCGCGAGTCGCTGCGCGAGCGAGAGGTGCTGCTGCACATCGCGCCACATCTCGTCCACCCGCTGTCGTTCCTGCTGCCGATCTACGAGGAGCACAAGCGCGGGCCCAAGCTGATCCGGATGGGGATGATGGCCTACGACGCGCTGTCGATGGACAAGTCGATGTCGCGCCACCGGATGCTCAACCGCGGCGAGGCGCTGCAGCGTGAGCCCGGATTGCGGCAGGACGGGCTGCGCGGCGCCGCCGCGTACTACGACGCGCAGGCCGAGTACCCCGAGCGGCTGTCGCTTGAGAACGCGCTCGACGCGCGACGCGTCGGCGCCGTCGTGCTGCCGTACATGGCGGTGACCGAGCTGCAGCGCGGTCAGGCCGGCAGCGTCACCGGCGTTGCGCTGTACGACGAGCTGCACGAGCGCTCCTATGTCGCGCACGGCGCGGTCGTCGTGAACGCGGCGGGGCCGTGGGTCGACCGCGTGCTCGGCGGGATCGAGCCGCCCGACCAGCGGATGATCGGCGGCACGAAGGGGAGCCACCTCGTCGTCGGCCCGTTTCCCGGTGCGCCGCGCGAGGCGGTCTACGCGGAGGCGGTCGAGGACGCGCGCCCGTACTTCGTCGTGCCGTGGAACGGGCTCTACCTGATCGGCACGACCGACACGCGCTTCGACGGCGACCTCGACCACGTCGTCGCGACCGACGACGAGGTCGACTACCTCGTCTCGGAGACGAACAAGCTGTTCCCCGGCGCTGGGCTGAGCGTCGACAAGGTGCTCTACACCTACGCCGGCGTGCGCCCGCTGCCGGCGGCGCCGGAGGGCGACGAGGCCGCGATCACGCGCAGCCACGTCGTCCACGACCATGCGCCTGGGGTGGAGGGGCTGCTGTCGATCGTCGGCGGCAAGATCACGACCTACCGCCAGCTGGCCGAGGAGGTCGTCGACGTGGTCGTGAAGAAGCTCGACCGCAAGGCCGGCAAGTGCCGCACGCACCAGGTCCCGCTGCCGGGCGGGACGGCCTACTCGTTCGCGGCGTTCCGCGAGCGCTTCCACGCGACGAGCGAGCTGCCGCGGGAGACCGGCGAGCGGCTGCTGCGGATCTACGGGACCCGCGCGGCCGAGGTGCTCGACTACGCCAACGGCCGGCCGGAGCTGCGCGAGCCGTTCGACGAGGCGACCGGCGCGATCGGCGCCGAGGTCGCGTTCTCGCTGCAGACGGAGCTGGCCGAGACGCTCGCTGACGTGCTCCAGCGGCGGACGATGGTCGGCTTCGGCGGCGACTGCGGGCTCGGCGCCGTCGATGCGGCGGCCGAGATCGCGGTTCGGCAACTGGGCTGGAGCGACGAGCGCGCCGACCGTGAGGCCAGCGCGTTCAAGGACTCGGTGGAGCAGCTCCAGCCGGTCGCGGCGCGCCGCTGACGGGGCTCAGCGGCGCGGGGTGCTAGTGCGCTGCGGACCGCGTTACGCGGCGACGCACAGCAAACAGTCGGCCGGGTCGTCTTCGAGGACGATCAGCCTGGGGGTCTCGACGTCGTTCTCGCGCGGCCGGCCGTGCTGGGTCAGCTCGTGCAGGTACGTCGCGATCACGCCCTGGGCGGCACGCTCATGGCGTCGGCGGCTGCCGGCAGGCGCTGTGCGGATCTCCGTGCTGTGGGAGGCCATGGGGATTCCCTCCTTGGTTCGATCAAGTTCGAAACAAAGAGTAGCACGTCGGTTCGCCGGTTCTCGAACTGTGTTTTAGCCGGCGCTTGCGTCGGCGGCCGGCATCTCGTTGGCCGCGTCCTCGTCCGGGGTGGGATAGGAGCGGCCCAGCGCGATCGCCAGCCCCGCGCCGGCCGCGCCGACGGCGACCGCGCCGAGCGCCCACGGCGTGCCCCAGCGCGAGCGTCCGTAGAGCGAGTCGAGCGACCAATGGCCCGGGCCGACGTCGACGATCGTGAAAAGGGTGGCGACCAACACGCCGCTGTACTCCCACCCGCCTCTCGTCACCCACGGCCCGGCCTTGGCGTGGACCGCCGCGATCGCGGTCGCCAGCGAGCCGGTCACGGCGGCCGCCCCGACCGGTGTCATCAGCCCGGCGGCGAGCAGCGTCCCGCCGCCAGCCTCGGCGGCGCCGGCCGCGATCGCGTTGCGCCGGCCTGGCCGCAGCCCCATCCCTTCGAAGGCTTCGCCCGTCGGCCCCGGGCCTTCCCCGCCGAACCAGCCGAACAGCTTCTGCGTGCCATGGCCGACCAGCAGGCCGCCGATCAGGAGTCGCACGACCAACAGTCCGATCTTCATCTCGTCCTTCCCTTCTGCCGGAGGGGGCTGCCGTCGGTGGTATCCCGCAGTCGGTGCCCGCTCCAAACGCAGACGGCGCGGGTAGGGTCCCCCGCATGCTTATCTCGCTGATGATCGAGGGGCAGGAGGACGTGACCTGGCCGCAGTGGCGCGCGCTCGCGGAGACCGCCCAACGGCTCGGCTACACCGGCCTCTATCGCTCTGACCACTACCTCTCCGTCGTCGGCCGTGAGGAGCGCGGCGCGCTCGACGCATGGGGGACGATCTGCGCGCTGGGGCCGATCACCGAGCGGATCCGGCTCGGCACGATCGTCTCGCCGACGTCGTTTCGCCACCCCTCGATCCTCGCCAAGCTGGTCGTGACCGCCGACCACGTCTCAAGAGGCCGGGCCGAGCTGGGCATCGGCGCCGGCTGGTGGGAGCGCGAGCATCGCCGCTACGGCTTCCCGTACCTGTCATCGAGAGAGCGCTTCGACGTGCTCGAGGAGCAGCTCGAGATCATCACCCGCACGTGGGCCGAGGAGCGCTTCTCCCACCAGGGGACGCACTACGCGATCGAGCACCTCGACGCGCAGCCCAAGCCGCTGCAGCGCCCGCGGCCGCTGCTGCGGATCGGCGGCAGAGGGCGGCCGCGCGGCCTCGCGCTCGCCGCGCGCTTCGCCGACGAGTACAACACGGTGCACGCCTCGCCGCAGGAGTGCGCGCGGGTCCGCGCCGCCCTCGACGACGCCTGCGTCGGGATCGGCCGCGACCCGGCAACGCTCCCGTTGACGCTGATGACCGGGTTTGTCGTCGGAGCGGACATCGCCGAGCTGCTGCCGCGCATGCGCACGATCCTCGACTGGCTTGGGCGCGACTCTGAGAGCATCGAGGAGGCGCTGCCGGCGTTGAGAGAAAACTGGCTGGTCGGGACGCCCGACGAGATCGCCGCGCGGGTCGACGAGTACGCCGCGGCCGGCGTTACCCATGTGATGCTGCAGCACCACATGTACTCCGACGACGCGGCGCTCGAGCAGATCGCGCAGCGGCTGATCGGGGGGTAGGCGGCGGTGGGGCTGGGGCAGGGCGTGCGTGCTCGAAGCTGTCGCACGGCGTCGCGGCCGGGTGGGCAGACTTGTGGGAATGACTGCTGACCCAATCGAGCGCGTCGCCCGCGATGCGTTCGGCTACAAAGAGCTGCGGCCGGGCCAGCGCGAGGCGATCGAGGCTGTGCTCGCCGGGCGCGACACGCTCGCGCTGATGGCGTCGGGCGCCGGCAAATCGGCGATCTACCAGGTCGCGGGGCTGCTGCTCGATGGCCCGAGCGTGATCGTCTCGCCGTTGATCGCGCTGCAGCAGGACCAGGTCGAGGCGCTCGACGAGCGGCTGCCGGGCGAGGCCGCGCCGCTCAACTCGCGCCTTGGCGCCAGCGCGCGGCGACGCACGTTGCAGCGTCTGGAGGAGGGCGAGGTCGAGTTCCTCTTCCTCGCGCCCGAGCAGCTCGCCAACGCCGAGGTGCGCGCCGAGCTGGAGCGAGTGAGACCGTCGCTGGTCGTCGTCGACGAGGCGCACTCGATCAGCGAGTGGGGACACGACTTCCGGCCCGACTATCTGCGCATCGGGCCGCTGATCGACCAGCTCGGCCATCCGACAACGCTCGCGTTGACAGCGACCGCAGCGCCGCCGGTGCGGCGCGAGATCTCCGAGCGCTTGGGGCTGCGTGACCCGGCGGTGATCGTGCGCGGCTTCGACCGGCCGAACATCCACCTTGCGGTTGAGCGCCATCACGAGCTCCATCACAAAGAGGCGGCGCTGCTGGCGCATGTCGCCGAGCTGGAGAAGCCGGGGATCATCTACGTCGCGACGCGCAGAGCGGCCGAGGAGGTCGCGGAGGGGGTGAAGGGGAGAGGCGTGCGCGCGGAGGCGTACCACGCCGGCCTCGCCTCGCACGAGCGCGACGCCGTCCAGCAGCGCTTCATGGACGGCGCGACCGAGGTCGTCGTCGCGACGACGGCGTTCGGCATGGGGATCGACAAGCCGAACGTGCGGTTCGTGCTGCACGAGGCCGCGAGCGAGTCGCTCGACGAGTACTACCAGGAGATCGGCCGCGCGGGCCGCGACGGCCAGCCGGCGAAGGCGCTGCTGCTCTACCGCCCCGAGGACCTCGGCACGCGCCGCTTCCTGCGCGGCACCGGCCTCGTCACCCCCGACGAGCTCGACCGCGTCGCGCGCGCCGTCGAGCATGCCGGCGGCCCGGTCGAGCCCGAGCAGCTGCGCACGCAGCTCGACCTCTCGCGCTCGAAGCTGACCGCGGCCGTCAACCGCCTCCACGACGCCGGCGAGCTGGACGTCCGCGCCGACGGCGAGATCACCAGGCGGCGCGGCGCCCCGGCTGTCGACACGGCGGTCGCGGCAGCGGTGCTCGCCGACCACGACCGCGAGCAGTTCGCCGACTCGCGCCTGGCGATGATGCGCGACTACGCCGAGCACGTCGGCTGCCGCCGCCGCGCGCTGCTCGGCTACTTCGGCGAGCACGCTCCCGAGCGCTGCGGCAACTGCGACGACTGCGACCGCTTCTTCGCCGCGGGCGGCGAGGCGGGCGGGCGCGTACATCATCAGACGCACGCGTACGCGCGCGGAGGCGCCGGCGGCGCCGATTCGCCCCCCGCCGACGCGCACAAGTTCCCTGCCGGCACCCGCGTCCGCCACCGCGCCTGGGGCGAGGGCGAGGTCCAGCGCGTCGAGGACGGCCAGCTGGTCGTCCTGTTCGACGCCGTCGGCTACAAGACCCTCGCGCTCGACATCGTCAGCGCGGGGCATCTGCTGGAGGCGGTGTAGAGCGGTTGGACCGCCTGGCGAAAACGCGGAAGGCCCCGCCGGGGCGGGGCCTTCCGTGCAATGCGGCTGAGAGGACTTGAACCTCCACGAGCCGAAGCTCACAGGCACCTGAAGCCTGCGCGTCTACCGATTCCGCCACAGCCGCGCGGCGCAGTCTCGCGAAGATACACGGTCTGGCTCAGGGACAGCATCAAGCCCCCCGCCAAGCGCGCGTGAACCGCCCTTTGCTACCCTAAACGCGCGCCGCTGCCCCTGGCGGTGCGTGTCATCATGCCGCTATCGTCTAGGGGACTAGGACGCCGCCCTCTCACGGCGGAAACCCGGGTTCGAATCCCGGTAGCGGTACTTCGCGAAAGCCCTGCAAAAGCGGGGCTTTCGTCGTTTTGGGAGACGTGCTCGGGGCCGCTGCGACGGAGCTCATTACACATTTCCCACACACCGGTTGAAGCAGCTGCCCTTCCGACCTGCCCGCGTCACCGGCTAAGTCGAACCTCAGGTTTCTGCCCCGGCACCGCGGACACCCGGGTTCAGACCCGCAACCACCTCGGGACCGTCAGGGGTTCGGCCTCGGGCCTGAGGGCCGGGCCGTGTTCTTTTACGAAGGCGCGCTTCGGGCGTTCGCCGACGGATTGAACCCCGTTCGTGCCGAATCTGCCGCATACTGCTTGCGGGAGTTGATCGAGGAACTCGAGCGGGCCGCTGTCGCGCCGCAGACCGGCCCCCGTCTCGGTGATCTGGTCGCCCGATTCACGGCGAGATGGGTTGCTGCGGAGCGGCGCCTTGAGGACAACGGCTTGGTCGACAATGCCGATCCTGCGGTGTTTGCCGCCGACGAGTTTCTGGCAGCCGCATTTGACGGAGGCCAGCTGCGACGGGACTGTGCTCAGGTGACGTTCACGGGGCTCGACCCGGTGGGGCTCAGGGCACCGGCGGACGTCCACGAGGCCCAGATCTCGGCTCTGCTCGATTTCCGCAGCCGCTGTTTCGCCGCCTCGCACTCTTCGTGCTCGCTCGCTCTGGCTCGACCGCGCAGATCGTCGCGGCGCTCGCAGATCCCGCCCAGATCGACGACTTCAATATCTGGCACGAGTATGCCGAGCTGTTGAAGGCACGGTTCGGCTATCTCGAGCCGGGCCAACAGGCGCGGGTCCTATCGTCGATCACCGCTGGTCCGGACCGCGAGCTGACGCAGGCTCAGCAGGAACGCGGCGTCACGTTGGAGCAGCACGAGGCGAGTCTTCGCTTCTGGCGGCTCGAGCGATACGTGCTCATCGAGGATCACCTGCAGGGCAAGGCCCGCGCCGACTATGACGCCCTGATCGCCGAGTTCGGCAAGCCTGACCGTCCGACCTTCCGTTCGATAATCACCAGCCGCGTCGGTGACGCTTCTCCGTACACCCCTGCCGAGTTGCTGAGGATGGGTCCCCCGGGAGTGCTTGACGCACTCCGGGCCTGGGTACCGTGCGAAGGCTTCGACGAGCCGAGCCGAGAAGGTCTCTCCAGCGCTCTCGAACTGGCGGTCGAGCAAGATGCCGCTGGCCTCGCGGAGA
Source organism: Conexibacter sp. (assembly GCA_036499225.1). Taxonomy (GTDB): domain Bacteria; phylum Actinomycetota; class Thermoleophilia; order Solirubrobacterales; family Solirubrobacteraceae; genus Conexibacter. The sequence continues at coordinate 17,806 of DASYEC010000039.1, forward strand.
TCGCACCCGAGTTCGCCGAACTGCCGTGCGACTACGTCCGCAGTTTGATGGGCGGGCTGGCACGAGCCCCGGTCACGCGGCGACATCCTTCCGTTCGTCGGCGCTGGGATGACGCTTGCGGCGGGCGCGCCTAGAGTCGACACTCTGGCTCAGAATCTCGCGCGCCGCACCGGCCTTACCACTGGCAGCTTCACGCGATCCACGACTGCGTGGCTCGTCGACCGGATCGTCGACACGGCCCATCCGGGAGCTTGCTTGCCAGCGACAAGCACGCCGATCTGCGCGTTGCAGTTGCCGGCGCCGCGGCCGAGGAGCAGGAGCGTGCCTGCCGTCAGACCGCCGTCGACGGCCCGATGCGCCTGCGGGAGTTGCTGGACGCGCGGGGTGTGGATGTCGAGGCACGCGATCTGCTGTACCTGCTGGCGCCGCGGCTCGACATCGATGCCCGGTACCGCGACATGCTCCTGAGAGAGGAGAACGCGTCGTTTAATCGTGTGAGTACCCGACATCGAGTCTTCTGGCGAGTTCGGCGAGCCGTCTGTCGTGGGTCCAGAGGCTCGCATCGGGCGTGAGCCGGCAGGCCGCGAGCAGTTCAGCGTCGACGTAGCCGATGCCGCAACCGTGGAGTCTGCGGTCGTCGATCAGACGGAAGACTTCGTCGTGCTCGGCAAGGACCGCTTGGGGGAGGTCGCGGAGGAGGTTGAGGATCTCGTTGCGGTTGCGGACGTTGCCGAGCGCCAGCTCGCCGGTGACGCATGGGTGGCCGAGGACGCTGCTGCGATCGAGCACGCGAGCGAGGTGGTCGTCGCCGTGGCGGAGGAAGTCGATCCAGACGCTGGTGTCGACGAGGATCACCGTACGGTGCTCTTGCGTCGAGGAACGTCGTCGAGTGCGGGCTCGCTGCCGCCGAGCCGTGCGAGACGGCGGGCACTCTCGCGCTCGATCAGTGCGCCGAGCGCTTCTCTCACGAGCACCGTCTTCTCCTTCGTGCCGGTCAGGCGCTGAGCTTCAGCGAGGAGGTCATCATCGAGAGCGAGGGTTGTGCGCATCATCGATCCTTTCGGGCACGGATTCGTGCATCGGATGATGGCAGGTCGCGTGCATGGAAGCACGGGGTGAGACGGCGGGCGCCTTGCACATTCCCTACACGCCAGTCTGCATCCAGCCGTGCCCTCGGGTGCCCGCCGCACGGCGCGAACGCCGCTACGACGGGACATCCGGGAATCATCTTGTACTCGGGCAGTTCGAGCGAGTCTCGTCGCGGTTTAGGGGCTGGAGCGCGCGCAGCTCGTCATCGGAGATGGCGAGGCACAGCACCCGTAGGCGATGCGCCAACTTTCAGCAGACAAGTCGTAGGCCTGATCGAATCGGTGGAAGCTTGACGTCCGCCCGCCAACGAAGGGATGGGTTGAGATGCTGATCGAGGACTACGGCCTGATCGGCGACTCGCAGTCAGCCGCGCTCGTGGGCCGTGACGGATCGGTCGACTGGCTCTGCTTGCCGCGGTTCGACTCCGCGTCGTGCTTTTCGGCGGTGCTCGGCGACGAGCGGCACGGGCGCTGGCTGCTGGCGCCCGCCGGCAATGGGGGTGCGAGCGTGCGCCGCTACCGCCCCGGCACTCTGGTGCTCGAGAGCGAGTTCGAGACCGCGGACGGCGCAGTGCGCGTCATCGACTTCATGCCGCGCCGCGGCGAGGGGCCGCCGCGGGTGATGCGGATCGTCGAAGGGCTGCGCGGACGGGTGCCGATGCGGATGGAGCTGGTGCTGCGGCCGGACTACGGGACGATCGCGCCGTGGGTCGAGCGAGCCTCCGACGGCGTCGTCGCGACCGCGGGGCCCGACGCCTTCCGCCTCACCACCCCGCTGGCGTTAGAAGCCGAGGACGGCAAGGTGACGGCGGATTTCACCGTCGTCGAGGGGGCGCGCGAGCGGCTGACGCTCACCTGGCACCTCTCCTACGAGGAGACGCCGTCGGTCGAAGACGCTGACTCGGCGTTGGCCAGGACCGAGACGTGGTGGCGGGAGTGGAGCGGGCGCTGCCGGTACGTGGGCGCCTATCGCGACGAGGTGCTGACGTCGTTGATCGCGCTCAAGGCGATGGCGTCGGAGACGACGGGGGCGCTGATCGCCGCGCCGACGACCTCGCTGCCCGAGGAGCTTGGCGGGGTGCGCAACTGGGACTACCGCTACTGCTGGCTGCGCGACTCCGTGCTCGCGCTGGAGGCGCTGCTGAGCACCGGGTACGAGGAGGAGGCGCTGGCCTTCCGCGACTTCCTGCTGCGCGTCGGCACCGGCGACCCCTCGAGACTTCAGATCATGTACGGGATCGGCGGCGAGCGGCGGCTGACCGAGTTCGAGCTGCCCGAGCTGCCCGGCTACGAAGGGTCCAGACCGGTGCGGATCGGCAACGCCGCCTCCGAGCAGTTCCAGCTCGACGTCTACGGCGAGGTCGCGGCGGTCATGTCGATCGGCGCAGAGGAGCAGGGCCACGTCGAGCGCCGCCTCTGGCCGCGCTGGCGCGCGATCGTCGAGCACGTCGCGTCGATCTGGCGCGAGCCCGACGACGGCATCTGGGAGTCGCGCGGCGACCGACGCCACTACACGTACTCGAAGGTGATGGCATGGGTCGTGTTCGACCGCGCCGCTCGGATCGCGCAGAGATTCGGCCTCGACGCGCCGCTCGAGCGCTGGGAGCAGATCCGCGACGAGATCCACCGAGAGGTCTGCGAGCACGGCTACGACCGCGAGCGCAACACCTTCACGCAGTACTACGGCTCCCGCGAGCTCGACGCCAGCGTCCTCAACATCCCGCTCGTCGGCTTCCTGCCCGGAAGCGACGATCGCGTCACCGGCACGATCGACGCGATCCAGCGTGAGCTCGGCCGTGACGGCTTCGTCTCGCGCTACTCGACCGCCGAGACCGACGACGGCCTGCCCGGCGATGAGGGCCAGTTCCTCGCGTGCTCGTTCTGGCTCGTGAGCGCGCTCGCGCTCAACGGACGCGTCGCCGAGGCGCGGGCGCTGTTCGAGCGGCTCGTCGGCCTGGCCAACGACCTCGGCTTGCTCGCGGAGGAGTACGACGTCGCGCGCAAGCGGCAGGTCGGCAACTTCCCGCAGGCGTTCAGCCACCTCACGCTGATCCTCGCAGCGAGAGCGATCACCACCGCCGAGACGGCGACGCATCAACCAAGCGGTTGACGGGCTCGCGATGACGCAACAAGCGGCATCGACGCGGCCAGGCCTCTCGGCGCGCAGGCTGCTGCTTCCGCTCGCGCTGGCGCAGTTCATCTGCAGCTTCGCCGGTTCGAACATGAACGTGATGATCAACGACATCAGCAACGACCTCGACACCACCGTCAAGGGCGTGCAGACGGCGATCACGCTGTTCCTGTTGGTGATGGCGATCTTCATGATCCCCGGCAGCAAGCTGACCGACAGATGGGGCCGCAAGCGCTGCTTCAACGGGGGGCTGCTGCTCTACGGCGTCGGCGCGGTGGTGAGCGCCGTTTCCCCCGGCCTCGGCGTTCTTATCCTTGGCAACTCGATCTTCGAGGGGATCGGCACCGCGCTGCTGATCCCGCCCGTCTACATCCTCGCGACGATGGCCTTCAGCGACGTCACCTCGCGCGCGCGGGCGTTCGGGATGATCAGCGCCGCGGGCGGCGTCGGTGCGGCAGCCGGGCCGCTGATCGGCGGGCTGATCACGACCGGCATAAGCTGGCGAGCGGCCTTCGTCTTCCAGGCGCTGATCGTCGCGGCGATCATCGCGCTCGGCCGTCGCATCGAGGACCCGCTGCCTGCCGACCCCGCGCGGCCGTTCGACACGCGCGGCGCCGTCCTCTCCGCCGCCGGCATGTTCTTCCTCGTCTTCGGGATCCTGCAGGCCGGCAGCAGCGGGCTGCTGCTGGTGATCTTCCTCGCGCTCGGCGTGATCTTCATCGCGCTCTTCCTCCTGCACGCGCGCGCCGAGGAGCAGGCCGGCAAGGAGCCGCTGCTGTCGCTCGGCCTGTTCAAGAACCGCACCTCGAACCTCGGCCTCGTTACGCAGAACATCCAATGGCTGCTGCTGATGGGCATTACCTTCGTCGTCTCCGTCTACCTGCAGACGGTCCGCGACTTCAACGCGATCCAGACCGGCGTCATCTTCACCGCCGCAACCGTCGGCATCCTCGCTTCCTCGCTCGCCGCCGAGCGCCTGGCAAGACGTCATGCGCAGCGCACGCTGATCCGCGCCGGCTTCATCGTGACGATCGTCGGGATCGGGCTGCTGCTCGCGCTCGTCAGCGCCTCCGACCACAACGTCGCGTTCGTGCCTGGGCTGCTGCTGATCGGCCTCGGCGTCGGCGTCATGCTGACACCGTCGGTCAACCTCGTGCAATCGGCCTTCCCAGAGCAGCAGCAGGGCGAGATATCAGGGCTCTCGCGCAGCATCTCCAACCTCGGCTCTTCCTTCGGCACCGCGATCGCCGGCACGATCCTCGTCTCCGACCTCGCCTCCGGCAATACCTCCTACGTCTTCGCGATGCTCTCGCTTGCCGCCATCGCCCTGATCGGCCTCGCCGCCGCCCTGCGCCTCCCCGACGACCGCAAGAACGCAACCACTATTCGGTCACCTCGAAGCTGAACATCATCCCGCTCTCGTGGTGCTCGGCGATGTGGCAGTGCGCCATCCAGCGCCCGGCGTTGGTCACGTCGAGCGCGATGTCCATGGTCTCGCCGGTGCGCACCAGCACGGTGTCTTTCCAGACGAGGTTGGGCTCGACGACGCCGTCGCGGGCGAGGACGAGGAAGCGGCCCGCACCGTGGATGTGAAACGGGTGGTGCATCGGGTGGTCAGAGTCCATCTCGTTGACGAGCCGGATCTTCACCAGGTCGCCGACGCGGAACTTCCATTGGATGTCGCGGTTCGTGGCGCCGGTCGTGCGGTCGACGAGGCTCCACCGCATGTTGGCCGGCGTCGTGAGCTTGTTGACCTCGACCATGTCGTCTTCCCACTCGATGCCGTCGGCCATCGCGTGGCTGTGGCCGTGAGCGGCGTGCGCGTGCGACTCACCGGCGCCGACCTCGGGTTTGCCCATGTCCATCTCGGCCACGAACGCGAGCGTCTTGTCCGGCGGGGCGTCGATAAGCGGCGTGAGGCGCTCGCGTGCGGCCGTCAGCTCCGGGGCTGTCCGCAGCATCACGAACGCCTCCGCCAGCGGCGGCGTCGCCTGGTCCTCGCTGACCGTGATGTCGGCGAGGTTGTACGTGTGGTCGGGCGTCCGGTGCTCGAGCGTCAGCTGACCGGGCGACGCGAACAGCACGTCGACGACGACGCGCTCGGAGGGCGCGAGGATGACGTCGTCCACGAGCCTCTCATGCTCGACGCGGCCGCTGTCGCCGCCCACGAGCTTCATCCGCGCGTCAGGCAGCGCGACCTTGAACACCCGGGTGTTAGCCGTGTTCGTGAGGTAGAGCCGCACGACCTCGCCCGCCCGAGCGGACAGCTTCAGCTCCGGCTCACCGGCGACCAGCAGCACGTTGCCGAAGCGGCCCATCGCGGCGTAGGTCGTCTCGTCGGGGCTGAAGGGCGCGATCTGCCCGTCCTCGATGAGGACGTCGTCGAGCGTGAGCGCGAGCTCGCGATGGACGCAAGGCCAGTAGTCAGGGTCGGCCGGGACGACGATGCAGTTGCCGTACAGGCCCATCTCCTGCCCGTAGTCCTCCCGGACGTGCGGGTGGTACCAGTAGACGCCAGGGTCGGGGAACGTGACGCGCGCCGTGTAGCGCCCGCCAACAGCAATGAGCTCCTGGGTCTCATGCGTGCCGTCGTAGCGGTTCTCCAGCCGCAACCCGTGCCAGTGGACGGTGGCCTCCAGGTCGCCCTCGTTCTCGATATCGACGACCACCTCCGCGTCCTGCGGGACGCGCATCGCCGGGCCGGGCACGGACCCGTTATAGGCGAGCATCCGAACCGTCGCCTCTCCGATGCGCTTGGTCACCGGACCGATGTGCAGCGTGTAGCGCTCGCCGTCGGCGAGTTGGACCTCGTTGGTCGGCCTGGCCGCAGGCAGCCCGGCCGTGTCGCGTGGAATCCTCGGAGTCGGTGTAGACATCCGCTTCTCCTTCCGAAGCCGAGGCGCGGCACTCGTCGCCGCCGCGGCGATGGTGCACCGCCGCCGGCGAAGCAGACAAGCCGACGGCGGCCCGGACAACCGAGCGCCCGGTGCCGCAAACCTAGTCGCCGCGAACAGCGCGAACAAGGGTCGAGGCAACCGTTCAGACCATCAGCGCAGCCCGACGAATTGCCGCGAGCAGGCCGGTAAGACAATCGCCGCGGCCCAACGACGCGCGCCGAGCGCTCATCAAGCGGGCTCGCCAGCGACCGGCGCACCGGGCCCGTGCCCTCCGTGTGCGCGGGCCAGCCGCTACCCAGACGCGCGGTTGACGGCGCCATTCGCCGCGATCAGCGCGTCACGGTCAAGCGGATCGTGTCGCTGGCGCGGCGTGCGCCGGCCTGCGCTCTCACTGTTATCCGATACGTGCCGGGTCTCAGCCGGACGCGCACGCGCACCGTGCCGCGGCCGGCTCCGCGGGAGGTCTTGCGAGCAAGGACGCTGGTCTTCGCATGGCCGCGGGCAGCGGTCAGCGTGAGCTTCGCTCTGGACGTGGCGAGGTACGTGACCGTCACGATGTGGTTGCGCTTGACGCGCAGCCTCCCCGGAGCGAGCGCGACGGCGAGGCGCGCCGCGGGCGGATGTGCCGGCTGCCCCGCAGGGCCGGACGGACTGATGGGACCGGGAGTCTCAACGGCGCCGCCCTGCCCGCCGGAGAAGACGATTGCCGGGCCGCTCTCGGCGGTCGCCTCGCCGCCACGGTTCGCGGCCGTGACACGGCAGGCAAGCGGCAGGCCGATGTCGTCGGCGGTCGGGGCGTAGGACGAGTCGGTCGCGCCGCTGATTGCGGCGCCGTCGCGCAGCCACTGGTAGCTGAACGCGCTCACGTCCTCTGCCCACGTGCCGCGCATGCACGTGAGAAGCTCGCGCCGGCCGGTGATCGCCGGAGCGGTGAGATTGCGCGGCGGGTCGCCGTCGATCAGCCGCAGGTATGCCTGCTCGCCGCCGGCGTCCGGGACGAGGTTGTCGGCTGCCGAGCCGAACGCGAACGCGCTGCCGTCCGAGGCGAAGCTGCCGACGCCGGCGTCCGCGTCGGCTGGCTCGCCCGCGGCTCCGGAGGCACGCGAGACAAGCGTGACCGCACCGCTCGCAATGTCGCGCATGAAGACTTCCGTCTTGGTGATGTTGGCGTCGGGCACGAGCGTCGTGTCAGCCGACT
>DASYEC010000040.1:0-12295 GCA_036499225.1 Conexibacter sp.
GGCGGCGCGAACGCGATCCTCGTGCGCGACGAGGAGATCGTCGCGCACGCCCGGCGACGGCTGTGCGTCTGGCCCGAGCGGCGCGTCGTGCACGCGGTCCGCGACGGCCGGGGACGGTGGTTCGCCAACCTCCACGCGACCGTCTTCGACGAGCCGCAGGCGCGCGGCGAGATCGCGACGGCGCGCGTGACCGCGCTGCGCTGGGCCGACGGCGCGCCGCTGGTGCTCGGCGGCGACTTCAACGTCCGCGACCCCGCGCTTCCGGGCTTCGCCCCGGCCGGCGGCCACCGCGTCGATTACGTCTTCGCGTGCTGCGGCTTCGCGCCCGCTGGGCCGCGCACGCTGCTCGAGCGCGGCGGCCTCTCCGATCACGCGCCGGTACGGGTCGTGCTCAGCGATGCCGTCTGACGAGCGTGAACCGCACCCGCGCGACCGCGCTCAGACGGCCCGCCGTCGCGCGCACGACGACGCGGTAGCGGCCTGCCGCAAGCGACCGGTGGCGCCCGTCGCGTCCGACCCGCACGACGACGTTCGCCGGACCGCGCAGCGCCCTATGTTGTGAGCGAGTCGCGTCCGGCGCGTTGCCCGCGCCGGCCGCCGCGCCTACGACGACCCGCGCGCGCGGAAGCCGAAGCCCCGCAGGGTCAGCAGCGCCTTCTCGCTGAAGGTGCCGTGTCTGGGCAGGACGCCGAGCTGGGTGGCGGCGTCATAGAGGTCGAAAAAGGCGCGCACGCGCAGCAGTCTCGTGCGGCGCAGCTCGCAGTAGAAGACGCAGTGGATGACGACGAAGCGGCCGGTCGCCGGCAGGCCGTCGACGGCTTCGCGATGGGTGCCGGCGAGCTTCGCGGGCGCGGCGAGGTAGCGGCCGTCCGTCAGGCGCTCTCCGGCGCTCTCCAGGCGCGCGTCTGGGAAGCCCGACCACAGTCTGCCCGCGTAGGCCGCAAGCTCCTCGACGCCGATCAGCGGCGCGTCGCAGAGCGGGTCCTCGTAATGGACGTCGGGGTCGCAGAGCGGCGCGAAGGCGGCGGCGTCACGACCCGACCAGGCGGCCTCCCAGCCGTCGAAGAGCACGTCGACGGGGCGGCGCGCGACGCGGTCCTCGCCGGGTGCCGACCCAGCTGCGCTCGCGTCGGCGTCAGCCATGCCCGCGCCTGCCGGACGGGGACCGCGTCGCGTTGGCCCTGCCGTCAGCCATCGCCACGCCCGAAGTCGGGCATGCCGGCGTCTGGGGTCGACGCCTCGGCGTGGAGGCGTCTGGGGATGCGGCCGGCGCTGCGGGCGAGGCGGCCGGCTTCGACCGCGCCGCGGATCGCGCGGGCCATCGCGTTGGGGTCGTGGGCGCGCGAGATCGCGCTCGCGCAGAGGACGGCGTCGCAGCCCAGCTCCATCGCGAACGCCGCCTCCGACGCGGTGCCGATGCCGGCATCGAGGATCACCGGCAGATCAGTCCGCTCGCGGATGATCGCGATGTTGTACGGGTTGTTGATCCCCATCCCCGAGCCGATCGGGGAGCCGAGCGGCATCACCGCCGCGCAGCCGACGTCCTCGAGCCGCCGGGCGAGGATCGGGTCATCGGTCGTGTACGGGAGCACGACGAAGCCGTCGTCGACGAGCCGCTCGGCGGCGTCGAGCAGCTCAGGCGCGTCCGGCAGCAGCGTGCGGTCGTCGCCGATCACCTCCAGCTTGACCCAGTTGGTCTCGAACGCCTCGCGCGCGAGCTGGGCGGTCGTGATCGCGTCGCGGGCCGTGTAACAGCCAGCGGTGTTCGGCAGGACGTCAACACCGGCGTTGACGATCACGTCCATGATCGAGCCGCGCGCGGCCGGGTCGACGCGCCGCAGCGCGACGGTCACCAGCTCTGAGCCGCTGACGCGGATCGCGTCGGCCATCGCCTCCAGCGACTGGAAGCCGCCGGTGCCGAGCAGCAGGCGTGAGCCGAAGGCTCTGCCGGCGATCACGAGCGGGTCGCGCGTGGAGCCCGAAGCGGGCGGGGGCGCGTGCGGGGGCGCGACGCCGGGCGGGGCGGGCGAGTGCGTCGGGTCGTGGTCGAGCGTGCTCATCTCATCCTCCCTGGATCGCCATCACGACTTCGACCTCGGCGCCCTCCGCGAGCACGGTCGCGTCCCACGAGCCGCGCGGGACGACCTCGCGGTCGACGGCGACGGCGACGCCGCGCGTGTCGGGCGTGACGTCGAGCAGGGCGACTGCGGCGACGACCGTCGCCCCAGCCGTCAGCTCGCGCTGCTCGCCGTTGAGGCGGATGCTCGTCATGCGGCGACCTCCTTCTTGGTCTCAGTGAAGCGCTCCGGCGTGAACGGCGCGGCCAGCTCGGGCAACGGCGCGCCGGTCAGCGAGGCGAGCAAGAGGTCGGCGGTGATCGGCGTCAGCAGGACGCCGTTGCGATGGTGGCCGGTCGCCCAGTGCAGCCCGTCGAGCGCGCCGGCGCCGAGCGCGGGAGCGTTGTCGGGCGTGCCGGGACGCAAGCCGGCCTCCTGCTCCTCGATCACCAGCTCGGAGATCCCTGGCAGCAGCTCGCTCGCGTCGCGCAGCAGCTCGAAGACGCCGCCGGCCGTGACGGTCGTGTCGAACCCCTGCTCCTCCATCGTCGCGCCGAGCACGTAGCGGCCGTCGCCGCGCGGCACGATGTAGACGGGGCTCATCCGCAGCACGCGCGTGAGCAAGCCGGGGCCGGCAGGGTCGCGCAGCCGCAGGATCTGCCCCTTGACCGGGCGGATCGGGACCCGCGCCGCGGGCGGCAGGCCGGCCAGCTGCGAGGTCCAGGCGCCCGCGGCGATCACGACCTGGTCAGCGGCGATCCGCTCGGCTGACGGCGGCGCCGTGGCGGTCGCGGGCGTTGTGCCGACGGCGCCAGCACCGCTCGCGCTCGCTGGGGCGCCAGGCGCGCTCGCGGGGCCGACGGCGCCAGCTCCGCTCGCGCTCGCTGGGGCGCCAGGCGCACTCGCGGGATCGCCCGCCAGCACCACCCCCGTCACCCGATCCCCTGCCGTCTCGACCCCGCTCACCGCGACACCAGTGCGGATCTCGCCGCCGGCGTTGCGCACGGCGGCGGCAAGCGCGACGCAGAGGCGGCGCGGGTCGACGGCGTGGTCGTCGGGGATGTCGAGCGCGAGGCGCAGGGTCGGGGCGAGGCCGGGCTCGCGGCGGCGCGCCTCGCTGCCGAGCAAGCGCTCGACGTGCAGCCCGAGCGCCTCCCGCTCAGCGCGCTCGCGGTCGAGCGCCTCGGCCTCGTCGCGGTCGCGCGCGACGACGAGCGTGCCGCAGCGCAGGAAGCCGGGATCCTCACCGCTCGCCTCGGCCAGCTCGGCGACGAACGCGGGGTACTGCGCCGCGCTGGCGAGGCCGAGCGCGAGCAGCTCGCGCTCGGCGAGATGGGCCTCGCTGACGGGCGCGAGCATGCCCGCGGCGACGTGCGACGCGCCCTGGGCGAGCTGCCCTTCGCGCTCCAGCACGACCGTGCGCAGCCCCTGCTGCTGGGCGCGCCACGCGACCGCGAGGCCGATGATGCCGCCGCCGACGACGGCGACGTCGAACGCTGAATGCTGTTGATGGGGCACGTGCCTCCTTCCCTGCGCCGGCATTATCCGGATCAGGTTGTGACGGTCGGCGGCTGGCGCACCGCCCTCTCAGCCCGCTGGTGGGGCTCCCGTGCATGCGATGGTAGCGCCGGGGCGGCGGGTTGAGCTGGCCGCTACAGCTTCCCGGCGAAGACGCCGACACTACGAGATGGCATGTCGTCAATTTCCGGGAGCACACGATGAGCGAGACGTTCGTGTTGATCGGCGCCTACGACCGCGAGGCCGATGCGCAGGCTGACCTCGAAGCGGTTCGCGAGCTGCACGCGGCGGGGCTTGTGGGGACCTATGACGCGGCGGTCGTCTACCGCGACGGCGAGGGTCATGTCCACGTTCGCCGCCACGAGAAGCCCACCCAGCACGGAGCCTGGACCGGCCTCGCGGCCGGCGCGGTGCTCGGGATCCTGTGGCCGCCGTCGCTGATCGGCACCGCGCTTGCGGGCGGCGCCTTCGGCGGGCTGGTCGGCCACCTCTGGCGCGGGCTGCCGCGCCATGAGCTCAAGGAGCTCGGCGAGACGCTCGACGAGGGCCAGGCGGCGCTGCTCGTGATAGGCGAGTCGAAGGTCGAGGAGGCCGTGCGCGGCGCGGTCAAGCGCACCGACAAGCTCGTCGCCAAGCAGCTCAAGGCCGACGCCAAGGAGCTCAGAAAGGCGATCGAGGAAGCTGAGAAGGAGGACGCGGCCGCTCGCTGAGCGGCCCTCCCCGCCAGGGGACCAAGCCGGCCGCGGCCCCCCGCGGCGCGTGGAAGCACGCGCGCGCCGCGGAGGAGCGCGGCCGGCAAGCGTCGGTGCGAAGATGGTGGGCTGATGGCTTCCTCCGGCGAACAGCGACGGGCGCGGATCGCCGCCGCCCAGCTCTATCTCGTCTGCGACAGCGACGGCGACGGGCGCGATCTCGCCAGCTTCCTCGACGCCGCCCTGCGCGGCGGCGTCGACGTGATCCAGCTGCGCGACAAGCGCGGCGACGACGACCTGCTGCTGCGCACGGCGCCGGTCTTCCGCGCCGCCGCTGACGCGCACGACGCGCTGTTCATCCTCAACGACCGGCCTGAGCTGGTCGCCACGACGCAGGCCGACGGCGTTCACGTCGGGCAGGACGACGCGCCAGTCGCCGTCGCCCGCGCGACCGTTGGCTCCGAGCGGCTCGTCGGCCTCTCGACCCACACGCGCGACCAGGTCGACGGCGCGACCGCCGTTGGCGCCGAGGGCACGATCGACTACTTCGCCGTCGGCCCCGTCCATGCCACGCCGACGAAGCCCGGCCGCCCGGCCGTCGGCACCGAGCTGATCGCCGAAGCGGCAGAGGCGCCGCGGCCGGTCCCGTGGTTCGCGATCGGCGGCCTCGACCACGCGAACGTCGCGGCGGTCACGGCTGTCGGCGCGACGCGGATCGTCGTCGTGCGGGCGGTCACCCAGGCGCCCGATGTCGAGGCCGCGACCCGCGCCCTGCGCAGAGCACTGGAGGCCGGCATTGCCGCAGCGTAGCTCCCGCAAGCGCGGCGCCGGCACGGCGCCCGGCAGAGCGACGGCGCCGGCTGGCACCCCGGACGCGCCCGCCAGCGCCAAGGCCGCGACGCCCACGGCCGAGCGACGGGCGCCAACCGGCGAGCCGGTTCCGGACGCCCCCAGACTGAGCCGCACGCAGCGGCGGGACGCGGAGGCGCGGGCGGGGCTGGAGCCGCTGGCGCCTGGCGAGCGGCCGAAGGCGGTGACGATCGCCACGATCGTCTCCTTCCTGCTCGGCTTGACCGTCGTCGTCGGCTACGCCTCTGGCGCACGCGTCGGCGGCGAGGGGAGCCTCGGCAGCGCGATCTTCCTCGCCGCGATCTTCTTCGTCGCGGCGGGCGGGATGTGGCAGGCGCGCTACTGGGCTGTGCTCGGCTTCGAGGCGCTGCTCGCCTTCCAGATCATCGTCGCCGCGCTGTCGCTGACGGTCGCCTCGAACTGGTGGGCGGCGCTGCTCTGCGCGGCTGTGATCGTGCTCGGCGGCTGGCTCTTCTGGAAGCTCGTGCGCGCCATGGCGCGGATCCAGATGCCCGAGCGGCGACCCGCCCCATAAAGAGCGAAATCGCCCATCGCGACGTGGATCGAGACGATCTGCTAGCCGCGGGGCGTCGGCAAACGGCGTTCGTATAGTCTCGAAGCAACCATGCCCGAAACAGCTTATGACTGCATTGTCATCGGGTCCGGTCCCGGCGGCTACGTCGCGGCGATCCGCGCGGCGCAGCTCGGGTTGCGGACCGCCGTCGTCGAGAAGGACCAGATCGGCGGACGATGCCTCAACTACGCCTGCATTCCCGCGAAGGTGATCCTCCGCTCAGCCGACATCGTCTCCGAGATCGACGAGGCCGACGACTTCGGCATCGAGGTCGCCGGCCGCACGATCGACTTCGGCAAGGTCCAGGAGCGCCGCAAGAGAGTCGTGAGAACGATGACCGGCGGCGTCAGCGGCCTGTTCAAGAAGAACAGAATCGACACGATCGTCGGCGAAGGCCGCGTGACGGCTGACGGCAACGTCGTCGTCGACGGGACGACGTACACGGCGGCGAAGGGCGTGATCATCGCGACCGGCTCGGTCAAGCGGCCGATACCGGGCACGACCTTCGGCGGCCGCGTGATCGGCACCGAGGAGGTCTACGCGCTCGAGGCCCTGCCCAAGACGCTCGCCGTCATCGGCGCCGGCGCCTCCGGGGCCGAGATCGCCTCCGCGTACGCGCGCCTCGGCAGCGACGTGACGCTGTTCGAGGGCCTGGACCGCGTGCTGCCGACCGAGGACGCGGAGATCTCCAAGCTCGCCGAGCGCGGCCTCAAGAAGCAGGGCATGAAGGTCGTCACGAGAACGTTCGTCGAGAACGTCGTCTCGGGCGACACCAGCGTCACGTTCACCTTCAACGGCGAGCAGGGCGAGGCCGAGTGGCTCGTGATCGCCGCCGGCCGGGGGCCCGACGCTGAGAAGCTCGGCCTCGAGGAGGCCGGCGTCAAGCTGACCGACAGAGGGCTGATCGAGGTCGACGGCGCGCTGCGCACGTCGGTCAGAGGCGTCTGGGCGATCGGCGACATCGTCCCCGGCCCGGCGCTCGCGCACAAGGCATCCGACGAGGGCGTCATCGCCGCTGAGGACATCGCCGGCATCGGCACCCACCCGATCGAGTACGTCGACATCCCGCGTGCGACGTTCTGCATGCCAAACGTCGCCAGCTTCGGCCTCACCGAGGAGCAGGCGCGCGCCGCCGGCTATGACGTCGTCGTCGGCAGAGTGCCCTACGGCGCCGTCGGCGCCGGCACGGTCTACGGCGACCGCGCCGGGGTCATCAAGATCGTCGGCGACAAGAGATACGGCGAGCTGCTCGGCGGCCACATCGTCGGCGCGAAGGCGACCGAGCTGATCCAGGAGCTCGTCAACGCGAAGACGCTCGAGGGCGGCTACCCCGAGGTCGCGCGGATCGTGCACGGCCACCCGACGCTCTCCGAGGGCGTCATGGAAGCCGCGCGCGACGCGGACGGCTGGCTCGTCCACGGGTAACTGCTGGAGGCGTCGCCCGTCGTGAACGCGTCACGCCTCCCACTCTCGAAGCATCACGCGGCCGTGCCCGAAGGGGCGCGGCCGTTGTTCTTCTACGACCTCGGAGACCCGGAGTCGTACCTCGCGGCGGAGAGGGTCGACCGGCTGCTGCCGGAACCGGCCGAGTGGGTGCCGGTCGACGCTGTCGGGCTCGCGGAGCCGGCCGCATTGCTCGATCGCGAGGAGATCGAGGCGATCGCCGCCGAGCGCGGGATGCAGCCGCTGCGTTGGCCGACGCCGTGGCCTGCGCAGTCCCGCCGCGCCTTGCTCGCCGCGACCTACGCGAAGGGCGCTGGCCGCGCGACCGCCTTCTCGCTCGCGGCCTTCCGACAGGCGTTCGCGGGCGGGCGCGATCTCGCGGACGACGACACGTTGGTGCTTGCCGGTGCCGCCTGCGAGCTGCATCCGCGTGCGCTGTTGCCGGCGCTCGAACGGCAGTCGCTCGCCGCCGCGCTCGACCGCGCGACCGCGCGCGCTGCGGCCGGCGGGGTCCGGCGCGTGCCGGCGGTGCAAGCGGCCGGGACGGTCTTCCACGGAGATGGCGGCATCGACGCCGCCGCGGCAGCGATCGGCGCCGACGCGGGCGGCAAGCCGGGCGGGAGCGCTCGCGCATGAAGGCGAGAACGGCATACCGGCTGGTCACGAGCGGCGGGCGGGGACCGGCGTTCTTGGCGCCGCGCGGCCGCGTCGACCGGGTCGAGATCGTCGAGATCGACAGCGGCGAGTCGGTGCTGCTGTGGGACCTGCCGCCGCGCGAGGCAGCGCGGCTGGCGCGGGCGCTGCGCGAGGACCTCAACAGACTCGAAGCCGACGCCTTCCTCGAGGCCTGGCAATAGCCGGCGAGCGCGCGACCTCCGCTATCGTGCCGACCAAGGCCATTACCAGATCCCAGCGATCGAATGCGACGGTCGCCGGCGGTCGATCAGGTAGCGCTCCCACGCGCGCCGTTCGACGAGAAAGGAACCGTAGTGCCCGATGTCGTGATGCCCCGCCTGTCGGACTCGATGGAGGAGGGCACGATCATCAAGTGGTTGAAGGCCTCCGGCGACTCGGTTGAGCGTGGTGAGGAGATCGTCGAGATCGAGACCGACAAGGCGAACATGCCCTACGAGGCTGACGCTGCCGGGACGCTCGAGATCATCGCCGAGGAAGGCGCCACGCTCCCGATCGGCGAGGTGATCGCCCGGCTCGGCGACGGCAGCGCGCCGGCCGCGAAGGCCGCGCCCGCCAAGGCCGCCACCGCCCAGGCCGAGGCCTCCGCCCCGGCTGCCGCAGCTGCCGCGCCGGCGACCACTGCCACCGCCCCGGCCGCTCCCGCCGCTGGTGAAGACAACGGCCGTGTGAAGGCCTCGCCGGTGGCCCGGCGCCTCGCGACCGAGCTCGGCGTCGACCTCGGCGCCGTCGCCGGATCGGGTCCCGGCGGCCGCATCGTGAAGTCCGACGTCGAGGGCGCAGCCGGCAACGCGCAGGCCGAGCCCGCGGCTCCGGCCCTCGCGGCCGTGCCCGACCCCGCGGCCGCCGCCGAGGCGCCCGCGGCGCCCGCGGCGCCGGCGGCGCCCGCCCCCGCCAAGGAAGTCCCCGGCCCGGTTGTCTCCGGCGCCAGCGGCAGCGGCAAGGGCGAGACGACGGTCCAGGAGCTGACGCGGACGCAGCAGGTGATAGCGCGGCGGATGGCGGAGTCGAAGGCGACGATCCCGGACTACAACGTGACGACCGAGGTCGACATGGAGGCCGCGGTCGCGCTGCGCGAGCAGATGAAGGCTGCAGCGACCGAGAGACTGCGCGCGCCGTCGTTCAACGACATGGTCGTGAAGGCGGTCGCGCTCGCGCTGCGGGAGCTGCCGAAGGCGAACGGCGCCTACAGGGACGGCAAGTGGGAGCTGTACAGCCGCGTCAACGTCGGCGTTGCGGTCGCGACCGACGACGGGCTGATCGTGCCGACCGTCTTCGACGCCGACAAGAAGGCGTTGGGTGAGATCTCGCGCGACGCGCGGGCGCTCGCCTCGCGCGTGCGGGCCGGCAGAATCACCCCGCCGGAGCTCTCAGGCGCGACGTTCACGGTGTCGAACCTGGGGATGTTCGGCACGACCGAGTTCACCGCTGTGATCGTGCCCGGGCAGGCGGCGATATTGAGCGTCGGCGCGCTGCGCGACGAGCCGGTCGTCAAGGGCGGCCAGGTCGTCCCCGGCAAGCGGATGAGCATCACGATGACGTCCGACCACCGCATCCTCAACGGCGCCGAGGCGGCCCAGTTCATCGGCCGCGTCCGCGAGCTGCTCGAGACCCCGTTCGCGCTCGCCTTCTAGGCGAGCGCCCGAGACACGACGCGCGCGCCGCATCGGGCGCGCGCGTCAGACGCGCAGCGCGCCTTGCTGACGCGCGCGCCGCGCCTGCCTGACGCGCGCGGCGCGCCTGCCTGACGCGGGCGGCGCGCATGCGGCCAGCGCGGCGCGCACGCCACGCGCCGCGCTCTACCCGATCGCGGCGAAGCTCTCCTCGCCCTCAGCGTCCGGCTCGGCGTCGACCGCGCGCTGGCGCCGCAGCATCACGTACGACAGCAGCGCCGCGACCGCCATCACGCCCGCGGCGACCCAGTAGGCGCTTGAGATGGCGTTGGTGACCGCCTCCTTGACGCCGTCGATCGTCTCCGGCGGGACGCCGCCCGGGACGACCCCGCCGCTTCCGCCGCCGCCCGCGATCGCCCGCTCGAGGTCGTGGACCTGGACGCTCGTCGCGCCCTCTTTCGTCAGCAGCGCGGTGATCTGGGTCGCCTGTACGTTCGCGACGATCGTCCCCATCACCGCGATCCCGATTGTTCCGCCGACCTGGCGCATCGTCTGGATCACGCCGGAGGCCTGGCCGCGCAGGCGCGGCGGCGCGGCGTTCATCGCGTCGGTGTTCGCTGGCGTCATCACGCAGGCGAGGCCGGCGCCCATCAGGATGTACGCCGGCACGACCCACCAGTAGCTGCGCTCGTGCAGCCAGACGGCGTTCCAGGCGAGCGCGACGCCGACCGCGAGCGCCCCGGCGGCGACCGGCATGCGCGGCCCGATGCGGTCGTACAGCGCGCCGATCCGCGGCGCGATCACGAGCAGCGGGAGCGTGAGCGGCAGCAGCGAGAGGCCAGCGGTGATCGGGCCGAAGCCGAGCACGTCCTGGACCCAGATCGCGCCGAAGACCGAGACGCCCATCAGCCCGAACTGGACCGCCAGCAACACGATGTTGTCCGCCGTGAAGTTGTGGTTGGCGAACAGCCTCACCTGCACGAGCGGGTCCTTCTGGCGCAGCTCCCAGAAGACGAACAGCGGCAGCAGGATCGCGCCCGCGGCAAGCAGCGCGATTGTCGGCGGCGCGCCCCAGCCCCAGCTGCGCGACTGCATCAGCCCGAGCACCAGGCAGGCGAGCCCGACGACGATCAGCGGCGCCCCGCCCCAGTCCAGCCGCCCGCCCTGCGGTCTCTCGCGACGGACCGTGACGTGCGCCAGCGCGAGCATGACGACGCCGACTGGGAGGTTGACGAAGAAGACCGCGCGCCACGAGATCCACTCCGTCAGCACGCCGCCGACCAGCGGCCCGAGCGCGAGGAAGACCATCGAGATGCCGGCGTAGATCCCCATCGCGCGGCCGCGCTCGGACGGTCTGAAGGCGTTCGTGACGATCGCGCCGGTCGCGGGCGTCATCATCGCCGCGCCGATCCCCTCCAAGGCACGCGAGAAGATGATCCATTCCTCGCCCTGGGCGAAGCCGCACAGCGCAGAAGCGCTGACGAAGACGATCGCGCCGATTCTGAAGATGCGGTCGTTGCCGATCAGGTCGCCGAGCTTGCCGCCGAGCGCGACGAAGACCGCGATCGCGAGCAGGTAGGCGTTGATCACCCACTGCAGCCCGGTCGTCGACAGGTCGAGGTCGCGCTGCATCGTCGGCAGCGCGACCGAGACGACCGTCTGGTCGATCAGGATCATCGACAGCGATCCGGTCATGGTGGCGAGCAGCCACCAGCGCCGGTTTTCCTCAGTCAGCCGTGGCACTCTCACGAGCGCACTCCTCTCTCCGTGGTGTGGGCTACTCGTCGGTGCGCTGGAAAGCCGCCGCCGCTGCCGCGATGCTGTGCGCTGCCATGCGCATCCGCCTCGCACAGGAAGAAGCTTCGTTCCGCTACGGCCTGGTCCTGCTGCTCACGCTGATCGCCGTCGTCTTCTTCATCGTCGCGCCGGACCGCCCTGCGAGCCATGCGATCGGCCTGCTGCTGACGACCTCGATACTCGCCGTCGTCGTCGTGACCGGGCGCGGCGCCGCCGCCGTGCGTGGCTGGGTCGCAGCCGCCGCGGCCGTGGCGGCGATCGGCGTCGCGGTCGCGACGATCTTCGCGGACGTCTCGACCGCGGTCGGCGCGGGGCTTGGGATCGTGCTCGTCGTCGGGACGCTGTACGAGCTCGTCGGCGGGCTCAGCCGGCTGCTGCGCGGCAGAGGGGTGACGCTGCAGGGCGTCGCCGGCGCGCTCGCCGTCTACCTGCTCGTCGGCCTCGCGTTCGCCTCGGTCGTGACAGTCTCGGCGCGGATCGGCCACGGCGACTACTTCCAGCAGGGGACCGACGGCACCCAGAGCCAGCACGTCTACTACGTCTTCACGACGATGACGACGACCGGCTACGGCGACCTGACGCCGGCCCAGCCGTTCGGCCGCGCCGTCTCGGTGCTGGCGATGCTGATCGGCCAGATCTACCTCGTGACGGTGATCGCGCTGCTGATCGGCAACCTGCGGCGGCGGGCTGACACGACCTGAGCGGCAGCTCACGGCCCGCTTCCCAGCGCGAGCAGCAGGTCGCCGCTGCGTGCCGGGTGGCGCTCGACGTCGGCGGCTGCGCCGTTGCCGGCCGTCAGCGGCCGCACCGCGAGCGCGCCGTTGCGCCTGCTCTCGCGCACGACCGCGAGCGGCAGCGCATGGCCGTCGAGCGCAGCGCCGGGCGCGCAAACGTGGACGCGTTCGCCGGCCGCGAACCGCCGTGCCAGCTCATGCGCGGTCGCGTGCTCGCCGAACAGCGCCGGCTCCAGCGTGCGGTCGCGCGCGACGATCGCGGGGCGGTCGGGCGCCGCCGGCAGCGAGAGCACGCGCGCGGCGCCGAGCGCCTCAGACAGCCGCT
>DASYEC010000041.1:0-3303 GCA_036499225.1 Conexibacter sp.
TCGAAGCCGCTGGCCATCTCGTCAGCGGCTTCGACCTCGCCTCCGGGGACGACGTGCGGGATGCGGCGGCGCTCAGCGCCGCCGCCGCCGGGCACGACGCGATCGTCCACCTCGCCGGCCTCGCCGGCGACAGAGAGGAGCGGCCCGACGAGGTGATGGCGATCAACCTGACCGGCACCTGGAACGTGCTGCTGGCGGCGCGCGATGCAGGGGTGAAGCGGGTCGTCTACGCGTCGTCGGGCAAGGCGCTCGGGATGCTCGAGCGCGAGCCCGACTACCTGCCGGTCGACGACGCTCATCGCGGGCTGCCGTCGCGGCCCTACGCGCTGTCGAAGTGGCTCTCAGAAGAGATGTGCGAGGCGTTCACGCGCGAGACGGGGATCGCGACGATCTGCCTGCGGCCGGTCTTCGTCGCCGACGACGGCTGGTGGGCGAGGTTGCGCTTCGAGGCGGAGCTGCCGCCGGCCCCTGGCGCGGCGTGGCATCTCGGCGTGATCGTCGATGTGCGCGACGTCGCCGCCGCGTTCGCCGCGGCGCTCGACTGCCCCGATCCTGGCCATGCGCGGCTGCTGCTGTGCGCGGATGAGATCGCGGCCGACCGGCCGACGGCCGAGCTCGTGCTGGAGCAGCTCCCGCAGGTCCCGTGGCGCGACGGCCCGCCCGCGCCGGGCTCGCATGCGGCGCTCGTCGACTGCAGCGCCGCGCATGACGTGCTCGCCTGGCGGCCGCGCTACGAGTGGCGCGACCGCACGCGCCTCGCGCCCGCCTGAGCGCCAGGCAGGCAGTCGGGCCGGGGAGCCACGCCGCGGCGTGCTGAGAGCGGGGCGGAGGGCCGGGGCCGGCGAGCCACGCCGAGGCGTGCTGAAAGCGGGGCGGAGGGCCCCGCCTTCGAGCCCTCGAAGACCACGTGCGCGGCGGCTTGGCGCGGGCCGGTCGGTAAGAACCGCGATTGCGGGGGCACACATCTCACGAGACACACTGGTTGCGCTGGTCCCTGGAGTGAAAGTGAGCGGTTATGGCTGCACGCCGCAACGCGACGGAAGACCGCTGGTCGGAGCTGAGCCGCTCGGAGCTGATCGCGCTCGGACGCGCGCTCGTCACCGAGCGATTGGAGAGCATCGGCTGCACAGTGCAGGCGCCGACGGGACGCGGCGCGGGCATGCTCGGCGTGAGAACCCCAACCGGCCGGATGGTCGAGGTGTTCGTCTCCACGCAGCGGGTCGGCGGCTATGCCGTCTGGACGAAGCGGCGGTTCGCGCCGGCCGAGGACCGCTACGCAGCGGTCGTGCTGCTGGGGGAGGCCGAGGAGCCAGTGCTGTACGTCGTGCCGAGCACGACGCCCGAGTGGCATGACGCGGCCGGGCCGTTCACCAACCGCGACAACGTCGGCAAGAAGAGCGAGGCCGAGTGGGGCATCTCGCTCGCCCACTCGTCGCTCCCCGCGCTTGAGCGATTCGCGTGGGACGCGAGACGAGGGCGCGAGTATTTTCGGTAAGCGGGAGGGAGGCCCCCGGAGTGTGGCCAACGGCCCACGCTCGCTCGGGCCGGCCGGGACGTTCCGGCTTGAGCCGCCGCGGCTGCGCACGATCAACGAGGCGGGCGGGGAGCGGCACGCGACGTGGTTCGAGCTGTACTTCGACCTCGTCTTCGTCGCGGCGGCGAGCCAGCTGGGGACGGGGCTCGCGCGCAACCTCTCCGCGGCCGGCTTCGCGCGCTTCGCGGCGCTGTCGGTCCCGATCGTGTGGGCGTGGATCGTGTACGCGCTGTACGCCAACCGCTTCGACACCGACGACTTGGTCTTCCGGCTCGCGAAAGCCGGGGGGATGCTCGCGATCGCGGCCGTCACGGTGAACGTCCACCCGCTGATGGACGGCCACGGCGGCAGCGTCGGCTTCGCGCTGGCGTACGTCGTGCTGCGAGGGTTCCTCATAGGCCTGTACATCCGCGCGCGCCTGCACGTGCGGGGACGGGCGCGCAGGCTGTGCGAGGTCTACATCGTCGGCTACTCGTCGACGACCGCGCTGTGGCTGGCGTCGGTCTTCGTGCCGACCCCGGGGCGCTTCGTCCTGTGGGGCGTCGCGATGGCGATCGACCTCGTGATCCCGACGCACGCGTGGGCCGTGATCAAGGGCGCCTCGATCGTCGTCTCGCACCTGACCGAGCGCTTCGGGACGTTCTTCATCATCGTGCTGGGGGAGTCGGTCGTGGCTGTGGTCGCGGGCGTCGCCGACATCGACTTCACGCTGCAGTCGTGGCTCGTCGCGGGCATCTGCTTCGTGATCGCGCTGTGCCTGTGGTGGGTCTACTTCGACCTGGCGGACACATCGGTGGTGGGCCGCGGCGTGCTCGGCCTCGTGTTCGTCTACGCCCACTTCCCGCTGCTCGCCGGCGTGGGCGTCTTCGGCGACGGCACGAGACTGGCGATCGAGCAGGCGTCGGAGCCCGGCCTCAGCGCCGCCGCCCGCTGGGCGCTTGCCGGCGGCATCGCCGCCTTCGCCCTCTCGCTCGCGATCATCCACGTCGGCGCCGAATGGACCTCCCTGCGCGATCGCGCCTGCCTCGGCCGCCTCGCCGTCGCCGCGATCGCCATCACCCTCGCAGCCGCCGGGGGAGCGATCGCCCCGCTGGCCTTCGTCGCCCTGATCGGCGCCGTCGTCCTGGGCCAACTCCTCCTAGAGGCGTTCACTCCCCGCACCGGCGCCGCCAGCGCCTGGGCGCCGAGGCTGCCTGAAGCTGAAGCCGCCCCGCACCCCAACGCCGCAGCCCCGTGGTGAGCGCTACGGCTTGACGGTCAGGGCTCGAACGGGCCGTCCTCGGCGATCGACGCATCGAAGGCAGCGGTGTTCTCGGCCTCTTCGCGCGCGTCGATCCCCTCCGCGGCGATGTCGTGCAGCTCGCTGAGCGAGTCGTCGATCAGCTGCGCGAGGTCGCCTCGGGCGTCGTCGTCGGTCCAGCGCTCGAAGGCGACGCGGAAGACGGCGATGGCGACCTGGGCGGTGAGTCTCGCGGTCGGCTCCGCGACGCCGCGCTCTCGCAACGCCTCGCCGAGTGAGGCGGCGAGGGCGGCGAGCTTGATCAGCTCGCGCTCCTGCAGCTCGGGGTGCGCGGCGACGATCTTCTGGCGCAGCTGGGCGCGCTCGCGGCGCTCGTGGAGCATGCCGGCCGCGGCGCGAAGGCCTGCGGCGACCGCGTCAAGTGGGGGCGCGGCGGCGGGCACGTCGGTGACGGCTCTCACCATCAGCTCCTGCAGCATGCTCGAGCCGCCGAACAGCACCTCGCGCTTGTCGGCGAACTGACGGAAGA
>DASYEC010000042.1:0-18123 GCA_036499225.1 Conexibacter sp.
GTCGCTGGAGGACGCGCTGACCTCGCGCGACCACATCAACGGCCAGCTGCGCGTGGTCCTCGACGAGGCCACAGGCAAGTGGGGCATCCGGGTCAACCGCGTCGAGCTGAAGTCGATCGACCCGCCCGGCTCGATCCAAGAGGCGATGGAGAAGCAGATGCGCGCCGAGCGCGACCGTCGCGCGACGATCCTGACGGCCGAAGGCGTCAAGCAGTCGCAGATCCTCACCGCACAGGGCGACCAGCAGGCGGCGGTGCTGCGCGCGACCGGCGAGCGCGAGGCGGCGATCCTCAGAGCCGAAGGCGAGGCGAGAGCGATCACGACGGTCTTCCAGGCGATTCACGAGGGCCGCCCGGACCGCGAGCTGCTCAGTTACCAGTACCTGCAGATGCTGCCGAAGCTCGCGCAGGGCGAGGCGAGCAAGGTGTTCGTGATCCCGTCCGAGTTCACGCAGGCGCTCGGCGGCCTGGGCGGCGTGATCGGCAAGGCGATCGAGAACGGCAACAGACCGCTGCCCTCGCTTCCCCAGGAGCCAGGCGAGCAAGCCAGATAGGCTCTGAGGCCCATGTTCGACTCACTTGCCGAGAAGCTGCAGGCCACGCTCGCGGACGTCCGCGGGCGCGGCACCCTGACCGAAGATGACATCAACGCCGCGATGCGCGAGATCCGTCTCGCGCTGCTCGAGGCCGATGTGAACTTCAAGGTCGTGAAGAGATTCACGAACGCGGTCAAGGAGCGGGCGCTCGGCAGTGACGTCGTCGGGCAGCTCAACCCCGGCCAGCAGGTCGTCAAGATCGTCAACGACGAGCTCGCGGACCTGATGGGCGGCGAGTCGGCAGAGCTGGCGTTCTCGTCGAGCCCGCCGACCGTGATCCTGATGGCCGGCCTGCAGGGCTCAGGGAAGACGACCGCGACCGCCAAGCTCGCGCGCTACCTGAGAGAGCACCACAGATCGTCGGTCGCCGTCGCCGCCTGTGACGTCTACCGCCCTGCCGCCGTCGAGCAGCTGATCACGGTCGGCAGGCAGGCCGGCGCCGAGGTCTACGAGAGAGGCACCGACGCCGACCCGGTCGAGATCGCCAAGTGGGCCCGCGACCGCGCGGGGCGCGAGGGCAAAGACGTCCTGATCGTCGACACCGCCGGCCGCCTCCACGTCGACCAGAACCTGATGACGGAGCTTGCTGAGATCAAGCGCGTCACCAACCCGACCGACGTGCTGCTCGTCGTCGACGCGATGACCGGTCAGGACGCCGTCAACGTCGCGGAGCAGTTCGCCGCGGTCGTCGACTTCGACGGCGTCGTGATGAGCAAGCTCGACGGCGACGCTCGCGGCGGCGCGGCGCTGTCGGTCAAGTCGGTCACGGGCAAGCCGATTTTGTTCGCCTCCACCGGCGAGAAGCTCGACCAGTTCGAGCGCTTCCACCCGGACCGCATGGCGCAGCGCATCCTCGGCATGGGCGACGTGCTGACGCTGATCGAGAAGGCCGGCCAGCAGTTCGACGAGCAGCAGGCGAAGGAGCTCGAGCGCAAGATCCGCCGCTCGGAGTTCGGCCTCGACGACTTCCTCGACCAGCTCAGACAGGTCCGCAAGCTCGGCCCGCTGCAGTCGCTGCTGGGGATGATGCCGGGCCTCGGCGGCCATCAGCTGCGCAACCTCAGAGTCGACGAGCGCGAGTTCGACCGGATCCAGGCGATCATCACGTCGATGACGCCGGAAGAGCGCCGCAACCCGGAGATCATCAAGGGCTCGCGGCGGATCCGCATCGCGAGAGGCTCGGGCACGAACGTCCAGGCCGTGAAGGCGCTGATCAGACAGTTCAGCCAGATGCAGAGACTGATGAAATCGATGCAGTCGGGCAAGATGCCCGACATCGGCGCCCTGATGCGCCAAGCACGCTAAGCGCCCGCATCCGCTACCCTCCCTCGTCGGTCTTCACCCGAAATCTCTCGAAAGGGAACTGTGGCAGTTCGACTCCGGCTCACCCGCGTGGGCGCCAAGAAGAATCCGATCTGGCGGATCGTCGCCGCTGACCAGCGCTCCAAGCGCGACGGTCGCGTGCTCGAGACCCTCGGCCACTACAACGCGCAGACCGAGCCGTCGACGATCGTGCTCGACGAGGCCAAGGTGCGCGCATGGCTCGCGAAGGGCGCCCAGCCCAGCTCGACCGTCCTGAAGCTGCTCAAGACCCAAGGCATCTCGGCAGGCTCCTGACGCCCGAGGCGGCGCAACGCACGCGATGAGAGAACTGCTCGAATACCTCGCCCGTCAGCTCGTCGACCTGCCTGACGAGGTCGAGGTCGAGGAGTTCGAGGAGGACGACGGCACGCTCGTGCTCGAGCTGGCCGTCGCCGAGGACGACTACGGCAAGGTGATCGGGCGCGGTGGCCGCACTGCCAACGCGCTGCGCCTCGTCGTCAAGGCCGCAGCGGTGAAGGACAACCGCCGCGTGCTCGTCGACATCGTCGACTGAGCCGATGACCGACGAGCGCTCTGCTCGGCGCAATCCGGCCGCTTCGCAGGACAGCGACGGCTGGCTGCTTGCCGGAATCATCGGAAGGCCCCACGGCCTCGACGGCAGCGTCCATGTCGCGCAGCCGCGCGTCACGCTGCTAGACGACGGCCGGGCGCTGATGGTCGACGGCCGCCCCGACAGAGTCGTCCGCCGCGCCGGCACGGACTCGCGGCCGATCATCCGGCTCGCCTCGTGCAGCTCGCGCAACGACGCCGAGGCCCTGCGCGGCAGAGAGCTGTTCGTCTCCCGTGACGACGCACCGCCGTTGGAAGAGGACGAGTGGTGGCCCGAAGAGCTCGAAGGCTGCCTCGTCTTCGACGGCGATCGCGAGGTCGGCGTCGTCCGCGCCCTCCGCGCGCTGCCTTCTTGCGAAGTGCTCGACGTCGCCCGTGAGGGCGCCGACGACCTCCTGGTCCCGCTGATCCGCGACGCGGTCCGCTCGGTCGACATCGAGGGAAGACGGATCGAGATCGACCTCGCGTTTCTCGGCGAGGCTTGATGCAGCTCGACGTCTTCACCCTCTTCCCACAATGGTTTGAGTGGTTCCGCACGCAGCGCCACGTCGAGAACGCGGCGAGGCTCGGCCACGAGGTCGCGTGCGTGAACTACCGCGACACGACGCCGCTGTCTGGCGGGCAGGTCGACGACACGCCGTTCGGCGGCGGCGCCGGGATGGTGCTGCGCGTCGATGTCGTCGAGGCGGCGATGCGCGCGCGCTACGAGTGCGACCCGGTCGAGCTGCGCGAGCGTCGGCGGGTGATCGTGCTGACGCCCGGCGGCCGGCAGCTCGACGACCCCTTCGTGAACGAGCTCGCTGCCGAACCGGCCCTGACGCTGCTCTGCGGCCGCTACGAAGGCTTCGACGAGCGGATCGTCGAGCACTTCGCGACCGACGCGGTCTCGATCGGCAGATACGTCCTGGCGGGCGGCGAGCTCGCCGCGATGGTCGTCGCCGACGCGGTGCTGCGCAAGCTGCCAGGCGCGCTCGGCCACGCCGACTCCGCGCACGAGGAGTCGTTCAGCGCGGCGCTCGAAGGCGCCCCGGAGTACCCGCACTACACGCGCCCCGCTGACTACCGCGGCTGGACCGTCCCCGACATCCTTCTTTCCGGCCATCACCAGCGCGTGCACGAATGGCGCCTGGAGCAGAGCCGCGCCCGCGCTCGCGCACAGGCGGAGGGCGGCATCCCGCCGCGCGACGATGACGTCGGCTGACGCATCCGCCGCGGGTCGCCGACGGCGCGTCGGCGCGGGGCGCGCATCACGGGGCCATGAGGTCCGCTACCATTCGCGAGCCGCGGCGGCCGTACCGGCCCGCCGCCTCTTCTTGCCATGAGCACAGTTATCGAAAAACTTGAACGCGAGCAGCTCCGTCGAGCGCCGCAGTTCGACGCGGGCGACCGTGTACGCGTCCACTTCCAGGTCATCGAGGGGACGCGTCGTCGTACGCAGGTCTTCGAGGGCGTAGTCATCAAGCGCCAAGGTCATGGCGTGCGGGAGACGTTCACCGTCCGCAAGCAGTCGTTCGGCGTCGGCGTCGAGCGCACCTTCCCGGTGCACTCGCCGAAGATCGAGAAGATCGAGGTCACCGCTCGCGGTGACGTCCGCCGCGCGAAGCTCTACTACCTGCGCGACCGTATCGGCAAGCGTGCTCGCGTTCGCGAGCGTCGCTCGATCGGGCCCGAGGAAGTCATCGAGCGCGAGCTGCTGTACACGGGCGCCGAGGACGATCTCGTCGAGACCGCGCCCGAGGCCCCTGAGGCGACGCCGGAGGCGGTCGCCGAAGTCGCGGAGCCGGAGACGGCTTCCGAGGCTGCTGCGCCCGAGGCGCCGGCGGCTGAGGCCGAGGCACCCGCTGATGCGGCGCCTGCCGCCGAGGCTGCTCCTGCGGCCGACGCGTCGTCCGATAGCGCGGACGACGCACCTGCTGACGGCTCGCAAGAGCCGGCAGCGAAGTCCGACGCCGAGTAGCACGCGGTGCGGGTCAAGCCGAAGTCCGCTTCCGGCTCGCTGCTGGAGCTGGTCTTCATCGTGGCCGTTGCCCTCGGCCTTGCGCTCGGGATCCAGGCGTTCATCATCAAGCCTTACCGGATCCCGAGCGGCTCGATGGAGCCGACGCTGACGGTCGGCGAGCGCGTGCTCGTCAACCGCATCGGCAACAACTTCGGCGACCCGAAGATCGGCGACATACTCGTCTTCCACCCGCCGCACGGCGCCGACACGAACGAGTGCGGCGTCCCAGGCCAGGGGCCGTTCTACGACGGCCCCCAGAGCAGGCTTCCATGCTCTGAGTCGACGCCCGGCCGCTCGCAGCAGAACTTCATCAAGCGCGTTGTCGGCGTCCCCGGAGACCGCATCTCCATAAGAGACGGCCATGTCGTCCGCGACGGCGTCTTGCAGAGAGAGCCCTACATCGCCCCATGTGGTGGCGGCTCGGATTGCAACCTCGGCACGATCATCGTCCCGAGAAACGAGTACTACATGATGGGCGACAACCGCGGCGAGTCCGACGACAGCCGCTACTGGGGCCCGGTCAAGCGCAGCTGGATCATCGGCGGCGCCTTCGCCAGCTACTGGCCGATCAAGAAGATCGGCCCGTTGTAAGCAGCAGGCCCGGCCGCAGCGCGGCCGTTGTTCGCCCGGCCGGTCGTGCATGATGAGATCAAGCGGTCGCGCAAGACTCTCTCCACGATGACTCCGGCCTCCAGCTCGACGAGAAGAAGACGCAAGGCGCCTCCCGTGCGGAGGCTGTTCGCGTTCGACCGCGACTACGGAGCGCGCTTCATCGCTGGCGCCGACGAGGCGGGGCGCGGCTGTCTCGCTGGCCCGCTCGTCGCAGCGGCCGTGCTGTTCGACTACGAGCAGCTGAGCCGCTCCGACGCACGCGCGCTCAGCGCGCTCAACGACTCCAAGCAGCAGACCGCCGAGAGACGCGACGCGCTCTACCCCGTGATCCTGAGGGTCGCCAGACGTGTCGCGATCATCTCGCGTTGCGCGCCGGGGATCGATCGCCGCGGCCTGCACAAGACGAACTTGGCCGCGCTGCGCGACGCGCTGGCACGTGTTGCGTGCGAGGGCAGCGTCTGCCTCAGCGACGGCTTCCCTGTCGCCAAGCTGGGCTACGAGCAGCACGCCGTCGTCGGCGGCGACGCGCGCAGCGCTGCGATCGCGGCTGCCTCGGTCGTCGCGAAGGTGACGCGCGACCGGTTCATGCAGCGCGCTGACGTGCTGCACCCGGGGTGGGAGTTCGCCTCGCACGTCGGCTACGCGACTCCGGAGCATCGCGCGGCGATTGAGCGGCTTGGCGTCACGCCGCTGCACCGGATGTCGTTCCAGTCGGCGGCATATCAGCAGCTGTCCCTCTGAGCGTCGCGCAGACCTGGAGGCAGCCGCCGGCTCGGCCTGCGGCGGCCGGGCGCATCTCAGAAGGCGCCTTCCAGATGCTCGAGTGCGACGAGGTCGCCCGTCGCGTCGATCGTGACGCCCACGGCGTCGAAGCGCAGCTCTGAGACAAAGCTTCGCTGCGGCTGCTCCTGCAGCCACGCAATCGCCATCCGTCGGATTCTGCGCGTCTGCGCTCGCTTGATCCCTTCGAGCGGCGTTGAGCTGCCGAGCCGTCGCGTTTTGACCTCACAGAAGACGATGCGCTCGTCGTCGCACGCGACGACGTCGAGCTCGCCCCAACGCGTGCGGTAGTTGCGCTCGAGCACCACGTACCCGAGGCGCTCCAAGTGGTCTGCCGCGAGCTGTTCTCCAAGGCGGCCGAGCTGATGGCGGGGGTCCGAAGACATGGCCGAAACCGTACGGCTGAAGATGTGCCAGCGGACCCTTGGATTGCGCAGGTTTACAGGCATTTCTGCGCACGATCTGCCTTCCGCAGAATCGTTGCGAACGGCGGGTCACGGGTGACATTTCGATCCGTAGCGTGCCGGCCATGCTCAGTCGCGTCGCCACGTTCGCCATCGACGGAATCGACCCGCGCCCCGTTTGGGTCGAGGTCGACATCCGTCCCGGCCTGCCGACCTTCCGCGTCGTCGGAATGGCCGACAAGGCGGTCCGTGAGGCGCGCGAGCGCGTCCGCGCCGCCGTCCTCAACTCCGGCTTCGAGTTCCCCGTGCGCAGGATCACCGCCAACCTCGCGCCTGCCAGCCTCCCGAAGGTCGGCCCAGGCTTCGATGCGGCGCTTGCGGTCGGGTTGCTCGCCGCGAGTGGTCAATGCGATGGCGACAGCCTCTCGCGCTGGGCGATCTTCGGCGAGCTGTCGCTTGGCGGCGAGCTGCGGCCCTGCCGTGGGACGCTCGCGGCTGCGGAGGGCGCGCGGCGTGGAGGGTTCGCTGGCTTGATCGTCGCGCGCGAGCG
This sequence comes from Conexibacter sp., assembly GCA_036499225.1. GTDB lineage: Bacteria > Actinomycetota > Thermoleophilia > Solirubrobacterales > Solirubrobacteraceae > Conexibacter. The sequence continues at coordinate 6,873 of DASYEC010000042.1, forward strand.
GGCGAGTGAAGCTGCTCTCGTCGACGGCATCGAAGTCGCCGCGGCGACAAGCTTGCGTGGTGTCGCCGACGTGCTGGGCGGCGCCGACCCACCGCCACCGCCACCGCCGGCCGACGAGCCGGCGGCCGCGGGGCTCGCACCGCCGCCGGATCTCGCGGACGTGCGCGGGCACGAGCTGCCGCTGCACGCGCTCGAGGTCGCGGCCGCGGGCGGGCACAACCTGCTGATGGAAGGGCCGCCTGGCAGCGGCAAGACGATGCTCGCGCGGCGGCTGCCGGCGCTGCTGCCGCCGCTGATCGGCGCGGAGGCGCTGGAGGTGACGCGGATCCACAGCGTTGCGGGCTTGCATCGGCATGGCGGGCTCGTCCGCGCGCGCCCGTTCCGCGCGCCGCATCACACGATCTCGGCTTCGGGACTCGTTGGAGGCGGGCAGGTCCCGACGCCGGGCGAAGCGACTCTCGCCCACCACGGGGTGCTGTTTCTCGATGAGCTGTCTGAGTTCCCGCGCCCGAGCCTCGAAGCGCTGCGCCAGCCGATCGAGGACGGTCACGTCTCGATCGTGCGCGGTCAGCGAGCGCTGCTGTTCCCGACGCGTTTCATGCTCGTTGCCGCGACGAACCCATGCCCTTGCGGATTCGCGGGTACCGCCGACCGGGCGTGCTCGTGCACCGAATCCGAGCTGTCGCGACATCGGCGACGGCTGAGCGGGCCGTTGCTCGACCGCCTCGACCTGCTGACTTCGGTGACGCGGCCGACGGCCGCCGACTTAGCCGCGGCGCCGCGCGCTTCCTCGGAGCAGGTGCATGCGCGCGTGCTTGCTGCGCGAGAGCGGCAGGTCGATCGACTGACCGGTACGGGCGCGAGCTGCAACGGGCAGCTCGATGCGCGTCTCATCCGCACCCACGTCCTGGCGTCCGCGGTCGCGCGCAGAGCACTCGGGCAGGCGTATGACCACGGGCGGTTGAGCGCCCGGGCGCACGACCGCGTCCTGCGCGTCGCACGGACGATCGCCGATCTCGGTGACCGGGAGCGGGTCGAGCTGGACGACGTGCTGCAGGCGCTCGCGCTGCGACTGCACGACAGCGGCGCAGAGGCGTCTGCGGCATGAGCGGCGTGGGCGCAACTGACGAGGCATCGAGCCGCAGGGCCTGCGACGCCTGCCTGCGGCGGGCCTGGCTCGTCGCGCGGCTGTCGGGGCATATCGAGCGAGCTTGGGCGGGTCGCAGGCCCCTCCCGACGGTGCTCGCGCTGCCGGACGGCGAGTTGATCGCTGCACTGGCAGGCAGCCAGCGCGAGCAGATCGAGCTCGAGTACGACCGCTTCGACGCTCAGGCCGCTCGATCTCGCTGCCGTGAGCGCGACGTCGTCGCGATCTGCCGCTGTGACGCGCGCTACCCCGCCGGGCTGCGAGTGCTGCCTGACGCGCCAGCAGCGCTCCACATCGCAGGTGCACTGGCGCGGTTCGAGCGCTGGACGGCCGGTGACTGCGTCGCGATCGTCGGGGCGCGACGCGCGACGCCCTACGGGATCGAGCGTGCACGGACGCTCGCGCGAGGCGTTGCGTCGGTCGGCGTCTGCGTCGTCAGCGGGCTCGCGCTCGGGGTCGACTCGGCGGCCCATGCAGGAGCGCTTGACGCTGGCGGGCCGACGATCGCGGTGCTCGCGGGCGGGCCGGACCGTGCGTACCCGGCCAGCAAACGCCACCTGCATCGGCGGATCATCTCCGACGGCGTCGTGATCAGCGAGATGCCGCCGGGGGCGGTGGCACGGCGATGGGGGTTCCCGGCGCGCAACCGCATCATCGCGGCGCTCAGCCAGCTGACTGTCGTGGTCGAGGCGGGAGAGCGCTCGGGCTCGTTGATCACGGCGACGCTGGCGCTCGACCTCGGCCGAGACGTTGGTGCGATCCCGGGCCTCGTCACGGCACCGCTTGCAGCCGGTACGAATGGCCTGATCGCGGACGGGGCGCGGTTGGTGCGCGGCCCGGAGGACGTGATCGACGCTCTGTTCGGGGCTGACGGGCCGACGCTTGCACCCGTCGGGGAGCGCGAGACGCTCCCGCGCGACCTGAGCGAGCTGCTGGACCGGGTCGGGAGCGGCGAGGACACGGTCGCTGCGCTCGCCGGCGATGGGTCGGGAATCGACGCGGTGTTGGCTGGGCTGGCGCAGCTCGAGCTGCGCGGTTGCGTTCGGCGCACCGCAGGGGGACGGTATGCGCGCGTGTCGTAGTCTCCGCTTGATGTCGACGAGCCACGCCAACCGCGTCCCGGCGGTGCTTTCGATCGCAGGCTCGGACTCCGGGGGCGGTGCTGGGATCCAGGCTGACCTGAAGGCCTTCGCGGCTTGCGGCGTCCACGGGATGACCGCGATCACGGCGCTGACGGCGCAGAACACGATCGGCGTCGATGCGATCGTGGCGGTTGCGGCGGAGATGATCGTTGCTCAGGTTCGAGCGGTCGCGCGGGACATCGGCGTCGACGCGGTCAAGATCGGGATGCTGGGCACGGTCGCGACGATCGAGGCTGTCGCGGGCGTGCTCGACGAGCTCCCGCTCGGAACGCCGGTGGTGTTGGACCCAGTGATGGTCTCGGAGTCGGGCGCGCCGCTGCTTGAGCAGGATGCCCGGGTTGCGCTGATCGAGCTGTTGCTGCCGAGCGTCACGGTCGTCACGCCCAACGTGCCGGAAGCACGCTCGATCGCGGGCTTTGAGGCCGACCCGGAGGAGCTCGCTCGGGCGATCCACCAGCTCGGGCCCAGATACGTCGTCGTGACGGGCGGCCACCGGCAAGAAGCAACGGACGTGCTGTTCAACGGCGAGACGATCGTCGAGATCCCGGGCGAGCGGTTCGCGGACGGCGCCGCGCACGGCTCAGGCTGCACGCACTCCTCTGCACTCGCCGCGCACCTCGCGCTCGGGCTCGAGCCCGTCGATGCCGCGCGCGCCGCGAAGCGTGTCGCCGCCGAAGCGGTGCGCGACGGCCTGCGCGAGATCGGCCACGGGCCCGGCCCGGTCGACGCCCTCGGCATTCGCGCGCGCCAGCGCGAGCAGCGCGACTGACCGCGTCGAGGCGGCCTCGCGCGCGCCCGCGCGAGCAGCGCGACTGATCGCGTCGAGGCGGCGGCTTGGCCCGCGTCGCCCGCCGGCCGCGAGGCTGTGCGCACGGGGCGGCAGGCGGGGGCGCACGTCGGGCCGTCGGCCAGGCCGGGACGCCGGCCGGGTACGGCTGGCGCGCTTGAGCTGGTAAGCGCGACATAAACCTCTGGCATAATCCGCCCATGAAGTTCCTGCGCATGAAACCCGGGCATGGCGAGGTGCTGATCGCCGAGGGCGATGTCGAGGTGCGGGAAGAGGAGGAGCTGCTCGTCGCGGAGTTCCGCAGCCAGCTCGACGGCGGTATGTGGGCGGCCGTGCCGACGAGCGATCGCAGCGGGCGGCGCGAGGCCAGGCTGGCACGCAGCTTCGACGAGGTGCCGCGCGACGCTGAGCGTGTGATCTTCTTCCCGCAGGCCTCCGGCGGGTAGAGAACACAAGACGTACATGGTTCTTGCGCTCACTGTCACCGGGATCGTCATCGTCGCTCTGCTTGGCGACATGCTGGTGTCGCGGGCCGAAGAGGCCTATCGCCGCTTCAAGGCGCACCGCCGCATCGACCCGGTAGCCGCGGACTTCGACCCAGGCCGTGACCGCCGGGCCGAGGCGCGTGCTCGCCTGCTGTTGAAGTCGTGCGTGAACGAAGAGGAGTGGGCGATGTACCGCGACCTCGGGTTCATCCGTGTCTGGAGCATCGAAGCGGGCCGCCCGGCGCGGGCCGGCTCAAGCGCCGCCGGAGGCTACGCGGCCACAGACGCCGACGACGGCGACTCCGTGGGGGGCTACGGCATCGACGGGAGCTACGACGACGCCGACGAGCATGAGCACAACGACGGCTCCGAAGCGTGGTGGGGAGACGAGGAGCGGCAGCCCTCGCCGGCACGGCGCTGGCGGGCTGCCGGTCGCCGGTCGGAGCGGCTCAGCAGCCGCGCTGACGCGCCGTACGCGTACCTGATCTACCCGCACAAGCCGGTCGTCGCGTACGTGCCGCAGACCGGGCGCCTGCTGAGCGAGCACTGCGTCGAGTTCCCGGACGAGACGCGTCCGTACGGCAGCTCGCGGCTGCCCGACTCCGATGACGTGCTCGCGAAGTGGATGGCGCTGACCGGCGACGAGCAGCGGCTGATCGACTCGGCAAACATGCACCTGCCGGGCCGGCAGGTCGACCCACGCCAACTCAAGCGCGACCTGTGGCGCCTGCGCCAGTGGGAGCGCGAGCGCGGTCGTCGCGGCGACGAAGCCGTCCGCGACAGCAGAGTCTCGGCGCCGTAGCCAGCGCGATGGGCCGACGGAGCGGGCGCCGTCGCTCAGCGCCTGGCGCCACGGGCGCGGGAGAGCCGGCATGCCGGGGCCGCTCAGCGCCCGGGATCGCGAGCGCGTGGGAGCCGACATGCCGGGGCCTCTCAGCGCTCGGGATCACGAACGCGGGGAAGCCGGCATGCCGGGGCCGCTCAGCGCCCGGGATCACGAGCACGTGGGAGCCGACATGCCGGGGCCGCTCGGCGCCCGGGATCACGAGCGCCGGGGCGCCGGCATGCGGCCGACGCAGCGGGCGATAACCGGGCGCGTTCGATCGACTGGTTCCCGGCATGTGGCTGGAGGCGCGTCTGACGTCCGCCGTCACTACCCTGGCCAGCAGCCATGCGCATCGCCATCGACATCGACTCCACGTTGCACGACTACTGGCCGGTCTTCGCGAAGCTCGCGCGCAAGCGCTTCGGCGTCGCGCTCGCGTACGAGGACCAGGTCACCTACGAGATCGACCGGCTGCGGCCCGAGCAGGTCGCGGCGCTGACGGCGGAGAGCCACCGCGCCGTCCACGTGCTCGACGCCGAGCCCTACGAAGGCGCCGTCGAGATCGTGCGCGCCTGGCACGAGTCAGGCCACTACATCCACGTCACGAGCCACCGCGCCAAGGAAGCGTATGGCGCGACCGCGCAGTGGCTGGAGCGGATCGGGATGCCGTACGACGACCTCTACTGCTCCTACGACAAGATCACGCGGTGCAGCGAGATCTCGATCGACGTGCTGATCGACGACAGCCCCGACAACATCCTGCGCGCGCAGGAGGCCGGGATCGTGCCCGCAACGCTCCTGCACCCGTGGAACCGCGAGCTGTGCGAGGACGAGGGCGTGATCGCCGCGCGCGACTGGCGTGACCTCGACGTGAAGCTCGCGCCGGTGCTCGCCGCCGCGCCGACCATCGGCTGACGCAGCCAGCCCGTCGCGGCCTCCGCGGCAGCGCTCCTACGCGCCACGGGTTGGAAGTTTGGTCATCGGATCCTTCGCAAAGCCGTGCATCCCGGGGCGACGGCGGGTCGCGCGCTTACAATCGCCGCCATCGAGACGCCGGCCACACGCCCAGAGCGCTGTTCCCTACGTAGTCGAGCGGTATGACCCGACACGGGTCGGTGTGGCGGAGCGTCTCATCGCGAAGCGCGCCGTGCCGAGGGCCCGGCGCGCAACTCTTCCATCACGACTTCCTCCCAACCTTCATTCAGCAAAGAGGCATGATGGTCGCTGTGGCGAATAGCGAGAGCGCCGATGAAGATCCCACGTGTTTGCTTGCGCATGACCGCGTACCACAGTGTGGTCGCGTCATCCGTGCCCTGGATGCGGAACCAAGGGCGCTCCGGATCGTCTCGGTCGGTCGCGATGCCAGCCTCGACCAGCTGTCTGCGGGTGGCGACCTGACCCGTGTCGGTGTCGATGAAGAACAAGGCCATGGTCGCGCAGACTAGCGCCGCCCCGGCGCCCGTCGGCGCCCCGCCCGTGCCCGTCGGCGCGGAGACAGCGCCCACCGGCGCCGCGGTCGCCGACGCGTGGCAGCGGGCGCTCGTGCTGCTCGAGCAGGACCTGCGGCGTCGCGGCGCCGCCGAGAAGACGCGCTACGCCTACGCCGTCGACACCGCGCAGATGATCCGCTGGGCGAGCCGCAACGGCCTCGCGCCCGCCGACGTCACGCCGCGCCTTTTGCGCCGCTACGCCGCGGGTCTGACCGCGGCCGGACAGGCGCCGACGACCGTTGCGCGCAAGCTCGCCTCGCTGCGCTCGCTCTTCCGAACGCTCGTCGAGCATGGCGAGCTGCAGCAGAACCCAGCGGACCTGCTGTCGGCGCCGCGCAAGGCGCAGAAGCTGCCGCAGGTGCTCAAGCCGGCCGAGGTCGCGGCGCTGCTGGACCGGATACCGGCCGACACCGCGCTTGCGCTGCGCGACCGGGCGCTGTTCGAGCTGGCCTATGCTTCTGGCTTGCGCGCGGAGGAGCTCGTCACGCTTGACGTCGAGTCGATCGACTTCGACGGCGAGCTCGTGCGCGTCGAGGGGAAGGGCTCCAAGACGCGCCTGGTGCCGAGCGGAGAGCCTGCGCTGCGCGCGATCGCCCGGTACGTCGAGAAGGCGCGCGTGGCGCTCGCAACCGTCGACAGCGATCGCGCCCTCTTCTTGTCGAAGTCGGGGCGGCGCCTGTCGACCTCCGACGTGCGCCGGCGGCTGCGCGTGTGGACGCGCCAGGCGGCTGGCGTCTCGACTGTTGGAAGCGTTTCACCGCACGCTCTGCGACACTCGTTCGCAACGCATTTGCTGGACAATGGAGCGGACCTCCGCTCCATTCAAGAACTGCTCGGCCACGCCAGCATCTCAACGACGCAGGTCTACACACGTGTAGAGTCCGCGAGGCTGAGGTCGGCATACGAGAAGAGTCATCCTCGGGCCTAGGCGGAGGGGCAGGCGCTGGAAACGAACGTTAAAGCGATCGAGCTCAAGGACCTCTGGCGCCGCTACAAAGCGAGCGGCGACGGACGTGCCCGTGAGCGACTGGTCGTGGCTTATTCGCCGTTGGTGAAGTACGTCGCAGGCCGCATGGCCTCTGGCCTGCCCGCCCACGTCGAAGAAGCAGATCTCATCTCCTATGGACTGATCGGGCTGATCTCGGCGATCGAGCGTTTCGACCTCGGCCGCGAGATCAAGTTCGAGACGTATGCGATCCCGCGGATCCGCGGCGCGATCATCGACGAGCTGCGCTCGCTCGACTGGGTGCCCCGGTCGGTTCGTGCGCGTGCGCGCGAGATCGAGCGTGCGAACGCGAAGCTCGAGCACCGTCTCCAGCGCGCGCCGACCGACGAGGAGATGGCGAACGAGCTCGACATGTCGATGGACGAGTTCCAGGACGCGCTGATCCAGATCTCGAACTCGACGATCGCCGCGCTCGACGAGCTGTGGACGGTCTCGGACGCCAGCGGCGACCAGATATCGCTGCTCGACACGCTTCAGGACCCCGACGCTCCGGACCCGGAGAAGATCGTCGACGCGAGCGAGCTGAAGGACCGCGTCGCGGACGCGATCGCGCGCCTGCCCGAGCGGGAGAAGCTCGTGATCGCCCTGTACTACTACGAGAACCTCACGCTGCGGGAGATCGGCGAGGTGCTTGGAGTGACAGAGTCGCGGATTTCTCAGCTGCATACCAAGGCCGTCTTGCGTCTCCGCTCGCGTTTGCAGAGCGAGGACGGCGAGCCGGCCTGACCATCGCCGCTCGCGGCCGCTCCAAAACTTGGCGTGACACCGCGCGGACCAGCCCCTAGCCGGGGCTGGGCACCGCCGTTATGGTCGAATCTCATCGCTAGCAGAGGAGATCGGGCATGCACAAGTCCGCCGGCAGGATCCGGAACGTCGCCCTCGTCGGTCACCGCGGCAGCGGGAAGACCTCTCTGCACGAAGCGCTGCTGTACACCGCAGGCGCCGTCAACCGGCTCGGCAGGGTTGCCGACGGCACGACGTTCTCCGACGCCGATCCCGACGAGAAGGCGCGCCAGATGTCGATCTCGGCGGCGCTCGCGTCGTTTGAGTGGCAGGACCGCAAGGTCAACCTGATCGACACCCCCGGCGAGCCGAGCTTCGTCGCCGACGCGCTTGGCGCGCTGCGCGTCTGCGAGTCGGCCGTCTTCGTCGTCAACGCCGTGATGGGCGTCGAGGTCTCGACGACACGGCTGTGGCAGCGGGCCGCAGAGCTCGACCTCGCCCGCCTGCTGTTCGTCAACATGCTCGACCGCGAGCGGGCCGACTTCTTCCGCACGCTCGAGACGCTGAAGGCAGCCTTCGGGCCGCACGTCGTCGCGACCGAGATCCCGATCGGCGCTGAGCACGAGGTGCGCGGCGTGATCGACCTCGTCGACATGAAGGCGTACGAATACGACGGAGACGGCCGCGACAACTGCCGCGAGGTGCCGATCCCCGACGATCTCGGCGAGCTGGCGCAGTCCTACCGCGAGAGACTGATGGACGAGGTCTCCGAGAACTCCGACGCGCTGATGGAGCGGTACCTCGAGGGCGAGGAGATCACGCACGCGGAGATCGTCGAGGCGCTTAAGGAGAGCACCAACCACGGCGCGCTGTTTCCGGTCACCTGTGGGGTCGCGGTGCGCAACCTCGCGACCAACCGCCTGCTCGACGCGATCGTCGACGACCTGCCCTCGCCGGTGAAGCACGGCGGCCTGGAGGTCGACGGCGCGACGCTCGACGCCGTCGAGGAAGCCGAGCTGTGCGCCTACGTCTTCAAGACGCGCGCCGACTCGTTCGCCGGGCGGATCAACCTCTTCCGCGTCTACCAGGGCGTGATCGGCCACGACAGCCACGTGCTCAACACCCGCGCGCACGCGAAGGAGCGGATCGGGCAGCTGATCGCGTTCAGCGGCAGAGGGACCGAGCAGGTCGACGAGTTCGGCGCCGGCGACATCGGCGCCGTCGCGAAGCTGAAGGAGACGCGCGCGGGGGACTGGCTCTCCTCGCGCGACGAGCCGATCGCGATGAGAACGGTGCCGCTGCCAGCGCCGGTGATGGCCTTCGCGATCGAGCCCAAGGCGAAGGGCGACGAGGAGAAGGCGTTCACGGCGCTCAGACGGCTGCAGGAGGAGGACCCGACGATCGACCTCCACCGTGACCCGCAGACCGGCGAGCAGATCGTCGCGGGGCTGTCGCAGGTCCACGTCGAGGTCGTGATCGCGCGGCTGCGCGACCGCTTCGGCGTCGAGGTCACGCTCAAGCCGCCGCGCGTCCCCTACCAGGAGACGATCAGGGCCGCGGCGAAGGCCCACGGCCGTCACAAGAAGCAGAGCGGCGGGCGCGGCCAGTTCGGCGACTGCAGAATCGAGATCGAGCCGCTCGCCAGCGGCGAGGGCTTCGCGTTCGTCAACGAGATCAGAGGCGGCGCGATCCCCGGCGGCTTCATCCCCGCCGTCGAGAAGGGGGTGGTCGAAGCAATGCAGCACGGCGCCGTCGCAGGCTGCCCGGTGAAGGACGTGCGCGTGCGGCTGGTCGACGGCTCCTACCACTCGGTCGACTCCTCCGAGATGGCGTTCAAGCTGGCCGGCTCGCACGCGATGAGAGAGGCGCTGGAGCACGCCCGCTCGGTGCTGCTGGAGCCGGTGATGCTCGTCGCGGTCTCCGCGCCGGAGGAGGCCGTCGGCGACGTGATCGGCGACCTCAACGCCCGCCGCGGGCGGCCGCTGGGGATGGAGCCCAAGGGCGGGCTGACCGAGGTCAGGGCCGAGGCGCCGATGGCTGAGATGCTTTCCTACGCGCCAGACTTGCGCGCGATCACCGGCGGCCAGGGGGAGTTCACGATGGAATTCCTGCGCTATGAGGAGGTCCCGCCGCAGCTTGCCGCGAGAGTCGTCGAGCGGGCGCGCGCCGAGGCGGAGACGGTCCATTCGTGAGGACGACAGCCATCTTGCAGGGCGCTCAGGCGCCGTCGTGGGGGAGAGCCGTGTTGCTACGCTCGTCGGCCTCATGGCGACGAAGGACATCCGGACCACGCAAGCCCATGTCTCCTGCGACGTCTGCGGCCGGACCCTGCTGCGCGGCGAGCGCTCCGAGACGTACATCGCTGGCGGGACCCGTCGCGAGGTCTGCGAGCTGTGCCAGCCGCGCGCGCTGCACGAAGGCTGGCTGCGCGAAGGCGCTGAGCTCGAGCGCGGCACCCGCTCCGCGCCTGGCGAGCGCCGTCGCTCGCTGCTGGGCCGCCTCCGGCGCCCACGCGTCGAGGACGGCAACGGGCGCGAGAACGGCCGCCACGACGAGGGCTACGAGGCCGCGCCACGGCCCTCCGCTCGCCAGGAGCGGGCCGAGCCGCCGCGCGAGCCGCGCCAGGTCCACGCCGTTCCGACGAACGCCGAGCAGCGCACGGCGAGCGCGATCGACCGCTTCAACCACAGCGAGCACCCGCGCACCGTCGCGGGCGTCGCGCGCTCGCTCGGCGAGCCGGTCGTCGTCGCGCGGGCGCTGGAGGAGTCGGCCAGCATCGTCACGATCGTCGTCTCGTGGGAGCTGTGCTGGTACCGCTACGAGGTCGACCTCGACACTGGCTCGGTACGAACCGCCGGCCAGGGCTACGAGCTAGAAGAGCTTGACGCGGCTGACCGCGGCGAGGCGAACGCCGTCGCGGACGAGTACGGACAGCTCGAGCCAGCCTGACCCTGGCGCCGCTTCGGTCCAGGCCGTCCAATAGCATCCTGCAGCCGTGAGGCTCCCGACAGCGGCGAGGCCCGTTGATCTACTGCGTTGTGCCACGTGAGCTCGAGCACGAGCTCTTCGAGAAGCTGACGGCGTACTACGCCGACGACGACAACGTGACGGTGATCGTCGACCGCCGCGGGGGCGGCGGCAGCACAGAGATCGCAACCGACCCCGTTGCGCGCGGGAGCGAACGGCGCAGGCGCGTCGCCGCGGGCCGCATGCCGCTGCCGCGCATAGACGGCTCGGTGTGAAGCTCGTCGTCAACATCGACGGAGGCGCCCGCGGCAACCCCGGGCCGGCCGCCGTCGGCGTTGTCGTCTCCGCGCCCGACGGGACCGTGCTCGAGGAGCGCAGCGAGCGCATCGGCGAGGCGACGAACAACGTCGCCGAGTACCGCGCGCTGCTGCTCGGCCTGGAGCGTGCGCAGGCGCTCGGCGCCAACGAGGTCGAGGCGATCGGCGACTCGGAGCTGATCGTCAAGCAGGTCAACGGGGAGTACCGCGTCAGACATGCCGCGATGAGACCCCTTCACGCCGCTGCGCTGGCTGCGCTGGCCGGCTTCGAGCGCTGGCAGCTGCGCAGCGTCCCGCGGGCGCAGAACGCCGCCGCCGACGCGCTCGTGAACGCGGCGCTCGACGCCGCCGAGTAGCGCCG
>DASYEC010000043.1:0-2565 GCA_036499225.1 Conexibacter sp.
CAAGATCATGCTCGGTCTGCGGTGCCTGATGAGCAATTCCTGCGACGTCATCACGATGGTCGGGCAGACGCAGTATTCGGGCGTGGATTGGGTGGCGTTCCGCGGGCTCCGGCTGACGCTGCGCGACGACGTGAAACCCCAGCTCGTGGTCGCGCAGCCGCTGTCGGACGGCTGGCACGGGGCGGAGCGCACGTCGGTCAGCTTCACCGCGACCGACAACGTCGGCATCGCGGGTTTTGCGGCGTTCGTCGACGGCAAGCGCCTCGCCGATCTCGACCGTCACTGCTACGGCGCGTCAAGCAACGTCTTGCCGGCGCCGTGCGCAGAGACGAGCGCGCCGTGGAGCGCGGCGGTCGACCTCTCGCAGGTCGCGCACGGCTCGCACGTGCTCGTGATCAGTGCGGTCGATCCGGCCGGCAACATCGCCGAGCGCGCCTTCCCGCTGCTCGTGGACCACAACGCGCCGGCTACGCCGCGTGCGCTACGGATCGCGAGCGGGACCGGCTGGCGTTCCGAGAACCGCTTCGACGTCGCCTGGGCCAACCCGGCGGATGGGGACGAGTCGCCGATCGCCGGCGCCGACTACGAGCTCTGCCCGGCCACGAACGCGCCGTACGACTCCAGCGGCTGCGTCGGCGGTCAAGTACGCGGCGAGGGGCTCAGCGAGCTCTCCGCGCTCGAGCTGCCGGGCGACGGCGCCTGGCGGCTCAGCCTGTCGCTGCGCGACGCCGCGGGCAACGCCGATCGCGATCGCGCCGCGACGCTCGACGGGCTGCGGCTCGACCGCGAGCCGCCCGCGGCCGCGTTCGCGCCACTGGCCCCGAGTGATCCCACCCGCGTGCGGCTGACGGCGAGCGACGCGGCGTCGGGTCTCGCCGGCGTCACGGTCGAGGCGCGGCGGCGCGGTGAGGCGGAATGGAGGGCGCTCAGCGCGCAGCCCGAGGCCGGTGGCTACTCGGCGGTCGTCGATGACGAGCAGCTTCCCGCCGGGCGGTACGAGCTGCGCGCGCGCGTGAACGACCAGGCCGGCAACCAGAGGATCGTGGCGGCGCTCGCCGACGGACAGCCACTCGAGCTGCAGCTGCCGCTCCGCGGCGGGACAGCGCTCAGCGTCGGGCGCTCGACGCGCGTACGCGTCAAGAGCGCGCGCGGGAAGCCGCGTTACCATCGCGTGCTCGTCCGCAAGCCTCACGCCGGGTACGGAAGCGCCGTCGCCTTGACGGGCCGGGTGACTAACGCGGCCGGCAACCCGCGGTCGCAGGTGCCGGTGGAGGTGCTCGAGCGCGTCGACCTGCCCGGCCTGGAATGGCGCCACCTCGCGACGGTGACGACCGGATCGTCGGGCTCCTTCACGTTCCGTGCCCTTCCAGGCCCGGCGCGGGCGCTACGTTTCCGCTATCCGGGCACCGCGACGACGCGTCCCAGCGTCGAGGAGGTCGAGTTGCGCGTTCGCGCCGGCGTGACGTTGATCCCGAGCCGGGACTACGTGCGCAACGGGCATTCGGTCGTGTTTCGAGGGCGCCTGCTCGGCCGCCCGATCCCGCGCGAGGGAAAGCTGCTGACGTTGCAGGCCCTCACGTCGCGCGGCTGGCGGACGTTCGCCACACCGCGCGCCGGCGGACGCGATGGGCGCTGGACGTACCGTTACCACTTCACAGACACGACGTCGACCGTGCGGTACGCGTTCCGCGTGATCGCCCCCAAGGAGGCGGGCTATCCGTATGAGGAGGGCATCTCCAGGGTCGCCCGCGTGTTGGTGCTTGGAAGAGGATGATGCTGCCGCGGATCGTGAACCATTTCTCGTTCGCCAACGTCGTCGCCTGCCTCGCGCTGTTCGTCGCGCTCGGCGGCACCGGCTACGCCGCGCTGGCGCTGCCGCGCGACAGCGTCGGCGCGCGCGAGCTCCGCGCGCACGCGGTCGGGCACGCGGAGCTGGCGCGCAACGCCGTGCGAAGCGACAACGTGCGCGACGGCGCGCTCGAGCTGGGCGACCTGTCGCGCGACGCCCGCGCCGCCCTCGCGGGGAGTCGCGGGCCTGCCGGCGCGCCCGGGTCCGTGGGCCCGAAGGGGGCCGACGGCGCGCCAGGCGCGAGCGGTGCCGCAGGCAGGGATGCGGTCGCGCTATGGTCGATCGTCAGCAGCTTCGGAACGAGCTTCGGCGGCAACGCGACCGCCACCGAGCGGGTGGCAACGGGTGTGTACACGGTGCGTTTCGCCCCGTCCGTCGCGGGTTGCGCCTACTCAGCGTCGCTGGCGCTCGTGCAGGGATTCGACCCCTCGCCAGGGTCGATCACCGTCGCGGGGGACGGCAACGGCGTGCGCGTGAAGACCTTTGCGACCGACGACAGTCCCGAGAGCAAGGGCTTCCACCTGATCGTCGTCTGCTAGCCCCCGAGGCCCGTGTAATCCGAGCCGCCCGAAGAGGACGGGAAGTCGGTAGAGGAGCGGCGGGATGGCCTGAAGCCTCCGAAGACGACGGCGAGGATGACGATGAGCGCCACGAGGGCCGCGAAGGCTATGAGGGCGACGATGAAGATCGTGGGCATGGGGTGATGGTTACCCGCC
>DASYEC010000044.1:0-5683 GCA_036499225.1 Conexibacter sp.
AAGGACACATGGCCCGACACGATCGACCTGAAGGTCGTCGACGAGTGGATCCGGGTCTCCGACCGCGACTCCTTCCTGATGGCGCGGCGGCTCGCGCACGAGGAGGGCATCCTCGCCGGCGGCTCCGCGGGATCGACCGTCTGGGGCGCGATCCAGGTCGCCGAGCGGCTCCCGGCCGACGCGGCCGTGCTCGCGATCATCCCGGACTCCGGCCGCTCCTACATGTCGAAGTTCTACGACGACAACTGGATGCTCGAGCACGGCTTCGTGGAGCGCGCGGCCTCGCTGCCGACCGTCGGCGAGCTGCTGCGCGCGAAGCACGGCGGCGAGGTCCCGGAGCTCGTCACGATCACGGCACACGCGAAGGTCGGCGAGGGGATCGACACGATGCGGCGCTACGGCATCTCGCAGCTGCCGGTCGTGCGCGACGGCCAATGTGAGTCGCTCGCGGACGTGATCGGGTCGCTGCAGGATCGCGCGCTGCTCGAGCGCGTCTTCGGCAACCCCGACGCGGTGCACGAGGACGTCGCCGCCGCGATGCAGCCGCCGCTCGCCGCGGTCGAGGCATCGGCGACCCTCGACGAGGTGTTCGCAACGCTGACCGGCGGCGGCAGCGCCGTCGTCGTCGCGCGGGAGGGGAAGCCGGTCGGCGTGCTCACCCGCTCCGACCTTCTCGATTTCCTGGCCCACCAGCGGTAGCTACGCTCCGGGCATGCCCGCCGACCGGCTCGAATCGCTGCTCCGCGACGCGTTTCCCGACGCGGCCGAGCTGCGCGTCGAGGATCGCACCGGCGGCGGCGACCACTTCCAGGTGACCATCGAGAGCCCGCGTTTCGACGACTTGCCGCTGCTCGAGCAGCACCGGCTCGTCAACGAGGCGCTGGCCGAGCCGCTGCGCGACGGCACCATCCACGAGCTTCGAATCAAGACGAGGGGGACAACGTGATCTCGAAAGACCTTTCTCAGCGAATCAAGGACGTGATCGAGAACGAGCAGGTCGTGCTGTTCATGAAGGGCACGCCGCAGTTCGTGATGTGCGGCAACTCGGGCCGAGCGCTCGAGGCGCTGCGGGCGGCGGGCGCACCGGTGACCACGGTCGACGTCCTCCCGGATCCGGGGATCCGCCAGGAGTTGGCGGAGGTGTCGGGCTGGCCGACGATCCCGCAGCTGTTCGTCAAGGGCGAGCTCGTCGGCGGCGCCGACATCACGCAGGAGCTGGCCGAGACCGGCGAGCTGCGCCAGATCCTCGAGGACAAGCTCGGCGCGAGCTACAGCGACGGCGCCGAGGAGCGCGTCGTCGACGTGCTCAGCGGCACGCGCTTGTAGATCGCAAGCGGATCCGGATCAGCGCCGGCCGGATCCGGGGAGCAGGGCTCCCTCGAGATAGTCGGCGCTGTGCGCATCATCGCTAGCGTCTTCCCTTGCTGACCACGAGGTCGACTTTCGCGCCGCGCCCTTGCCGCCGGCGCGCCGGCGGGTCCTGGGAGATGACGCGTCCCTTCTGCACGTTCCGTGAGAAGGCGTGCGTGATCGTTCCCACACCGCAGTGACTCTGCCTGATCCGCGCCTTGGCCCCCGCGAGAGTCCTCCCTCTGGCGCGTGGCACGATGCAGTGCGGGGGCGCCGTGGGGTTGAACGTGACCTGGACGGATGCGGAGGGGCCGAGGTTGTAGTAGTCCATGGTCACGGAGCAGCTGTCGGTGTGCGGCGGACGCGAGGGCACATACACCTCGTCACAGCTATACGGCGCCGTCGTCGAGAAGCCGTCGGGATTCGAGCCCTCGCCTTGCGCCTCGAGAGTCACGGCTGTCCCATCCGCGAATTGGGCCGAGCAGATCGCTTCGTTCGTGCCGCAACTGATGCCGGCCGGGTAGCTCGTGACCGATCCAGTCCCCGGCCCCGCGAGGGACACCGTGAGCGTCACCTGCGCGGCCGCAGTGGAAGGCATCACGCGCTCGCCCGAGGCGGCCGCGGGCGCCGCCATCAGCATGAACGCGATGACAGCCAGAGGCCGCGCAGCCAAGACAAGACGCCGGTGACGGAAGCGCTTCCGCGAGATAACGCTCCGGATGATAGGAGCGGGATCGCGATCCTCGCAATCGTGCATCCAGGGCCGGGCTAGGTTCGGAGTGAGAGGACGATCGCACCGTCCGCGCCGGCGACTGCCTCGCGTAGCGCTTGTGCCGCCTGTTCGAGTGGACGGAAAGACGCGATCGGCACAGTGAGGGTCCCGCGGGCCAGCAGCTCGGCGAGGGCGGCCAGCTGCCGACCGTCGGGCCGGACGTAGATGTCGGATACTGCGACGCCCCGTTCCTCCCGCGGCGGGTCTCCGGTGATCGTCGCGAGGCGGCCGCCGTCGGCAACCGCCTTCGATGTGTCGGCCGTATGGCCGGGGGCGGCGTTGACGGCTTTGGGGGCACCGCCGTCGGTGATCTCGCGAACGAGGGCCGGCCAGTCGCCGTGGTAGTCGAGAACCTCCGCAGCGCCGTAGGCGCGGATGCGCTCGGCCTTCTTCGCGCTCGCGGTCGCGATCACGCGGGCGCCGCGAGCCGCCGCGAGCTGAACGAGCAGGCCACCCGTGACTCCGCCGGCTCCGTTGACGACGACCCAGTCGCCGCTGGAGATCCCGAGAGCCTCGTCGAGTGCCTGAGCCGCGGTGAGCGCGGGAATGGGAAACGCTGCGGCGGCTTCCCAGGACGCCGCTGGCGGCCGGGCCGCGACGCTCGTCGCCGGCGCCAGCACTCTCTTCGCCCATGTCCCGTGACGCCGGAGCGGCAGCGGATGTGTGATCACCTCGTCGCCTTCGCGCAGCGCGACGACTTCTGAGCCGGCCGCTGCGATCGTTCCGGCCGCCTCTGTCCCGAGCGCCATCGGAGCCGGGCCGCCGATCTGCCAGCTGCCGATCCTGACGAGCTCGTCCCAGTTGCCGATGCCGGCGGCGACGACGTCGATCAGGACCTCGTCTGCGGCAGGCGGCTCCGGCTCGTCGACCTCGAGGATCTCGACGGGCTCGTCGAGTGCTGTGATCCCAGCCGCTCGCATCCTGGTCGGCTAGTCGGTGCCAACCTCGAGCACGACCTTGCCACGCTTCCCGCGGCCCGCGACTCGCTCGAACGCCGCCGAGGCCTCGCTGAGCGGAAAAACCGAATCGACCTCCGTGCAAAGCTCGCCTGCGTCCACGAGCGTTCTCAACTCCAGCAGTTGCTCGTGGTCGGGCTCGACGATGAAGTAGATCGCGCCCGGCATCTCCTCTGCGATCGTGACCACGCGCTCACCGGCGGGGACGTCGCCGCCACGAGTGTCGAAGACCAGATCGACCGGCCCGCTCTCGACGACCTCCGCGCCGGCGTGTCGCGCAAGCTGGACGGCGATGTGCCCAACCCCGCCCGAGGCTCCCGTGACCAGCACCCGCTCTCCTCGGGCGAGCCGCCCGTGCACGAACAATGCTTGCCAGGCGGTCAGACCGCCCATCGGCAGAGCTGCCGCCTCGACGTGGCTCAGCCGAGACGGCTTCGGTGCAAGCACCCCGGCAGGGACGACGGCGTACTCGGCGGCCACGCCGTCGCGATCGAAAGGCGTGAGCGCGTATACCTCGTCACCGCTAGCGACGACAACGCCCGAGAGCTCATAAGACGGAATCGCCGGCAGTCGATCGACCGGCCACTCCAGCTCGTCACGTGTAATCGCTGCCGCATGCACACGCACCAGCACCTCGCCCGGAGCCGGCGACGGCGCCTCGATCTCGTCGACCTTCAAGCCGTCATCGTGCAGCCGTACCGCTAGCACACCGCTCCCCCTGCTGGACTTCGTCCTAAGAAGATCTTGCCACTTAGACCCCTGAACGCAATCGGGCTATGTTCGCCGCATGAAAACCTTCAACCTCAACAGTGACGAATGGGATGGGACGAGGGATCGCGACGGCTGGCGCATCAGAGCAGCGCTCGTCGGGCAACGCATCGGCGGCGAGCTACTCGGCGCAACGATGTCCGAGGTCGAGCCTGGCAACAAGCTCTGGCCATATCACACGCACTACCTGAACGAGGAGTGGGTGATCCTGGTAGCAGCGCTGCTCTTGTATCTGCTGCGGTCGGGGGCGATCATCTGAACGTGCGGCAAGGACGTGGAATGCGCGTGGTCGGTAGGTCGATCGCTGCGGCTGCCCTCGTTGGGCTGCTCGCTGCGTCGAGCGCGTCGGCGGTGACTGCGCCGCGAACCGTTGCGCTGCACGTCACAGTGAACGGATCGGGAACTGTGCGCGTGCCAGGGCATCCCGCGTTCACATGCCATGCCAGCTTCCCAACCAGCAGCCACTGCCGACGCACGTTCCGCGTTCGCAAGGGACGCCGGATCGCGATCAAGGAATCGCCTGTGAGTGGCTGGAAGCTGTGGAGGTGGGACGGAGCCTGTCACGGATCGGCGGCGAGCTGCTCGCTGCGAGTGAAGGCCCGGCGGTTCGGGTTCGTAACGGCGTCGTTCGTGCCGCCCGGTGACCGCCTGAACCCGTACTCGCTCGGGACGCCGGTGACCCTGCACGACCCCGCCAACACCGGCTGGCGAATGACGGTCAACTCCGCGACCATCAACGCCAACGCCCAAGTCGAGGCGGTCAACGGGAACGTGCCGCCGCCGCCGGGTCATCAATACACCCTGGTCAACCTCACCCTGACCCTCCTGAACGGCGGCCCGATTCAGCTCAAGGACTTCACCATGGGCGGGTTGCTGACGGAAGCGCACAACCATGCCTACACCACCGGTGACTGCACGCCGCCCTCGCCTGACATCAGCGCGGGCACGGTCAACTCCGGTCAGACCGAGACGGGAAACCTCTGCTTCGTCATCTTCACCACCGACGCCAGCAAGCTCATGCTCAGCGCCGACGACGAAGTGACAACCGCCTACGGCATAGCAGACGAGACTCGCTGGTTCGCGCTCGACAAGTAGCGCGTCACTCGCCTGGGCCGGTGTCGTGGACATCCGGGTTGTCCGTGACGATGATGAGAGGAATAGATGAAGCCGATCTTCGCACTCGCGCTGCTTGCCATTCTCTCGGCTTCGCGGTCGCGGGCTGCGGCTCTGTCAAGAAGACCAACTCCGGCCAGTACACGGTGACGCTGCGCAGGGAGGTCCCCTCCGGGCCGATCACGGTCACGGGGTCTGCGACCACGGCGATCCTGAACGTAAAGACCGACTCCCACATCCGCTGCAAGGGCTGGATGGGGAAAGACATGCGAGTGCCAGTTCGTGGAACCGCGATAGCCTCGTGAACGGTTGCCCCGAGGGCTCGCCTGGGCCAGTGTTCCGGAATGACGCCTGAGCGGCAACCGTCCTCTAACGTCTGACTTTGTGTCCGCAATCGCCTGGCGGACCCTTCGTCGGGTGCGCTGGTGGGCCATTGCCATGACCGGAGTCGAAGCTTCGACCTCTCCCCCTCCCTTGCCGCGCTGGTTTGGACCTAGAGCCAGCCCGGATGACCCGGCGGTCTCGGCGCTGATCGCCCGCGTCGCGCGAGGAGCCGGATGGGCAGACATCGGCGGTGGGTTCAACCTCAACGTGCGGATAGACGCTGAGCCGCCGGTTGTCCTCCGGGTTCATAGGCCCTGGGTCCGCCGCGGCCGGGCGCCGGACTGCGGCGCCTGCGCGAGCGGCTCCAGGGGACGCAAGTCCGCGTGGCTCGGCCGATTCC
>DASYEC010000045.1:0-70733 GCA_036499225.1 Conexibacter sp.
GCGGGCAGCAGCGCGTCCTGCTGAGCCTTGTTGAAGCGGTGGATCTCGTCGAGGAAGAAGATCGTGCGGCGGCCGAGCCGGCGGCGCTGCTCGGCTCGCTCCAAGATCGCGCGCACCTCCGGTCTGCCCGCCTGCACCGCGCTGAGCTCCTCGAAGGTCGCGTCGGCGGACTCGGCGACGATCCGCGCGAGCGTCGTCTTGCCGGCACCGGGCGGCCCGTGGAGGATCATCGAGTGCGGTCTGCCGGACTCGATCGCGGTGCGCAGCGCCGATCCCGCGCCGAGCAGGTGCTCCTGGCCGACGTACTCCTCAAGCGACTGCGCCCGCATCCGCGCAGCCAGCGGCGCGCCAGCGCGGACGGTCGCGGCATCGGGCTCGGGCGGCTCGAACAACGAGGACATCGCTCCATTATGCGAAGCGCGGCGGGTAGAGCCACGCGGCTAGCATCCCCGCCATGCCCGCCGACCTCCAGCAGGAGACGACCGAGCTGCTGCAGCGGCTCGTTCGCTGCAACACCGTCAACCCGCCCGGCAACGAGCGGGAATGCCAGGAGTACCTCGCCGGCCTGCTGACGGGCGCCGGCTTCGAGGTCGAGCTGCTTGGCGCAGAAGAGGCGCGGCCGAACCTTGTCGCACGTCTGCGCGGCGAGGTCGAGGGGCCGACGCTCTGTCTGCTTGGCCACGTTGACACGGTGCTCGCCAACCCCGAGGAATGGCAGCACGGCCCGTGGTCAGGCGACGTCGCCGACGGCTACCTGTGGGGCCGCGGCGCGCTCGACATGAAGGCGCAGGTCGCCGCGGAGATCGCTGCGGCGGTCTCGCTCGCGCGGGAAGGCTGGCGGCCGAAGAAGGGCGACCTGCTCGTCGTCACGGTCGTCGACGAGGAGACCGGCGGCGCGCTCGGCGCCCACTGGCTGACGGAGACCCACCCCGACAAGGTCCGCTGCGACTACCTCCTCAACGAGGGCGGCGGCGAGGTGTTCGAATACCGCGGCAAGCGCCGCTACGGCGTCTGCACCGCCGAGAAGGGCGTCTTCCGCTTCACGATCACGACCGAAGGGGTCGCCGGCCACGCCTCGCAGCCGAAGATGGGCGACAACGCGCTGCTCAAGCTCGCGCCGCTGCTCGAACGGCTCGCGACCCGTCAGCCCTCCTACGAGCTGACCGAGGCGCCGGCCGCGTTCCTCAGCGGACTTGGCGAGGACCCGAGCGACCCGGCCGCGGCCGTCGCGCGGATCGAGCAGGCCGACCCGCGGATGATCCCGCTGTTCGAGCCGATGTTCGGCGTCACGCTGACGCCGACGCAGGCGTTCGCCTCCGGGAAGGTCAACGTGATCCCCAGCCGCGCGTCGATCAAGGTCGACTGCCGCGTGCCGCCGGGCCTCGGGCAGGAGGCGGTCCGCCGCGCGATCGCCGAGGTGCTCGGCCCCGAGGAGGGCTTCACGATCACGTTCGACGAGCAGGTCGAGGGCAACGGCTCGCCGGTCGGCTCGCGGCTGCGTGAAGCGATCAACGGCTGGATCGCCTCGCAGGACCCGATGGCGGCGACCGTGCCGCTGATCCTCCCCGGCTTCACCGACTCGCGCCACTTCCGCGCGGCCTTCCCCGAGTGCGTCGCGTACGGCTTCTTCCCGCAGATGCACCAGAGCCGCTTCGAGACCGCGCCGCTCGTGCACAGCGCGAACGAGCGGATCGACGTGCGCGACCTCGGCTTCGCCGCCACCTTCTACCGCGACGTCGCGCAGGAGCTGTTGAGATAGCCGGCGAGGGCGGACAGGGCGGCGCGCAGCAGGCGCGCTTGACGCCGGAGACCTTCCGGCTGCCGGTCGAGCGGATCCGCGACGGCTACTACTCCGACGCGTACTTCGTCTCGACCAAGCGGCTCTTGGAAGGCGACGGCCACCACCCGCAGGTGCTCGTCCAGGCGTTCCAGAAGCGCGACTCGCTGCTTGGCGGGATCGACGAGGCGATCGCGATCCTCAAGCTCTGCTCCGGCCATCGCGAGAACGACGGCAGCTGGACGCCCGGCTGGGACCAGCTCGAGGTCCACGCGCTGCACGAGGGCGACGCGATCGCCCCGTACGAGGCGGTCCTCACGGTCGCCGGCGACTACACGCTGTTCGCGCACCTGGAGACGGTCTTCCTCGGCTCGCTCGCGCGCCGCTCGCTGGTGATGCGCAACGTCGCCGACGTCGTTGCCGCCGCCAACGGCAAGCAGGTCCTCTACTTCCCCGCGCGCCACGACCACTGGCTCGTGCAGACCGGCGACGGCTGGGCGGCGCACGTCGCCGGCGCGATCGGCGTCTCGACCGACGCGCAGGCGTCGTGGTGGGGCGGGCGCGGGATCGGCACCGTCCCGCACGGGCTGATCGCGGCGTACGACGGCGACACCGTCCTCGCCGCGCAAAAGTTCGCCGACCGCTACCACCCCGACGTCAACGTCACCGTGCTGGTCGACTTCGACAACGACTCGGTCCGCACCGCGCTCGCCGTCGCCGACGCGCTCGGCGACCGCCTCTGGGGCGTTCGGCTCGACACGAGCGAGACGCTCGTCGACCGCTCGCTGTGGGAGGAGATGGGCGGCTTCAAGCCGACTGGCGTCAACCCGCGGCTGGTCGAGAAGGTCCGCGGCGCGCTCGACGCGGCCGGCCACGCGAGCGTGCGGATCGTCGCCTCGGGCGGCTTCGACGCCGCCCGCATCCGTGACTTCGAGGCGGCCGGCGTGCCGGTCGACGCATACGGCGTCGGCTCCTCGCTGATCCGCGGCCAGAACGACTACACCGCCGATGTGGTGCGAGTCGAGGGGCGTCCGCTGGCGAAGGTCGGCCGCGCGCAAGCGCCCAACGCGCGGCTGCAGCGCGTGGAGTAGGCTGCGGCGCAATGCTCGGTCGCATCGATCACATCGGCGTGGCCGTCGAGGACCTCGACGCCGCCTTGAAGACCTATGAGGACCGGCTCGTGATGCCGGTCGTCCATCGCGAGGTCGTCGAAGAGCAGGGCGTTGAGGCGATCCTGCTCGACGTCGGCGAGGGCCACGTCGAGCTGCTCGCGCCGCTCGGGCCCGACACGCCGGTCGGCAAGTACCTGGCCAAGAAGGGGCCGGGGATCCACCACGTCGCCTACCAGGTGGAGGAGATCGAGTCGGTGCTGGCGTCGCTCAGAGCCGCCGGCATGCGGCTGATCGACGAGACGCCGCGCATCGGCATCCGCGGCTCTCGCGTCGCCTTCGTGCACCCATCGGCAACCGGCGGCGTGCTGACCGAGATCGTCCAACCCGCGGAGGGACACTGATGGCAAGCGAAGCGCAGCGGATCACGATCGGCTTTCACGGGCAGTCGCTGCCCGTCCGCGCGCCGGAAGCGCAGGTCTCTGAGCTGCTTGACGCGCTCAAGGCCGGCAAGCAGGTCTGGCATGAGCTGGCGACCGAGGACGGCACGGTCATGCTCGACCTCGGCAAGGTCGAGTACGTGCGCCTCGACTCGCACGAGCAGCGCGTCGGCTTCGGGCTGTAGCCCGTCTCAGGTCGATCTTCTTGGCGTCGATCCCCGCTTCGCTGCAGGCGCTCGACCTCGCTGGCCTACGGCTGACGCGCACGGTCGGGCACACGCCGCACCTGGAGCGGGTCGTGCGCGGCTACTCGCAGCTCGGCCAATACTCGAGCGGCTGGCTCGCGCTCGGAGCGCTCGGCTACGCCGTCGACCGCCCGCGGCGCGCGCAGTGGGCGAGAGCGACCGCCGGGGTCGCGAGCGCCTACGTGCTCAACCAGGCGATCAAGTTCACCGTCAAGCGCCCGCGCCCGCAGCTTGATGACCTGCCGCAGCTGACGAAGCCGCCGACGCAGCTCAGCTTCCCCAGCGCGCACGCCACCACCTCGTTCGCTGCCGCGCAGCTCTACGCTGGGTTGTTGCCAGAGCCGCCGCTGCGCGCGGCCGCCTGGGCGATGGCCGCCACGCGGGTCTACCTCGGCGTGCACTGGCCGTCGGACATCGTCGTCGGAGCTGTGCTGGGCACGGCAATAGGGAAGGTCATACGCAGATGAAGGTCGGAATCGTCGGCATGCCGAACGCAGGCAAGTCGTCCCTCTTCAACGCGCTGACGCGCGCCGGCGCGGAGGCGGCCAACTACCCGTTCACGACGATCGAGCCGAACGTCGCCGTCGTGCCCGTCGAGGACGAGCGGCTTGACGCGCTCGCCGAGCTGCTCGGCGCCTCCGACGTGATGCACGACTCGATCGACTTCCACGACATCGCCGGCCTCGTCAGAGGGGCGCACGAGGGCGAGGGGCTCGGCAACAAGTTCCTCGCGAACATCCGTGAGACCGACGCGATCGTCCACGTCGTGCGCGCCCACGGCGACGACAGCGTGATCCACCCCGAGGGCCGGGTCGACCCGATCGCCGACATCGAGACGATCGAGACCGAGCTGATCTTCGCCGACCTCGAGCAGGCCGAGCGGCGCCACGCGCGCGTCGTGCGGTCCGCGCGCGGCGGCGACAGAGTCGCGATCGCCGAGGAGGCGTGGCTGAGCGACCTGATCGCCTCGCTGCAGGCCGGCAGACCGGCCCGCACCGTGCCGGCGCCCGACGAGGCGCCGCACGCGCTGCGCGACCTCTCGCCGCTGACCGCCAAGCCGGTCCTGTTCGTCGCCAACGTCGACGAGGGCAGCGACGAGGTCCCGGCCGCGATCGCCGCCCACGCCGAGGCCGAGGGCGCGAAGGTCGTCGCGATCTCCTCGCGGATCGAGGCCGAGCTGTCCGAGCTCGACGACGAGGAAGCGCAGATGATGCGCGACGAGCTCGGGATCGGCGGAGATCGATCCCGCCCACCCCTGCAGCGGATCGTCCGCGGCGCCTTCGACCTGCTCCAGCTCAACGCCTTCTTCACCGTCGGCTCGGGCGTTCGCGCACAGTCGTGGCACCTCAGAAGAGGGCTGACCGCCTGGCATGCCGCCGGCGAGATCCACGGCGACATCCAGAGAGGGTTCGTGCGCGCCGAGGTGATCAACTGGAGAGCGCTGATCGACGCCGGCAGCACCGCCGCGGCAAGAGAGCGCGGCACGCTCAGAGTCGAAGGCCGTGACTACGTCATGCAAGACGGTGACGTGATCAACGTGAAGTTCACGCCTTAGCCGCTGTGAGCGTAAGGCCGCGGTGAGAATCCGCGGCAGTCGCCTCCCGCAAGCGTCCGCCGCAGCCGCGAGCGCGCGCTACAACCGGTGGATCCCGCCAGCTTCGCGCAGGCGGATCGCGAGTCTGTTCATGCCGAGCTCGGCGGCCGCGGTGGCGCCGCCTTCGAGGTCCAGCGGGCGGTCGGCGGGGAGGGCCACGTCGACGCGCTGAAGCGTCGCGATCGCGAGATAGTCGCGCAGCTCCGCGGCCTGCTCGCGCAGCGCTCTGGCGACGCGCGGTCTCTCGCCGTCGGGGTTGGCGAGCGCGGCCTCGAGCGAGCCATGGCGGCGCAGCAGGTCGGCGGCGCCCTTCTCGCCGATCCCTCTTGCGCCTGGCAGCCCGTCGGACGGGTCGCCGCGCAGGGCGATGAAGTCCGGCACGAGCGCGGGCGGGATCCCGTAGCGCCCTTCGACCGCCTCCGGCGTCATCTGCTCGAACCCTCTGACGCCGGTCTTCAGGTAGAGGACCGTCACGGCGGGCGTCGCGCATTGGAACATGTCGCGGTCGCCGGTCATCAGCAGCGCGCGGCCGCCGGCCTCGGCCTCGGCGAGCGCGAACGAGCCGAGCAGGTCGTCAGCCTCGAGGTCGGCGGTCGCGGCGAGCGTCCAGCCGAACGCCTCGAACAGCTGTGGCGTGGCGGCGATCTGGGCGGCGAGGCCGGCGGGGACCGGCGGGCGGTCGGCGTGGTAGCCGCTGTAGCGCTGCACCCGGTATCTCGCCGCCTCGGCGCCGTTGCAGATCACGACCGCCCGCGGACGCTCGTCCGCAACGATCCGCAGGATCGCGTTGGTCGCCCCGAGCAGCGCGTTGACCGGCATCCCGCCAACGCCCTTGATCGAGTCAGGCAGCGCGAACCACGCGCGGTAGAGCAGCGAGGGGGCGTCGACGGCAAGCAGCGGAGCGGCCACGTCGGCAGCCTATCGACGCGGGCAGCGGCGCTCGCCGCGCGGCGATGCGGGCGCGTCGCCGGAGCCGCCGCCAGCGCTGAAGCGGCGCGGGCGCGCACGGCCCGCATTAGCGTTGCGCACCCGTCCCCAGGCTGCGAGGAGAAGCCCGCACGTGATCACGCTCAACGGCATCGACGACATCAAGGCACGCGTCGGGCAGGATCTCGGCGTCAGCGAGTGGCACGAGGTGACGCAGGAGGAGATCAACGCCTTCGCCGACGTTACCGGCGACCACCAGTGGATCCACGTCGACCCCGAGCGGGCGCGCGAGACGCCGTTCGGCGGCACGATCGCACACGGCTTCTACACGGTCGCGTTGACGCCGATGCTGATGCAGCAGCTCTACACGGTCACAAACGTCGCGTTCGCGCTCAACTACGGCCTCGACCGCGTCCGCTTCCCGGCCCCGTTGCCGGTCGGCAGCCGCGTCCGCGCGAGCGCCCAGATCAGCTCGGTCGACGAGATCGCGGGCGGCATCCAGATGAAGACGACGATCACGCTCGAGCGCGACGGCGGCGACAAGCCAGTCTGCGTCGCCGAGCAGCTCGTGCGCATCTACGGCGGCTGAGCAGCCCGCGCTGCGCCATACCTGATTGCTAGCTTGGGCCGATGCCGGCCACCGAGACAGCGATCGTCCCGCTGACCGCCGCTGATGTCGCGGGCGCCGTCCGTGTCGTCGTCGAGGCGCTGCCGCCGAGCGGCCCGCCGGAGCCGCCGGAGGGGCGCTTCGAGCGGATGCGCAGACGAGTCCAAGACGCCCGCGCGACCGACCCCGGCGGCGCCTGGGTAGCGCACGACGACCGCGGCGTGGTAATCGGGCTCGCGCTCGCCCTGCGCAGCGACGGCATCTGGATTCTCTCGCTGCTGGCCGTCTCGCCGCGGGCGCAGAGCGGCGGCGTCGGCCGCGGCCTGCTCGCCCATTCGCTGCGCCACGCCGACGGCTGTCACGGCGCGATGATCTCCTCCTCGCAGGACCCCCGCGCGATGCGCGCCTACGCACGTGCCGGCTTTGACTTGCGGCCAGCGGTCGCCGCCGCCGGCCCTGTCGACCGTGCCGCGCTGCCCGCCGGGCTCGACAGCCTGGTCCGCGAGGTCGGCAGCGACGGGATCGCGCAGACCGTCCCGATCGACCGCATCGTTCGTGGCGGCGGCCGCCCCGCGCACATCGCGACGCTGCTGGAGATCCCCGACGCGCGGCTCTACCTTGCCGACAGCGGCCGCGGTTACGCGATCGGCCGCAACGGCCGCGTCTTCACCGTCGTCGCGACCGACGAGGAAGCCGCTCAGGCGCTGCTGTGGCGGCTGCTCGCCGACACGCTCGCGGACCCGTCAGGCGAGGCGATTCTCGAGCGAGTCACCGCCGGCCAGGACTGGGCGGTCGACGTCGCGCTCAGAGCCGGCCTCTCGCTGCGCACCGACGGGCCGGTTTTCACGCGCGGCAGGCTCGGCACGTTGCGGCCGTTCCTGCCGACAGGGGCATACCTGTAGCGGTGCGACGACGGGTGACGCGCAGGGAGCTGCTGGTCGGCGCCGCTGGCGCAGCCGGCGCCGCGGCCCTCGCGCGCGCCGTGCCCGGCCTCGCGCAGACGACGGCGCAACGACCCCCGCCGAGCGCTCCCGCCGCGCCCCTGATGCTCAAGGGCGTCTCGCTCAGCGGCGAGGTCAACCAGTACGACGACACGCTCGGCGTCCGCTCCTACCTGCTCGGCGGCGAGCGGCCGACCGACGTCGTGATCCTCTGGCTGCTGTGGCCGTACATCCAGCCGACGGCGCCAACGCCGTTCACGCTCGCTGGCTCGTTCGCGGCGCTGAGCGACCCGGGCGGGCCGGGCGCGGGGGCGATCCAGGCGCTCGACAACCAGATCGCACAGGCGAACAAAGACGGCCGCCGCGTCGGCCTGACGATCTACCAGGCCTTCCCCGACTGGACCCACCCGAGCGTCGGCGCGCTGGACCCGTCGCTCGACCCCGACAACGGCGGCGCCGGCTATCCCGGCCAGGAGGGCGTCGCCAACAGCGGCCGCGTCCCCGACAACACGGGCGAGGACGGCCCGTGGGCGTGGCTCGTCGCCTGGTGCTGCGCGCGCTGGGCGAACACGGGCGGCGTCGCGACGCCCGGCGCCGGGCTCGACGGCGTCGCGGTCGGCAACCCGGCTGGCGCCCACCTCGACTGGCTCGCGCCGATGAACGAGCCGAACCTGACGTGGTGGCCGCAGCGCTCCGACGCCTACCCCGACGGGACGATCGTCTCCTTCACGGCCGAGCTGATGCGCACGGCGGCGGCGGTCGCCGCGCGCTACCGCAACGGCAGCCCGCAGGGTCCGGCGCTGCTGCTGCCCAACACCGCTGACGTCGTCGATGACGGCGACAGCCACGGCACCCCATGGCATGAGTTCACGATCGGCCTGCTCGACCAGCTCGACGGTTGGCAGCCGCAGACGCCGGTCGGCTGGGCGCAACATAACTACGCCGACGTGAAGTACGGCCCGGTCTCCGATGACAGCGAGCCGGCGCACGGCAGGTGGCGGGCGCAGGAGACGATCGCGCTGCTCGATGACGCCGGCTGGCACGACCCGGCCGTCTGGCTCACCGAGGGCGGCTACCAGTTCTCCGTCCGTCGCGGCACGGCGCCGGGCGCCTGGGTCGTCAACCCGACCGCGACCGCCGACCGCGCCTCACACGACGTCTACGCCGAGCAGGTCGCGCGGCTGAGCGACAACTGGGCGGCGATGTCGCGACTGCCGGTGCGGCTGTGGACTCAGTACATCGTCAACGACGAGGACGTCTACTTCCAGAGCGGCCTGCGCCGCGCCGAGCCGGCCGCCGCTGGTGGCTTCCAGGTGAGCGACGCGCCCTACCCGGCCTACCGCCTGTGGCCGAGGCTGGGCGCGTGAGCGCCCAGCTGGCCCGTCGTCTCTACCCTGCGCTGCCGCGCGCGATTCTGCGCAGGTCGAGCGCCTCGGCGAGGATCTCCTCGCTGACGCCCTGCTCAAGCGCGACGTCGCGCAGCGTGCGCCCGGAGGCTGACGCCTCCTTGACGATCTCGCTCGCCTTGTCGTAGCCGATGAACGGGTTGAGCGCGGTCGCGACGGCGAGCGTCGACTCGGCCGAGCGCGTCGTGCCGGCTTCGTTGACCTCGATGCCGTCGACGCACTTCTCGGCGAACAGCTTCGCCGTGTTCGCCAACAGCCTGATCGACTGCAGCAGGTTGCGCGCGATCAGGGGGATGCGCACGTTGAGCTCGAACTGCCCCTGCATGCCGCCGATCGTGATCGCCGTGTCGTTGCCGATCACCTGCGCGCTGACCTGCAGCACGACCTCCGGGATCACGGGGTTGACCTTGCCCGGCATGATCGACGAGCCCTTCTGCAGCTCCGGCAGGAACAGCTCGCCGATGCCGGCGCGCGGACCCGAGCCCATCAGCGCAAGGTCGCCGGCGATCTTGGTGAACGACACCGCGATGACCTTCAGCGCGCCCGACAGCTCGACGAGCGCGTCGCGCGCGGCCTGCGCCTCGAAAGGGTCCTCCGGCGGGCTGACCTGCAGGCGGCTCTCCTGCGCGAGCTTGCTGCGCACGCGCGCGGCGAACTCCGGGTGGGTGTTGAGGCCGGTGCCGGTCGCCGTGCCGCCGAGCGGGATCTGCGCGACCTGCGGCAGCGCGTTCTTGACGCGCCGCGAGCCGAGCCGCACCTGCGCCGCGTAGCCGGAGAGCTCCTGGCCAAGCGTGACGGGCACGGCGTCCATCAGGTGGGTGCGGCCGGACTTGACGACGTCCTTGAACGCGGCCGACTTCGCCTCGAACGACGCCTCGAGCTGGCGCAGCGCCGGCAGCAGCGTGTTCGTCGCCTCGTCGAGCGCCGCGAGGTGGACGGCGGAGGGGAAGACGTCGTTCGACGACTGGCCCATGTTGACGTGGTCGTTGGCGTGCGCGCCGCCGCCGGCGAGCTTGGCGATCACCTCGTTGGCGTTCATGTTCGACGAGGTGCCCGAGCCGGTCTGGAAGACGTCGACGGGGAACTGGTCGTCGTGCTCGCCGGCCGCGATCGCGTCGCCCGCGGCCGCGATCCGCTCGGCAATCGCCGGGTCGAGCAGGCCGAGCTCGCCGTTGACGCGAGCCGCGGCGCCCTTGATGCGGCCAAGCCAGCGCACGACCGGCACGGGGACGGTCTCACCGGAGACGGGGAAGTTGGCGACCGCCTTCGTCGTCTCGCCGCCCCACAGCTGCTCCTCCTGCACGCTCATCTCAGTCCGCCTCTCGGTCTCTCTCGGGTTCAGGTCGCGTTCAGCTTCAGCTCATCCAAGGAACGAGATCAATTCTCGCGCCAATCCGACGGGATCGTCGTACGCCATCAGGAAGCCGGTGTCGGAGAGGACCCGCAGGTCGCCCTGCGGCAACAGGTCGAGCGCCTCCTGCGCGCTCTGCAGCGGATGCGCCTCGTCATGGTCGGCCCACAGCAGCAGCGTCGGAGCGGTGATCGTGCGGTAGGAGTCGAGCAGCTGTCGCTGCGGCTCGATCGGCCAGCGGCGCGCGAAGCGCGCCCACGAGCGGGCGCGGTTGCCGTTGCCGCCGACGTCCATGAAGGCGTGGCGGACGAGGTCGCGCGCGGCGGGGTTGCGCTGGTAAGAGAGCCGCTCGCCGATCGCTGGCCGGAAGACGACCGTTGCCGCCCGTGCCAGCGCCCGGTCAAGGCCAGGGACTGCGGCGGTGCGGGTCGCGCCGCGCCACAGCGCCCTCAGCGCACGCCGCTGGTCGCCGCGGTGCAGGCGGTTGGGCAGCAGCACGAGCTTGCGCGGCGTCAGCTGCCCGCCGGTCACCGCGCGTAGCAGCAGCTCGGCGCCGAGGTCGTGGCCGGCGACGAGTGGGCGCGGCCCGACGGTCTCGCCGCAGAAGCCGGCGATCACCTCGGTCATCCACTCGGGCGTGTACGGATGACGCGGCCGGTCCTCGCTGTCACCGTGCAGCGGCAGGTCCGGCAGCACGAGCCGGAAGCGCTGTGACAACGGCTCGACGACCGGCTCGAACTCGCGGTGCGAGAGCCCGAGCGAGTGCAGCAGGACAAGCCCCGGGCCGGTGCCGGTCTCGCGGTAGGCGATCCGCGCCCCGTCATGGTGGTGGTAGAGCCGCAGCCTCATCGCGACCGCTCGCTGTGCAACGCTCTGATCGGGTAGGCCGGCGGCGCTTGCGGGAGCGCGAGGTGGGAGGGGCGTTCCACCGGGCGAATCCTGTCACCTCGAACGGGATGCATCACCTTCGGTGCTGGAGGTTGTGCAAAACCTCCGCATCGCTACGAAGGCGGGGCGAAACGAGGACAAATGCTCCTATGCCTTTGCAGATGCACGGAATCAACTCGCGCCCCCTTGGTCTTTCGACCTCCCAGGCGGCCCGCGAGCTGGGTGTGTCGCTCGGCACGGTGCGTCGCTGGTCGGACATGGGGTATCTCCAGTCCTACCGCACGCCAGGGGGTCAACGGCGCTTCAGCGTCGAGCACATCGAGCAGTTCGTGCGCTCCCTGCAGCAGAACGGCGTGGCCGCTCGTGACGAGCGCGACCAGTCGTTCGATCAGCGCGCCACCGGCTAGAGCAGCAGCACCCAGGGGGAAGCTGAACGGCGGCGCCGCGCTTGCGCGGCGTTGCTCACGCGCGGCTGACGGTCGACGCTAGTTCGCTGCTGCGTTGATGCGGCGCTCGAGGTCGAGCTCCCTGCCGAAGTCGGCCGCGTCCGCGTGACGGTACGTGATGTCGCTGCCCGCCAGCAGGGTTGCGAGCAGCTCGACGTATCTGCCGTCGAGCTGGCTGCCGCTGACGCGGCGCAGCTCGGTCAGCGCCTCGAACGAGCTGACCGGCGTGCGGTAGGTGTCGTTCGCGGTCAGCGTGTCGTAGACCTCGGCGACCGCGATGATCTTCGCCGCCTCCGGGATCTGGTCAGCCTTCAGCCGGTCCGGGTAGCCGCGGCCGTCGATCCGCTCGTGGTGGGCATGGACGATCTCTGCGACCGGCCCGTAGAGGCCGAGGTCGCGCAGCATGTCGGCGCCCAGCTCGGGGTGGCGGCGGATCGCCGTCCAGTCCTCCTCGTTGAGCACCCGCCCGCGCTCGGCGACGCGGTCTGACAGCGCGAAGTGGCCGATGTCATGCAGCAGGCCGGCGGTGTGGACGAGCTCGCACTCGTCTTCAGACATGCCCGCCGCGCGGGCGATGTCGCGCGAGAAGGCGGCGACCGCGGCGGCGTGTCGCGCGGCGCGCGGGTCGCGGATGTCGAGCGTGCGCAGCAGGCCGGACAAGACGCCCCACGACAGCGACGCGTATTGCTTGCTGCGGTGGCGCGCGACCGCGACGAGGTTCGCCATGTACGCGAAGGCGATCAGCGTGAAGGCGGCGAAGGCGCTGCCGGCGATCCCGAGCTCGAGGCAGAGCCCGGTCGCGGCGAGCGCGAGCGGCACGTTGATCGCGAGCGAGACGACGAGCGTCTCGGATGCGCCGACGACGAACTCGCGGAAGGCGCCGCCGTCGAGCAGCGTCGCCAGCCGCGCGACGATCAGCAGGTTCAGCACGAGCATCAGCACGGCTGCGACCGCAAGCGCGAGGTAGAAGCCGACCGCGCCGTCGTGCACCGGGCGCAGCGCGTCGAAGAGGCCGCCCGCGACCAGCACCGGCGCCCCGCTCCCAAAGAGGTTGATCGCGACCCGCTCGACCGCGTACCGCTCGATCGCCCAGACGCACAGCTCGGCGGCCAGGACGAGGATGCAGGCCCAGCCCGGCCCGAACAGCGCGATCGCCACGACGGCGGCGAGCGTCGAGCCGGAGACGGTCACGCGTTGCGCGTCGGTGCGGGCGTCGAACAAGTTCGCGCCCAGTGCACCGATCGCAAGCACGGCATAGAGCCAGTCAAGTCGCGAGCTGTCCGCGATGACAATCGCCAACACGGCGCACGCAAGCGCGCCCGTAAGAGCGATCGCCTTGACGAGACTGGCCTGTCCCGGCCGTACGCGGATGGCGCGCATGCCGGGGAAGTTAACGGTCCTCGCGGACCATTACGAGCACATACGGCCCGGTATCTACTTGGTGCGCCACATATCGCGACCCTCCTTCACGTATCGGCCCATCTGACTGGGCCCGACACGCCCCACGATGTGGCGCCGGCCCGCTGCGTTGCCTAAGGAACGATACGGGAGAGATGTAGCTTTTGCAGCATTTGGGCGCCAAAACCTGTGCAATGTTGCGCTGAGCGCATGCGTTCTTGGGCCCGGACGCCGACCTTTGTTTGTGATGCGCTACTTGAAAACGAGTGAGGCGGCGGCGTTGCTCAACGTCAGCCCCAACACACTGCGTGCCTGGGAGCGACGTTTTGGCTTCCCGCGACCGCAGCGCTCGCCGGGGCGCCATCGTCTCTATACCCATGGAGAGATCGCCGCGCTCCGCGATGCGCTGCTCGACGGCCTCTCGATCTCCTCAGCCGTCTCCCGCGCCCGTGAAGGCCTCGGCGCCGACACCAACGCGCTCGTCGGCGCGCTCAACGCCTTCGACTCCGCGCGGGCGGACGCCGCGCTGGAAGGAGCGCTCGCGCTGCGCTCGCTCGACCGCGCCGTCCAGGAGGTGCTGCTGACCGCGCTCGACGAGGTCGCGCGCCGCCACGGCACCGACTCGGTCCAGTGGGCGTTCGCCGCGCGCTGGGGCAACAGCTGGCTGCGCCGCGCGCAGCGCCTCGTCACATCTTCGGTCCGCTCGCTCACCGTCGTGCTCGGCGACGCATCGCGCGACGACCTCGACACCGACGCCGCCTACGTGCGCGCGCTCGAGCTGCTGCTCGCGCGCGCCGGCGCGGTCGTGCTCGGCCTGTCCGTGCGCGGCGTCGTGAACATGAACGACGCGCTCGCGGCACACCGGCCCGACGCCGTCGTGATCGCCGGCAGCTCGCTGCCCGACGACGCCGTTGCGCGCTGGGCGTACGCCGTGCGCCTCGCGACCGGGCCGCTGCCCGTCGCCGTCTACAGGCGCGGCTCGCAGCGCCAGCGCGTCCGCACCACCGGCGCGGCGATCCTGCCAAGCACGCCCGGAGAGGCCGTGCGACATCTGATCGAGATGGCGACCCACGCCGTCTCGGAACCGACCACCACGCGAACGACCCCGCCACGGCTGTTGGCGGACGGGGCGTAGGCGGTCCCAGTGATAGGCAAGGAGGCCTGACATGGCAGGTGTTCCAGACCGCTCAGGGCGAGCGCTCCTTCGACTCGTCCCGTCGACCGCCGAGGAGGCTTGTCCCTCCCAGTGGTTTTGCGGCCACTGCGGCGCGCCGCCCCCGGGCAACGAGACGCCCGCGCCGCCAGCGCGCGTCTGCGGCGAGTGCGGCCTCGGCCTGCTGCTCGAAGCACGCGCCGACGCGGCGCCGAAGGCCAACGACCCGTTCGTGATCGTCGACGGCTCGCTCGCCGTCTGCGCGCTCTCGGCTGAGAGCGAGAAGCTGCTCGCGGTCGCGGAGACCGACGTCATAAACCGCCCGGTGACGGAGCTGCTGACGCCGGCCGACGCGGAGGCCGCCGGGCCCGAGAGCCTGATCTCGGCGATCCAGTGGGCCGCGCGAGGCGACGACGAGCCGCGACGCGTGATGGTACGCCCGGCGAACGTCTTCGGTGTCCGCATGCCGCTGCGCGTCGGCGCCTGCGGCCCGCCGCGCGCTGCGCTGCTCGTGTTGGAATAGCGCCCGCTCGGCCCGGCCTGGCCTGCCCGCGCCGCCGAGCTTGGCGCGCTCCCCATCTCACCTGAATGGGGATTTCCTGCATATTTGCTTGCGGAGCTTGCGCGAAATCGCGCAATTGGCGATAACGCTCGCAATGAGCGGGATTCGAACCAACGCGGCCGCAGTGATGCTCGGCGTCAGCCCGAACACCCTGCGCAGCTGGGAGCGCCGTTTCGGCTATCCCTCTCCCGGCCGCACCAGCGGCGGCCATCGTCAGTACGAGCTGCACGAGATCGAAGCGCTCAAGCAGGCGTTCGAGGAGACGCACAACGTCTCCTCTGCGATCGCGCTTGCCCGCCAGCGCGGCGCGGGGCCGCCCTCCGCGAGCCGCCTGGGCTCCGCGCTCGCCCGCTTCGACGAGGAGAAGGCGGCGCTGCTGCTCGAAGAGAGCCTTGCCCTGCGGTCGCTTGAGCGGACCGTCGAGGAGGTGCTCGTGCCGGCCGTCGCCGACCGCTCGCACGACGAGGCCTCCGGCGCCGAGTACGAGTTCGCGTGGCGCTTTGCGACCGGCTGGATCTCCGCCCAGCGCCGCGTCGCCCCGCCCGCGACGCGCGACGAGGGCGTGCTGATCTTCGACTCGTCGGTCCCCTGCGAGCTTGAGTCGCTGGAGCTGCAGGCGCTTGAGCTGATGCTGCGCCGCCTCGGGCTGCGGACGCTCGTGCTGACCGCCAGCCTCGACCCAGCCCGCCTCGGACGCGCGCTGCGCGCGCTGCGCCCGGGCGCGCTCGTGCTCGGCGGCCGCCACGCCTCGCTCGACGTGATCGGCAGACTCGTCTACGCCGTCCGCAGCGCTGAGCGCGCGATCGAGGTCTACGACTTCGGCGGCGCGCTGCCCGACACCGGCGCGAGCACCGTGACGCGGCTTGGCCACGCGCCGCTCGCCGCCAGCGAGCTGCTGCTGGAGCGGCTGATCGCGGCCGGCCTGGCGCGCACCGCGCAGGCGTCGGCGCAGGCCGCGCAGCCGCGGCAGCTGCTGAGCGTCTGATCCCAGCGCGGCCGCTGGTCGGCGGCCGCGTCGAGCGCGCAGCGGCGGGTGCGGGCAGGCACCTACAATCAGCGCTCGATGCCCGCTCCCCATCGCCCCGTCGATCCCCAGCAGTCGTTCCCCGCGCTCGAGCAGGATGTGCTCGCGCGGTGGAAGGCCGATGACGTCTTCGCCGAGACGGTTCGCCGCCGCGAGGGGGCGAGACGGTGGGTCTTCTACGAGGGGCCGCCAACGGCGAACGGCAGACCGGGCGTCCACCACGTGCTCGCGCGCGTCTTCAAGGACATCTTCCCGCGCTACCGCACGATGACCGGCCACCTGGTCGAGCGCAAGGGCGGCTGGGACACCCACGGGCTGCCGGTCGAGCTCGCTGTCGAGGCCGAGCTCGGCTTCGACAAGAAGGAAGACATCGAGGAGTACGGCATCGCGAGATTCAACGCGATGTGCCGCGAGTCGGTCTTCCGCTATCTGGAGGACTGGTCGAGGCTGACCGAGCGGATCGGCTACTGGGTCGACCTCGACGACGCCTACCGCACGCTCGACAACTCCTACATCGAGTCGGTCTGGTGGGCGCTGAAGGCGATCTGGGACAAGGGCCTGCTGTACGAGAGCTACAAGGTCGTCCCGCACTGCCCGCGCGACCAGGTGACGCTCTCCTCGCACGAGCTCGGCCAGCCGGGCGCGTACAGAGACGTGATCGACCCGTCCGTCTACGTCCGCTACCCCGTCGTCGAAGCGGCTGGGCCGCTGCACGCCGGCGACGAGCTGGTCATATGGACGACGACGCCGTGGACGCTGCCGACCAACGCGGCGGTCGCGGTCGACCCGGAGCTGACATACGTCCGCGCGCGCGGCGGTGACGCGGAGCGCGAGGGCGGCGTCGACGACACCGTCTTCGTCATAGCCGAGGCGCTTGTCGAGCATGTCCTCGGCGCCGGCGCCGAGGTGCTCGACCGCTTCCCGGGCAAGCAGCTGGAGGGGATCGCCTACCAGCCGCCGTTCGACTACATCCCCGGCTCGGACTACGGCGAGCGCGGCCACACGGTCCTGCTCGGCGACTTCGTCACCGCTGACGACGGCACCGGCATAGTCCACACCGCGATCGCGTTCGGCGAGGACGACTTCCGCCTCGGCGAGCAGTACGGGCTGACCGTCATCAACCCCGTGCGGCCCAACGGCACCTACGACGAGCGGATCACCGACTACGTCGGGCGCTACGTCAGAGAGGCCAACGACGACCTCGTCGTCGACCTGCGCAGACGCGGCCGGCTGCTGCGGATGACGGAGTACGAGCACGCCTACCCGCACTGCTGGCGCTGCGGCACGCCGCTGCTCTACTACGCCAAGCCGTCGTGGTACATCCGCACCTCGCAGGTGCGCGACAGGCTGCTCGCGTCCAACGAGACGGTCAACTGGTACCCGCCGCACGTCAAGCACGGCCGCTTCGGCCACTGGCTGGAGGGGAACGTCGACTGGGCGCTGTCACGCGAGCGCTACTGGGGCACGCCGCTGCCGATCTGGCGCTGCGCGCAGGGCCACGTCCACATGCTCGGCTCCTTCGACGAGCTCGAGCAGCGCTCCGGCGTCCGCCTCGACGACGCCCACCGGCCGTACGTCGACGACGTCACGTTCCCGTGCGACGAGTGCGGCGAGCCGGCCAGACGCGTGCCCGAGGTGATCGACGTCTGGTTCGACTCGGGCTCGATGCCGTTCGCGCAGTGGCATGCGCCGCACGAGCACGAGGAGCGCTTCAGAGAGCTCTATCCAGCCGACTACGTCTGCGAGGCGCTCGACCAGACGCGCGGCTGGTTCTACTCGCTGCTCGCGATCTCGACGCTGCTGTTCGACCAGTCGTCCTACCGCAACGTCGTCTGCCTCGGCCTGATCCTCGACGGCGAGGGCCAGAAGATGTCGAAGTCGAGAGGCAACGTCGTCGTCCCCGACGAGGTGCTCGACAGATTCGGCGCTGACGCCCTGCGCTGGTACTTCTTCACCTCCAAGCAGCCGTGGGACGGCTACAGATTCTCGGAGGAGACGATCTCCGAGATGGTGCGGCAGTTCCTCCTGCAACTGTGGAACACCTACGGCTTCTACGTCCTCTACGCGAACGCGAACGACGTCGCGCCGCTGCCGGCGCCCGACCCGGCGGCTTTGGAGAGCGACCTCGACAGGTGGGCGCTGTCGCGGCTGTCGGCGACGATCGAGGTCGTGCGCGAGCGGATGGACGACTACGACGCGACCTCGGCCGGCCGCGCGATCCAGGCGTTCGTCGACGATCTCTCGAACTGGTACGTGCGCCGCTCTCGCCGCCGCTTCTGGGACGGCGACACCGATGCCTTCGCGACGCTGCGCCACTGCCTCGTCTGCGTCACGCAGCTGCTCGCGCCGTTCACGCCGTTCCTCGTCGACGAGATCTACCGCAACCTCGACCCAGAGGGCGAGAGCAGCGTCCACCTGTGCGACTTCCCGGTCGCGCTGCCGCGCGAGGAGGAGCTCGAGTTCGCGATGGGCGTCGCCCGCGAGGCGGTCACGCTCGGGCTCGCCGCGCGCGGGCAGTCGAAGATCAAGCTGCGCCAGCCGCTGCGCGCCGCGGTCGTCGTCGCGACCGGCAGGGAGCGGGCGGCGATCGAGCGGCTTGCCGACGTCGTGCGCGACGAGCTCAACGTCAAGGAGCTGCGCTTCGCCGCGGCCGCCGACGAGCTCGGCCAGATCGAGGTCAAGCCCAACTACCGCACCCTGGGCCCGCGCTACGGCAAGTCGATGCCGATGGTCGCGCGCGCGGTTGCCGGCCTCGACCCGTTGAAGGTCGCGACGGCGCTGCGCGACGGCGATTCGATCGCGATCTCGGTCGACGGCAGAGACCACGAGCTCGGCGCTGAGGACCTGCTGACCGCGATGCAGCCGCTTGAGGGCTACCAGCTCGAGCGCGAGGGCTCGCACGCGGTCGCGCTCGAGCTTGGCCTCGACGACGAGCTCTTGCGGGAGGGCCAGGCGCGCGAGATCGTCCACGCGATTCAGGCCGCGCGCAAGAGCGCCGGCCTCGACATATCCGACCGCATCGCGCTGACGCTCGGCGGCGCGGCCGACCTGCTCAGCGCCGCGCAGGAGCACGAGCTGTACATAGCGCGCGAGACGCTAGCGACGACCGTCAGCTACGACGCTGCCGCCCCCAACGGCGACGCCGTCACGATCGACGGCCAGGCGCTCAGCATCGCCGTCGCACGGGCGTAGCGGCGGGCCGGGACGCGCTCGCCGCCGCTCAGCGGCGGGTGTGCACTCTGTCGATCAGGCCGTACTCGACCGCCTGCTCGGGGGTGAAGTAGCGGTCGCGCTCCATGTCGGCGTGGATCGTCTCGATGCTCTGCCCGGTGTGGAAGGCATACAGCTCCTCCATCCGGTGGCGCGTCTCGACCGCCTGCTCGGCGTGGATCGCGATGTCGGTCGCCTGGCCCTGGAAGCCGCCTGAGGGCTGGTGGTTGAGGATCCGGCCGTTGGGCAGCGACATCCGCTTGCCTCTGGCGCCGCCGGCCAGCAGGAACGAGCCCATCGACATCGCGATGCCGACGCAGATCGTCGCCACGTCGGGGCGGATCAGCTGCATCGTGTCGTAGATCGCGAAGCCGGCGGTGACCGAGCCGCCGGGGGAGTTGATGTAGAGGCTGATGTCCCGGTCGGGGTCGACCGCCTCGAGGTGCAGCAGCTGAGCGACGATCAGGTTGGCGATCTCGTCGTCGACCTCCTGGCCGAGGAAGACGACGCGCTCGTTCAGCAAGCGGGAGTAGATGTCGAACGAGCGCTCGCCTCGGGCGCTCTGCTCGACGACCATCGGGATCAGCGGGGACATTGGGCGCTCCTTGCGGGCTCGGCGTCTGTGATGTACGCGCAACCTAGGGGTTGCGCTTGTCTGCCGCTAGACTAGCAACCGATGAGTTGCGCACACGAGAGGAGCCGTCGATGACTGCCGAGCCCGCCGTCGCCGTCCACCGGGCGATCGTGCTGCCGATCACGCGCGAGCAGGCGTGGGAGGCCGTCACCGACGCCGAGCAGCTCGCCTGCTGGCTGGCAGACGAGGTCGAGCTCGACCCGCGCGCGGGCGGCGCTGCCCGCTTCGCATGGGACGACGGAACGATCCGCGTCGGCGTCGTCGACGAGCTCGCCGAGCAGCGCCGCATCGCCTTCCGCTGGCACGCGATCGATGGCGACGACGTCGGCGACCGCACGATGATCGACGGAGAGGACGCCGACGAGTCGCTTGTCGAGCTCACCCTCGACGACGTCGAAGGCGGGACGCGCGTCTCGGTCTTCGAGGTTCGCACGCGTGAGCTGCGCACCGGCGACGCGCCGCTGGCGCCGGTCGGGACGCCCACGGCCTGGACGCAGCGGATGACCGCGCTGTCGGCGTGCAGCGCGAGCTGCATGGCGTGAGCGCGATGGCTGACGTCGCTGGCGCGCAGCAAGACGCGACCGTCGTCGCGATGCGGACGCAGGCCGATTTGATGGCCGGCGCGGTCTTTGCGGCGCTCGCGGACCCGACGCGGCGGGCGGTTGTGCGCGAGCTGGCGCGGCGGCCGACGGTGACCGCCTCAGCGCTTGCGGCCGAGCTTCCGATGTCCCGGCAGGCGGTCAGCAAGCACCTCGCGACTCTGGCGGGCGCGGGGCTGGTGGAAACCAAGAGAGCGGGCCGTGAGACGCACTACCGCCTTACGCCCGACCCGCTCGACGATGCGATGCGGTGGATGGCCGCGGTCGGAGGCCAGTGGGACCGCCGGCTGGAACGGCTCCGAACGCACGTCGGCACCGGCGATCAAGCCGGTGCCGACGGGTAAAGCCTGGAGGTGTGGTGCGCTACGCGAGAACGGGCTCGAGCTCAGCCTCGAGCTTGCGCTTCGGGTAAGCCCCGACGACCTTCTTCGCGATCTCCCCGTTCTTGAAGAGGATCAGCGTAGGGATCGAGAGGACCTCGTAGTTCATCGCGGTCTGCTGGTTGTCGTCGACGTTGAGCTTGACGATCTTCAGCGCCTCGCCCTTCTCGCCAGCGATCTCTTCCAGCACGGGCGCGACCATGCGACACGGACCGCACCACGGGGCCCAGAAGTCGACGAGAACCGGGACGTCGGACTCGATGACTTCGGCCTGGAAGTTGTTGTCAGTGACCTCGTTGATGGTGCCTGCCATGGTGGCTCCTTGCAGGAATCGGCTAGTTGCTTCACTAAGTATAGTGACCTAGGAAAGGGCGTCGAGCTAGGGTGCCAGCATGGCCGATCCGACGAATGCCCAAATCGCCGCCGCGATGGACGAGCTCGGTGACCTCTACGAGCTCGACGGCGCGATCGTCCACCGCGTCGTCGCCTATCGCAATGCCGCCAAGGTCGTCCGCGACGCCTCCGTCTCGGTCTCAGCGCTGACGCGCGCCGGCCGCGTCACCGAGCTGGCGGGGATCGGCGCGACGCTGGAGGCGAAGTTCATCGCCCTGCTGGAGACTGGCGACATCCCCGCCGCGCAGAGACTGCGCGCGAAGTTCCCCGCCGGCCTGCTGGAGATGACGCGCCTGCAAGGGCTTGGCCCCAAGCGCGCCCGCCGGCTCTACGACGAGCTGGGGATCGACTCGCTGCAGGCGCTTGAGACCGCCGCCAGACAGCAGCGGATCCGTGACCTCAGAGGGTTTGGCGCCAGAGCCGAGGAGAACTTCCTCGCCGCGATCGCGCGCGCCAACGCCGCGGCGCAGGAGAACGGCGGCAACGGCTCGGGCCGCTTCGTGCTCGACCGCGCGCTGGCGATCGGCGAGCCGATCGTCGAAGCGCTGCGGACCCACCCAGCCTCCGAGCAGGTCGAGCTGGCCGGCTCCGCCCGCCGCTGGGCCGAGTCGGTCAAGGACCTCGACATCATCGCCACCGCGCATGACCCGCGCGCACTCGCGGAGGCGCTGACGCAGATGGACGTCGTCGAGTCGGTCGCCGGCATCGGCGACAGCGGCGCGCGCGTGCGCACCCATACCGGCATCGGGATCGACCTGAAGGTCGTCGCGCCCGACCAGTTCGGCAACGTGCTGCAGCACTTCACCGGCTCCAAGCAGCACAACGTCGCGCTGCGCGAGGCGGCCGTGAAGAGGGGGATGCACGTCTCTGAGTACGGCGTGCTCGACGACGCGACCGGCAAGACGCTGCGCTGCGCGACCGAGCGGGAGGTCTACGCCGCGCTCGGCTACCAGTACATCGAGCCCGAGCTGCGCGAGAACCGCGGCGAGCTGCAGGCAGCGCTGCTCGACGGCGGCAGCGGCCTGCCGACGCTGGTCACCGAGGCCGACCTGCGCGGCGACCTGCACAGCCACACGACCGCCTCAGACGGCAAGGCCGAGATCGAGCAGATGGCCGAGGCGGCGCAGGCGCTCGGCTACGACTACCTCGCGATCACCGACCACTCGGCATCGCACGGCTTCGGCGACGACGTCTCGCCGCAGCAGCTGGAGGCGCAGATCGAGCGGATCCATGCCGCCAACGCCGCCTTCCCAGAGATCGAGCTGCTCGCCGGCAGCGAGGTCAACATCCTGCCCGACGGCTCGCTCGACTACCCCGACGAGCTGCTGCAGCAGCTCGACTGGGTGATCGCCAGCGTCCACTCCTCCTTCCGCCTCGACGAGCGCGTGATGACCGAGCGGGTGCTTGCCGCGATCGACCATCCGTGGGTTGACGCGATCGGCCACCTGACCGGCCGCAAGATCGAGTCGCGCGACCCGATCGCGCTCGACGTCGAGCGGATCTTCCAGGCGGCGGCCGCCAACGGCACGATGATCGAGATCAACGGCGCGCCCGACCGGCGCGACCTCAACGACATCCACGCGCGCGCGGCCGCGCGAGCCGGCGTGTGGATCCTCGTCGACAGCGACGCCCATCGCACGACGACGCTCGCGACCAGCCGCCGCTACGGGATCGCGACTGCCCGCCGGGCCTGGCTGACAGCCGCGCAGGTCGCCAACACGCGCACGTGGACGGCCTTTTCGCCGCTGCGCAAACGTGCTGGCGGCGGTCGTCAGTCATTCCGCTGACGGCCCAGACTCCGGTGCGCCCAGGACTTGAGGGGCGTTCACCAAAAGTCAACAGATCTATGACGGGACGGTCACGAGTCCTGGCGCCCTCGCGGTGAAAGTGAGGCAGGCTCGCGAATGGAATTGCGGGCCACGCGTCCCCGTCCCTCCTCACACCAAGGACTCAATTGACCCCCTCAAAGCCGCCGTTTCGGCGGCGCAGCCGGCTGTTGCCTGCTGCGCTGCTGGCCGGCGCTTCGCTGGCGGCTGCGACACCGGCCATCGCATCCGCTGCCGATGCCGATCAGCTCACGCTGACCAACACGACCGAGCAGGTCGGTCCCGGCATCACGCTCAGACACATGAAGACGCTGTCCCAGTCCGGCTGGGTCGACGAGCAGGTCCTCTCCGTCGACCTCGGCAACAGCGCCGTCAGAACGAACCTCCTCACGTCACCGTTCGTGGCTCAGGGCACGCCGCTGAGCCAGATCGCTGATAGAGACGGAGCGGTTGCCGGAGTAAACGGTGACTTCTTCGACATCGACAACTCGCAGGCTCCCCAGGGCGCAGAAGTGAGAAGCGGCCAGCCGCTGAAGTCGGGCGACTTCGGCGCAGGCGGTGACATCGGCGTCACGAAGGACGGCATCGGGACGCTCGTCGACGCGACGCTCGACGCGCACGCGACGATCAAGGGCACGGACTACCCGGTCCAGACGGTCAACGCGCCGAACAACCTCGCGAAGCTGCCGGCCGACTCGCTGATGGCCTTCACCTCCGGGTGGGGCACCTACAACCGCCTGCGCAGCGCTGACGGCAGCACGGCGGTCGCCGAGGCGCTCGTCGAGAACAACAAGGTCGTCTCGGTCAACACGACCGGCGCTGGCGACGGCGCGATCCCGGCCGACGGCTTTTACCTCGTCGGCACGGGCGCCCAGGCGGCGGTCCTCGCCGCGCTGCAGCCCGGCGACGACGCGACGCTCGCCTACGGCCTCAAGGACAGCCTCGCGCAGTCGCTGGAGTGGGGCGTCGGCGCCAACCAGGTGATCGTCAGAGACGGCGCCCTCGCGATTGGCCACGACACGAGCCAGGCGCCGCGCACGGCGATCGGCTTCAAGGACGGCGGCAGAACGATGCTGCTCGTCACCGACGACGGCCGTCAAACCGACGTGGTCGGTCCCGGCGTCGACTTCATCGGGCAGCAGATGATCGACCTCGGCGCCGACTTCGCCGTCAACCTCGACGGCGGCGGCTCGACCACGATGATGGCGAGCTACCTCGGCGACAGAGACGTCACCGTCCGCAACACCCCCTCCGACGGGACCGAGCGCGCCGACCCCAACGGCGTCGGCATCTTCGTGACGCCCGGCGACGGCCAGGTCGACGACCTCGTCTTCAGACCGGCCGGCGACGACGCCCGCGTCTTCCCCGGCATGCACCGCACGATGACCGTCAAGGGCATCGACAGCGACATGACGCCGGTCGCGCTCAGCCGCTCCGACGTCCGCTGGAACACCGACACGGGCACGATCGACGGCGGCCTGCTGGCTGCTCCGGCCGACGACGCCAACGCGACGATCAAGGTCCGCGCCGCGACTGACGGCGCGCAGGCCGACGACAACGTCAGAGTGCTCGGCAGCCTCGACTCGCTCGAGCTCAACTCGACGCGCCTGGCGATCCAGGCCGCCGTGCCCGAGGACGCCTTCCAGCTGAGAGTCACCGGCCGCGACGGCCAGGGCTACACGGCGCCGGTCGAGGACACCGACCTCGACCTCGACTACGACCACTCG
Organism: Conexibacter sp.; assembly: GCA_036499225.1. Classification (GTDB taxonomy): domain Bacteria; phylum Actinomycetota; class Thermoleophilia; order Solirubrobacterales; family Solirubrobacteraceae; genus Conexibacter. The sequence continues at coordinate 24,638 of DASYEC010000045.1, forward strand.
GTCGTCCGCATCACCCCGTCGGGATCCGGCCTGAAGGTGACGCCGCTGAAGAACGGCGGAACGCTGCTGACGATCACCGCTGGTGGTAGATCGATCCAGCTTCCGATCGCCGTCGGCGTGACGAACCAGCAGGTCTACAACTTCGCGGACGGTGGCGTCGCCGCCGGCAAGTGGGGCACCAACGGCACCGCCGGCATCACCCTGAGCGACACGCCCGACGGTATCCAGATGGATTACCCGAAGGCGCGCAACATGGGCTTCAACGCGAAGACCGCCGCCGACGACATCGCGCTCCCGGGCCAGCCGCTGCTGATCCACATGAGAGTCAAGTCGACTGTCCCGGTCTCGCTGACCTGGGCGATCTTCCCGCAGGCCGGCGGTGGCTCGCAGCAGATTTACGGCCCGCCGCTCAGAGCCGGTTGGAACGACCTCACGTTCGCTCCGACCGCGTCGGCGAGATTCCCGCTCTCCTTCAGCGAGCTGCAGGCGATCGAGACCTCGGCCGGCAACCAACAGCCCGGCTCGATCACGGTCTCCGACATCTCCGTCGACGAGCCCGCGCAGGTCGACCTGCCGGACGCGCCGGCGCTGCGCGTCGACCCGATCGTCTCGCCGGACGGCAGACTTCAGCAGAACAGGGACGCGTGGACGTTCGGCGCGCTCTCCGACATCCAGTTCACCGCCGACGCGCCGACGCTGGCGCAGACCGGCATCGCGGCGATCAAGCGCATCCGCGCGACCGATCCCGACTTCCTGATCCTCAACGGCGACGTCACCGACCGCGGCCTGCCACAGGACATGACGCTCGCGCGTCAGACGCTGGAGACGGCTGGCTGCGACATCACCCCGGTCGGCTCTGAGCCCGCGCCGGACAGCACGCCGGACCCGAGCACGGGCAGAATCCCCTGCTACTACGTCCCGGGCAACCACGAGTCCTACGGACTGGGCAACGTCCAGGCGGACCTCAGACCCTTCATCGCCGAGTTCGGCCAGCCGTACCGCTACTTCGACCACAAGGGCACGCGCTTCATCCTGCTCGCGTCCTCGCTCGGCTCGCTCCACGGCACGGCCTGGGCGCAGATGCCGATGTTCGCGGCCGCGCTCGACTCGGCCAAGGACGACCCGTCGATCAAGAACGTGATGGTGTTCGCGCACCACCCGGTCGACGACCCGAGAGACACGAAGGACAGCCAGCTCGGTGACCGCACCGAGGTCGCGCTGGTCGAGAGAATGCTCTCCGACTTCCGCAACGAGACGGACAAGGGCGTCGCCATGGTCGGCTCGCACGCTCAGATCATGAACGTGCACCGCATCGAGGGCGTCCCGTACATCGTGATGCCGTCGTCCGGCAAGGACCCGTACGGCACGCCGGACGCCGGCGGCTTCACCGGCTGGGTGCGCATGGGCATCAACCCGGACGCCGACGCGAGCAGCAACTGGCTCGACCTCGACGTCCACACGTTCGCGCAGGAGATCGACCTCAACACCCCGGACTCGCTCGAGGTCGGCAACACCGCTCAGATCAGCGGCAGCGAGATCCAGCCGGAGGGCGTCCAGCCCGGCAGCCGTGTCGTGCCGCTTCGCTACCCGACGTCGGTCCGCTGGTCGGGCTCCGACGATCTCGCGATCGGCTCCGGCGACGACGCGATCCAGGCCGCGCGCGACGCTGACAAGGTCGCGATCTTCGACCCGGTCACCGAGCAGCTGACGGCGCTCAAGAGCGGCTCCGTCGCGCTGACCGCGGCTGAGGACTCGATGAGCACCAGCGACGACCTCTCGCCGGTCACCGCCACGAGAACGATCAAGGTCGTCGCCTCCACGGCCGACGGCTCGCAGGTCTCGATCGGGGCGCCGACGTTCCCCGACCAGGCCGCGACGACGATCAGCCCCGGCCAGGCGCTGACGATCAGCAACACCGGCAACGAGCCGCTCCAGATCGGCCTCGACAGAGTCGAGACGCTGGCGGGCGACAAGGGCGACTTCATCGTCTCCGACGACGCCTGCAGCGGTAACCCGGTCGCGCCCGGCAACGCGTGCGCGATCCTCGTGCGCTTCGCGCCTGGCCACGCCAACGTCACGTCGTCCGCGAAGCTCGTCTTCTCGGACAACACGGCGGAGCAGCGCCACACGGTCATCGTGACCGCGAACAGCGTCGACCTGCCCAAGGGCGACAAGGGCGACCAGGGCCCGCAGGGCATCCCCGGCGAGGACGGCCCGACCGGTCCCGTCGGCCAGACCGGCCAGACCGGCCCGACCGGCCCGACCGGCCCGACTGGCACTGACGGTGCCGCTGGCCCGCAGGGCGCCGCCGGCAACGACGGCGCGCAGGGCCCGGCTGGCAACGACGGTGCCGCTGGCCCGCAGGGCCCCACTGGCAACGACGGCGCTGCCGGCCCGCAGGGCACGCAGGGCCCCGCCGGCAACGACGGCGCCCAGGGCGTCGCTGGCCCCAGGGGCGACAAGGGTGACAAGGGCGACAAGGGCGACAGAGGGGCCGCCGGCCGCGACGCGCTCGTCACCTGCACCGTCAAGAGCTCGAGCGGCCTCTACGAGAGAGTCACGTGCACCGTGACGTACTCGGCGAAGACCGCCTCGGCCGCGAAGGTCATCAAGAAGACGTCGATCGCGACGCTCGTCAAGAACAACAAGACGGTCGCGACCGGCAAGGTCGGCCAGCTCAGAGGCAAGAAGGGCAAGAAGGTCAAGCGCGGCACGTACACGCTCCGCGTCAAGACCGGCAAGAAGACGGCCAGCCTGCCCGTCTCGATCCGCTAGCGCGGGGGGTCGAATTTGCTCAGGTGGAGGCGTCGCGCCGTGCTGGCGGCGCCTCCTCCAGGGCGAACAGGTCGGAGCGGAAGCCGGGTGTGCGGATCAGTCTGATCGGCTTCAACGGCCCGGTCCGCTCGACGAAGTAGCGCACGCCGTCGCGCCCCTCGATCGCCGTCACAGCAGCGTCTTGGCGGCGCCACGAGAGCGCCCAGATGATCGCGAAACCAGTCGCGATCGCCGCGATCTGCGGCAGGAAGATCGCCACCACCGCGGCGACCACCGTGCACAGCAGCAGCGGCCAGAGGCGGTTGAGGAGCACGCGGCCGGGGCGCACGTCGGGCAGGGAGTGGGTCGATCTCGCGTCGGCCAGCAGCCGGGCGATTGGCGGCGTCGTCTGCGCGCGTCGCCCGAGCACGACGCCAACCGCGGAGGCGAGCACCCACCAGCCGGCCGCGAACGGCACGAGCAGCGAGTCGTCAGCCTGGCTGGCGGCGAACGCCGTGACGGCAGCCAGCAGCGTCGCCGCTGCCGCGCTCGTCATGACCGTCGCCTTGAGGAAGTCGGTGAAGCGCATCGCAACCGAGAGCGGTGCGCGCTCAGGCGTCGTCGTCGGCCAGCAGCGCTTCGAGCAGATGACGCACGCCGTCGGTCCCGTCGACGACGAGGTCAGCTTCCTCGGTGATCTCGGTCGGCCCGTCCTCGGACGCGACGCCGACGCGCAACGCATGGCGCAGCCGTCCTTCGGCAAGCATCTCGCCGAGCGCGCGGAAGGCGTCGAGGTCGGTCGCGTCGTCGCCGACGTACATCGCCGCGTCGAGGTCGGCGTCCTCGAGGAAGGCGAGGATGCCGGCGCCCTTGTCCATCCGCACCGGTGGGCGGACCTCAAGCACCTTGCGGCCCCAGTGGGTGCGCAGGCCGCTCTGCTCGGCACGGCCGGCGATCGTGTCGATCGCGGCGCGCGCGGCCTCCTCGTCGGGCGCGCCGCGCCAGTGGAACGCGACGATCGAGCCCTTGTCCTCGATCCGCACGCGCAGCCGGCGCAACTCGGCGTTGTCAGCCTCCCGCCCGAACGCCTGGATTCGCCTGCCCCAGTCGCGCACCGCGGGGTCGAGCACCGGCTCGATCGCGCCTGCGCGCAGCAGCTCGGTGCCGTGGCTGCCGAGGTAGGAGATCGTCCCGATCGAGACGATTCGCCGCGCGTCGGAGGCGCGGCGCCCGCTGACGCAGGCGACGAAGCCGTAGCGGCGCGCGATCTCGATCAGCAGGAAGCGGGTCGGCTCGGGAACGTGGGCGTCGTCGGCGTAGCGGACGATCGGCGCGAGCGTGCCGTCGATGTCGAGCAGGATCGCTGAGCGCTTGGGGTTGGCGCGCAGCGGTCCGAGCGCCTCGGCGAGCCGGGCGTCAGTCGCATCCGCCGTTGGTCTGGCGGGGGTCACCCGACCTAGTATGGCGCCCTCGGTCTGTGGCCGCCCCTCGGCGGTCCGCCTGCAAGCGCTGTGTCAGCAGGCGTGGCCCGCCAGGCATCCCCTCGTGCTGTCGCTCGGGCTGGTGCAGGGCCCGGGCTGGGGCGCGGACAGGACGATCGCGCGCTTCGCCGCCGCTGCGGGCGGCGTCGTCGCCGCTCTCGTCGCGTTCGCGGTCGGGCCGATCAGGCTGCCGGCGGTGGCCGCAGCTCCTGCCGGGGCGGGAGCAGCCGGCCCCCGCGCCGCCTAAACCGCTAGCGCCCCCAGCACCTCTTCCCACCACGCCCGCTCGGCGTCGGTGGGGGCGGCGCGGACCTTGCGGCGGACCCACTGGCTCAGCAGCTCCTCGCGGCCGAGCGCGAGCGTCGGGCCGGTGATCGCGAGGTAGCCGTCGGCAAGCACGACGAGCGCGCCCGGCATGTCGCGGCGGGTGCGCAGCCTGTCGACGACCTCGCGGCCGGCTACCTCGTGCGCGGTCGCCGGGTTGCCGTCGGCCTCCGTCCACGGCCGCACGTGGAAGATCGGCGCGTGGCCCGAGGTCCGGCGCTTCAGCCGCGGTCTCGGCCCGATCGGCCCTTTGCGCCAGCGCTCGACGAGCTTGTTCATCACCGGCAGCGCCTCGCGGCGGATCAGCACGTGCAGGCGGTCGCCGGCGCCGATTCTCGTCGAGCCGCGCGGCGGGACCGCCTGGTCGTCGCGCACGATCAGGTTGACGACCGCCTCGCGCGGCAGCTCGAGGTCGCGGATCCGCATCCCGACGATTGCGTCCCTCGGCTCGACCGCGTACTCGACCGAGTCGGCGCCGAGCTGGCGGATCGTGCCGGTCTCGCTCAACGCGCTCGGCATCAGCGGCGGGGCGTCGGCGGTCGCTCTCAGCCAGCGCGCGAGCAGCTCGAAGGTCGATCCCTGCAGCACCGTCGAGACGAGCACGGCGAAGAAGATGATGTTGAAGAAGTCGATGCCGTGAGCGACGCCGGCGATCACCGGGAAGGTCGCCAGCACGACCGGCACGGCGCCGCGCAGGCCGGCCCAGCCGAGCACCGTGCGGTCAGCGAAGCTGAAGCCGCCGATCGCGGCGACGTACGCGGCGACCGGGCGCGCGACGAACGCCAGCACGAGGGCGAGCACGGTCCCCTGGACCCACACGTGCCCGAACTGGCTGGGGAAGACGAGCAGCCCGAGCACGAGGAACATCGACAGCTGCGCGACCCACGCAAGGCCCTGATGGAACGAGGTGATCGTGTGCTTGGCGGGGATCGCCGCACTGCCGAGCGCCAGCCCGGCGAGGTAGACGGCGAGGAAGCCGGAGCCGTGCAGCACGTCGGCCGCGCCATAGGCGACCGCCGCCGTCGCCAGCGAGGCGACCGGGTAGAGGCCGGGCGTCGCGAGCGCGAAGCGCTGGAACAGCTGGATCGCCGCCATCCCGACGAGCACGCCGATCCCAGCGCCGATCCCGACCTGGCGGACGAACAGCCACGCCATGTCGAGCACGCCGTAGCCGGGCGTCTGGATCCAGTCGATGAAGCCGACGACGAGCAGCACGGCGATCGGGTCGTTCATGCCGGCCTCGCCCTCGAGCGTGCTGCCGAGCTTCTTCTTCAGCGCCGAGCCGCGCAGCAGCGCGAAGATCGCCGCGCCGTCGGTCGAGGCGACGATCGAGCCGAGCAGCAGCCCCTCCAGCAGCGTCAGGTCGAACAGCCACGTCGCAGCGAGGCCGCAGATGACTGCGGTGATCAGCGTGCCGAGGAAGGCGAGGCTGATGACTGGCTTGAGCACCGGGCGGATCTCGCCGAACCCGGCCGTCAGCCCGCCCTCGAAGAGGATCAGCGCCAGCGCGACGATCCCTATCTCGCGAGCCCGCGCGTAGTCGCCGAAGTCGACCCAGCCAAGGCCGTCGGAGCCGACCGCCATGCCGACGCCGAGGAACAGCACGAGGCTCGGCAGCCGCAGGCGCCCAGCGAGCAGCGACGCGGCGATGCCGGCGAACAACAATGCACCGGCGATCAGGATCAGGTGGCCGGTCGCCATGTGACAACCATTTCAAGCCCGCTGGCGCATTGCCTTTAGCCTCCGGGCGCATGGCGCCAACTCCGCTTCCTCCACGTGCCCCGAGACAACCGCTCGCCGCCCTGGGCCCAACAGCGATCGACGACACGACGCTGAAGGAGGACGGGCTGCGCGACGCCGTGCTCGAACACGCCAACCTCGCCAACAGACGTGGCGTGCGCGTGCTCGTCGAGCGGGTGCGGATGCGCGGCTGTCGGCTGACCGGCTTGCAGCTCGGCGAGTCGACCTTGCGCGACCTCGTCGTCGAGGACAGCCGTGTCGACCTCGCCGCCTTCCGCGGCTCCAGAGTCGAGCGCGTCGTCTTCCGCGACTGCCAGCTGCAGGAGCTCGACCTCGTCGAGGCTCAGCTCAGCTCGGTCGTCTTCGAGGCGTGCGACCTCAGCGGCGCAGACTTCCGCCATGCCCGCTTCGCCCGCTCGCAGATGCGCGGCTGCACGCTGACCGGGGCGACTGGGATCGAGCGGCTGCGCGGCGTCTCCATGCCATGGCCGGACATCGTCGGCTTCGCGGGCGAGTTTGCCGCGGCGCTGGGGATCGGGGTGATCGAAGCGGAGGAAGAGGCGTGACGAACGGCGGGCGCTTCCTTAGTACGGGTTCAGCCCGTGCTCCAGCGCGCCCTTCACGCTCGCGTCGAGCGCGTTGATGCGCGCGAGCGCGAGCGCCTCGATCGAGCCGAAGCGGCGGCCGGGGGCGCTGTCGGGCCCGTGGTGGCTGAGCACGCAATGCAGCAGCGCGAGCCGACGCTCGTCGCCCAGCTCGGGGACCCGCGCCGCGCGCTCCTCGATCATCCGCGCTCCGATCTGGACGTGGCCGAGCAGCCGGCCCTCGTCGCTGACGCCGAACTCGGCGCCGTAGGTGAACTCGCGCGTCTTGCCGATGTCGTGCACGAGCGCGGCGCAGATCAGCAGGTCGGAGTCGAGCCGCACATGCAGCAGGCAGGTCTCCTGCGCGAGCGTCGCGACTGCGACGGTGTGCTCCAGCAAGCCGCCGAGGTACGCGTGATGACCAGCGCGCGTGCAGGGGGCGCGTCGCCACGCCGCGCGCAGCTCGGCGTCGCCGGTCATCGCGGCCAAGAGCGCTCTGTAGCCCGGGTCGTAGACCTCCCGCGCGAAGTGCTCGAGGAAGCCGTCGAGCTCCTCGAGGTCGCGGTAGGCGCTCGGCAGGAAGGCGGCGGGATCGGCCGTTCCCGGGTCGGCTCTGGCGATCGCGCGGACCTCGACCTGAAGCTCGTCGCGGAAGCGCTCGACGCGGCCGGAGACGCGCACGAGGTCGCCGCGCTCGAACCGCCCGGCGAGCAGGTCGGCGTCTCTGAAGACGCGCGCCTGCACCGTCCCCGTGCGGTCGCGCAGCTCGAGCGCGAGGTAGGCCGTGCCGGCGCGGCTGAGCAGGCGGTCCTTGCGCACACAGGCGAAGACCGCGTCGATCTCAGTGCCGGGGCGAAGTCCGCTGACGGTCGCTGAGGCGGTCACGAACCCATCATGTACTACTTTGGGTCGATGCAGCCACTGCAATGGGAACGCCGGCCGGACGGGCTCCGCGCCCCGGCTCTTGTCTGCGCGTTCAAGGGCTGGAACGACGCGGGCGACGCCGCCTCCACCGCGCTCCAGTTCGTCGGAACGTCGCTCGGCGCGACGCGCTTCGCGACGATCGACCCCGAGGAGTTCTACGACTTCCAGGCGACGCGACCGCAGGTCAAGCTGGTCGACGGCGTCACGCGCTCGATCGAATGGCCCGAGGTTGAGATCTTCGAGGCTCGGGTGCCCCGCGCGCCGCGCGACCTGATCCTGCTGACCGGCACCGAGCCGTCGATGAGGTGGCGGACGTTCTGCCAGCTGATCCTCGACCTCTCCGAGGCGCTCGGCGTCCAGATGGTCGTCTCGCTCGGCGCGCTCCTCGCCGACGTCGCCCACTCGCGCCCGATTGGGATCACCGGTCTTAGCTCGGACCCGGTCCTGGTCGAGCGGCTCCAGCTCTCACCGTCTTCTTACGAGGGCCCGACGGGGATCGTCGGCGTGCTCCAGGCGGCCTGCCAGAGAGCCGGGATCCCCTCCGCCAGCCTCTGGGCCGCCGTTCCGCACTACATCGCCTCGGCCCCGAACCCGAAGGCCGCGCTCGCGATCGTGCGCAAGCTCGAGGGCCTCGTCGGCGTCTCCGTCGACGCCTCCGAGCTGGAGTCGGCTTCCAGCGACTACGAGCGCCAGGTCAACCTCGCCGTCCAGAGCGACCCCGACGTGCAGGCGTTCGTCGAGCGGCTCGAGAAGGCGGCCGAGGAAGAGGACCCGCTCGACCCCACCGAGCTCCCCTCCGGCGACAGGCTCGCGAGCGATTTCATGCGGTTCCTCAGACAACGCGGCAAGGACTCCTGACGAGCGGCGGCTCGCCGCCCCTGGCTTCGTCCTCGGTCGCCTCTGGGCCAGGGCCGACCGCGCTCCCTGCCTCCGCGCCAGGAACGACGATCCACCACTCGGGGTAGCGCGTCATCCGACGATCGCCGTCCCGACGTGCAGCTTGCTGACGATCGTCCCCCGCGCGACAGTCTTGCTGCCCGGGTAGCTGAAGCGCAGGCGGTAGGTGCCGGCTCTGATCGCCGTGAAGCGGGCGACGAAGGTGGCGGCGCGGCTGATGCGGACGCGCTGGATCGTCGCGAAGCGGCCCCCGGTCGCGCCCCTTGCGAGCGCGACGGTGACGACGCCGCGGGCGCTGGGCTCGCGGATTGCCGCCTGCAGGGCGAAGCTCGGGCCGGTTTTGTCGACGTAGGCGAAGCGACGGAAGTCGAATGGGGCGACCGCGTGGACCCTCACCGGCACGCTCCACGGCGTGCCGATTCCGCCGCGCAGCGCGCGGGCGACGACGGTGTAGTCGCCCGGTCTGGGCAGCGCCACGAGCGCCGTTCTCGTCGAGCTGTCGACGGTGCCGCGGTTCGATCTCCCGCGGATCGATCCGTCTCTTCTGAGCGTGCCGCCGCGGCGGAAGCGGACCTCGCTTCTGTCGGCCCCCGGCGCCAGCAGGATGGGCAGCGACAGCGGAGCGACTCTCGCGGATCCCGGTGTGCGCAGCACGAACGGCGAGCGTCTCTGCACCACGACCCCGCCGGCGATCGCGAACTGGTAGCTCTCCGGCGGCGCGACCGGTGGCGCCGTGCAGGCCAGGTCGTCGGGCGCGAAGGTCGTGACCGACACCGTGTACGTGCCGTTGCCGCGGTAGGCCGGCGTGATGCGCGTCGCTCTCGCCGGGTCCTCGCAGGCCGCGGCGGCGGTCGCTGAGCCGGTCGGGTCGGTCACGCCGGCCGAGTAACGCGCGGCGCCGGGCGCCTGCGCGATGTCGAGCACTGGCGCGAGCGTGCGGACCCGCGGCGACTGGCCGGCGGCCAGCGGGATCGCGCTGCCGTCCTCGGCCGTGACGGTCACCGTTGCCGCTTGCGCCCCTTCCGCCGCCCCCGCGAGGGCGATTGCGACAAGCGACATGCCGGCGACGGCGAGCTTCGCGGTTCGTTTCGTTCGCATCGGCTCCTCCCAGGGACGGTAGGCAGGTGCCACCACCCTCCCCGCACGCCGACGCGACAATGCGCGCAGTTGCTACCGCTCCGCTGCGGGGCAGACCAACCGGTAGTCGCAGATCGCGCAAGCGGCATACGAGGGCGTCGGCTCGAAGCCCTGCGAGAGGATCCCCTCGGCGACCTCGAGCGCGATCTCCTCGATCCAGTCGCGGTCGCCGTCGCCGCGCTCGACCGGGACCTTCGCGTCGTCGAGCACGTAGTAGTAGGCGCCACGGGCGGCGTCGAGCTCCCACGCCTCGCGCGCCGCGACCGCGTAGAGCGACAGCTGCACGTCCTGCTCGAGCTGGGTGCGGCTCTTCGGCGGGCCGGTCTTGTAGTCGATCAGCTCGTAGCCGCCCTCGGGCAGCTTGTCGACGCGGTCGACGCGGCCGCGCAACAGGTGCGGCCCGAGTCTGAAGGAGAACGATCTCTCGAACGCGACCGGCTGCGCCGGCTCCTCCTGGAAGCGCTCGTAGTAGCGCGTCAACGCGGCTGTTGCCTTGCCGCGCAGCTGGATCTCCTGCTCAGATCCTCCGAAGCCGCCGCGCCACCAGCCGGCCTCCAACAGCCCCATCATCTCGGCCAGGGTTTGGCCTCCGCCCGCCGCATGGAACCGCTCCAGCACCTGATGGACGAGGATCCCGAAGCGCTGGTTCAGCGTCGGCTCCTGCGGGATGCGGAAGACGCGCGCGAACTTGTACTTCAGCGGGCAGGTCCGGTACGTGTCGATGTCGGAGGCGCTCAGCATCACGCCGTCGCCGCGCAGCGGCAGGAACGGCTCCAGCGTCGGCTCCTCGCGCGCGGCGATCGCCGCGGCGCGGTTCTTGTCGTCGCGGTCGGCGTCGAGCAGGTAGTCGTCGAGCGGCGAGGAGGCGAGGATGTCCCGCTGCTCGCTCGTGATCGCCGACGCCAGCCGCGCGTTGACCTCCGCGAGCGCGTCCTCGACCGGCCGGTCCTCGGAGCGCTCGATCAGCGCTGCCAGCTTGACGACCTCCAGATATCGGACGATCGCGTGCGAGACGTCAAGGTCGGTGTCGAAGCGCAGCTCGCCGATCCGCGTGCCCGTCCGCTTGACAGTCTCCAGCAGCTCGTCGCGCAGGATCCGATAGGTCGAGTGAAGCGACTCGGCCGGGCCGAACAGCTCCTCGGCGCGCTCCTCCCAGCGCCCGGCGACCGCCGCGCGCGCCTCCTCGGCAAATGGCGAGGGCGGCTGTGCGGCGCCGCGGTCGCTCGCCTGCGGGTGGACGAGCACGAGCCGCTGGCGCGCGCGCGTCATCGCGACGTGCAGCAGCCGCCGCATCTCCGCGACATGCGCGTCGTGCTCGTCGCCCGGCAGCGTCTCCTTCATCAGCGCCGGCGCGATCGGCTCCAATGTACGGGCGTGCGCACCGGGGATCCCGGCGGCGTGCAGCCCGAGCACGAAGACGTGGTCGAACTCCAAGCCCTGCGCCGCGTGCATCGACATCACCTGCACGCCGCGCAGCGTCGCCGGCAGCGGCTCCTCTTCCTCGCGCAGCCCGGCCTCGGCGGCGGCCGCGATCGAGCGCGCGAACTCGCGCGGCGTCGCCTGCGGCTGACGTTGGACGAAGGCGCTCGCCAGCTCGCCGAAGCGGGCCAGCCCGCGCAGCCGCTCGACGACCTCGGCCTGCGCGGTGAAGAGCTGCTGGCGGCGCAGCCCGAGGCGCTCGATCAGGCGGTGGACGAAGAGGTCGGGGCGCATCGTGTCGAGCGCTCTAACGGCCGATCTGTAGATCGCCAGGAACATGCGGATGCGGTCACGCGCCTCCGGCGGGATCTGCGGCGACTCGAGCGCGGCGGCGAGCGCGCCGACCATGTCGAGCTTGCGCCGGCGGGCGATCTGCGTGCAGCGCGCGAGGTCGACGGAGCGCAGCTCGATCGGCGGGCGCGCGAGCGCCCGCACGACGGCCGGCGCGTCAGCAGGGTCGACGAGCAGCCGGAGCCATGCGAGCAGGTCGCGCACCTCCGAGCGCTGGAAGAACGCCGCGTCGCCGACGAGCCGGTGGCGCACCGCCCGCTCCTCCAGCGCGACGGCGACCGCCGGCCCCTCGCGCGCGACGGAGCGGACGAGCACCGCGATGCGCTCGCCCGGCACGTCCTCGCGCCCGATCAGCCGCTCGATCTCGGCCGCGACGGCCTGCGCCTGCGCGCGCTCGTTGGCGGCGCGCCAGAAAGCGACCTCGCCGCCGAGCGGGCCGTCGAGCCGCTTCTCGATCCGGTCCTCGAGCGGGGCGACGACCGCGCAGGCGGCGTCGAGCACGCGCTGCGGGCAGCGGAAGGAGTGCTCCAGCCGCACGACCGCCGCGTCTGGCAGCTCGGCCTGGAAGTCCTGAAGGTTCTTCGTCGCAGCGGAGCGGAAGCGCTGGATCGCCTGGTCGTCGTCGCCCGCGGCGGTCAGCTTGCCGTGGTCGGCCGACAGCATCCGCAGCAGCAGGCCGTGGGCGAAGTTCGGCTCCTGGATGTCGTCGACGAGCAGGTGGCGATAGCGCGCCGCGACGCGCGCCCGCACGTGCGGGTGGTCGCGCAGCAGCCTCAGCGCGCCGATCACGAGGTCGCCGCGGTCCAACGCGCCCTGCTCGGCGAGCATCCGGTCGTGGGCGCGGTAGACCTCGGCGAACTCGCGCTCGCGCGCCGCTCTCGCCCGCTCGGCGTCGCCCGCGTCCTCGCCAGCGGCGAGCGAGTCGGCCCACGCGGCGAACTCCTCGGGACCGATCAGCTCCTCCTTGAGGCGGTCGATCCGCCGCACGAAGGTCGCGACGAGCGCCGCCGGGTTGCCGCGGAAGTCATGGCGGCGGATCGTCAGCTCGTCGATTCGCTCGAGCACCATCGCGAGCCGGTCGGCGCGCCCGACGGCGACCGCGAACGGGTCGATCCCGCCCTCGGCCGCCTCCTCCTGCAGCAGCCGCGCGCAGAACGACGGCAGCGTCGTCACCGCGAGCTCCTCGTAGGGGCGTGCGATCGCGTCCTCGACGTTGCGGCGCAGCGCGTCGGCCGCGCGCTCGGAGAGCGCCAGCGCCAGCAGCGACTCCGGCGCCTCGCCCTGCTCGACCAGCCATGCCATCCGCGCGACGAGCGTCCGGGTCTTGCCGCTGCCAGCGCCACCGACGATCAGCAGCGGCCCGCCAACATGGGTGACGGCCGCGCGCTGCGCGGGGGAGAGGCCGTCAAGTGCGGACACCCTGTAAGTATGCCGACGATGCATTCCTCGGGCACAGCGCTTGACGCCGATTGGCTCGGCGCTGCGCGCGCTGCCGCGGATGCGCTGCGCGGGATCCTGCGCGCCTCGCCGCTCACGCTCGAACGCGCTGTTGAGACGGGGGAGCGGGGCGAGGGCGGCGACCGCACGCTGGTGATCGACCAGGAGGCCGAGGACGCGGTCTTCGCGCAGCTCGACGCGCTTTACGCCGAGGGCCACCGCTTCATCGCGATCTCCGAGGAGCGCGGCGAGGTCGACTACGGCGGCGGCCCCGTGCGCGTCGTGATCGACCCGATCGACGGCTCGCTCAACGCGAAGCGGCTGATGCCCTCGTGCGCGCTGTCGATCGCCGTCGCTGACGGGCCGACGATGGCCGACGTCGCGTTCGCCTTCGTCTACGACTTCGGCACGCGCGAGGAGTGGTCCGCGTCGCGCGGCGGCGGCGCGCGACTGGACGGCATGCCGCTCGATCCGGCGCTGCCCGAGCGCCGCGGCCGCAGCGGCAGGCTTGAGCTGCTGGGGATCGAGCAGGCCGACCCCCGCTGGGTCGCGCCGCTGATCGAGCCGCTGCAGCAGGAGACCGAGCGGCTGCGCGCGCTCGGATCGATCGCCCTCACGATGTGCCAAGTCGCGGCCGCGCGGATGGACGCGATGCTGTCGCTGCGGCGCTCGCGCGGCGTCGACGCGGCGGCGGCCCAGCTGATCGTCCGCGAGGCCGGTGGCCTCGTCGCGTTTCCCGCCTGCGACGCCGGTCCGCTGACCGCCCCGCTCGACGTGAACGCGCACTCGCCGGTCGTCTGCGCTCGCTCGCCCGAGACGCTTGCGGCGCTGTCGCGGCTGCACTGCTGAACGGTTCCCTCGGCAGGCGGGCTCTCCGCGCTGCCAGAATGGACTGAAGATGATTGATTGGCCCCTCGCACAGCGGCTGGCCGGCCTCGTCGCCGGGCAGCCCGACGTCCCCCCGCTGAGAGAAGACCTCGGCGAGCTTTCGCGCGACAGCGCCGCGCGCGTGATCGCCTACACGGGGCTGACGCCGCAGCGGCCGATCCCCGAGGCGGAGGCGGTCGGGCGCAGAGAGTGGATCAGCGCGAACGCTGCCTCCATGGGCGCCCTGCTCGACCCAGCGCTGAAGCAGGTCGGCAAGAAGGTCGCCAAGCCCGCGAGACCGGCCGTCCAGCTTGCGGCCGGCGTCGTGATGACGGGCGAGGTCGGCGTCATGCTCGGCTTCCTCGCCCAGCGCGTGCTCGGCCAGTTCGAGCTTGTCCTGCTTGACACGACGCCGTCCGACAGACCGCCACGTCTGCTCTACGTCGAGCCGAACCTGGCGAACGCGATCAGAGCGTTCGGCGCCGACGAGCGGGAGTTCCTCCACTGGGTCGCGCTGCACGAGGTGACGCACGCCGTTCAGTTCGCGGGCGTCCCGTGGCTGCAGCCGCATATGGCGTCCATGGTGCGCGAGCTGCTCGACAGCGCGCAGCTGAAGATCGACGCCAGACGGGCGCTGCGCATGCCGCGCACCGACGACCTGCGCCGGCTCGTCGACACCGTCCGCAGCGGTGACATCGTCACGCTCGTCGCCAGCCCCGCCGAGAAGGCGACGATCGATCAGATGCAGGCCACGATGGCGGTGATCGAGGGCCACGCCGAGCACGTGATGGACGCGGTCGGCGAGCCGCTGCTGCCGTCGTTGCCGAGACTGCGCAGAAGAATGGACTCCCGCCGCCGCTCCCAGTCGGCGCCCGCGCGGCTGATGATGAAGCTGCTCGGGATGGAGATGAAGATGCGTCAGTACCAGCAGGGCAAGGTCTTCGTCGACACGGTCGTCAGAGCCGGCGGGATCGAGGCGCTCAACCGCGTCTGGAGCGGCCCCGAGGCGCTGCCGACCCTCGCCGAGATCGAGGACCCGCACGCGTGGATCAGGCGAACCCGTGTTCCACCTGCGCTGAGCGCCTGAACATCTGTTCGCACGCAATGCCGGTGTAACGGCGCGTTGGGGATAGGGTACAAACGAGTGTTCGACTTCCTCGTCTGCAAGGAGCCCGCCCCCGATGTCCACGAATGACCCGTCGTCGGTGAGACCGACCGCCGCGACCGACTCGACTTCCCCGACTGGTCCTCAAGCCCCGAGAGCGGCCGCCAGAAGGACCGCGGTCAGCAGAGCCGCGGCCGCGAGACCGCGAAGAGCAGCGAGACGCGCGAGAAGAGCCACGTCCGGCACGCGCGTCGGCACGACGACGGCACCGGCCGCCAGGACGCCGGTCGCGCAGGCGCAGCAGCTCGCCCAGCGGGCGGTGCTGATCCCGCTCGGCGCGGCGCTGGAAGCGCGTGACCGCGTCGTCGACGTCGTCGGGGGCGTGCGCTCCGCGACCAGGTCGCGCAGAGCGATCGACAGACAGCTGACCCGCTTCGAGCGCCGCGGCGGCAAGGCCCGCAGCGACCTCGAGCGCCAGGCCCGCCACCACCGCACCCGCCTCGAAGGCCGCGCCCGCGACGCCCGCCGCGGCTTCGACGTCGACGCGCTCCAGTCCCGCGTGGCCCCTGTCCGCAACCGAGCCAGAAGACTCGTCGCTGAAGCGCAAGACCGCATCAACCGCGCGGCGTAACGACCCGACGCGCCCGAGGTCGAGGTCTAGGCGTCGGCCAAGCGCCGCAGCAGCTCGACGCTGCGGGCCAACGCGGTCCGCTCGCGCGCGCTCAGCTGGCGCGTGATCGCCTCGGTCAGCCACCCGTCGCGCCGTGCGCGCTCTTCCTCGAGCGCCACGCGCCCGACGGGGCTGAGCGCCACGAGGTGCTTGCGACCGTCGCTCGCATGCGGCTGCCGCGTCACGTACCCGCGCTCGGCCAGCTCCGCGATCGTCGCGGCCATCGACTGCGGCCGCATTCGCTGCCCTGCGGCGAGGTCGCTTGTCGTCGCGGCGCCGTCGCGGTCGAGTGTTGCGAGCACGGCCATCAGCCGCGTCGGCAGCTCGTTCTCGGCGCGTGCGCGGCGGACGAGCTGCCCGACCGCGAGCCGCAGCTCGCGGGCCGTCGTCGCTGGGTCTATCGCGCCGTTGGCGCGCTGCCCCTCGGCGGGCTGCCCGGCCGCGTCGCCGTCGCCGTGCGTCTCTTCCCCGTCCGTGGGCTTCCGTCCGCTCACGGCCAGAAGCGTACAGGGACGGCTGTTCAGGCAAAACTGAACAGTCTGCCTGTGTAGCCTTGCCGACCTGGCGCAAGAACTGCTGCCAGATGCCTGCCACAATGTCGTGTATGCCGACCCAAGACCAGATCCGCGAGGCGCTGCGCGCCGTCATCGACCCGGAGCTGCGCAAGGACATCGTGGAGCTGGAGATG
Source organism: Conexibacter sp. (assembly GCA_036499225.1). Taxonomy (GTDB): domain Bacteria; phylum Actinomycetota; class Thermoleophilia; order Solirubrobacterales; family Solirubrobacteraceae; genus Conexibacter. The sequence continues at coordinate 41,016 of DASYEC010000045.1, forward strand.
GTCCGCTCGATCGATGTCCACGCGAACGGCGTCGTCGACGTGATGGTGTCGCTGACCACGCCCGGCTGCCCGATCCGCAGCCACTTCCAGACCGGTGTCGCGACCGCCGTCCGCGCGCTCGACGGCGTGAGCGGCGTGAACATCAGCTTCGACGTGCTGTCCGACGACGAGAAGGGCAACCTGCAGCGCAAGCTCGGCCGCGGCGGCCCGCTGCCGTCCGGCGCGCTCGCGCAGGTCGCCAACGTGATCTGCGTCGGCTCGGGCAAGGGCGGCGTTGGCAAGTCGTCGGTGACGGCCAACCTCGCGGCCGCGCTTTCGGCTGAAGGCAAGCGCGTCGGCGTGCTCGACGCGGACGTGTGGGGCTACTCGCAGCCGCGCATGTTCGGCCTTGGCGCCCAGCGCCCGAAGGTCAACGCGGAGCGCAGAATCGTCCCGCCGGTCGCTGGCGACGGCATCAAGGTGATGTCGATCGGCTTCTTCATCGAGGAGGACGCCGCGGTCGTCTGGCGCGGCCCGATGCTGCACAAGGCGCTGCAGCAGTTCCTCGAGGACGTCGACTGGGGCGCGCTCGACTACCTGCTCGTCGACCTGCCGCCGGGCACCGGCGACGTCGGCATGACGCTCGCCCAGCTGCTGCCGGAGGCGAAGTTCCTCCTTGTCACGACGCCACAGCCGGTCGCGCAGAAGGTCGCGCGCCGCTCGGCCGAGATGGCCGGCAAGGTCAGACTCGAGATCGCCGGCGTCGTCGAGAACATGTCCGGCTTCGTGACGCCGAACGGCGAGCGCTTCGACCTCTTCGGCGAGGGCGGCGGCGCGCTGCTGGCGGACGAGCTCGGCGTCCCACTGCTCGGCAAGGTGCCGCTGACGATGCCGCTGCGCGAGCAGGCCGACGCGGGCACCCCGCTCGTCGCGGCCAACCCCGACGACCCGGCCGCCCAGGCGATCCGCGACGTCGCCCGTGGCCTGATCGCCCTCACCCCGGTCGCGCTGCCGATGATGCAGAGCACCCCGGCTCCGGCCCCGGCGCTCGACGTGATCCCCCCGGCTCAGCCGAAGCCGGTGGGCATGTCATTGCCGATGGCGTAGCCGGACCTGCCGTATGAACGCGCCCGCTCATGGGCGCGTCCACTGTCCGACGCGCTACTTACCGGCGTAATATCTCGCGTTGAGATCAGCGAAGTGCGCCCACTCGTCGGGGAGCTGGTCCTCGGCGAAGCAGGCGTCGACTGGGCACGCCTCGACGCAGGCGTCGCAGTCGATGCACTCCTCCGGGTCGATATAGAGCATCTCGACGCTGTCGTAGTCGGGCTCGTCGGGCGTCGGGTGGATGCAGTCGACCGGGCAGACCTCGACGCAGGAGTTGTCCTTCACGCCGATGCAAGGCTCTGCGATCACGTAGGCCATGGTGCGGTTCCTCTTTGCAGCGGTGGTTGGTGCGGTGAAGCGACGAAATGATACGGCCGTGTCCAGCGGCTGGCGGCAGACGCCGCCGAGCATGGCTGCTCAGGCGCGAGGGCGCGAAGACAAGGCGGTCACAACCCCCGCGATCAGGATCATCGGGCCGATCACCAGCACGAAGCTCGCGACGATGATCGCGGTCACCTGGTTGCTGACGGCGAGCGCGTCGTTGGTCGCAACGAACAGCGCTGCTCCGCCGGCGCCGCTGACCGCGAGACCGAGCCCGAGCAGGCCGAGCGGGGAGCCAGGCGGGCTCGTCCGCGCCTTGAAGACCCGCGAGGCGAGCGGGATCACGAAGAACAGCGAGACGGCGATCGCGACCGCGAAGCCGGCCGCGCTCGGTCTGCATGCGAGCGCGCTGTCACCCGGGACGCAGAGGCTCTTGTGACTCCACGCCCAGCCGCACCACGTCGCGACGACGACCGCCGCGGCCGTCAGCACCACTGCCGTCAAGCCGAAGGCCCACGACCTCATGGCAGGCAGGCCTGGATTTTGGCGCTGTCCGTGCCAGCCCGCTGAACGCAGTCGGTGATGCGCTGGGCCAGGTCGCCGCTCAGACTCGTCGTCTTGCCGTTGTGCGTGATCGTGAGGCTGTTCGCCGTGCTCGTCGTCCCGCCGGCGTTGGGCTGCTCGCCGAGGCGGTGCACGCCGCGCCCGTGGGCGCCAGCAGTCCAGTCGCTGTTGCGCGGCGAGACGCCGCTGAAGTAGGCGAGCCACTCGATGCTGTCGCCAGGGATGATCGGCGGCATCAGGACGAGGTAGTCGATCCGGCTGGCGGGGAATCTCCCGAGCGCGGCCGCAGCGTCGATCTCCCGCTGCGGGGCGGCCGTGTCGACCCCGCCAAGGCTCAGGGCCGTGCGGGAGCCCGCATCGCCGGCTTCGACGACGTTCAGGCCGAGGTCGTGCTCGATGTCGAGCACCCGTTGTCTGCCGTCGCGCGTGCGCGTCGTGATGGTGAGCTGCTCCGGCGTCAACCGAAGGAGCGTGGCGGCCTCGCCTGGAACCAGGGAGCCGCGCGCCTTGCGCAGCGCTGCTCTGAACGCTGCCGGCGTCGTAAGGTCGACGTGCCGCGCCGTCGGGGTCTTGGGCGCGGGCGTCGCCGGCGCGGGCTTCGCGCTCCCGCTGTGACCGGAGCCGTGGTGGCCGCGAGCGATGGGAGCGTGTGCGGCGGCGGTCGGCGAGTCGCCATGCCGCTCGCCGATCGCTACCGCCGCGGCGGCGCCGCCAAAGGACAGCACGAGCAGCAAGAGCACGAGGACGCCGGTGTGCGGCTTGCCCGGCGACCGCGTCGGCGTGCCCGGCACGCCGATGACGCTCGTCGTCGAGGCCCCTCCGCTTGCTCTGCGCGGGAGGGTCTGGGCCGCCGTTGCAGTCGCGCCTGGCTTGTCGCCGCGCGGCCGTCCTTCGGGCTTGCCGAACGCCTCGACCGAGGCGCTCGTTGCAGTCGCGCCTGGCTTGTCGCCGCGCGGCCGTCCTTCGGGCTTGCCGAACGCCTCGACCGAGGCCCTCGTGGCAGTCGCGCCTGGCTTGTCGCCGCGCGGCCGTCCTTCGGGCTTGCCGAACGCCTCGACCGGCGACGTCGACAGATCGCTGACGTCGGTGCTGCTGATCTCCGTCGAGCCGCGGTCCGCCGCCTCCTTCAGCGCGGCGAACGGATCGTCGTCGTCGGGCCTGCGGCGGAACATTCGCAGCGATTCAACCACGGTTGGCGCCGCGCCAGGTTACGGATTTCCGCCAATGTGGCTCGCGTGGCGCGTGGCGCCCGCAGGGCGCCACGCGGGCGCGTCGTCTTACGCGAGCGCCAGCTCAGGCCGGCGGTCGGCCCACGGGCGGGCGGCCTCCAGCTGCGCGGCGAGCGCCAGCAACGGGCCTTCCTGGGCCGGGCGGCCGAAGAAGTGCACGCCGACCGGCAGCCCGTCCTCGCCGTGGAACAGCGGCAGGGAGATCGCCGGCTGGCCGGTCACGTTCGCGATCGCGCACCACGGCGTGAACTCGCCCGAGCGGCGGAAGGTCGCGGCCGGGTCCGGGTCGGCGCCGCTGAGCGTGCCGATCTCGACAGGCCGCTGCGCGAGCGTCGGCGTCAGGATCGCGTCGTAGGCGGCGGTCGCCGTCACGAGCGTGCGCCCGAGCGCCTGCAGCTGCCCCACCGCCGCGAGGTAGTGGGCCGCGGTGAGGCCGCTCGAGCGCTCCCAGATCATCCAGCTGAGCGCCTCCATCGCCTCCGGTCTGGGCTCGCGTCCAGTGATCGTGCTGGCGACGACGATCGCCGAGCTGACGGCCGGGCCGAACGCCGCGGAGAAGAGGTCGAGCAGCCCCGGCATCACCCACGGCGCGTCGATCTCCTCGACCTCGTGGCCGAGCTCCTGCAGCAGCGCGACGGTGTCGTGCACCGAGCGCACGGCGACCGGGTCGACCGCCGTCTCGGTCAGCGGCGGGTGCAGCGAGTAGCCGATTCTCAGCGGCCCCGGCTCGCGCAGCGCGGTTTGCGCGAACGGCTCTGAGGGCAGCGCCGCCCACGAGGCGTCGCCCGGCTCGGGCCCGGCGAGCAGGTCGAGCAGCAGCGCGCTCTCCGCGACCGTCCGCGACAGCACGCCGTCGGTGACGAGGAACGACTCGCCCTCGGTCGGCGCCAGCGAGATCCGCCCGCGCGCCGGCTTGAGCCCGACGAGGCCGCAGCAGGCCGCCGGGATGCGGATCGAGCCGCCGCCGTCGTTGCCGTGCGCGATCGGCACCATCGCCGCCGCGACCGCCGCGCCCGCGCCACCGGACGAGCCACCGGGCGTGCGCGTGAGGTCCCATGGGTTGCGCGTCGGGCCGTTGCGTACCGACTCGGTGCTCGGCAGGATCCCGAACTCGGGCAGCGCGGTCTTGCCGACGATCACGAAGCCGGCCTCGCGCAGCTTGCGCACGAACGCCGCGTCGAACGGGATCGTCAGGTCGCCGAGGAAGTCGGCGCCGAGCGTCAGCGGCATCCCCTCGACGGCGCGGTTGTCCTTGATCGCGATCGGCACGCCAGCGAACGGGCGCGGGTCGTCGGGGCCGATCTGCGTGGCGGTCGCGAGCGCGCCCTCGGCGTCGACATGCGTGAAGGCGTTGAGCTGGCCGTCGAGCGCGTCGATCCGCGCAAGCGACGTGGAGACGAGCTCGGTGGCGGAGATCTCACCGCTGCGCACGAGTGCGGCGAGCTCTGTCACGGGTCGGAACATCAGGTCTTCCACGTGCGTTGCTCCTTCGCGTCGGAGTGGGCCGGCGATGGCATCGACCATCTAGCCTAAGCAGTCGATGCGTCGCCGTGCCGCACCCACGGCGCGCCTCGAGGCCCGACCGTGATGACTGGAGACTCGATGAGCGCCACTGACAGCGACGTGCAGTCCGGACTCGAGGGCGTCGTCGCCTTCGCGACCGAGATCGCCGAGCCCGACAAAGAGGGCAGCGCCCTTCGCTATCGCGGCGTCGACATCGAGGAGCTCGTGGGCGCCGTCCCGTTCGAGCAGGTCTGGGGCCTCCTCGTCGACGGCAGCTATCAACCGGGACTGCCGCCGGCCGAGCCGCATGCGCTGTCGGTCCGCTCCGGCGACCCGCGCGTCGACGTGCAGTCGGCGCTGGCGATGCTCGCGCCCGAGTGGGGCATGCGTCCGCTGATAGACGAAAGCGACGAGACCGCCCGCGACCAGCTCGCCCGCGCCTCCGTGATGGCGCTCTCGTTCGTCGCCCAGTCGGCGCGCGGCATCGGCCGCCCGCCGGTCTCTCAGCGCGTGATCGACGAGGCCGGCTCGATCCCGGAGCGCTTCCTGCTGCGCTGGCGCGGCGAGGCCAACCCCGACCACGTGAAGGCGATCGACGCCTACTGGATCTCCGCCGCCGAGCACGGCATGAACGCCTCGACCTTCACCGCGCGCGTGATCGCCTCGACCGGCGCGGACGCCGCGGCGGCGCTGTCAGGCGCCGTCGGCGCGCTGTCGGGCCCGCTGCACGGCGGCGCGCCGTCGCGCGTGCTGAGAATGCTTGACGAGGTCGAGGCGCTCGGGGACGCCGAGCAGTGGGTCAAGCAGGCGCTCGACCGTGGCGAGCGGCTGATGGGCTTCGGCCACCGCGTCTACCGCGCCGAGGACCCGCGTGCCCGCGTCCTGCGCCGCACGGCGAAGGAGATCGGCTCCCGCCGCGCCGAGGTCGCCGACGCGCTCGAGCAGGCCGCCCTCGCCGAGCTGCGCGCCCGCAAGCCCGACCGCGTCCTGGCGACCAACGTCGAGTTCTGGTCGGCCGTCGTGCTCGACTACGCCGAGGTCCCGCCGGAGCTGTTCACCCCGCTCTTCACCTGCGCCCGCACCGCCGGCTGGTCGGCCCACATCCTCGAGCAGAAGCGCGAGGGCCGCCTGATCCGCCCCACCGCCAAGTACGTCGGCGCCCCACCGCGCAGACGCGACGAGGCGCGCTAACGACGAAGGCCCGGCAAGCCGGGCCTTCGAGCGGGGCCGGGAGAACGGGCGCCAGCCCGTTCTCCCGTTCCAATCGGCGTTAGCCGATTGACTACATCATGCCGCCCATGCCGCCCATGTCGGGCATGCCGCCGCCGCCACCGTCGTTCTTGTCGGGCATCTCGGCGACGATCGCCTCGGTCGTGAGGATGTTCTTCGCGATCGAAGCGGCGTTCTGGAGCGCGGAGCGCGTCACCATCGCCGGGTCGATGACGCCCTCGGCGACGAGGTCGACGATCTCGCCCGTCGCGGCGTTGAGGCCGAAGCCCTTCTTCGCCTTGCGGACGTCGTTGACGACGACCGAGCCCTCGAGACCCGCGTTGTGCGAGATCTGGCGGAGCGGCTCCTCGAGCGAGCGCAGGATGATTCTCGCGCCCGTCTTCTCGTCGTCCTGGAGGTCGTCGAGCTTGATCGCCTCGGCCGACTGCAGCAGCGCAACGCCACCGCCGGGCACGATGCCCTCCTCGAGCGCCGCGCGCGTCGCCTGCAGCGCGTCCTCGACGCGGTGCTTCTTCTCCTTCATCTCCGTCTCGGTCGCCGCGCCGACCTTCACGACGGCAACGCCGCCGGAGAGCTTGGCGAGACGCTCCTGGAGCTTCTCACGGTCGAAGTCCGAGTCCGTGGTCTCGATCTCCGACTTGATCTGCTTGATGCGGCCCTTGATCGCATCGCTGTCGCCAGCGCCGTCGATCACGGTCGTGTTGTCCTTCGCGACGACGACACGACGGGCGCGGCCGAGCTGCGAGATCTGCGTGTTCTCGAGCTTGAGGCCGAGGTCCTCGGTGATGACCTCGCCGCCGGTCAGGATCGAGATGTCCTCGAGCATGCGCTTGCGGCGGTCGCCGAAGCCCGGCGCCTTGACCGCGACGCCCGTGAAGGTGCCGCGCAGCTTGTTGACGACGAGCGTCGCGAGGGCCTCGCCCTCGACGTCCTCGGCGATGATCAGCAGCGGCTTGCCGGACTGGATGACGGCCTCGAGGACCGGCAGCACGTCGCGGACGGAGCCGATCTTGGAGTTCGCAATGAGGATGTAGGGATCCTCGAGCACGGCCTCCATGCGGTCCTGGTCGGTGACCATGTAGGGCGAGATGTAGCCCTTGTCGAACTGCATGCCCTCGGTGAACTCGAGGTCCATGCCGAACGTCTGGCCCTCTTCGACGTTCACGACGCCGTCCTTGCCGACCTTCTCGATGGCGTCGGCGATGACCTCGCCGATCTCCTCGTCGCCGGCCGAGATCGTCGCGACGCGAGCGATCTGCTCCTTGCCCGCGATCTCCTTGGAGAGCTTGCGGATCGCCTCGACGACGTCGTCGACGGCCTTCTCGATGCCGCGCTTGAGGCCAAGCGGGTTGGCGCCAGCAGCGACGTTCTTGAGGCCCTCGCGGACGATCGACTGGGCGAGCACGGTCGCGGTCGTCGTGCCGTCGCCGGCGACGTCGTTGGTCGCCGTGGCGACCTCGCGGACGAGCTGCGCGCCCTGGTTCTGGAAGACGTCCTCGACCTCGATCTCACGTGCGATCGTGACACCGTCGTTCGTGATCGTCGGGGCGCCGAACTTCTTGTCGAGGACGACGTAGCGGCCCTTCGGGCCGAGCGTCACCTTGACGGCGTTGGCGACAGCGTCGACGCCGGCCTCGAGGGCCTGGCGCGCCTCCGAGTTGTACTTCAGTTCCTTGTGAGCCATGTCTGGTTCGTTCTCCTGGTGTGCGCGCGGGCGCGGGTTACGCCGTGACCTTGGCGAGGACGTCCGACTCGCGCAGGACCAGCAGCTCTTCACCGTCGATCTTGATCTCGGTGCCGCCGTACTTGCTGTAGAGGACCTCGTCGCCCTCGCTCACGTCGAGCGGGATGCGCTTCTCCCCGTCCTCGTCCCACTTGCCGTCGCCGACGGCGATGACCTTGCCCTTCTGGGGCTTCTCCTTGGCCGTGTCGGGAAGCACGAGACCGCTGGCGGTGGTCTCCTCCTCCTCGACCGCCCGCACGATCAGGCGATCGCCGAGTGGCTTGAGCTTCATGTGATGCAACCTCCGGGTGGAAAGGGAGTGCTGTGTAGCGCAAAGACTTGGCACTCTCGGCTGGAGAGTGCCAGCAGCGGCCACTATAGCCCTTGCCGGACGGATTGCAAAGGATGGTTGGCACTCCGACAACGGGAGTGCCAAAAGAGGCAGTTTGAGACCGCCGGGCGGGGGGAAAGGGCGAGGGGGCGCGGGAGGGTGCGGCCCCGCCGCCCCTAGTTCTGAGCCCCGCCGATGCCGTGCATCCGATCCCGGATCGTCGGCGGGCGGTCGATGATCTGCGAGAAGCGCACGACCGTGACGGTGTCGTCGAGCTCGACCGTGCGGTCGTAGATCTGCTCGAGGAAGTGGACCATCTCCTCGGTGCGGCGGAACTCCGGGTTGTCGTGCTCGATGTCGCGCGGGCTGAGGTCGCGCACGCGCTTGACCTCGACCGAGTCGATCACCGCCTCGAAGATCCGCTCGCGCGGCGAGTACTGGTACCCGATCGTCACCAGCACGCACTCGTTCTTGCGGTACTTGTGCGACTTGTCCCCGAGCCGGATCGTCGCGGTCTTGCGACCGTTGCGAAGCTGGTCGGCGAAGACGGCCGAATAGAAGTTCAGGACGCGCACGAGAGCCTCACACTACCGATCCTTGGAGATGGCCGATTGCGCGCGCTGGACCATCTCGCGCTCGCCCTTGTAACTGAGCGCGGCGACTGCCTCGTCGAACGGCATCCAGCGCGCCTCCTCGACCTCGTCGTCGTGGTCCTCGAGCGTGCCGGAGCGGTACGCGAAGAGGTAGAAGCGGACCATCTTGAAGATCCGCCTTCCGTCGCGCTGGTAGAAGTAGCGCACGTCGCCGAGGCGCTGCACGAGGTCCGCGTCGACGCCCGCCTCCTCGCGCACCTCGCGCGTCGCCGCCTGCTCGGCCGTCTCGCCGGGGTCGACGTGGCCCTTGGGCAGCCCGAGCACGCTCTGCCCCTGCGCGCCGCGGCGCGTCGGGACGATCACGATCACCTCGCCGTCGCGCACGACGACCCCGCCGGCCGACAGCTCGCGCGCGTCGTCGGCAGGGCCTTGGCGGTCAGTAGACGTAGCGTTCGAGGGCGGTGGGGTCATGGACAGTGAGCTTGCCGCGTCCCTGCTCGATCACGCCGGCGCGCTCGAGCACGGCGAGGAAGCGGCTGGCGGACTCGCGCGAGGAGCCGGCGAGCTTGGCGATGTCGGCCTGGGTAGCGCTGACGAGCACGTCGCGCTCGCTGGCGCCCTCGTCCTGGGCCTCTTTGACGAGCTGCATCACGACGGTCGCGACGCGGCTCTGCACGGTCTGAAACGACTGGCTTGCGATCCGCTCGTTGGCGGCGCGCAGACGGCGGCCGAGCGAGATCACGAGCTTGACGGCGATGTCGGCGTGCTCCCGCATCAGGCGGCGCATGTCGGAGCCGAGGATCGCGATCGCCTCGACGCCGTCGAGCGTCTCGATCGTCGCGGAGCGGCGCTCGTCCTCGAACATCGCCAGCTCGCCGAAGATGTCGCCGGGGCCGAAGTTCGCGAGCGTGATCGTGCGCCCGTCGGCGTGCTCGCGGATCGCGCGGGCGTGGCCGCGCTTCACGACGTAACAGGTGTCGCTGGCGTCGCCCTCGCGAAAGACGACCCGGCCCGGCTCGTAGCGTCGCGGCACGGCAACCTCTGCCACGCGCTCCAGCTCCTCCGGCCCGAGCGTCTCGAACGTAGGAACCCGCGCAAGCAGCGCGACGGTGTCCTCGATGCTCGTTGCCACGTAGAGGTGTGTATCAGACCCAGCGCGCCGGAGGCCGGCAGCGGCTCAGGCCGTGACGAACAGCCGCGGGTCGTTGGTGATCACGCCGGTGACGCCCATCGCCGACAGGCGCGCGATCGTCGGCGCGTCGTCGACGGTCCACGCGTACAGCTCGCCTTCGGCTCGGTGCACGGCGTCGACGAGTCTCGGCGTGACGAGCCGCCAGTAGGCCATCACCGCGTCGCACCGTCTTGCGCGCAGCTCGGTAGCGGCACGGCCCGGCACCGTCTGGCGCATCAGCTGCAGGATCGCGTACGCCGGGATCTTCGCGAGCGCGTGCGCCGTGTAGTCGCGGTGGGCGCGCGGGAGCGACAGCCCGAGCCGCAGCCGCGGCTCATAGGCGCGGATCCTGGCGAGGCTCTGGGGATACGTCGAGGAGACGAGCGTGCGCTCGACGAGGCCGTGCGAGCGCAGCGCGTCGACGACGCGCAGCTCGTAGCCGGGGATCTTCAGGTCGACGTCGAGGTCGATCGCGTCGAACTCGGCGCCAGCCAGGTGGGCGAGGCCGTCGCCAAGGCCGAGCGCAGGCTCGCCGCCGAGGTCGCTGTAGTCGTGCGCGAGAAGCAGGCGTCCGCGCGCGGTGTCGGGGCGGCCGTCGGCGCCGAGGTCGGGCAGCACGTCGAACTCGATCATGTCGACGCCGGCAGCGAGCGCGGCGTCGAAGCTCGCGAGCGTGTTGCCGGGCGCGAGCAGGTCGGCGCCCTTGTGGCCGACGCGCTTGACCGTCATCTCTGGCACCCGGGGCACCAGTAGGTCGTGCGGCCGCCGTCGCCCTGGCCATGCGAGCGGATCAGCCCGCCGCAGCGCGGGCACGGCATGCCGGCGCGCCGGTAGACGTGGCGGTCGTCGCGCACGCCGCCGTCGACGGTCGCCGCGCGCAGCATCCGCGGCCGCGCGTCGCCGACGATCGCGAGCGCCTCGTCATCGCTGACGTCGCTGCTGGGCCGCCATGGGTCGATGCGCGCGCCCCAGCAGGCCTCGGCCTTCCAGATGTTGCCGATGCCGGCGACGATCCGCTGGTCGATCAGCGCGTCGCCGATCGGGCGGGCGGGGTCGTCGGCACGCAGGCGCGCGAGGAACTGCTCAGGCGCGAAGGCATCGGCGAGGAGGTCGGGGCCGAGCGCCTGCAGCCGCTGGTCGAAGCGCGTGCGCGACTCGGTCATCAGCTCCAGCAGCGGGCCGTCGAACTCGACGACCTCCTGGCCGCGGGCGCGCAGGACGAGCCAGGCGCGCCGTGGCGCCCTGCGCCAGCGGGCGCCGTGGGGGTAGACCGCCCAGGCGCCTGTCATGCGCAGGTGCGAGTGGAGCGTCAGGTCGCCCTCGAAGCGGACGAACAGGTGCTTGCCGTAGGGGTCGACGGCGGTGACGCGGCGCCCCGCGAGCCGCTGCGGCCAGCGGTCGGGCATGTGGCGCGGCTGGGGCGTGCGGATCTCGTCGGGCACGGTGCCCTCGAGCACGGGCCGGATCCGTCGGGCGGCGCGCAAGATCGTGTCTCCCTCAGGCATTCGTTCTAAGGGTACGAACGAACGCCGCGCGCGGGTGAAGGAGCTGCAAACAGAGCGCACGAAGTCGAAGCCGATCGAGGAGGCGCCGACTCTGGCGAGCTTTGCCGTGCTCTCGTGGCTGGGACGGGTCGGTGGCGCGAGCACGCCCGAGCGAGCGTGCGCCCGTCAAGCGCTATCGTGCACCAATGAGCACGAAACACGCAGTTTCGCTCAGCAGAACTGCGCTCCGCGTGCGGCGGACCCCGATTGCCCGCTTCTCCATCGAAGCGATCGACGTCCACAACCACCTCGGCAGGTGGCTCGCGGGCTGGGTCGAGCGCGAGGGCGACTGGGCAGTCGCTGACGTCGGCGCGCTGCTGGAGCTGATGGAGCGGACGAACGTCGGCGCGATCGTCAACCTCGACGGCCGCTGGGGCGCGGAGCTGGAGGCGAACCTCGACCGCTACGACCGCGCCCATCCCGGCCGCTTCGCGACCTTCTGCCACGCGCCATGGGCTGAGCTGGACGCGGGCGGTCAGGGCGCCGACGCGATCGTCCGCTCGCTGCGCGCCTCGCATGCCGCCGGCGCGCGCGGGCTGAAGGTGTGGAAAGACCTCGGCCTCGGGCTGCGCGACGCGGCCGGCGCGCTGCTGCTGCCCGACGACCCGCGCCTGCACGACGTCTGGGCGGTGGCCGGCGAGCTCGGGCTGCCGGTCCTGATCCACACGGCCGACCCGGTCGCCTTCTGGTGGCCGGTCGAGCCAGGCAACGAGCGCTTCGACGAGCTGCTCGCCCATCCTGAGTGGTCGTTCTCGAAGCCCGGCCTGCCGTCGTGGGGGCGGCTGCTCGACGCGCTCGAAGCCGTGCTCGACGCGCATCCGGGGACAACCTTCATCGCCGCGCATGTCGCGTCGTGCGCCGAGGACTTGCGGCGCGTGGCGCGGATGCTTGGCGACCACCCGAACCTGCACGTCGACATCGCCGCGCGGCTCGGCGAGCTGGGGCGCCAGCCACGCGCGGCGCGGCGGCTGATCGTCGCCCACCCGACGCGCGTCCTGTTCGGCAGCGACTCCTTCCCGCCATCGGCCGCGTGCTACGCGCTGCATGCGCGCTTCCTGGAAAGCGACGACGAGCACTTCGCCTACAACCACGAGCCGGCCGACCCATGGCCGCAGGGCCGCTGGCGGATCGCCGCGCTCGATCTCCCGCGCGACGTGCTCGAGCTGGTCTGCGCGGGCAACGCGCGGCGGATCCTGGCGGGCTCCCGGGGCTGGCCGTGAGCGCCGTCAGGACGGAGCTCGTGGCCGCCGCACGACAGCGATCGGCGCGACACGATGCTTGCTTTTGATCGTTCTGTCGGATATTCATTCAGAAATGAGCATCACATCTGACGAGATCGAGACGCAGCCAGGCCTCTGGCGCAGCGCGGTCGCGCTCGCGGAGGAGGTCGGCAGCGTGCTGCCGGCCCCCGGTGAGCGTGTCTGCGTCGTCGGCTGCGGCACCTCGCTCTACATGGCGCAGGCCTACGCTGCGCTGCGCGAGTCGGCCGGTCTCGGCGAGACCGACGCCTTCGCTGCCTCCGAGCTGCCCGAGGGGCGCGCGTACGACGTGCTCGTCGCGATATCGCGCTCGGGTACGACGAGCGAGGTGACGCGGGTGCTCGAGCGCTCGGCGGCTGGCCGCACGGTCGCGCTCACCGCCGTCCCCGACAGCCCGGTCGCCACGGCGGCCGACGAGACGGTCGAGCTGGCGCTCGCCGACGAGCGCTCGGTCGTGCAGACGCGCTTCGCCACGACGACGCTCGCGCTGCTGCGCGCGCAGTCTGATCGCGACGGCGTCGCCGCGGCCGCCGACGACGCCGAGCGCGCGCTCGGACAGGCGCTGCCGCTCGACCCTGCCGGGGTCGAGCAATGGACCTTCGTCGCCCGTGGCTGGGCGGTCGGGCTCGCAAACGAGGCGGCGCTCAAGCTGCGCGAGGGCGGCCAGGCGTGGACGGAGTCCTACCCCGCCTTCGAATACCGCCACGGGCCGATCAGCATCGCGGCGCCGGGCCGCGTCGTGTGGGCGCTCAGCCCGCTTGACGCCGCGATCACTGAGCAGGTCAGAGCGACTGGTGCGACCCTGGTTGCGCCGCAGCTCGATCCGATGGCGTCGTTGGTGCTCGCTCAGCGGGCGATGTTGGAAGTAGCGCAGGCGCGGGGTCTCGACCCCGACGTCCCCCGGAATCTGACGCGGTCGGTGGTCCTGAGCCCGGAGGAGCTCCAGGTCCTGACGTGAGGTACCCGGGCGGCCCCGACCGCCCGGGCATGTCGAGCGTTCGCGGCGCCGCCGCGGAGATTTGAGAGAGAGGTGTAGGTAAGTGCGGACAACCAAGAGAGGGCTCCCGCGCGGTGGGCTGGCCGCGCTGCTGCTCGCGCTCGTGGCGCTCGTCGTCGCCGGCTGCGCAAGCAGCAGCTCCGACAGCGGCGGCGGGGACAGCGGGGACGGCGGCAGCAGCGGCGGCCCTGTCCAGATCACGTTGTGGCACGGCCAGAACCAGACCGCCAAGCAGGTGATCGACGGGCTCGTTGACAGATTCAACGCGTCGCACCCGGACATCAAGGTCGACTCCGAGACCGGCGCGCTTGCCGACAGCCTCTACGAGAAGACGACCGCGGCGTTGGCCGGCGGCAAGTACCCGGACATCATCTACGAGTTCGGCCCGAACCTCGCCTCGCTCGCGCGCAGCCCGAAGGCCGTCGACCTGACGAGCGTCGTCAGATCGCCGTCGTGGAGGTGGGACGACTTCTACGCGCCCGCGCGCGATGCGGTGACGGTCGACGGCAAGATCCGCGCTGTCCCCGCCGTCGTCGACTCGCTGGCGGTCGTTTACAACAAGAGATTGTTCAGAGCCGCCGGCATCCCGGAGCCCAGAGCGGGCTGGACGTGGGACGACTACCGCGCGATCGCGAGACAGCTGACCAACAGCGCCGACGGCCAGTTCGGCACCGGCTGGCCCGGCTCCGGCGACGAGGACACGGTCTGGCGGCTGTGGCCGATGATCTGGCAGGCCGGCGGCGACGTCAGCAGCGACGACAACACGAAGGCCGGCTTCGGCGGCGCCCCCGGGCTGAAGGCGTTCACGGCGATCGACGACATGTCCGCAGTCGACAGATCGGTCTACATCGACAAGACCGGCGGCGGCGAGAAGATGTACGCGCTGTTCAACAACAACCGCATCGGCATGGTGCCGACCGGCCCATGGCAGCTGCCCGAGGTGATCAAGGCAAGAGTCGGCTACGGCGTCGTGCCGCTGCCGAGCTTCTCCTCGACGCCGACGACGATCTCCGGCCCAGACGGCTGGATGGTCTTCGACAACGGCGACGCCCGCGCGAGAGCGTCCGAGACCTTCCTGCAGTGGCTGACCGAGCCCGCGCAGGACGCTCAGTGGGACGTCAGCGCCGGCAGCCTCCCGCTGCGCAGATCGACCGCGATGGAGCCGTTCTGGAGAAGACACGCCGACGAGATATCCGGCCTCGACACGTTCGTCGACACGCTCAACGACGCGAGGGTGCGCCCGACGATCGAGCAGTACCCGAGACTGTCGGAGTCGGTTGCCACGGGCATCGTCGACGTGCTGCTTGGGACAGCCTCGCCGCAGGACGCGCTCAACAGCGCTGTTGACGGCGCGAACGAGGCGCTGTCCGGAAACTGAGCCTGTGTCGACGGTCTTCGCACAAGGACCCCGCGCGACGGCACGCCCCAAAGGCGTGCCGCCGCACCGCAGCCTGGTCGAGCGCGTCTTCGGGGAGACGCCCACGGCATGGCTCTACATCCTGCCGGCGATCATCATCATCATCGGCCTCGCGATCGTGCCGGTCGTCTGGTCGCTGCTGCTGTCGTTCCAGGACAAGGACCCGATCGCCGAGACGACGAGCTGGGCAGGGCTCGACAACTACCGCCAGCTGTTCCACGACGAGAGATTCCAGTCGGCGGTCTGGCACACGATCGGGTACACGGCGCTGTTCGTCCCGCTCTCGATCGTCGCCGGCCTCGGCCTTGCGCTGCTGCTGAACAAGCGCGTCCGTTTCATCGGCTTCTACCGCACGCTCGCGTTCGTCCCAGTTGTGATCTCGGCGACCGTCCAGGGCGTGCTCTTCTCGGTCATCTTCGACGACCAGGTCGGCGTCGCCAACGGACTGCTCGACAAGCTCCACATCGCCCAGCAGCCGTTCTTCGCCGACGGCACGCAGGCGCTGCTGCTGCTCGTGCTCGCGAGCCTGTGGGCCGGCACGAGCTGCATCAGCTTCTGCGCGGTGATCCTGCTGGCAGCGCTGCAGGACATACCGAGAGAGCTGACCGAGGCGGCGTCGATCGACGGAGCCCGCGGGTGGGCGACCTTCCGCCACGTGACGCTGCCGGCGGTGCTGCCGGTGCTCGGGTTCCTCGTGCTGTGGCAGGCTGTGCAGGGGATCCAGCTGTTCGACATCGTCTACGGCTCGACCTCCGGCGGCCCCAACGGTGCGACGACCGTCGTCGTCTACTTCATCTACAGATCGATCCGCGACTCGGCGTACGGCACCGGCGCGGCTGCGTCGTACCTCGTCGTCGGAGGGCTGGCGGTGCTCGCGCTCGCCGCGTTCGCGGTCAGACGAATCGCGGGGCTGCGAAAGGCAGCGGCATGAGCGCGGCCAACCCCTCGTCGTCCGACGTCGTGCTCGACCCGGGCAGCCGCCTGGTCCCCGCCGGCCCGGTGCAGCGGCGCCGCTGGCGGCTGCCGTTCGACCCGTGGCACTTGGCGCTGGCGCCGGCGACCTTCCTGCTCGCCGCGCCGCTCGTCTGGATGCTGCTCGCGTCGTTCATGACGAACGAGCAGCTCTACAAGTTCCCGCCGACGATCATCCCCGGCTCGCTGCACCTCGACGGCTATCGCTACCTGTTGGAGAACAGCGACGTCGGGCGCTGGTTCGTCAACTCGCTGATCGTCTCCAGCGTCTGCGTGGTGGCGAACGTCGTCTTCTGCTCGATGGCCGGCTACGCCTTCGCGCGGATGAGATTCCGCGGCTCCAACTTCATGCTGACGGTGATGTTGGTGACGTTGATCATCCCCTTCCAGCTGACGCTGATCCCGACCTTCATCATCATGCAGAAGCTCGGGCTGATCGACACGCTCGGGGCGTTGATCGTGCCGTCGCTGGTGACGCCGTTCGGCGTCTTCCTGCTGCGGCAGTTCTTCCTCTCGCTGCCGCCGGAGCTCGAGGAGGCCGCGTACATCGACGGCTGCTCGCGCTGGAAGATCCTCTGGACGATCGTGCTGCCGCTCGCTCGGCCTGCGCTCGCGACGGTTGCGGTGATCACGTTCCTGTTGACGTGGAACGACGTCTCGTGGCCGGCGATCGCGATCTCCAGCGACACCGCCAACACGCTGCCGCTCGGCGTCGCGAGCTTCAGAAGCCGTTCGCAGGAGAACCCGTCGGCGATCATGGCCGTCAACGTGATCGCGACGCTGCCGGTGCTGCTCGCGTTCTTGGCGGCGCAGAAGACGTTCGTGCGCTCGATCGCCTCGGGCGCGGTGAAGGGATGACCGTCGTGACAGAAAGCGATGTGACTTGAAGATGGGTGCCATTCATCTGAACGGCGTGTCGAAGGTCTACGAGGGCGGCGTCACTGCCGTCGACGACGTCTCGCTGGAGGTCCGCGACGGCGAGTTCATGGTGCTCGTCGGCCCGTCCGGCTGCGGCAAGTCGACCCTGCTGCGGATGATCGCCGGGCTGGAGCGCGTCAGCGCCGGGGAGATCGTGATCGGCGAGCGCGACGTGACGCATGTCGCGCCGCCCGACCGCGACATCGCGATGGTCTTCCAGAACTACGCGCTCTACCCGCACAAGAGCGTGCGCGAGAACCTCGCCTTCGGCCTCAGACAGCGCAAGGTCGACAAGGCGACGATCGACGCGCGCGTCGCTGACGCGGCGAGAATGCTCGGCCTTCAAGAGATGCTGCAGCGCAAGCCCGCGCAGCTCTCCGGCGGCCAGCGCCAGCGCGTCGCGATCGGCCGCGCGATCGTGCGCGAGCCGAGCGCCTTCCTGCTCGACGAGCCGCTCTCCAACCTTGACGCGAAGCTGCGAACGACGATGCGCGGAGAGCTCGCCCGGCTGCACGCGCGGCTGGGGATCACGACCGTCTACGTGACACACGACCAGGTCGAGGCGATGACGCTCGGCTCGCGAGTCGCGGTGTTGCGCGGCGGGATCGTGCAGCAGTGCGACACGCCGCAGGAGCTCTATCGCAGACCGCGCAACCTGTTCGTCGCCGCGTTCATCGGCTCGCCGTCGATGAACCTCGTCGAGGCGCGGATCGAGGGCGGCTGCGTGCGCTTCGCCGGC
Organism: Conexibacter sp.; assembly: GCA_036499225.1. Taxonomy (GTDB): domain Bacteria; phylum Actinomycetota; class Thermoleophilia; order Solirubrobacterales; family Solirubrobacteraceae; genus Conexibacter. The sequence goes on from DASYEC010000045.1 coordinate 58,613, forward strand.
CACGCGATCGCGCTGCCCGAGCGCTCGCCGCTGCACGGCGCCGCGCGTGACGTGATCGTCGGCATACGCCCGGCCGCGTTCGCGCTCGACGGCCACCGCGCCGACGAGTCGCTGCCGCTGCTGCAGGTGACCGCCGACCTCGTCGAGCACCTCGGCGACGAGGTCCACGTCACCTTCGCGGTCGAGGCGCGCGCGGTACAGGGCGACGCCGTCCTCGACGCGGAGGAGGACGTCCATGACATCCGGCTGCTCGTCGAAGACGCCCGCGCCCGCTTCGTCGCCGTCCTCGACGGCCGTGCCGCGCCGACGGTCGGCGAACAGGTCGGCCTGCGCGTCGACAACGACCAGCTCTATCTCTTCGACCCGGCCAGCGGCGAGGCGATCGGCGCGCCGCTTGGGTCTCCTAGCAGCGGGGCGGTGGCGGCGGCGTAGGGCCCGACCGGCCGTCCGCGAGCGCCGGGAGCAGCCGGCGCTAGACCGCTTCAGTCGCCACGCCAGCCGCTCTGATCGCGCGCAGCTCGTCGGGGTCGGCGTCTCTTGTCGTGATCAGCGTGTGGACGCGCCCGAGCTCGCAGATGCGGGCGAGGGCGGCGGTGCCGACTTTCGTGCCGTCGGCGACGACGATCACGCGCGACGCGCGCTCGATCAGCATCCGGTTGGTGCGTGCCTCGACCTCGCGGTGGGTCGTCAGGCCGGCGCCAGCGCTGATGCCGTCGACGCCGATAAAGGCGGTCTCGACGTTGAGCTGCGCGAGCGTGTCGTCGGCGAGCGGGCCGACGAGCTCGTAGGAGGCCGCGCGCGCGACGCCGCCGCTGACGATCAGGCGGATGTTCGGCCGCACCGCCAGCTCGGCGGCGATGTTGATCGCGTTGGTGACGACGGTCAGCTCGGCGCGCTGGACGAGCATGCGACCGACCTCGGTCGTCGTCGTGCCGCCGGTCAGCGCGATCGTCGCGCCGTCCTGCACGTGCTCGATCGCCGCGCGCGCGATCCGCAGCTTCTCCTCGCGGTTGAGCGAGCCGCGGTAGCGCAGCGGCAGCTCGTAGAGGCCGTTGATCGCGACCGCGCCGCCGTGCGTGCGCTCGAGCAGCCGCTGCTCGTGCAGCGTCTGCAGGTCGCGCCGCACGGTCGCGGGCGAGACGCCGAGCGCGTCGACGAGGTCATCGACATCGACGCTGCCGCGCTCGGCGAGCTGTTCAAGGATGCCGCCGAGGCGTTCTGCTCGATTCATCGCGTGCAGCCTAACGTCACGTTCGGTTCACCAGTACCTCTGCGGCAAGCGCTCGCGCCCGCCGCGGGTCGAGCCGCCCGGCGCCCGCGCGCTCGGCGTTCGCGGCCGCCGCGCCGAGCGCAAGCCCGAGCGCCTCCTGCCACCGTTCAAGCGATGCCGCGCCGGGCTCGGCGGTCTGAGCGTCCAGCCCGACGAGCAGGCCGGCGAGGAAGGAGTCGCCCGAGCCGTTGGGGAACGGTCCGCGGACTGCGAGCGTCGCGTGCCAGGCGTCGCCGTCAGGGGCGACGAGGAAGGCGCCGGCCTCGCCGGCGGTAACGATTGCGGTCGCGGGGTCGAGGCCCGCTGGGGCGCGCACGGCGCCGAGCTGCTCATGCAGGACGCGCGCAGCGTTGAGCGGCTCTGCCTCGCCTGTCAACTCGCGCGCCTCGCTCGTGTTGACCTTCACGAGGTCGGGGGCGGCGCCGAGCGCGGCAGCGAGCGCTGGGCCGTGTTGATCGACGGCGACGTGTGCCCCGACGGCGCGCAGCCGCCCGACGAGGTCGGCGCCGGCGGCAGCTGGGATACCGGGCGGGAGCGAGCCCGACAGCGCGACCCAGCTCGCGCCGCGCACCGCGCCGGCGCACTCGGCGAACTGCTCCCAGGCAGCGGGGTCGGTGATCTCTCCGTGCTCGTAGAACTCGGTCGGCCGACCGCTCTCGGGATCCGCGGCGGTCAGCGAGGTGCGCGTCTCGCCGGTCGTCCAGACGACCTCGGCGCGCACCCCGGCGTCGAGCAGCGCCTCGGCGATCCAGCGCCCGGCGTGGCCCGCCAGCAGCGCTATCGCGCGCACGTCGCCGCCGAGCGCGGCGGCCGCGCGCGCGACGTTCAGTCCCTTGCCGCCGGCGGTCGCGACCAGCTCGACCGGTCGATGGATCGCGCCGACGCGGACCTCGTCGTCGACGAGGAAGAAGCGGTCGATCGAGGGGTTGGGGGCGAGCGCGGCGATCATCGCAACAACGCCTTTGCCAGCTCCTGCGCCTCGGCATGCGTCGCCTGCGCCGCCGTCCCGCCGGCCGCCCGCGTCGAGAGCGTGCCGGCCGCGCAGCCGAGCGCGAGTGTCTCGCGCAGGTCGAGGCCGTCGAGCAGCGCGCGGACGACGCCCGCGTCGAAGCTGTCGCCGGCGCCGACCGCGTCGACCGGCGGCGCACCATGCGCCGCGAGGGCGTCCGCCCCAAGCTCGGCCCGTTCCCCTCCGCGCACGGCGAACGCCCCCCGCGCCCCGCGCTTGACCGCGACCAGCGATCCGCCGGCAGCGAGCTCGCGCGCCGCGGCTTCGACTTCCGCATCGTGCGCGTCGGCGCCGCTGCGCATCGCGTGGTCGTTCGCGTCGTCCTCGCCGCGCGGGGCCGTTGCAGCGTGGTCGCGTACGCCGGCCGCATCGTGCGCGCCCGCGTCGCCGTGCGCGCTCGCCGCACTTGCCCGCCCCGTCAGCCGCAGCGCCTCGGTCTCGTTTGGCAGCAGCACGTCGGCGCGGCGCAGCCACGCGGGGCGGTCGAAGCGGTCCGCGGGGTCAAAGTTGGTGTCGACGGAGACGGTCGCGCCGCTGGTGTGGGCGGCGTCAAGGATGCGGCCGCCGTCGTGCGCGAGCGCGTCGAGCAGGAAGACCGCCGCGAGATGGACGTGGCGTGGGCGCAGCGCGGCGATCGCGGCGACCGCGTCCTGCGCGCGCAGCTCGACCATCGCGCCGCGCTCGGTGTAGATCGCGCGCTCCTGGCCTTCGAGCAGGTGGATCGACAGACCTGTGCGCGCGCCCTCCACCACCCGGATCGCTTCGAGCGAGACGCCTCGCTCGCGCAGCATCCGCTGGGCCGCCGTGCCGAAGTCGTCGTCGCCGACGGTCGCTGCCAACGCCGTGCACAGGCCGATCCGTGCCATGCCGGCAGCGCAGATCCCGGCCGAGCCGCCGAGCACGAGGCGCATCTCGGCATCGCGCTCGGCCTGGCCCCAGCGCGGCGCGAGGTCGTCGCCGGAGACGAGCAGGTCGGGGTTGAGGTCCCCGACCACCAAGACGTCGACCGCCAGCTGCATCAGCCGCGCAGGCCCTCCGGCAGGCGGTCTCCGTGGGCCTCGAGCAGCTCGTCGACGAGCGCGGCGATCTGGTCGAGGTTGAGCGCGCCCGACGTCGCTGGGTCGAGCATCGCCGCGTGCAGCACGTGGTCGCGGCGGCCTTCCAGCGCAGCGCGCACGGTCAGGTCCGCGACGTTGAGGAAGGTGCGGTTGAGCGCGGCGAGCTGCGCCGGGTAGCCGTCCACCGGCGTCGGGCGCACGCCGGTTCTGTCGATCAGGCAGGGGACCTCGACCGCTGAGCGCGCCGGCAGGTCCGCGAGCAGGCCGTTGTTCTGCACCGTGCCGTAGATCACCTGGGGTTGTCCGCTCACCATCGCGTGGACGATCAACGAGGCGTACTCGAGGCTGCGCTCAAGCGGGAAGGGCTCACCGGCGGCGAGCTTCTCCTTCGTCTTCTCGTACTCGTCGAGGTTCTCCTCGCTGCGCTCGATGTAGTCGCCGACCTTCAGCCGGTAGCGGTCGACGAGCTCGTCGTCGCGCAGGAACCACGGCACGTACTCGGAGCCGTGCTCGCTTGACTCGGTCGGGTAGTAGCCGAGCCGGTCGTAGAGCGCGACGCGCGCGCGGCGGCGCAGCTCGGGGTCGGCGTCCACCGTCGCCCGCAAGCGCGGGTACAGGTCCTCGCCGTCGCGCTCGAAGCGCAGGATGAACGCCTGGTGGTTGACGCCGGCGCCGAGAAACGTGACCTCCTCGAACGGCACGCCGACGAGGTCGGCGAGCTGATGCGTCGTGTGCTGGATCGAGTGGCACAGCCCGACGACCTGCTTGTGCGGCGATCCCTCGGCGTACGCCTGGCAGAGGATCGACATCGGGTTGGTGTAGTTGAGCAGCCACGCGTTTGGCGCGACCGCGGCGAGGTCCTCGCCGATCCCGAGCATCACAGGGATCGTGCGCAGCGCGCGGAAGATGCCGCCGATTCCGAGCGTGTCGCCGATCGTCTGGCGCACGCCGTGTCTGGCGGGGATCTCGAAGTCGAGCAGCGTCGCGGCGTGCATGCCGACCTGGACCATGTTGATCGCGAAGTCGGTGCCCTCCAATGCCTCGCGGCGGTCGAGGTGGGTCGTGATCGTCGCCTTGCCGCCCAGCTGGGAGTCGATCCAGCGGGCCATCGCCTCTGCGGTCGCGAGCCGTTCCGCGTCGATGTCGTGCAGCGCGATGTGCGTGTCGGCCAGCTCGTCGAAGGAGAGCAGGTCACCGAGAAGCTCGCGCGTGAACTCGACGCTGCCGGCGCCGATGAACGTGATCTTGACCATGAGCGACAGCCTACACTGCGCGCTCCTGATCGGCTAGCGTTCTAAACAAGCAATATCAATCACGAAGAGCGACCGGTGGTGCGCAGAGCCACCGTCGGCTGAAGGGGCCTCATGTCGACCGACTCACCGCTGTTCCTGCTGGCGCTCGACCATCGCTCCGGCCTCGTGCGCGGGATGCTCCCCGGCCAGGAGACGCGCGCGGGCGAGCTGCTGCCAGACGCCAAACGGCTGATCTACGAAGGCGCGGCGGCCGGGCTGGCGCAGGCGGACGGGCAGGGCGGCGGCCGCGACGCGAGCGCGAGCCGCGGCGTCGCGACGGCCGGTCGCGGCCGGCCTGGGGTGCTCGTCGACGAGCAGTACGGCGCGGACGTCGCGCGGCTCGCGAAGGCCGACGGCTGGGCGTCCGCCGTCGCGATCGAGGCGAGCGGGCAAGACGAGTTCGAGCTCGAGTACGGCGACGAAGCCGCGGCGCACATCGACGCGCTGGCGCCCGACTACGCGAAGGTGCTCGTCCGCTACAACCCGGGCAGCGACGCCGGCTCCAACGCGCGCCAGCGCGAGACGCTCGCGGAGGTCTCCGAGCTGGTCGCGCGCAGCTCGTCGGAGCTGCTGTTCGAGCTGCTCGTGCCCCCGACGACCGCGCAGCTCGACTCGGTTTCAGGCGACCGAGACCGCTACGACGCGGAGCTGCGGGCCGAGCTGACCTGCCAGACGATCGACGACTTCCGCGCGGCCGGCGTCGTCGCGCCGATGTGGAAGCTCGAAGGGCTCGAGACGGTCGCCGAGTCCGAGGCCGTCGCTGCCCGCACCGGCGGCGCGCCATGCATCGTGCTCGGCCGCAACGCCCCGCAGGAGCGCGTCGAGCACTGGCTCTCGGTCGCCGCCGCGGCCGACGGCTGGGAGGGCTTCGCGATCGGCCGCTCGATCTGGTGGAACGCCGTCTCCGCCTGGATCCACGAAGGCCTCCCGCGCGAGACCGCGATCCGCGACATCGCCGACGGCTACGCGCGCGTGATCGAGGTCTACCGCGCCGCGCAGGCGGCTGCCGTGGCGTAGGCCGGGCGCGTGTTGCGTGGCGGCGCGGCGCACGAGGCAGCGTCTCGCCCGCGCGCTGCGCTGCCGCGGCCCTCAGTCCTGCTCGACCGGCACGTCCTCGGGCAACGGCATGTCGCGCGGAGGCGTGGAGGCTGGCGCGTCCCATGCGGCCCACGCCTCGCCGTCCCTGCCGACGTGCTCGCCGGCGCCGCCGAGCGCGAGCAGCACGAGCCGCAGCGCGCGGCGGTTGGTCAGCTGGCGCCGGACGCCCGGAGCGACGCGCACGAGCTCGCCCTCGCCGAGCCGCTGCTCCTCGCCCTCGATGCTGAGCGCGAGCTGGCCCTCGAGCACGAGAAAGACCTCCTCCTGATGGGCGTGCGAATGGATCCGCCCCCGCTGCCCGGGCTGCAGCGTGATCAGGTTCATGCCGAACGCTGCGACGCCGAGCAGCCTGCGCAGCGGCTGGAACCGCTCGCCGCTATCGGGGTCGAGCCGTGTGATGCTGATGCCGTCTTCCATGGCGCAGAGCGTATTCGCGCCGGGGCCGGCTGTGGAAGCGCGCGATTGCGCCAGCTACGCCGACAGCGTCAGCCGCCTCGGGCCGGCGCTGAAGCCGACCTCGGCGAGCATCGCTTCCCAGCGGGTGCCCATCACGGAGGCGCCGTTGACCTTCTCCAGCGCGATTCGTCTGATGCGGCCGGCGCGGGTGTGGTCGGCGAGGGCGAGCAGGCCGTCCATCACCCGCGCGTCGTCGTCCTCGACCAGCACCTGCAGCGCCTTGCCGCCGCGCTCGAGGTAGAGCACCGGCGCCGCGCCGACGATCACGACCGTCGCGCCGGGGGCACGGGCGGGGCGGCGCCCGGTCGCGGGGCCGGCACCGCGGGCGGCCAGTCGGTCGCCGTCGACCCCGGGCGCGACGGCGCCGAGACGCGCCAGCTCCTCCCGCTTCGGCCACGGAAGGGCAGTCCCGAAGGGCTGCGCGGGGTCGGTCGCGGCGAGCACGAGCGGCGGGGACTCCTCGGGCGCTCTCTGCGCGCGCAGGCGCTCGACGGCGCCGGGCAGCGCGAACTGCGCGCCGCCGAGCCCCTCGACGAAGTAGCCGCGCCGCGCGATCCCGATCGTCTCCAGCTGTGACAGCTCGGTGTAGATGCCGGAAAAGCCTCCGGGGATCCCCTCTGCCAGCACGAGCTCGCGCGTGACGATCCCGTAGCGCTCAAGCAGCAGCTCGGCAAGCGCGCGGCGTCTGGCGCTCGGGTCCTGCGGCTGCCCGGGCGCAGCGGCGAACAGCGGCGCGGTCAGCGACCACCGCCCCTGCACCTCGGCGCGCGCGCCTCGGCGCCGGCCGGAGAAGCGCCCGGCGCGCCCGGCCCGTGCCGCCGCCTGCCGTTGTGCCCGCGCAAGCGTCAGCCGCGGGGCGCGCAGCGGCGCGAACGCGTCGTTCGTCACCTCGCCGGCCCAGGCGAGGTCCCACAGCGCTTCCTGGATCGCCTCAGGCGACTGCGGGAGGTCGATGAGCAGGTCGCTGAAGAAGCACGAGCCCTGGGTCAGCCGCTCGCGCACTGCCGCGTGCTCGGGCAGGTCGAACGTCGGCGCTCTCGCCGCCGCGGCCGGCGGCCCGATCAGCGGCGCGTCCTCGCGGAAGTAGAGCGCGACGCGCCCGTTCGTGCGGCCCAGCGCTCCGGCGCCGACCCACACCAACTCGCCGCTCGCACACAGCTGGTCGATCCATGTCGCCGAGTACGCGCCGACCCGCCGCGGCAGCACGTCGCGCTCCCACGTCTCGGGCGTCAGCGCAAGGCCTTGCAGCGGCACGAGCTGCTCGCGCAGGCGATCGACGCCCGCGCCGCCCGGCGGATGCTTGTCGACGCCTTGCCAGCTGGGCAGGAAGGCCGCGAGCGCGCGCTGGTCGACCGGCTCGATCTCTCTGCGCAGCACGGCGAGCGACGCCCGTCGCAGCCGTCGCAGCACGTCGGTGTCGCACCACTCGCGCGTGCCGCTGGCGCCGCCCGGCCGCAGCTCCCCGCGCACCAGCTCGCCGCCGGTCTCCATCGCTCTCAGCGCGATCTCGACCGCGGCCGTGCCGAGCCCGAAGCGGACCGCGGGCTCGTCGGTCGTGAACGGGCCGTGCGTCTGCGCGAAGCGTCGCAGCAGCTTCACGAGCGCGTCCGGGACGTCGGCGAGGAACGCCTCCGGCAGCCCGCCCGGCGGGACGGTGCCGAGCGCGTCGCGGAAGAGGCCGGCGTCGGCGGCGTCGATCCAGCGCTGCTCGCCGCCCACGCGCACGAGCACCGCGCGGCGCTCGCCGGCGAGCTGCTCCAACAGCGCGGCCGCGTCGATCCCCTCGACAACGCGCTGCCCCGCCTCCGCGGCCGTCAGGTCGCCGACCCGGCGCAGGACGTCGTGCAGCTCGTCGCGGCTCGTCGCGCGGGTGCGCTGCGAGCGCTGCTGGAGGTCGTCCTCGACCTGCTCCAGCGCGTCGGCGTCGATCAGGTCTCGCAGCTCTTCCTGGCCGAGCAGCTCGCGCAGCAGGTCACGGTCGAGCGACAGCGCCGCCGCGCGCCGCTCGGCGTTGGGCGTGTCGCCCTCGTACATGTACGTCGCGACGTAGTCGAACAGCAGCGAAGAGGCGAACGGCGAGGCGGTCGCCGTCTCGACCTCGACGAGCGACAGCTCGCGCCGCTGCAGCTGCGTCAGCAGATCGCGCAGGCCCGGCAGGTCCAGGACATCGCGAAGGCACTCTCGATAGGTCTCGAGGATGATGGGAAACTCGCCATACCGCTTGGCGACTTCCAACAACGTCTGTGACTTCAGCCGCTGCTGCCAAAGCGGGGTTCGCTTTCCCGGATATGCCCGCGGTATCAGCAGCGCGCGGCCGGCGTTCTCGCGGAAGCGCGCGCCGAACAGGGCGCTCGACGACAGCTCAGCGACGACCGCGTCCTCCAGCTCGTCTGGCTCGATCAGCGCGATCTCCGCACCAGGCGGCTCGTCGGCGTCGGGGAGGTGGACGATGATCCCGTCGTCGGACCAGATCGCGTCGGCTTCCAGTCCGAGCTCGTCGCGGATCTTCGCGCTCAGCGCGAGGCCCCAGGCGGCATGGATCCGCCCGCCGTACGGCGACAGGACGCACAGCCGCCAGTCGCCGATCTCGTCGCGGAAGCGCTCGATCACGATCGTGCGATCGCTCGGGATCACGCGCGTCGCCTGCTGCTGCTCGCGCAGGAACTCGACGAGGTTGCGCGCCGCGCGCGGGTCGAGGTCGTGGCTCTGCTCCAGCGCCTCGGGCTTCTGGTCGACCGCCCAGCGGCTGAAGGCGCCGATCGCCGCGCCGAGCTCCTTCGGGCGGCCGATCCCGTCGCCCTTCCAGAAGGGCACGGCGCCGGGCGCGCCTGGCGCGGGGGTGACGATCACGCGGTCGCGGCCGATCTCCTCGATCCGCCAGCTCGACGCGCCGAGCAGGAACGTCTGGCCGGGGCGCGCCTCGTAGACCATCTCCTCATCGAGCTCGCCGACACGGCGGCCGTCGGGCAGCGTGACGAGGAAAAGGCCGCGGTCCGGGATCGTGCCGGCGTTCGTGACGGCGAGCTGGCGGGCGCCTCTGCGCGGACGGATCACGCCGGCGATCCGGTCCCAGACGATCCGCGGCCGCAGCTCGGCGAACTCGCTCGACGGGTAGCGGCCGTCGAGCATGTCGAGCACGTTCTCCAGCTGCGCGCGCGACAGCTCGGCGTAGGAGTGGGTGCGGGTCACGCGGGCGAACAGCTCGTCGACGTTCAGCTCTTCCTCGGCGGCGGCCATCGCGACGACTTGCTGGGCGAGCACGTCGAGCGGGTTGCGCGGCACGACCGTCGGCTCGATCGCGCCCTCGCGCATCCGCTGCGCGACGACGGCGCACTCGAGCAGGTCGGCGCGGAACTTCGGGAAGATGCGGCCCTTGCTGGTGTCGCCGACGTTGTGGCCGGCGCGGCCGATCCGCTGCAGCCCGGCAGCAACCGACTTCGGCGACTCGACCTGCAGCACGAGGTCGACGGCGCCCATGTCGATCCCCAGCTCGAGCGACGAGGTTGCGACGATGCAGGGGATCTCGCCGGCTTTCAGCTGCTCCTCGACGACGAGCCGCTCCTCGCGCGCGAGCGAGCCGTGGTGGGCGCGCGCGATCTCGATCGGCGTCGGCGGGCCGACGTAGCCGGTGCCATCGCCGTCGGCCTCCGCGTCGGCTTCCCGCGCCCACTCGCCAGCAAGCTCGTTGAGCCGCAGCGCGAGCCGCTCGGCTGAGCGGCGGTTGTTGACGAAGATGATCGTCGAGCGGTGCTCCTGCACCAGTCTCAGCAGCTCGGGGTAGATCGCCGGCCAGATCGAGCGTCTCGTCGACTCGCCCCCGGGGATGGGAAGTGGGTCGAGCGGGTCGATCTCGACGCCCGGCGGCGCCTGGTCGGGCGCGACCATCGACTCGACCGGCACGTGGATCTTCAGGTCGAGGGGCTTGCGCATGCCCGTGTCGACGATCCGGCATCTGCGCTGCGGGCCGACCATGAAGCGGCCGACCTCCTCCAGCGGGTTCTGCGTCGCCGAGAGGCCGATCCGCTGCACCCCGCTGCGGCCGGTGTGCTCGCCGACGAGCGCGTCGAGGCGCTCGAGCGTCAGCGCCATATGGGCGCCGCGCTTGGTTCCGGCGACCGCGTGGATCTCGTCGAGGATCACCCACTCGGCGCCCGTCATCATCTCCTGCGCTCTGGACGTGAGCATCAGGTAGAGCGACTCGGGCGTCGTGATGAGGATGTCCGGCGGTCTGCGCAGCATCTGCGCGCGCTCTCTCTGCGGCGTGTCGCCGGTGCGGATCGCGACGCTGATGTCGCCGCCGATCCCGGCGAGCGGCGCGCGCAGGTTGCGCTCGATGTCGTAGGAGAGCGCCTTCAACGGCGAGACGTAGATGAGGCGCGTGCTGCGCTCGATCGCGCCGTCCGCCGCGCCGCCGCCGTTGTCCTCGCTCATCACGCTCGTCGCCGACAAGCGGTCGAGCGCCCACAGGAAGGCGGCGAGCGTCTTGCCCGACCCGGTCGGCGCCGATATCAGGACATGCTCGCCAGTCGCGATCGCCGGCCACGCCTGTGCCTGGGCTTCGGTCGGCGTCGCGAAGGCGCGCGTGAACCAATCACGGACGCGGGGGTTGAACGTGTCAAGCGGAGAGGCTCCCATCAGCGGCTTACGAGCCTAGCGCGCACGGCGCGGCAAGGCGAACGGACGTTCGATGACGCGATATGCGTCGGGGTGTCCAGGCCTGCAGCGCATCGACCCGCTCGACGTCCCCGCGCTCGACGCGCTCGCGCAGGCGCCGGCCGACGCTCGCGCCTGAGTCGCCGCTACGGCGCGCCGAGCCCGGCCAGCTCACGGGCGCGGAGCATCACGGCGTCGGTCATCGGCTCCGTCAGGCGGCCAGTGAACGTGTTCTGCTGGCTGGGGTGGTAGCTGCCGATCAGCGTCAGGCGCTCGCCGGGAAGCTCGGCGCCGTGGCCGAATCTCGGCTTCGGGCGGGGGACCGGGTCGCCGATCGCGGCGCGCAGTCTCAGCGCGGCGTCCCAAGCGAACGAGCCGAGGCAGAGGACGACGCGCGCGCCGCGCAGCAGCGCGATCTCACGCTCGAGGTAGGGGAAGCAGTTGTCGCGCTCGGACGGGAGCGGCTTGTTGGCCGGCGGCGCGCAGCGGACCGCGGCGGTGATGTAGGCGTCGATCAGCCTGAGGCCGTCATCGAGGCTGACGGAGGTCGGCTGGCTGGCGAGGCCGGTGCGGTACATCGCGCCGAACAGCCAGTCGCCCGAGCGGTCGCCGGTGAAGACGCGGCCGGTGCGGTTGCCGCCGTGCGCGGCGGGGGCGAGACCGAGGACCAGGATGCACGCGTCAGGGTCGCCGAAGCCCGGTATCGGCCGGCCCCAGTACTCCTGGTCGGCAAACGACGCCCGCTTCACGCGCGCGACCTCCTCGCGCCACGCCACGAGACGCGGGCACGCGCGGCAAGCGACGATGTCGGCGCGGAGCGCGTCGAGCGACGTCGCGCCGGGCCCCTTCGCCTTCACGGTGGCGTCGTAACACATCGTCGGGGTGGCGCGAGGCTCGCTCCACGTTGTAGGCAAGGCGCCGATGGACCGACCCGCGGCACGTTCCAAGCTCCGCGTGCTCTTCATCAACGACACCGCTCGCAACGGCGGCCCCGGACGCAGCCTCCATTCGATCCTCAAGTTCCTCGACCCGGCGGCCATCCACCGCGCCGTCGTGCTCCCGCGCGCGGGCCCCATCGCCGACCTTTTGACCGGCGACCACGTCGTCGACGAGCTCCACCTCTTGCCCGACTTCGTGGAGAACCCAATCGAGCCGTGGGGCCGACCGATGGAGCGGCGCGACTTCGACGCGTCGGCGCCCCTCAAGGCCGCGCGCCTCGCAGCGAGCGTCGTCCGGGGCACGCGCGCCGTCGTCCGCCTCGCCGACATCGCGCGGCGGGGGCGCT
>DASYEC010000046.1:0-14598 GCA_036499225.1 Conexibacter sp.
GTGCCGCTCACCGTCGCGCCGTCGTCGTCGTCGTCGTTGCCGTTGCCGTCGCCGTTGCCGTCGCCGTCGAGCGAGATCGTCGGCGCGGCCGCCCGCCGCTTGCCGGAGCGCGGCTCGGCGGTCCAGGCCGGGTCGAGGTCGTCGCCCGGTCGCGCCGGCACGTATGCCGCGCGCGCCTCGCCGGCCGCGAGCCGCTGCAGCAGCGCGTCGTCGCAGCCATCGGCGTCGAGCAGCGCAGTCGCCGGCAGGTGGCCGAGCAGCGCGACGCCGGCCAGCACGCGGCCGCACTCGAGCAGCACGAGCATCGCGTCGATCGCGTCGAGGCCGGCGCCGCCATGCTCTTCGGAGATCAAGAGCCCGGTCCAGCCGGCCTGGGAGGCGGTCGGCCACAGGTCCGGCAGCGGCTCGCCTTCGAGCGCGTTGCGCGCGGCCTCGACTGTTCTGACCCGGCCAAGCGCGTCCTTGGCCGCTTCGCGCAGGAGCTCCTGCTCGTCTGACAGCGCGAAGTTCATGCCTTGACCTCCTGGCGCTCCTTAGCGCGCAGCTCCGAGAACGGGATGCCCTTGTCCAGGCGCGGCTCGGGCGGCAGCCCCAGCACGCGCTCGCCGATCGTGTTGCGCAGGATCTCCTCCGTGCCGCCGGCCGACTTGAGGCCCGGCAGGAACGAGATCAGGTCGGACCACTCGCTGTCCGCGAGCGCCTCGGGGCCGAGCACGTCGGCGATCAGGTCGCCAGCGGCAATCGCGCCGTTGACGGCCGTGACCTTGCCGAGGCCGGCCTCCGGGCCGGGGATCTGGCCGCGGCTGATCGCCGTCAGCAGGCGGTAGCCGGTGAAGCGCAGCGCGAGCAGCTCGGTCGCCAGCTCGCCGAAGGCGTGGCGAACCTGCGGGTCGGCGGAGGCGGTGTCGTCGGAGGCGATCGCCCGGGCGAAGCGGTCGGCGCGGTAGCCGAGGCCCTCGCTGCCGGCGCCGATCGTCAGCCGCTCGAACATCAGCGTCGTCAGCGCGACGCCCCAGCCGGCGTCGATTCCGCCGACCTCGGAGCCGGGCTCCAAGCGCACGTCGTCGAAGAAGACCTCGTTGAACTCAGGCTCGCCGGAGATCTGCCGCAGCGGCCGGACCGTCACGCCCTCGCCGTCCATCGGCACGATGAACATCGTCAGGCCCTTGTGCTTTGCGACGTCGGCGTCGGTGCGCGCGAGCAGCAGGCCGAAGGCCGAGAACTGCGCGTTCGTCGTCCACACCTTCTGGCCGGTGATCCGCCAGCCGCCGTCGTCCTCGCGCTTGGCGCGGCACTGGATGCCGGCGAGGTCAGAGCCGGCGGCCGGCTCTGAGAACAGCTGGCACCAGACCTCGTCGCCGTGCAGCATCGGCGCGAGGTAGCGCTGCTGCTGCTCGTCGCTGCCGTGGGCGATGATCGTCGGGCCGAGCATGCCGACCCCGATCACGTCGAGGATCCCCGGCACGCCGGCCCGCGCGATCTCCTGGTTGACGACGACCTGCATCAGCGGGCCGAGGCCCTGGCCGCCGTGCTCGGCCGGCCACGTCACGCCGACGAAGCCGGCTTCGGCCAGCCGCCGCTGCCAGGCGCGGTGCGCCGCGACGCCCCCCGCGTCGTCGCCGGTGCCGCGCGTCCGTGGCGCGGCAGAGGCGTTCTGCTCGAGCCACGCGCGCACCTTCGCACGGTACGCGGCAAGCTCGGGCGAGTCGTTGAGATCCACGTCGCTCCCTTCCTGGCTGACTGGCCAATCTCCTGGCGGGCACGATACAGGCCGGGGGCTGGCGGCTCGGAAGCAACCCGCGCGGGCGCGTGGCCGGAGGAGGGGAAGTCCGGTGCCCCTATAGGGCATCGAACTTCCCCTCCTCTGGGTGCGCCGATCCGGACGAGGAGAAGTTCGCTGCTGTGGCTCTGCGCTACGCGCCGAGCCCGAGGACAGGGCTCTGCGCTACGCGCCGAGCTTCGCGAAGCCGGAGTCGAGCAGCCGCTCGGACTGGCCGACGACGTTCGGCGAGTGCAGCAGGACGACGATCAGCCTGTGCCCGTTGCGGTGCGCTGCGCCGACGAAGCACGAGCCGGCCGCGTCGGTGAAGCCGGTCTTGACGCCGTCGGCGCCGGCGTAGTGGGCCTCGAGCAGCGGGTCGTGGCCGGACAGCCAGACTCTGCCGCCTCTGATCGGCAGCGGCATCACGGCCTGCGGGGTCCGGACGATTCTGGCCAGGCGGGGCCGCTGGAGCAGGTCGCGCGCGAGCAGCGCGAGGTCGGGAGCGCACGAGTAGTTGCCTCTGTCGACGATCCCCGACGGGGAGGCGAAATGGGTACAGGTGAGGCCGAGCTGGCGGGCGTGCTCGTTCATCATCCGCACGAACCTCGCGACCGAGCCGCCGACGTGCTGGGCGAGCGCGACGGCCGCGTCGTTGCCCGACGGCAGCAGCAACCCGTACAGCAGCGTCTCGACCTGAGCGCGCTTGCCCTTCGGCAGAAGCCCGACACGCGAGCCCGGCGCCGTGACGGCTTCTCTGGTGATCGCGACCTTGTCGCGCGGCTGCGTACGCTCGTCCACGATCAGCGCCGTCATGATCTTCGTGACGCTCGCCATCGGCAGCCTGCGCTCGGCGTTGTCGCTCCACAGGACCCTGCCGGTGGTGGCGTCGACGAGCAGGCCGGCGCGCGGCGGTCTACGGAAGTCGACCTTGACCTGCGCGTCCGGGTCCGGCGTGCGGCCCCAGGCGTGCTGGCGCGGCGTTGGCGCCGTCATCGTCGCGAGCGCTGGCTTCGGCGCCGCGGCCGAGGCGGCGGGCGTCCCGCCGACCGGCGAGCTCCCGCTGTTGCCCAGCAGCTCAAAGCCGCCGACCGCAAGCGCGACGACGACGAGCACGAAGAACGCCGCGATCGTGTTGCGCTGCCGACGCCGCCGTCGCTGCGCCTGCGCGCGTTGGCGTCGATCTCGCAATGCGCGGTCGTCATACGGCACGCGCGAAGAATGCCAGGCAGCGCGGCCGCACGGTGGGCGATTGGGTGCAGCCGCGGCGCGCGGGGCGCTCGAAGAATGCCAGGCAGCGCCGCCGCACGGTGGGCGATTGGCCGCAGCCGCGGCGCGCTGGCGCGCTCGTGTCAGAGCTCGCGTGGCGCGAGGGCGCAGCCCGGGGATGTGCCGCGCCCCCGCGGCGCGCTGGCGCGCTCGTGTCAGAGCTCGCGTGGCGCGAGGGCGCGGCCCGGGGACGTGCCGCGCGGGCGCTGCGCCGCTCAGCGGCCGGGCACGCCGATCACGCCTGGGCACTGGAGGAACCAGCGGGCGGCGTAGGCCCGCACGAACGAGCGGTCCTGCGGGCGGGCGGCGGTGAGCTGCTTGGCGAGGTAGGTGCGGTTGCTGCCGCAGTCGTCGATCGCGGAGAGGGTGACGGTGACGGCGACGCGGAAGCCGGCGCCGTAGCGGTCGTGGTAGACGAACGTGCCGCTGCCGTGGGCTCTCGGCCCGTTCCAGCTCGACCAGCGCAGGCCGGTGACCGAGGCGCTTTGCCCGTACGGCAGCCGCGCCGGCTTGAACGCGAAGCCGTTTCCGGAGGGCGCGTAGACCCGTCTCGACGGCGGCGCGCAGACGCCGAGGTCGACGCCGACCTTGTTCGGGATCCCCGGCAGGTCGCTTGCACAGACGCCGAAGCTGATCCCCTGGCGCAGCTCGCCCCAGCGGCTGCCAGGCGTGTCGGGAGCGGTGCGTCTGAGGACCCAGGTGCGGTCGATCGACGGGCACCCGTTTCCATGCGTCGCGAACAGCGCGCCCCAGCGGACGTCGAGCGTCGAGATCAGCCCTCTGACGCACGCCGGGTCGGTCGGCGGCCCCGTCGCGCCGGCCATCGCCGTCAGCTCGTCGGCGCTCGGCACGCGGTGCGCGGCCGCGGGACCGGCAAGCGCGAGCACCCCGCTCATCAGCGCCAGCCCAATCCATACGCCCGGCCTCATCGCCCGACCGTACCGGAAGGAGGCGCGTCGGCGCGCAGGTGCCGCATGTCGCCGGTGCGCCGCGCACGGCAGCCCGCCGAGCGGGCCGCGCAAGCTGGCGAGTCGCCCCTACCGCCGCGGCGGCTGGGCCAGGCCGCCGATCACGCCGACGCCGAGCAGCACGATGATCGGCAGCGAGACGACGGCGCGGATGGTAATGCCGTGGTTGACCGCGTCGGCGAAGGTGATGAAGACGAGCAGCGCGACGAACGCGAGCGAGACGACCAGCACGACCCGTCTCGTCGTCATTCGCGCGCTCCCGGCGCGCCGGCGCGCGCGCCGAACCGGCCGCTCACGCGACCGCCTCGACCGCAGCGCGCGGCGGGACCTGCTTGGGGCGGTCCGCCAGCCACCGAATCGTCGCCGCCCCGACGGCAAGGCCAGCGAGGTGGGCGACGAAGGCGGTCATGCCGCCCGCACCGAGGCGGTCGCCGAGGCTGGTCGCGCCGATCAGCAGCTGCGCCACCAGCCAGACGCCCACGAGCGCGAGCGACGGCACCTCGACCAGCCCGGAGGCGAACGGCAGCAGCCGCACCGACAAGAAGCGGGCGCCAGGGTAGAGCGCGAGGTGCGCGCCGACGAGCGCGGCGACCGCGCCGCCGGCCCCGACGACCGGCGTCGTGCTGCCGGCGTCGAGCACGCACAGCACACCCGTCGAGACGATCCCGCCGAGCAGGAACAGCGCGAGGAATCTCCAGCGCGTCATCGAGTCCTCGAGGCTCGACCCGAACCACCACAGGAACACCACGCAGAGCAGCAGCGGCACAACGCCCGCATGCAGGAAGGTCGCGGTCACGAGGGTCGGCAGCGCGCTGGCGTGGTGGAGCAGGTCGTGAGGGATCGCGCCGTGGTCGGCGATCTCGCCAGGCCCCGGGCCGTGTGCGATCCCGCCGCCCTGCACGACGAGGTAGACGATCAGCTCGGCTGCGATCAGCAGCAGCGTTACGACCGCGACGCGGTCAGTCTGGAGGTTGTCCTTGACGGGGATCACGTGGAACCGCCCGCGCAGCTTCGCACGCGCGGCCGTCGTCAGTCGAGGTAACGGACGACGTCCGCGGCCGGAGCGCGCTCCGGCGCGACCTTCTCCTGCCGCGGCGGGCCGAGGTAGACGAGCGCGATCGGGTGCTCGTCAGGCCCCAGCCCAAGCGCCGCGCGGCCCTCGTCGGACCGCATCACGCCGGGCGTGCGCCAGTAGGCGGCGAGGCCGCGGGCGTGGGCGCCGAGCAGCAGCGCGTAGGTCGCCGCGCCTGCGGCGAGCAGGTCTTCCTCGTCGGCGACGGGGTCTTCGCCGGATTGAACCGCCGAGACGAGCACGAGCGTCGGCGCGCGGTGGAGCTTGGCCGACGCCTCAGGGCCGGCCGCTTGCTTCAGCCGCGCCAGCGACTGCGGGCCCAGCACGCGGAACCGCCACGGGTTCGTGACGTGATGGTTGGGCGCCCAGCGGGCGAGGTCGAACAGCTCGTCAAGCGTCGCGCGGTCGACCGGCTCGGGCCCGTAGACCTTGTGCGTGCGCCGCGTGCGGATCGCGGTCTCGAGGTCCATGTGAAGCGGGATGCGGCGGGCGGTCGGCCGGTGCTTACGCGGACGCTGCCGCGAGCGGCCCGACGCCGGGCTGCTGCTGCGGGACGTGCTGGTCGGCGTGGTACGAAGAACGGACGAGCGGGCCGGCAGCGATGTGATCGAAGCCGAGCTCGTATGCGGCGGCCTCGAGCTGCTTGAACTCGTCCGGGTGCCAGTAGCGGACGACCGGCAGGTGGCGCTCGGTCGGGCGCAGGTACTGGCCAACGGTGAGCACCTGCACGTGGTGCTCGCGCAGCACCTTGAAGGTCTCGACCATCTCGTCGAGCGTCTCGCCGAGGCCGACCATCAGGCCCGACTTCGTCGTCACCTCGTCGCCGCCCATCAGCTTCGCGTTCTTCAGCACGCGGCAGGAGCGAAGGAACTCCGAGCCGCGCCGGGCTACGGGGTAGAGCCGCGGCACGACCTCGACGTTGTGGTTGAAGACGTCGGGACGCTCGGCGATCACCTTCGCCAGCGGCATCTCCTGGCCGCGGAAGTCCGGCGTCAGCACCTCGACCTTGCATGACGGCGCCTGCATGCGGATCGAGCGGATCACGCCGACGAAGGCGGAGGCGCCGTAGTCGGGCAGGTCGTCGCGGTCAACGGAGGTGATGACGGCGTGGCGCAGCCCCATCTTCGCGACCGAGCGCGCGACGCGGGCGGGCTCGAGCGGGTCGTTCCACGTCGGCTTGCCGGAGTTGACGTTGCAGAAGCCGCAGCGGCGGGTGCAGGTGTCGCCGAGGATCATGAACGTCGCGGTGCCGCGCTCCCAGCATTCGCCGACGTTCGGGCAGGCCGCCTCGACACAGACCGTGTTGAGGTTCTCCGCCTTGATCATTCTCGTCAGCTCGCGGTGGCGCGGGCCGCCGGGGGCCGGCACCTTGAACCACGCCGGCTTGCGCTCGCGGAAGGGGCGGACGTCGGGGCCGAGGACCTTCAGGACGTCCATCCCGCCAGGGTTCGCGCGGGAGCGCGTCTGGTGCTTGCGAGGCTCGGTCACGCTCACGGTCAGCTCACCTTAGTACACGCCCGCCGCTCAAGAGCTCCACGCCGAGCGCGCTGACCGGGACCTCGACGGAGCGCATGCCGAACGTCTCGGCGAAGCGGGCGACGACGCGGTCGGCGAAGCGGTCCATCCGCGCCGAGGACGGGCGCTCGGCGCCGAAGGGGACGGTCGCGGGCGGGCGCGTCAGGTCCGTCTCGCCGAGCTCGTCGGCGATCGAGGTCATCCGCACGCCCGGCAGGCCGCAGGCGACGACCCATTCCCACGGGCGCATGTCGTTGTCGACGTTGGCGGCGAAGCCGTGGGTCGTCACGTGCTGCTGCACGTGCACGCCGAGCGAGGCGAGCTTGCGCTGCTCGTCGACCCAGATGCCGAGATAGCTCGGCCCGTCGTCGGGCCGCGCGTGGGTCGTGACGCCGACGTCGGCGAGCGCCGCGACGAGCACCTGCTCAAGCGTGCGCACGTACGGCAGCACCTCGTCGACGCGCATGATCGGGTAGCCGACCAGCTGGCCGGGCCCGTGGTAGGTCAGCAGCCCGCCGCGCCGCACGGTGACGATGTCGATCCCCTGCTGCGCGTACCACTCGGGCGTGAAGGCGAGATCGTCGTCTCTGGAGCGGCGGCCGCGCGTGTAGACCGGCGGGTGCTCGAGCAGCAGCAGCACGTCGGGCAGCTCGCCGGCCTGGCGCCGAAGGCGCACGGCCTCCTGGAAGTCGAGCGCCACGCGATACGGGACGACGCCGAGCCGCGCCACCCACAGCTCCTGCTCGCTCGTCGTCTCATCAACCATCGCACCTACAAGATAGGCGCGCGCGCGCGGAGGGCTGGCGGCGCGAAATTCGCCCCCATCGCCCATGGGCGCCGTTTCGCGCGCGCCATGGCTACGATCGAGCGCCATGAGAAACCTGCTCGCCGGCATCCACTCCTTCCAGCAGGAGGGCTTTCAGAGCCAGCGAACGCTGATGGAGCGCCTGGCCGTCGAGGGGCAGAGACCGCAGATCGCGCTCGTCAGCTGCTCGGACTCACGCGTTCTGCCGGAGATGTTCACGCAGGCCGCGCCGGGCGACATCTTCCTCGTGCGCAACGCCGGCAACATCGTCCCGGCCAACGGCGGCGACGCCCCGGGCGAGGCGGCCTCGCTCGAGTTCGCCGTCGAGGTGCTCGGCGTCCGCGACGTCGTCGTCTGCGGCCACACCCACTGCGGCGCGGTCGACGCGATCCTCCACCCCGAGAAGATCGCCGGGATGGAGACGCTCGAGCGCTGGCTGCTGAGCTCGCAGGAGACCGGGCGGATCGTCAGAGAGCGCTACGCCCACCTCGACGGCGAGGCGAAGATGCGCGTCGCGGTCGCCGAGCACGTGCTCGTCCAGCTCGAGCACCTGCGCTCGCTGCCGTTCATCGCCAGCCGGCTCGCCGAGCCCGACTTCGCGATCCACGGCTGGGTCTACGACATCGCGACTGGCGAGGTGCTCGTCTACGACCCCGCCGCCGACGCCTTCGCCGGGCTGGGCTGAGCCCGCCGCCAGCGCCACCCGCGCGCGCCCGCCCGCCGGCGCCCGCCCGCCCGCCCGCGCCCACCCGCCAGCGCCCCTCCGCGCGCGCCGACAACCGCCCTCGCCTGACCCACCCACGCCGCCTACCCTGAACAGGGATGGAGCGTGTGTGGACCTCTAGGCTGCGCTGGCGCTTCCGCGGGGCGGTGCTGGCGCCGCTGCTCGCGATCCTCGTCGTCGGCGAGGCGGTCGTGCTGTCGCGGCTGCCGATCGCGGGCGAGGGGCCCGACCTGTTCGGCGGGCTGCTGCTTGCCGGCTTCCTCAACATTGTCGTCGTCGCCGCGATCGCGCCGTTCGCGGGGATCGCGCTGCGGCGCGTGCGGCCCGACCTGCCGGGCTTCGTCGCCCGCGACCGCGCGGGCGTCGTGCTCGTGCTGCTGCTGGCGGCCGGGATCGTCGCGAGTGGGGTCGTCCACCACAGCACGCTGACGCGCAACCACCGGCTCGAGGCTGACGCGCTCGCGCGCGGCAAGGCGTGGATCGGCGCCAGAGACGAGACCCCCGTCCACTTCCGCCGCCACGTCGACCTCGCCGACATCGTGGCGATCGTCGACGGCAGCCTCTACCGCGTCTGCGTCCCGAACATCGCGGACGCGAACAGAGCGTGGTGCGTGGTCGTCGACGAGACCGCGAGATTCCCGACCGGGATCAGATTCGCGGGCGCCGAGCCCAACCGCCTGTTCGCGGCCGGCCTCGGCTAAAACCCAACGCCCACGGCCACCACGACGACCCCAGCCGGCTAGCGCGGCTCCGTCGGAGGCGTGGCGTCGGGCTCGGCAAGCTGCAGCTGCCACCAGCCGACGTCGCGCCACGCGCCCGCTTTCCAGCCGATCGAGCGGTAGATGCCGACGAGCTCGAAGCCGAACGACTCGTGCAGCCCGACGCTCGCGTCGTTGGGCAGCGTTATCCCCGCGGCGGCGATCAGGAAGCCGCGCTGGCGCAACCGCTCGAACAGCTCGCTGTAGAGCTCTCTGCCGATGCCCTGCCGATGGAAGGCGGGGTCGAGGTAGATCGTCACGGTGGTCGCCCAGCGGTAGGCCGCGCGCTCGCGATGCGGGCCGGCGTAGGCGTAGCCGGCGACGCGGCCGTCGCGCTCGGCGACGAGGAAGGCGTGCGTGCGCGACAGCGTTTCTATCGTGGCGGCCATGGTGGCGGCGTCGGGCGCCTGCTCGTCGAACGTGACCGCGGTGTCAGCGACGAACGGGGCGTAGATCGCGGCGCAGGCGGCGGCGTCGCGGGAAGGGTCGGCAGGACGGGCCATCGCGGCACTGTCGCACACCGGCGAGGTTGGCACTTTCAAGCGCTTGCGCGGCCTACACGGCCCGTGCCGCGGGGAATACGGTGGGTTGACCGAACCTCCGCCGACTGGAGCAAAGCGATGAGCGAGCGGGACAGCTACGAGCCGGGCACGCCGAGCTGGGTCGACCATTCCTCCGATGACCCAGACACCGCGGTCGCGTTCTACAGCGGCCTGTTCGGCTGGGAGGCGCAGGACATGATGCCCTCGGAAGCCCCCGGCAGATACTTCATGTGCAGGCTGCGGGGGCGCGACGTCGCCGGGATCGGCTCACAGCCCACCGAGGGACAGCCGCCGGTCTGGAACACCTACATTGCGGTCGCCGACGCCGACAGCAGCGCGGCGACGGCGACAAGCGCCGGCGGCACCGTCGTGATCGAGCCGTTCGACGTCTTCGAAGCCGGCCGCATGGCTGTCTTGCAGGACCCGGGCGGCGCGTATTTCATGCTGTGGCAGCCGAAGGGGCTCAGAGGCGCGCAACTCGTCAACGAGCCGGGCGCGCTGAGCTGGAACGAGCTGACGACGCGCGAGGTCGACGGATCGCTGCGCTTCTACGGCGACCTGTTCGGCTGGCGCAGCAACGAGAGCGAGTTCGACGGCGGCCGCTACTTCACCTGGCACCCGGCCGGCGAGGGATCGCTTGACCCGAGCGCGGCGATCGGCGGCATGATGCCGATGGAGGGCGACATCTGGCCGCCCGAGCTGCCGTCGCATTGGATGACCTACTTCGCGGTGCAGGACACAGACCGCGAGGCCGCCCGCGCCGCCGAGCTGGGCGGGAGAGTGGTCGTCGCCCCGTTCGACACGCCGGCCGGGCGGATGTCGGTCCTCAGCGACCCGCTCGGCGGGGTCTTCTCGGTCATCGCGCTGCCGGCGTAGTGGGCGAGGAGGGCTCAGAGGACGGCCCGGGCGACGGCGCCGACGGCTCAGACGGCATCGCGGGACCGGGCGGGCGCGGCGGCGCGTGGTCGGTCTCGCCGCCGAGCACCGCCCCGACCGCCGTGCAGGCGACGATCACGAAGCCGGTCCCGACCAGCCACGAGACGAGCGAGATCGCGATCCCGATCGTGCCGTAGCGGTCGGCCGAGGTCGCGATCGCGTCGGGCATGTAGATCACCGACGCGACCGACAGCCCCGACATCCCGACCGCCGACAGCAGCGCGGTCGGCACCAGTCTCCGCCACGGCACGCGCCCGTCGAGCAGCACGAACGGCGTCATCAGCCACAGCGCGGCGTTGCTCGCGAGCGCGATCGTCAGCGAGATCAGCGGTCCGGTGTGGTCGAGCAGCCACTCGCGCGCGGCCGAGAACGCGGTCACCCAGATCACGACGATCAGCAGCCACTTCAGCCCCCCGACCGTCCCCCGCATCCCGCGCGTCTCAAGCCGCCACGACAGCTCGTAGAGGCGTTGCAGCGCGCGCGTCAGCGACAGCGCGGAGCCGAACAGCAGCAGCACGCCGATCACCGAGACCGTGCCCTGCGAGCCCGACGGCTGCTTGAACGCGCTCTCGACCAGGTCGGCGGTCGTGCCCGACAGGTGGAAGCGCTTGTTGAGCGAGTCGGCGACGTCGTCGGCGCCGGGCGCGTAGGCGGCGAGCAGCACCAGCAGCGGGAAGAAGGCGGTGAAGGCGAGCGAGCCGAGCGCGACCGCGCGGTCGACGAACTGGATCTGCACGAGCCGGTCCAAGCACGCGCGCGCGAACTCGATCAGCCGCGCGGGGACAGTGCGGCCGGCGATCGGCCGGCTCAGCCAGGCGAGCGGGTCGCGCTGAGGATGCTCCGTCACGTCAGCAGGTCAGGGTCACGGTCACGGCCACGTCGGTCCAGCTGCCCGGCCCCGTCACGCGGCAGGTCCGGGTCGCAGCCCATCTTGCCGGACGGCCCGCTCCTTCACGACCTGGTCGCGCAGCAGCACGACGCCGACGAGCAGCATCGCGGCGAACAGCAGGATCGGGATCGGCTTGCGCAGCACCGACAGCGGCCCCCACTCGATCAGCGCGATGTAGGCGAGCGCGGTCACGCTGAGGACCGCCGCGACAGGCGCCGCCAGCGCCGGCGCGATCCGTGCGCGCAGCCAGCTCGCCGAGCGCGCCGGCCCGGCCAGCCACGCGCCGAGCGCAGCGAACAGCCCGACGACGATCACCACCGTCGCGAGCTCGTACAACAGCGAGGTGCCGATCCGCCAGACGTCGGAGGCGGCGGTCACGTAGGGCCCGTCGCCCGCGACCGCGTTGACCAGCTCATGCCCGCCGACTCTGCGCCCGATCAGCGCGAGGAAGCCGGCGCCCGCGAGGCTTGCTCCGGAAACCACCAGCGCCCGCCGCCGGGCGCCCGGCGCCAGCCAGATCGCGAGGCCGTACAGCACCACCGCCGCTATCCCTGGCAGCCACGCGAGCGTGTCGAGGATGTGGACGACCTTGCGCAGCGCGTCGAGTCTGTTCTCTCTGAGCAGCACGACGCGGCCGGTCGGGTTCGGCAGTCTCGTCAACAGGTCGCCGCTGAAGCCCGCCTCCCTGGCGACCTCCGACGCCATCGGGCGCAGGTCGAGCACGACGCCGGTGCCCGCGATCTCGCGGCCGTTGCCCTCCATCAGCGCGACGAACTGGTGGTGCGTGACGCGGTTGGCGCTCTCCCACAGCTGCTGCACCCTCGGCGAGTCGAGCAGCCGCTGCGTCGCGCGCTGCGCGGCGTCGGCGACGAACGCGCCGGCCTGCGAGGCGAGCGGCTGCAGTCTCGGCGGCAGGACCTCCTGCAGCGCTGTGGTCGTTCTCGAGCCGTCGGCGATCGCCTGCGCGAGCGCGTTGCCGAGCGGGACGCGGATCGAGTCCTCGCGCAGCAGCGCGACGCTTGTCTTCGTCCAGTCGTCGGTGTTCAGCAGCTGGCGGTCCAGCCACGCCCCCAGCAGGGCGATGACCGCGAGGAACGCGGCAAAGGCGATGAGGATGCGGCTGATAATCGGCACGCTGCCACGCTACTCCCGATTGAGGTCGGCCGGGGTAGGTGATCGGCAGGTTCGGCTTAGATCGTTCGCCCGTCGCCTCGCCGGCCTTCGGCAGCACGTCTCTCATCGCGCCGGCCGCGCGTTGGCCAGCAGCGCTGGTTTGTCGGCCGCGCGCACAGCTCGTTCACCCTACCCGTCGGCGTTTGAGGGTTCCGTTGGTGAAAGCTGCAAACAATTGTCTCTTTGACGATCTTCTTATTGACGCGTTGACAACGAAGTCGTAGCGTCCGCCTCGCTTCGGAGTGCGACCGGACGCTCCCGACGAAAGGAACCACGTGGCAACGCTGACCGTTTGGAAGATCAACGACCCGGCTGGTGCAGAAGAGGCGATCTCGAAGCTCGAGCAGCTCCAGAAGCAGGGCCTGATCAAGATCCACGACGCGGCTGTCGTGGAGTGGGAGGTCGGCAAGAAGAAGCCGAAGACGAGACAGCTCCACAACCTCGCCGGCGCGGGCGCGCTCGGCGGCGCCTTCTGGGGCCTTCTGTTCGGCCTGATCTTCTTCATCCCGCTGCTCGGCCTCGCCGTCGGCGCGGCTGCCGGCGCGATCGCGGGCTCGATGACCGACGTCGGCATCGACGACAGATTCATCGCGCAGGCGCGCGACAGAATCACGCCCGGCACCTCGGCGCTGTTCCTGCTCACCTCGGACGCGGTGATCGACAAGGTCGAGGCCGAGTTCGACCTCTCCAACGCCGAGCTGCTGTACACGAACCTCTCCAACGAGGACGAGGCGAGACTGCGCGAGGCCTTCTCCGAGGAGGTCTAGGCGCTCCGCCTGACCTGAAGGAACGCCATGGATGACGAGCTGCTCGGACTGGCGCTCGTCGTCGTCCTCGCCGTCGGAGCCCAGCTTTTGGCGGCGCGGCTCGTCATCCCGGCGATCGTCCCGCTGCTCGCCGTCGGGGTGCTGGCGGGCGACGTCACCGGCCTGATCGACCCCGACGCGCTGCTGGGCCCGGCGCTCAACGACGCGATCTCGATCGCCGTCGGGATCATCCTCTTCCAGGGCGCGCTCGGGCTGCGGCGCGAGGAGCTGCAGGGCAGCGTCCGCACCGTCGCCGGGCGGCTCGTCTCAATCGGCGCGCTCGTCACCTGGATCGGCAGCTGGCTGACGGTCGAGCTGCTGTTCAACGTGCCGCACTCGATCGCGATCCTCGTCGGCGCGATCGTGATCGTCTCGGGGCCGACCGTCGTGCTGCCGATGCTCGACTTCATCCGCCCGGCGAAGTCGGTCCGCTCGATCCTCAAGTGGGAGGGGATCGTCGTCGACCCGGTTGGCGCGATCGCCGCCGTCATCGCCTTCAACGCGCTCGACTTCACCGGCGGCGGGCTGTCGCTGAAGCTCGGCACCTTCTTCGCGACGATGGGCGTCGGGATCGGCTGCGGCGTCGCGGGCGCGCTCGTCCTGATGCCGCTGCTGCAAGCCGGCTGGCTCGCCGAGCGCCAGAAGGTCGCCGCGACCTTGATGGCGGTCGTCGCCGCCTTCGCCGCCGCCGACTTGCTGCGCGACGACGCCGGCCTTGTCGCGGCGATCGTGATGGGGCTCGTGCTCGCCAACCAGCGCACGGTCGAGATCGAGCGGATCGTCGAGTTCAAGGAGACGCTCGGCGCGATCCTGCTCGGGCTGCTGTTCGTGCTGCTGTCGGCGACGGTCGCGATCGGCGACGTCGTCGACCTCGGCTGGCAGGCGGTCGCGCTGGTCGCTGTGCTCGTCGTGATCGTGCGGCCGCTCGGCGTCCTGCTCAGCACGCTGGGGACCAGGCTGCCCTGGCGCGAGCGGCTGTTCGTCGCCTCGCTCGCGCCGCGCGGGATCGTCGCCGCCTCGACCGCGTCGGTCTTCGGGATCGAGCTGACCGACGCCGGCGCACCGGGCGCGAGACTGATCGTGCCACTCGTCTTCAGCGTGATCGCGGGGACCGTCGTCGTCTACGCCGTGATCGCACCGCTCGTTGCGCGCATAACGGGCCTCGCGCACGGCGAGCCGACCGGCCTGCTGATCGTCGGCGCCGCGCCATGGGCGCGCGACCTCGCCCGCGCGTTGAGAGGAGCCGACGTCGACGTGAGGCTGTGGAGCCCGCGCGCGGCGGAGGCGGAGGCGGCGCGCGCCGCCGGCCTGTTCGTCTGCCCCGACCCGCTGCTCGGCGACGGCGCGCAGGACGACGACCCGCTTGACGAGGCGATCGGGAT